>NZ_JBFCVK010000005.1:0-351392 GCF_040712085.1 Aquibaculum sediminis
CCCGCAAAACTCACCCACCGGGCACAAGCGACCCCACGACCGATCTCCCGGTCCTGCGGCACGCCCCATCCTAGCGATGATGCCCCCAACAAGCAATGCCTCAAACATTGCCCCCGGGAGCCCCGGTATCGCCGCCCCGCCGAGCCCCTCAAGGACCCCGTCGCTGCGGTGAGCCGGTTTCTAGGCCCATCAGACCAACCAGGCAAGACAAAAAATCAGGGTCCCCAGACTTTTCTCTTCAGAGAATGCCCAAGGCGCGCAATTCCGCCAAAAGCGCGGGCGGTGCGCCGGCTTCCTCCCCCTCGCCGGAAGGCAGATCCTGGGGAGCCTGCTCGGGAAGCAGATATCGCCAGCCCTGAAAGGGGCGCTTGGGCGTCGGCTCGACAGGCACGAGAGTCGGGTCCAGGAGCAGCAGCGTCATGCTGCGCCCCTCCTCATCGGCGCCACTTTCGATGCCGACGAGCTGCTGACGGGCCTGGATCACGCCACGAATCACCCAGTAGATCGATCCCGGCGCCTGGGGAGCGAGCAGTTCGTCCTTGCGCCGGGGCATCATGCGCGTGGCATGCCACAGGCGGCCGTGGCGGGCCAATCGCCTTTCCTGCCAATGGCGCAGGCTCTCGATGCTCTCCGAGCCCACGGAGAGCTTGATCAGGTGCAGGGATGCCATGGCGCTAGGCCACTGCCCCGCCGTCTACGGATTGCTCGGCCGGCTGCGGATCGAAGGCGAGCAGTTCCACCCCCTCCTCGACCTGATCCCCGGCACGCACGTGCAGCGCGCCGACGCGGCCGTCAGCGGGTGCGCGCAGGCTGTGTTCCATCTTCATCGCTTCCAGCACCAGCAACAGCTGGCCCCGGACCACCTCTTCCCCGGCGGCCACAGCAACCTGGACCACCTTGCCCGGCATAGGCGCCACCACGCCGGTCGCCACCCCCACCACCTCGGCTGCAGCGGCCTGGCGGTCTTCCAGCTGCAGGCGGAGGCTCTCTCCGGCGCGCATCAGCGTCAGGGTCTCCCCCTGCCAGGCGACCGCCGCGCGATGTGTCCGGCCGGCAAGGTCGACGCGCAGCCGCCCCTTGGCTTCCAGCGTCCACTGCAGGGGCAGCAGCCTGCCCTGCCACTCCAGCGCCAAG
This sequence comes from Aquibaculum sediminis, assembly GCF_040712085.1. Lineage (NCBI taxonomy): Bacteria > Pseudomonadati > Pseudomonadota > Alphaproteobacteria > Rhodospirillales > Rhodovibrionaceae > Aquibaculum > Aquibaculum sediminis. The sequence goes on from NZ_JBFCVK010000005.1 coordinate 1,135, forward strand.
CCCGCCACGCCGTAGCGCAGCCCGGCGACGAGTTCGGCCTCGCCCAGCGTGAAGTGCAGCCGGCGCTCGCTTTCGGCGTTCAGCCGCCAGCCATCGCTGCTCCACCAGGGCGACCAGGGATCGCCGGAGCGCGCAGCCTGCGCCGCCACCTCCGCCCGGCGCCGCTCAGCCTCTGCCGCCACGGCCAGGGCTGCGATGGCGGGATCATCGAGATCGGGCAGCACGGTAAGCGCCTGCTCACAGCGCGAAAGAAAGCCGGTATCGACGCCGCCTGAAGCAAAATCCGGGTGGCGCGCGATGGCAGCCAGGAAGGCCAGGTTGGTCGTGGGGCCCGCCACCTCCGTGGCTTCCAGACCCGCACGCAGGCGACGCAGGGCCGTGGCCCGGTCCTCACCCCAGACCACCAGCTTGGCGATCATGGGGTCATAGTAGGGCGTGATCTGGTCGCCTTCGCGCACGCCGCTGTCGATGCGCAGCGCCGCATCGGACTCGGGAAAGCGCAGGTGCGCCAGGCGGCCGGTGGTGGGCAGGTAGCCGCGCGCCGGATCCTCGGCATAGAGCCGCGCCTCGATCGCATGCCCGCGCGCCTGGATCGCCTCCTGGCCGAAAGGCAGCGGCTCGCCCGCCGCCACTCGCAGCTGCCACTCCACCAGGTCAAGGCCGGTGATCATCTCGGTGACCGGATGCTCCACCTGCAGTCGGGTGTTCATCTCCATGAAATAGAAGGCATCGTCCTCGAGTATGAACTCGACCGTGCCCGCGCCCTCATAGCCGATTGCCCGGGCGGCTGCGATCGCGGCCTCGCCCATTGCCTGGCGCAGCGCAGAATCGAGGCCGGGCGCCGGGGCCTCTTCCACCACCTTCTGATGGCGCCGCTGCAGGGAACAGTCGCGCTCGAAGAGATGCACCACCTGGCCTCGACCATCGGCGAAGATCTGAATCTCGATGTGGCGCGGCCGGGTGAGATAGCGCTCGAGCAGCATGCGGTCGTCGCCGAAAGCCGCCTGGGCCTCGCGCCGAGCCCCTGTCAGGGCCTCCGCGAAGTCCTCCGACCGCTCGACCACGCGCATGCCCTTGCCGCCGCCGCCGGCCGAGGCCTTCAGCAGCAGAGGATAGCCGAGGTCGTCGGCTTCCCGCGCCAAACGCTCGGGCTCCTGGTCCTCGCCGTGATAGCCCGGAACCAGGGGAACCCCGGCGCGCGCCATCAGGGCCTTGGCCGCACTCTTCGAACCCATGGCGCGGATGGCCGCCGGCGGCGGCCCGACGAAGACCAGGTCGGCCGCGGCACAGGCCTCGGCAAAGTCGGCATTCTCCGACAGGAAGCCATAGCCGGGGTGGACCGCCTGCGCGCCCGAGGCACGCGCCACCTCGATCAAACGCTCCACGCAGAGGTAACTCTCGGCAGGTGGTGCCGGGCCCAGGCGCCAAGCCTCGTCGGCCAGGTCCACGTGGCGTGCCCCGGCATCGGCATCGGAATAGACCGCCACAGTGGCGATGCCCAGGCGCCGCGCAGTGGCTCCCACGCGGCAGGCGATCTCTCCGCGATTGGCGATCAGCAGCTTATGGTACACGAGCGCGCCTCATTGCTTCACCTCGGGAGCGTACAGGTCTGACCGCTAGGCGGCCCTGCCCGCCAGCGCCCAGTCTGCGGCCTGGCCGCCCCTGGCTCAAGCCGGGTCAAGCTGTCTCACAGCGGCGGATCGTCGGCCAGCTTGCGCACAGTTCTACTCCGCCGCAAGAACCTGCCCGCGCCGGCGACCCGTCGCGCCAGCCCCCTGGGCAGCAGGTGAGGAACGGCCGGCTCCAGCCAGATGCCGACTTCCTTCACCGCGCCGTCCTCCACGCTGCGCACCACCAACTCGATTGCGCCGAGGCTGAGCTTGTCGCCGACCGAGCAGTCTTTCCCCAGACGCGCCTGGAGAAAGTCCGAGAGGCTCATCTCCCGCTCGCGCCGGGTGACAGGCAGGTCGTAGACATCGGCCAGGGCGCCCACCGGCGATGCGCCCGGGAAGGCAAAATCGCCCAGCACCGGTTCGCTACGCCGGCCCGAACGCCTGCGGGACGGCAGGAGCTGCCGGTCGAGCAGCAGCACCTGCTCCGGCGGCGCCAGAGCCAGAAGATAGTCATCCGGCTTCAGGGACTTCATCAACTGGCGCTGTACGACCGCATTGTCGCGCAGCACCGCGAGGATACGCACCCGATCGGGCACACGCAGATCCTCGATAGGGTGATTGGCCATGGGGCTGGTGTCCGCAATGCGGTAACCCACCAGTTCTCGGTCGAAGCCGCGCATCAACTCCATGTCGAAGCGCCCCGTCGGCTCCGGGCGCGGCGGCAGCTCGATGTCCAGGCGCCGGGCCAGCCAGGGAACGGTCCAGCCCTGCAGCAGCAGCGAGGTCAGCACGACGATGTAGGCCACGTTGAAAAGGTCGATGCCGTGGTCGATCCCCCCCAGCACGGGGATGATGGCCAGGAAGATGGGCACAGCCCCGCGCAGACCGACCCAGGCGATGAAGAGCCGCTCCTCGGACTTGAAGCGAAAGGGCCAGAGACAGAGGAAGACCGCCAAAGGCCGGGCCACGAACATCAGGCCGCCGGCGATCAGCAACGCCGGCATCAGGTCGCGTCCCAGACTGCTCGGTGTGACCAGCAGGCCCAGCATCACGAACATGGCGATCTGCGAAACCCAGGCGATGCCGTCGTGGAAACGCCGGATGAGCTGGTTCGCACGCAGGCGCCTGTTGCCGGCGATGATGCCCGCCAGATAGACGGCAAGAAAGCCGCTGCCCCCCAGTTCCTGGGTGCCGCCGAAGATCACCAGCGCGCCGGCGACGACAAAGACGGGATAGAGGCCCGGCGCCAGTTCCAGCCGATTGACCACCTGCGCCAGCAGCCAGCCGCCCGCCAGTCCGATGACGGCGCCGTAGCCCATCTGCTCGCCCAGGGTGCGGGCCACTGTCCAGCCGATTTCGCCGTCGCTGTGGAGCAGCAGTTCCACCAGCGTGATGGTGAGGAAGATCGCCATGGGGTCGTTGCAGCCCGATTCGACTTCCAGGGTGGTTCCCACCCGCCGCTTGAGGTCCATGCCGCGCTGATGCAGCAGGAGGAAAACCGCCGCGGCATCGGTGGAGGCCACGATGGAGCCCACAAGCAAGGCCGCAAGCGGAGAAAGGTCGAGCACGAGCCACGCAATGGTGCCGGTCATCGCCGCGGTCAGGGCAACGCCGACAGTGGCCAGCAGCGACGCAGGCACCCAGGAAATCCGCAGGGAAGAAAAGGAGGTGCGCAAACCACCGTCGAAGAGAATGATCGCCAGCGCCAAACTGCCAATGGCGTAGGCGGTGTTGAAATCGTCGAACACGATCCCGCCGGGACCTTCCTCCCCGAACGCCATGCCCAGGCCGAGGAACACCAGCAGCAGCGGTGCGCCGATGCGCGACGACAGCACACCGGCGAGAATGGCAACGAGCAGCAAGGCGCCGCTCAGCAGTATGAACTGGTTTGCGATTTCCATCGACCGGTGTACGGCTCCTGAGCAGCGGTTGTGTTGAAAGCGGGAAGACCGTCACTCCACCGGCTGGTAGAGGGCTGGACACGCGCCGTCCGTCAAGGAGATAGCGTTGCGGCGCCGTTACTGCCATGCCCGCATGGCGAAAATACGACCGTGTCGTGCAACGGGCCCACAGAGGGACAAATGGGCACCGGTGCGACTGTCCCCAGGCCAAGTGCGGTGGCTAGGCGTCCTTGCCAGGCTTCTTCTTCGGCTCCTGCGGGGGAGCCGAAGCGCGCTGCCGCCGCCGGCGCAGCCATTCCCGAATGCCCCCGGCAATCTCGCGCGAACTGTAGAAGAAGGGTATGCGCCCAGGGCTGTCACCGCCGGGCTCCAGCCCCAGCCCGACTGCGAGGACGCGATGGTCATCGTCAGCCTCGCGCACGATGAGTTCCACCGGCGGCAGGGTGAGTCGGTCGCCGCGGCCCACCGCTCCGCCCAGGCGCTTGCGCAGAAAGTCAGCGACGCTGAGCTCGGCGCTTTCCTCACTCACCTTGAATCCGTAGCTGCGCGCCACGTCGCCGATCGGGCGCTTTGGATCCAGCGTGAAGGCGCCGAAATAGTCCTCATCCGCGTCGCTGATCTCGGCCGGGCTGGCAAAGAGCCGATCCAGCAGGGTGATGAAGTTGGGCGGCACGAAGATATAGACATAGTCCCCGGGCCCGAGGCGCCCCGCCTCATGAATGCGCATGGAGCGACCATTGCGCACGATCAGGGACGGGCGCGCCCAGCGGGGAATCCGCTCCCCTCGCGCCACCGGACTTTCCTTGGCGATGCGATAGGCCACCAGTTCGTGGCGGGCGTTGCCCGGCAGTTCCAGTTCGACGCGGTCCACCGGGCCGATCCGAGGAGGCACGATCAGGCCCAACCAGCGCGCCAGCGGCCGGATAGTCCAGCCCTGCATCAGCAGTGAGCTGAGCACGATGATGAAAGCCACGTTGAACAGCGTCTGGCCGTTCGGCAGATCACCGATGATCGGCAGGATGCCAAGCAGGATCGACACCGCGCCCCGCAGCCCAACCCAGGCAAGAAAGGTGGTTTCCGTTCGGCGAAAGCCGAAGGGCAGCAGACAGAGCCAAACCGCCAGGGGACGCGCGAAGAAGGTCAGCGCCAGCGCGATCAGCACGGCCTGAAGGGCAATCTCGGGAAACTCCGAGGGGGTCGCCAGCAGCCCCAGCACCAGGAACATGACGATTTGCGCCAGCCAGGTCATGCCCTCCTGGAAGCGGCGAAGCATTACGGCGCCGCGCATGGGCACATTGCCCGCGATCAGGCCGGCCACGAACACCGCCAGAAAGCCGCTCCCGCCGAGCATCGAGGCCACAGCAAAATTGCACATCGCCAGGCCAATGACGACGATGGGATAGAGGCCCGTCTCCAGGGTCACGCGATTGACTGTCTGCACGATGAGCCAGCCACCGAAGAGTCCCGCTGCGAGGCCGACGCCCATCTGCAGCAGGAATGCGCTGGCGAAAGTCCAAATGGCGTCCTGGGCCCCGATCTCCCCGGCAGCCACCACGCTGACCAGCGTCATGGTCAGGAAGATGGCCATGGGGTCGTTCGAGGCGGATTCGATCTCCAGCGTGGCGCGCACCCGTTCGCGGATCCGAATGCCACCGACGCGCAGCAGGAAGAACACGGCCGCCGCGTCCGTGGAACCGACTATGGCGCCAAGCAGCAAGGCTTCCAACCATCCGACACCCAGGATGTAGTAGATCGGCACTGCGAGCAGAGCCGCAGTGATGACAACGCCAAGGGTTGCAAGAATCAGCGCCGGCGCCGCAGCCAGACGGAAGGTCTTCAATCGCGTGCCGAGGCCGCTATCGAAGAGAATGACGGCCAGGGCTATGCTGCCAATGAAGTAGGCCGCCTCGACATTGGCGAACTCGATGCCGCCGATCCCGTCGACGCCGGAAATGAGGCCGATCCCGAGCAAGATCAGCAGCAAGGGCGCGCCGAAACGGAAGGCAACGAGGCTGGTGAAAATGGAGAAGACGACGAGCCCGGCCCCGATCAGTATGGCCAGGAGCATCGTGTCTATCATACTTTCACCTCCTGCCCGTTCGTCGTTCGCCGCGCACACTCCCCCCTCTTCTAATAGGAAAGTGACGTTAGGGAAATCGAAGCGCGGAACGGTGCGGCATTGACCGACATGATGGCTTTGGCCGGGGAAAGGCTGCAAGATCGTTCCGGCTGCACGCAGCGTGAGAGGCGAGGGGCAGTGTGGGAGGCAAGAGTATGTCGCAAGACATCCTGGTGGCATTCGACCTGGACCAGGGATCACAGCTGGCGTTGGCCCGCGGGCTGCAGCTTGCCGAGCAGCACTCGGGGCAACTGACCTGCCTGCATGTCCTCGATGAGCGCAAGCCGGAGCGCCTCAAGGAGGAAGAGAAGCGCCAGGCCCTCGAGGCCATGCGTGCCGCCCTGCCCCCCGCGCGCCGGGATGACGAAGGCATTGTCTTGCGCGTGAGCGAAGGGTCAGTGGAGGAACGTCTCCTGGAAGCGGCCGCGCTTCAGGATGTCGACATGATCGTCGTCGGCGCACCGCGCAGGCGGGCAATTGCCGGCTTGTGGTTGGGCTCCACCGTCGAGCGGCTGTTGCGCTATGGCCCCCATCCTGTCCTGATCACGCGCCAGGCAGCAGAAGGCCCGTATCACAATCTGTGTCTCGCGCTGGACGAGTCCGCCAGCAGCCGCCAGGCACTGGCCGAGGCTGAGCGGCTTGCACTCCTGGGTCCAGAAACGTCTCTTTGGGCAGTGCATGCGCTGCGCGACTTCGGTCGGCCGCTCATGGCCCATGCGGGCATCGAAGGAGAGGCCATTGCCGAGCGCAGCGCCGGGGAACGTTCGGCCGCGGCTGCGCGGATCGACACTCTGCTGCACGAAGCCGGCCTGTCCCAAGCCAGCGTGATCGTGCGCGAGGCCGAGCCGCTGGACCTCGTCCAAGAGTCTGTGGAGCACTTTGATATCGAGTTATTGATCCTCGGCACGCGCGGGTCGACCGGCGTCAAGCGCCTCTTGCTCGGCAGCACTGCCGAGACCTTGATCGCCGAAGTGGACTGCGACGTGCTGGCAATCCCAGCCGACCTGTAGGGCAAAGCCGCTCCTTCAGAAGCTGGGCGGCGTACAGGCGGTCACCACCACCGCCTCCACCTCACCTGGATTGCGAAAGCGGTGTGGCAGGCGGCTGTCGAAATAGAAGGCCTCGCCGGGCGTCAGCAGACGCCGCTGATCCCCGACAGTGACCTCAAGAACACCGGCGATCACGACGCCGGCTTCCTCGGCGTCGTGACGCAATAACGAGTCCCCGGTGTCGGCGCCCGGCGCATAGCGTTCCAGGATGACCTGCAGGGCCTTGTTGCTCAGGTCTTCCCCGACCTGGCGGTAGCTCACCTTGCCGCCAGCGATTTCCACCAGTTCATCGGCCGCGAAGAATACCTGCTCGCGTGGCCTCCGCTCCATGGAGAAGAAGTCCGAGAGACTGAGGGGAAAGCCCGAGAGCACGCGCTTGAGCAGGCCCACGGAGGGGCTGGTGGCGTTGCGCTCGATCAGCGAGATCACCGCGTTGGAAACGCCGGCGCGCTTGGCCAGTTCGCGCTGCGACAGGCCGTGCAGCTGCCGCAGCGCGCGCAGCCGCCGCCCTAGTTCCGCTTCCTCGTCAACGCTTGGCTCGATCATGATCCCGGCCGTTTACAACGTTAATTATCTTTAACGTATAAAGGCCTCATGAGACCCGTTGAAAGCCTTTATGTGAGGCTTTGTCGATTATCATGAGCATGCTAGAGTGGCCGAAACATCCCTCGTCATGCAGGAGAGGCCCCATGGACGGTTCCGCACTTCCGATCAATCTCGACGCCAAGCCGAACGATCTCGAATCCTTCTGGATGCCGTTTACCTGGAATCGCGAGTTCAAGCGCAATCCCATGCTGCTGGCCTCGGCGAACGGCATGCACTACCGCTCAGTGGACGGACGGGACATCCTCGACGGCACGGCAGGCCTCTGGTGCTGCAACGCCGGTCACCGGCGCGAAAAGATCGTCCAGGCGGTGCAGCAGACCGTGGAGCACTTGGATTTTGCGCCGACCTTCCAGCTCGGCCATCCCCTGCCCTTCGAATTGGCCTCGCGCGTGTTGCAGATGCTGCCGCCAGGCTATGACCACATGTTCTTCTGCAACTCCGGTTCGGAAGCGGTCGATTCCGCCCTGAAGATCGCGCTGGCCTATCATCGCGTGCGCGGCCAGGCCGAACGCACCCGCCTGATCGGGCGCGAGCGCGGCTACCACGGCACCGGCTTCGGCGGCATCTCCGTGGGCGGAATCGTCAAGAACCGCATGTTCTTCGGCCCGCTGATCAACGGTGTCGACCACCTGCCGCACACCCATGATCTGGCCCGGAATGCTTTCACCCGCGGCCAGCCGGAGCACGGCGCCGAACTTGCCGACGAGTTGGAGCGCATCTGCGCGCTGCATGATCCGAGCACCATTGCTGCGGTGATCGTTGAACCCGTGGCCGGCTCCACCGGCGTGCTGATCCCGCCCCAGGGCTACCTGCAGCGCCTGCGCGACATCTGCGACAAGCACGGCATCCTGTTGATTTTCGACGAGGTCATCACCGGCTTCGGGCGCCTGGGCAAGGCATTCGCCACCGACTACTTCGGGGTCAAGCCGGACCTGATCACCTGCGCCAAGGGCCTGACCAACGGTGTGATCCCCATGGGCGGCGTGATCGCCCGTGAAGGGATCTACGACGCCTTCACCGAATGGGCCGACAACACCGGCAACACGATCGAGTTGTTCCACGGCTACACCTACAGCGGCCATCCCGTCGCGGCTGCAGCCGGCCTTGCCACCATGGAGGTCTACAAGGAAGAGGGCCTGTTCGAGCGCTGCGCCGAGCTCGCGCCCTACTGGGAGGATGCGGTGCATTCGCTCAAGGGGACCCGGCACGTCATCGACCTGCGCAACCTCGGACTCATCGCCGGCATCGAACTGGAATCCCGGCCGGGCAAGGTGGGCGCGCGCGCCTACGAAGCCTTCCGTCGCTGCTTCGAAAAGGGCCTGCTGATTCGGGTCACCGCCGACATCATCGCCCTGTCGCCGCCGCTGATCGTGGAGAAGGCGCAGATCGATGAGATGTTCGGGACGCTGCAGTCGGTCCTGAACGACCTGGACTGACGAAGCGGGAGTCCAAACCAAGCAGAAAAAGGGAGAGACAATGCAGGTAGGTGTCCCGAAAGAGATCAAGGCGAAGGAGTTTCGCGTCGGCCTCACTCCGGCGTCGGTGCGCGAACTCGTTCATCATGGCCATCGCGTTCTGGTGGAAAGCGGAGCCGGTCTCGGAAGTGGCTTTCCGGACGAGACCTATGGCGCTGCGGGCGCTGAGATTCTCGAAACGGCGGCAGAGGTATTCGCCGCCGCCGAGATGATCGTTAAGGTCAAGGAGCCACAGCCGGCGGAATGCGCCATGCTGCGGCCCGGCCAGATCCTCTTCACCTACCTGCATCTTGCACCCGACCTGCCCCAGACCCGCGGATTGGTCGAGTCCGGCTGCATTGCCATCGCCTATGAAACCGTAACGGATCGCTTCGGTCGACTGCCGTTGCTCGCCCCCATGAGTGAGGTCGCCGGCCGCATGGCGGTGCAGGTCGGCGCCCACTGCCTTGAGAAGGAGCAGGGAGGTCTGGGCATCCTGCTCGGCGGGGTTCCGGGGGTTGCCGCCGCCAAGGTTGTCATCCTGGGCGGCGGCGTGTCCGGCACCAACGCGGCCCGCATGGCCATGGGCCTGGAAGCCCATGTCACCGTCATCGACAAGTCGCTGCAGCGACTCAATGACCTGGACCTGCAGTTCGGCCCCATGCTCAACACCATCTACTCCACGGTGGATGCCATCGAGCAGCATGTGCTCGGCGCCGATCTGGTGATCGGTGCGGTGCTGGTCCCTGGCGCCTCCGCTCCCAAGCTGGTCACGGCAGAGATGGTCAAGCGCATGAAGCCGGGCGCCGTCCTGGTGGACATCGCGATCGACCAGGGCGGCTGCTTCGAAACATCACACCCCACCACCCACGACAATCCGACTTTCCTGGTGGACGAGGTGGTGCACTACTGCGTCGCCAACATGCCGGGCGCCGTCAGCCGCACTTCCACACAGGCGCTGAACAACGCCACGCTGCCCTTCGTGCTCGCCCTGGCCGACGAGGGCTGGCGCCGGGCGCTGGCCAATGACCCGCACCTGCTGCAGGGCCTGAACGTGAGCGAAGGCAAGGTAACCTATAAGGCCGTGGCGCAGGTACATGGTCTGGAGTACACGCCGCCGCATGAAGCGCTCGGTCTCTAACGACCGCTTTGCGCAGCAGCGTTTGAGTCCGGGGCCTGGGGGCGTATAGTCCGGCAAACGAGAGCCACAGCGAGAAGCGAGCCATGGCGCCCATCGAACGCTCCCCCGCGCGGGCCGGCCTCCTGCGCCAACTCAGCGCGCCGCTCTACCTGCCGACCGTCCTGACCGGCGCGAAGTCCTTCGCCGACAATCCGGTGATCGGCAGCCCCCTGCTCAACCGCCTGGGGCTGCACACCGGGCGAATCCGGCTGGCCCAGGCCATGAGCGAACTGCGTCGTCTGCCTCTGATGCTGCAAGTCAGCGCCGAGGAACGGGCGGCCTTTCGCCGCGACGGCTTCATCCTCAAAGAGAACTTTCTCCCCCAGGACCATTTCGAACGACTCAACAGCGAGGTGCGCGCCTTCAAGGGGCCGGGCTGGGAGTGTCACCAGGGCGACACCATCACGCACCGCATCCTGCTGGATCAGGAAACGCTCTCGGACCTGCCGGCCACCCAGGCCTTCATCGAGCACCCGACCTATCGCCGGCTTCTCGCCTGGAGCGGCGCGCGGGCCGGGGCGCCGGTGTTCTACATCCAGCGCATCCTCAACCATCTGCGCGAAGGCGCGCCCGATCCGCAGCGCCACCTGCACACGGACACCTTCCACCCCACGGTGAAGGCCTGGCTCTTCCTTGACGATGTCGATGAGCGCAAGGGCCCCTTCACGTATGTGCCGGGCTCCCACCGCTTCACGCGTCAGCGGCTGGCGGCCGAGTACCGGCGCAGTCTGACCGCACGCCACGACCCCTTGCGCTATTCGGCCCGCGGCTCCTTCCGCTGGAGCGAGCAGGACCTGAAAGAGCTGGGGCTGCCGCCGCCCAAGGCCTTTGCCGTACCGCGCAACACCCTGGTGATCGCGGACACCTCCGGCATTCACTGCCGTGGCGAGGCAAGCGATCCGGGGGTACGGCTGGAGATCTGGGCCTTTTCGCGCATAAGCCCGTTCTGGCCCCTCTCCCTGCCCGCCGTTGGCCCCGTCACCCGCCTTCGCGATCGGCTCGTACGCTCCTACCTCGAACATCAGGACAGCAAGGCCCGACGCCGCGGAAAACTGCCACCATGGCGCCGGGTAGGTGCCGAGCGTCTCGCCGACTTTGGCTAGCCGGAAGCCTGCACTGGGGTTGAAACATCGGAGCGTGAGGCCTAGTCCTAGCGCACAGGGGGATGAGTTGGAGCTTGCAGCATCCTTGCAATGGATACCGCGCTCCGCCTCGCAGCAGGCCCAAGGCAAGCACCGGGCTTCATCACTCCAATCCCCTAATCGCGCCTGCATGCGGTCGACCGGATGGTGGCCACGTGCCACACGCTCTCATCGCCCAGGAGCGCAAAAACACAATTAACACAGGAGCAACGTTTGCCTGCCAAGCTCAGCATGGAGGGCCTATACAAGGTTTTTGGGCCCGCACCGGAAGAAGCCGTAAAGCTGGCCCGCGAGGGGCTGGACAAGGACGAGATCTACCGCCGCACGGAATCGGTGGTCGCCGTCGACAACATCAGCCTCGAAGTTGAATCCCGCGAAATTTTCGTTGTCATGGGCCTGTCCGGCTCGGGCAAATCGACCCTGGTTCGCTGCATCAACCGCTTGATCGAGCCGACCAGCGGGTCGCTTGCGATCGACGGCCAGGATGTGCTCGCCCTCGACGAGACCGGATTGCGGCAGCTTCGGCTGGCCAAGGTGGCGATGGTGTTTCAGCACTTCGCCCTCTTCCCACACCGCACCGTGGCCGAAAACGCAGCCTACGGCCTGAAAATCCGCGGCGTGCCCCAGAAGCAGCGGCGGGAAAAGGCGGTAGAGGCGCTTGCCGCAGTCGGGCTCGATGCCTGGGCAGATGCCTATCCTTCCAATCTCTCGGGCGGCATGCAGCAGCGTGTCGGCCTGGCCCGCGCCCTGGCGGTCGACCCCGAGATCCTGCTGATGGACGAGCCCTTCTCGGCGCTCGACCCTCTCATTCGGCGCGACATGCAGAACGAGCTTCTCGGCCTGCAGGAGCGTTACGCCGCAACGATTGTCTTCATCACGCACGATCTCAACGAAGCGCTCACCCTGGGCAGCCGCATCGCGATCATGAAGGACGGAAGCTTCGTCCAGGTGGGACGGCCACAGGAAATCGTGGGCGCACCTGCGGACGACTACGTCGCCAACTTCACCCGCGAGGTCGATCGCTCGCGCGTCCTGACATTGGGGCAGATCGCTCGCCACGATCGGCCGCTGCTCGAACCGCAGGAAGAGATAGCGGCTGCCTGCCGCAAGCTCTCCGCCTCCGGCGCGCAGGCCCTGCTGGTCCAGGACTCGGCCCAGAAGCCTTTGGGCTCCGTGTCCGCGGCACAACTGCTGGCCGCCGACCCGGCCGGGCGTGTCGAGTCGGTCATGGAGCGTCCGGCAATCACCGCCGAGGCAGATACATCCCTAGCCACCATTCTGGAGACCGGCGCCGCCGGCGTACCAGTGGCGCTGGTTGACAAGCAGGGGCGCATTTCCGCCTCGGTCGATCCCGGCGATCTGATGAACGCCCTGGCCGCCACTCGCGCCAGTGAGCAGCCAGTCGATCAGGAGAAGAACGTAACCGCAGGAGCGCGCAATGGCTGAGCACACCGAACTTCTCGACTGGTTCAGCCCCTCGACCTACGGCAAGCTGCCCTTCGACGACTGGGTCGAATGGGTGGTCCGCGACTGGTTGGTGCCGAACTTCCGGCCCGCGTTCCAGGCCATGCAGTGGCCGGTGGATCAAGTCCTGCGAAGCCTCGATGCGGGCCTGCAGGCCATCCCCTTTCCGGTCTTCGCGCTGGTTCTTGTGGTGCTGGCTTGGCGCTATGCCGGAGGCGGCGTGGCCATCTTCACGCTGCTGGCCATGCTGTTCATCGATGCCATCGGCGTCTGGTCGGAAACCATGACCACGCTGTCGATGATCCTGACCGCAGTGTTCTTCTGCGCCATCGCCGGCATTCCACTGGGCATCACCGCCGCACGCAATGACCGTTTCGCCACGATGATCCGGCCTGTACTTGACATCATGCAGACGATCCCGCCCTTCGTGTACCTGGTGCCGATCGTCATGCTGTTCGGGGTCGGCATGGTGCCGGGCGTGATTGCCACAATCATCTTCGCCCTGCCCCCGATCATCCGGCTGACCAATCTCGGCATCCGCCAGGTGCGCGAAGAGCTGGTGGAGGCCGCGGTGGCCTTCGGCTCGACCCCGAAGCAGATCCTGTTCGAGGTGCAGCTACCACTGGCCATCCGCACCATCATGGCTGGGCTCAATCAGACTCTGATGCTGGCCCTCTCCATGGCCGTGATCGCGGCGCTGATCGGTGCCGGCGGACTGGGTCTCACGGTCTTCACCGGTCTCGGCCGCCTGGATGTGGGCCGCGCGGCCGTCGGCGGCGTGGGCATCGTGCTGATCGCGATCGTGCTGGACCGCATCACCCAGGCCCTGGGGGACCCCTCCCTGCGCAAGGGCGACTGGACCTTCAGCGGCACTGCCAAGCGTCTGCTTGGCCTGTCGCCGCCGGGCCCCGCCCAGCGCTAATCGGTCACCCGAAGCCGGCGTAACGGTCCGCCGCCGGCTTCGGGACACCGCAGAGCGGATCGAAACGAGTGATAGAACGGAGGAGAAGCGATGCGACAGATGCGTAAGCGTTTGATGCTGGGGGCCTGTGCAGGTCTTCTGGCGACCGTCGGCATGGCTGCCACCGCCGCTTCCCAGGACATGCCCGGTGAAGGTGAGACGGTAACCATGGCGCGAGCCACCTGGGATACCGGCTGGTTCCACACGGAAATCTATGCCGAGGCCCTGCGCCAGCTCGGCTACGAGATCGACGGTCCTGTCACCCTCGACAATCCGCCCTTCTACCAGGCGGTCTCCACCGGTGACGTGGATCTCTGGGTCAACGGCTGGTTCCCGCTCCACAACACCTATGAGCGCTTCTACGAGGGACAGGCCGAGCTCGTCGGCTACGTTGCCGAAGGCGGTGCGCTCCAGGGCTACCTCGTCGACAAGAAGACCGCCGAGGAGCACGACATCACCTCGATCGAGGACTTCAAGAAGGACGAGATCAAGGAGCTCTTCGATTCCAACGGTGACGGCAAAGCCGACATGGTGGCCTGCCCGCCGGGCTGGGGCTGCGAGGTCACGATCGACCATCACATGGATGCCTACGACCTGCGCGATCACGTCAATCTGATCACCGCGGGCTATGCGGCCTCCATGGCGGACGCCCTGGCGCGCTACCAACAGGGTGAGCCGATCTTCTTCTACACCTGGACACCGAACTGGACCGTTGGTGTCCTGGAGCCGGGCGAAGATGTGGTCTGGCTCGAGGTGGATCATGCCGACCTGCCCGAGGACCAGAAGGACCTCGAGGATGCCACGACGCTTCCCGGTGTGACCGGGTGCGTGGCCGACCCCTGCAACATGGGTTGGCCGGCCAACGACATCCGTGCCGTGGCCAACAGCGAGTTCCTGGAGGCCAACCCGGCCGCCCGCAAGCTTCTGGAAGTCATGGAGATCCCCCTGGACGCCATCTTCGCGCAGAACGCGCTGATGAACGACGGTGAGGATTCCGAGGAAGACCTCCAGCGGCACGCCCGCGAATGGGTTGCCGACAATCAGGACACCTTCGACGCCTGGCTCGAGGAGGCGCGCAGCGCCGCCCAGTGAGGCTCAACACCTGACGTGAGAAAGGGCCCGCGCCGCGGGCCCTTTCTTTGTGCTGCAGCGGCAACACGGCAGTTGGCTCATCCCGATGTCGGCCCCAGAGGTCCGCCGCCGTCATCGGGTTCTTCAAGCGCGGGCGACAGTAATGGATAACAAGGAGACGATGCGATGCGACAGATGCGTAAACGAATGATGCTAGGCGCCTGTGCCGGGTTGCTGGCGACCGTTGGCATGGCTGCCACCGCCGCTTCTCAGGACATGCCCGGCGAGGGCGAAACGGTGACCATGGCACGGGCCACCTGGGACACCGGTTGGTTCCACACGGAAATCTATGCCGAGGCCCTGCGCCAGCTCGGCTACGAAATCGACGGTCCCGTGACCCTCGACAATCCGCCCTTCTACCAGGCGCTCTCCACCGGTGACGTGGATTTCTGGGTCAACGGCTGGTTCCCGCTCCACAACACCTATGAGCGCTTCTACGAGGGACAGGCTGAAGTCGTCGGCCACGTCGCCGAGGGCGGCGCGCTTCAGGGCTACCTCGTCGACAAGAAGACCGCCGAGGAGTACGACATCACCTCGATCGAGGACTTCAAGAAGGACGAGATCAAGGAGCTCTTCGATTCCAACGGTGACGGCAAGGCCGACATGGTGGCCTGCCCGCCGGGCTGGGGCTGTGAAGTGACCATTTCCCACCACATGGATGCTTACGACCTGCGCGATCACATCAACTTGATCACCGCGGGTTATTCGGCCTCCATGGCCGACGTCCTGGCACGTTACCAGCAGGGTGAGCCGGTCTTCTTCTTCACCTGGACCCCGAACTGGACCGTTGGTGTTCTGGAGCCGGGTGAGGATGTGGTCTGGCTCGAGGTCGATTACGCCGACCTGCCTGAGGAGCAGAAGGAACTCGAGGACGCCACGACGCTCCCCGGCGTGACCGGCTGCGTCGCCGATCCCTGCAACATGGGCTGGCCGGCCAACGACATCCGTGCCGTGGCGAACAACGACTTCCTGGAGGCCAATCCGGCCGCCCACAAGCTGCTGGAAGTCATGGAAATCCCGGTGGATGACATCTTCGTGCAGAACGCGCTGATGAACGAGGGCGAGGATTCCGAGGAAGATCTGCAGCGCCACGCCCGCGATTGGATCGCCGACAACCAGGAAACCTTCGACGCCTGGCTCGAGGAGGCGCGCAGCGCCGCCCAGTGAGGCTCGAAGCCTGACGCGACCGGCACTGAGCCGGTATCGGGTTTCAAATAAAGAGGGGGCTTCCCGCACAGCGCGGGGAGCCCCTTTTCCTATCCTCCGGCTACAGGCCGAAGGTCACGCGCCCCTGTGCGTCTATCGGCCAGAGGGGGTTCCAGGCGATTTCCCAGGCATGTTCGTCCGGGTCCGCAACGTAGCCCCGATAGCCGCCGTGTGGTGGGGCGTCAGCCGGTCGCAACAGACGGCCGCCGGCGGACAGGAGTTGCCTCATCAGAGGCTCCACATCCTCCTTCCCGGGCACATTGTGGGCCAGCGAAAAGGCCCCAGGGCCGGCAAGCCCCTGGCGTTGCTGGTCCGCTTCCAGAGCAGGTTGCAGCCAGGTGCCGAGAATGAATCCGTTCATCTGATAGAAGGCGATCTCTTCGTTCTCGAACACGGCCTCCCAGCCGAAGCCTTCGCTGTAGAAGAGCCGGGAGCGGGCGAGATCCGTCACGCCAAGCGTGATCACCGACAGCTGCTGCCGGACGCTCACAGCGACTCTCCGCTTCGACTCGCGAAGAGAGCATTGAGCTCATTCGAGGGAGCGGCCTCTTTGAAGGCCCCGAAGGTGCCCTGCCCGGCAATCTCGCGCGCTGCATTCAGGAAGGCGCCCCAGGCGGTGCGTGCCAGAGACCCGCCGACACTGATGCGGCGCACGCCCAGTCCGGCCAGTTCCGCCACGGGCTGCCCCAGGGTCAGAGCATTCACCGGCCTGGGCGCCACGGCACGGACGACCGCTTCGATGTCTGCTGCTGCACGAAGGCCAGGGGCGTAGAGGCAGTCGGCGCCAGCCCCGGCAAAGGCGGTCAGGCGGCGCAGCGTCTCCTCGAGATCCGGCCGGCCAGCGATGAAGCCTTCACTGCGGGCGGTGAGCACTGCCCCACCACCGGCCGCATCGATGGCCGCACGCGCCGCTGCGACACGTTCCACCGCAAGGTTGAAGTCATAGAGCGGCGCCTGCGGGTCGCCGGTGGAATCCTCGATAGACAGTCCCGCAACGCCGGTATCCACTGCCCGCGCCACGTTGGCCGCCACGCCCTCGGGCGCGTCCGCGTAGCCGCCCTCGAAATCCGCGTTCACTGGTACATCCACGGCCTCGACCAGCGCCCGCAGGTGCGAGAGGACCGTCTCCAGGTCCACACCCGTATCGGGCCGGCCGTACGCCCAGGCCATCCCCGCACTGGTGGAGGCCAGGGCCTGGAACCCCATGTCCTGCAGCGCCAGCGCCGTCCCGACGTCCCAGGGGTTGGGCATGACGAAACAGCCGCCTTCATGCAGGCGGCGAAAGGCCTCGCGCTTCTGGGCAATGGTCGGGCGCATGGGCTTCACTCCGGAGCGTGGGTTTCCGCCCCGGATTGAGCCCTGCTGCCAGACACTGGAAAAGTGCCAAATCACATACCGCTGTGGGACCAAAGCAGGTCCTGCGGCCCGTGGCCTCTACGGAGAGGTAGAGGTGGGCGCTAAAGCTGCGCTAAACCACCATGACCGGGCCTTCGGCCAGGCCAGTCACCTTGTGGGACACGCTGCCCAGCAGGTAATTCTCGATCGATCCCAGGCCCCGACTGCCGATCACGATCAAATCGCAGTTGTTCTCCTTACCGAAGCGGATGATCGTGCGCGCCGCCGGGCCCGACTTGACGAAGGCGCGGGCGCCCTCGAAGCCTTCGCCGACGCAGATACTCTTGGCGTGCTCGGCCACTTCACGCGCATAACCCCGCATGATGTCGTCGAGATTGCCCGGGTCATCCTTGCGTACCATCGACAGGGATGCTTCCAGCATCGAGTGGTGTCGATAGACGGTGAGGATGCACAGTTTGGCGTCGCACAGCCGGGCCAGTTCGATCGCCCGGCGCAGGGCGCGTTCGGCGCCGGCTGAACCATCGAAGGGCACCAGGATGTTCTTGAACATCGTGTGTCTCCTTTCCCTCTCCCCGTTCAGTTAAAGGCCATATCGCGCAGGAACAGCGCGATCTGCGGGAAGAAAATCAGCGCCACCGACACACTCAACAGGATCACGATGAAGGGCGGAGTCCCGCGGATCACCTCCATATAGGGCCGCTTGAAGACGGCGATGGCCGTGAAGATATCGCATCCGAACGGCGGCGTGGCCGAACCGATGGCCACCTGCAGCGTGATGATCGTTCCCACCAGCACCGGGTCGAGCCCAACAGCCTGAACCACCGGGGCGAAGATCGGCACCATGACCAGGATCACCACGATGGGATCGACGAACATGCAGCCGATGAAGAAGGCGATGGAGATGACGAACAGCACCCCGATCTGGCCCATCTCGTTGATACCCACACCCGCCAGAATCGCCTGTGGGATCTGAGCGAAGGAGATGATCCAGGAGAAGGCCGCACCGGCCGCCACCAGCACGAAGACGACGGCTGTGATCAGTCCGGTCGATTTCGCCGTCTGGAACAGGCCGTCGAAGGTGAGTTCACGGAAGACGACCATTTCCAGGAAGATGGCATAGAGCACACAGGCCGCCGCCGCCTCGGTCGGGCTGAAGATGCCACCGTAGATGCCGCCGATGATGATCGCCGGAAAACCCAGCGGCCAGAGCGCGGCGCGCAGTGCTCTGAATCGCGTTCCCCAACTCGCCTTCTCTTCAGTGGGAACATTGTGCTTCCAGGCATAGAACCAGGCGTAGATTGAGAAGAGGAAGAGAATCAGCAGCCCCGGCCCGATACCGGCGATGAAGAGCTCTGCAATCGAGGTGTTCGAGACCACGCCATAGATGATCATGCCGATCGACGGCGGGATCAGGAAGGCGATGTCCGAGGAGTTGACGATCAGCGCCAGAATGAAGCTGTCCCCGTAGCCCGCCTTCTGCATGCGCGGGCGTAGCGGCGTGCCGACTGCCACAACCGTCGCCTGGGTGGAGCCGGAGACCGCGCCGAACATGGTGCAGGCCGAAGCGGTGGAAATAGCCAGACCGCCGCGGAGGTGGCCGACAAAGGCCATCACCATGTCGATGAGCCGGCCTGCCGACTGGCCCCGGGTCATGATGTCGGCGGCAAAGATGAACATCGGAACCGCGATCAGCGATGCCGGGCGAATGCCCGCCATCATCTGCTGCACCATGGTCTCGATCTGGCTGAAGTCGCCGAAGATGGAGAGGAACCCCACCAAGGCCCCCGCAAGCAGCGGGATCATCATGGGAAAGCCCAGCAGCAGCAGGACGATCATGATGGAGAAAATTGTAAGCCCCATGGTCAGACCTCCATCTCGTCCTCTTCATACCCTTCGAGCACCGCAGTCGAGAGGTATATATCCTTGGAAATTATGTTCTTGATTGCAGTAAGCAGATACTGGGCCCCGGTCATGAAGAAGCCGATAGGCACGATGATCAGCGGAATCCAGACGGGAATCTGGAGTGAGGGCAGCACCCGGCCGCGCCCCGCCTGAGTCAGAATGTACTGAAGCGAATACCAGCACAGTCCGAACATAAAGGCTGCGGTCACGAGAGTGATCACGATCATCAGCAGTTTGCGCGCGCGCCCGGGCAGGGCATCGTAAATCGCCGACATGCGGATGTGCCGGCCCTGGCGCGCGGCATAGGAGATGCCGGCGTAGGTGATCAGGATAATGAGAATTCGGTTAAGCTCTTCGGAGAAAAAGATGCTCGATTGGAAGACGTAGCGCCCCACCACATTCGAAATGGTGTTTGCCGCCATCAGGAGCACGCCGGCGGCAAGCAGCACTGCCTCCAGGCGGGCGATAGCGACATCCGCCATGCCAAGCACTCCGGGCAGGCTGGAAACATAGGCCTGTTCGGGCGTTTCACCGGGGCGGACTGGTTCAGTCGGGGGCTGGGAAGGGTCTTTGTCTGACACTGCCGTGATCCTTCGAAACGCCGCGAAGGGCGGGCACCCCGCGCGGGAGCGCCCGCCACTTCAGTCAGAAATCAGTTGGACTGCGCCGCTTCGAGGTCAGCCTTCATCTGTTCGAGAATGGCCTGGCCGCTCTCGCCGGTCATGTCGATGAACGCGGCCTCAACGTCCGCCGCGGCTTCCCGGAAGGGCGCACGCTGCTCTTCCGTCAGCGTCGTGAAGGTGATGGACGGCTTGTCCGCCTTGATCTTCTCGATGGATTCCTCGTGGAGGCCTTCCTGGTACTCGATGATGTGATCGAAGGCGACGTCGATCGCATCCCTGATCATCTGCTGTTCCTCTTCGGGAAGGCCGTCGAAGAAGTCCTTGTTGGCCATCACCGCAGTGGTGAAGTTGTTGTGGCCGATCATCGTAACGTAATCGGTCACTTCATACATCTTGGTCGACTCGATGAAGAACATCGGGTTTTCCTGGCCCTGGATGATGTTCGTCTGCAGGGCGCCATAGACTTCACCCCAGGGCAGCGGCGTCGGCGTTGCGCCGAAGGCCCGGTAGCTTTCCACGAGCAACGGGTTGGTCATCACCCGCACCTTCACCTCGTCCAGCTCTTCCGGAGTGGTGAAGGGCTCCTTGGTCGAGATGGCGACCTCACCCTCGGGGAACATGGTCAGCAGTTCCAGCCCCTGCTCGGCATAGAGCTCGGGGAACATCTCGTGGATGGCTTTCGAGTTGCGGAAGAAGTCCACAAGCTCGTCAGTCTCGGCCGGTAGCAGGTAGGGGACGAAGAAGACCTGCGCCTCGGGGATCAGCGAACCGGTGAAACCCGGCGACTGATCGACGAACTGCAGAATGCCGGCCTGGGTCTGCTCCATGATGTCGGCAGACTCGCCCAGAGTCCCGTAGGGGAAGAGCTGGATCTCGTGATCGGAGTTGGCCTCGACCTCTTCCTTGAACTTCTGTGCGAAGATCCCCTGCACCTCGTCCATGGCCTCTTCAAAGGCATAGCGCCAGGTGTCCGCCTGTGCCGCGGTTGCCGTCAGGGCAAATGTCAGCGCAGTGGTGGCTGCTAGACGATAGAGTTTTTTCATGGATTTCTCCTCTGGTTCCGTTCGCACGACCCGGGAAGGGCCGAACCTTCAGGTGAAGTTTGCAACAGTCGATACCGCCCTGCTCTGGATCGCATGGGGGTACCGCCGTGATTGAACCGAAAGGCAGCTATACAAAAGAGCGACGACGCCCCCGTCCATTTTTAGTGTTTTACCACCTAAACGATTGCAAGATAGATCGCTGGTGTCAAGGTGGCGCCTTTACTTGACCGAATTGCATGCAAAATGCAGTGGATAGACTGCGCGAGTTTGAATGGCCCCCAAATCAATCCACGCTGCATCTTGCCCGCAGCAAGTCAGAACAGCAGACCGTCAAGTCCATCCCAGACGAGCTTCGCTCCGACCACCGTCAACAAAAGGTAGCACAGTCGATAGAACATCGCCTGTGACACAGTCCGATGCAGCAGCAGGCCCACCCCGATCGCCGGTGGAACCAACGGTGCCAGCACCAGCGCGGTCCAGAGCACCCCCGGCGTGAACTGGCCGAGCCAGGCATAGGGTACGAGTTTCGTCAGGTTCACCAACGCGAAGAAGACCACGGTCGTGCCCTGGAAGAGCGATTTGTCCAGTTGGCGCGGCAGCAGATACATGGCCACCGGCGGTCCACCGGCATGCGCAGTGAATGAGGTAAAGCCGGACATGGCGCCCCAGAAGGTGCCGGAGAGCAGGCGAGGCTCGGGGTCCGGCGCCCGTGCGGCCGCCGGTCGGAACAACCAGTTGGCGACGAAGCCCAGCGCAATCACCCCGACCAAGAGGCGCATGGCCGCGGTGCTGACATACTCGAAAGTCAGTGCACCCAGCAGGATCCCGACCGCCGCGCCGGCGGCCAGGATCGCCAGATGGCGGCGGTGCCAGAGCCCCCGGTATGCCCAGAGCGCGAAGGCATCCATCAGGCAAAGGATGGGCAGGAGGATCGCCGCCGCCATGCGCGGATCGACGGCCAGCGCCATCAGCGGCACCCCGAGCAGTCCCATGCCACCGCCGAAGCCGCTCTTGGAGATGCCGATCAGGAAGATCGCCGGCACCGCCAGAACGTAGAACCAGGGATCATCGGGCAAGGGCCGCCCCTTTGCGCGAGGCTGTCGCTACTCCGCCGCCTCCTGATAGCTCGTGATGTCCGGACAGGTGCACACCAGGTTGCGGTCGCCGGCCACATTGTCGATGCGCCCGACCGGCGGCCAATACTTGGCCTCACGCAGCGCAGTCAGCGGGTAGACCGCGCGCTCCCGGCTGTAGGCATGGGACCAGTCCTCCGCCAGAACGCTCTCGGCAGTGTGAGGCGCGTTGCACAGGGGGTTGTCGTCCTGCGGCCACTCGCCCTGCTCGACACGCGCGATCTCCTTGCGGATCGCAATCATCGCATTGCAGAAGCGGTCCAGTTCCTCGCGGCACTCGGACTCCGTCGGCTCGATCATCAGCGTACCCGACACGGGCCAGGACATGGTCGGCGCGTGATAGCCGTAGTCCATCAGGCGTTTGGCGATGTCGTCGACACTGACGCCCACGCTGTCCTTGAAGGGACGCGTATCGATGATGCACTCGTGCGCCACGCGACCGTTGCGGCCCTTGTAGAGCACGTCGTAGTGCCCCGCGAGCTTGTGCGCGACGTAGTTGGCGTTGAGGATCGCCACCTGCGTCGCCCGGGTCTGCCCCTCGGTGCCGGTCATGGCAATGTAGGCCCAGGAGATCGGCAGGATCGAGGCGGAGCCCCAGGGCGCCGCCGCCACAGGGCCCGGCCCACCCTCGGGGCCGGCCTCCGGCACCAGCGGATGGTTGGGCAGGAAGGGCTCGAGGTGCTCGACCACGCCGATCGGCCCGACGCCCGGCCCGCCGCCGCCATGCGGAATGCAGAAGGTCTTGTGCAGGTTCAGGTGCGCCACGTCCGGCCCAAAGCGCCCGGGCTGGCAGAGCCCAACCAGGGCATTGAGGTTGGCGCCGTCCATGTAGACCTGCCCCCCGGCCCCATGCACCTTGTCGCAGATCTTGATGATGGTCTCCTCGAAAACCCCGTGGGTCGAGGGATAGGTGATCATCAGGGCCGCCAGATTGTCGGCATGCTTGCCGATCTTGGCATCCAGATCCTGCAGGTCGACGTTGCCCTCGTCATCGCAGTTCACCACCACGACCCTCATGCCGGCCATCACCGCGCTGGCGGGATTGGTGCCATGGGCAGAACTGGGAATGAGGCAGACATTGCGGTGGCCCTCGCCGCGGCTCTTGTGCCAGCCACGGATCGCCAACAGGCCTGCGTATTCGCCCTGGCTTCCGGCGTTGGGTTGGAGAGAGATCGCCGAGAAGCCAGTCAGGCGGGCCAGCTTGTCCTGCAGGTCGCCAATCACAGCGCGGTAGCCCTTGGCTTGATCGCCGGGGACGAAGGGATGGATACCCGCGAAGCCCGGCAAGGTGATCGAGAGCATCTCAGCCGCTGCGTTCAGCTTCATGGTGCAGGAGCCGAGCGGGATCATGGAGCGATCCAGCGCCACATCCTTCTCGCGCAGCCGGCGCAGATAGCGCAGCATCTCGGTCTCACTGTGATAGGAGTTGAAGACCGGGTGCGTCATATAGGAGCTCTGGCGCACAAGGGCGCTCGGCACGCCGGCTGACACGCCCGCATCCAACGTCTCCACCGACAGGCCGTGATCCGCCGATCCGGCAAAGGCGGCGAAGAGCTTCTCCACCGCCTCACGCGTCGTTGTCTCGTCCAGCGACACACCGACACGCGTCTCGTCGATCGGCCGCAGGTTGATGCCGGCCTCCCGCGCGCACTTTAGTACCGCAGGCGCATCGCAGGCCACCACCAGCGTATCGAAGAAACCCTCGGTCTCGACCTTGCAATCCAGCCGGCGCAGGCCGTCGGCCAGGATCGCGGTGAGGCGATGCACCCGGCTTGCGATGCGGCGCACCCCTTGGGGCCCGTGCCACACGCCATAGAAGCCCGCCATGACCGCCAGCAGCACCTGCGCCGTGCAGATGTTGCTGGTCGCCTTCTCCCGCCGGATGTGTTGCTCGCGGGTCTGCAGCGCCATGCGATAGGCCAGGTTGCCGTGGCTGTCCACGGAGACGCCGATGATGCGCCCCGGCACCGAGCGCTTGTAGGCTTCGCGCGTCGCCATGAAGGCGGCATGCGGGCCGCCATAGCCCAGCGGCACACCGAAGCGCTGCGCAGAGCCGACCACCACGTCAGCGCCCCACTCGCCCGGCGGCGTCAGCAGCGTCAGCGCCAACAGGTCGCTGGCCACGGTAACCAGGGCCTTGGACTCATGCGCGGCCTCGACCAGCGCGCGCAAGTCCTTCGCTTCACCGTAGGTGTTGGGATACTGCAGGATCAGGCCGAAGCATTCCTCGGCGACGAACTCTCGCTCCGGAGCACCGATCTTCAGCGTGATGCCCAACGGCTCCGCGCGCGTTTTCAGGACGGCAATGGTCTGCGGGTGCAGGTCATCGGCAACAAAGCAGGTGTCGGACTTGGCCTTGCTCATGCGGTGCATGAGCGTCATGGCCTCCGCCGCCGCCGTGGCCTCGTCCAGCAGCGAGGCATTGGCCAGTTCCATGCCGGTGAGGTCACTGACCATCTGCTGGAAGTTCAAGAGCGCTTCCAGTCGTCCCTGGGCGATCTCCGCCTGATAGGGCGTGTAGGCTGTGTACCAGCCCGGGTTCTCCAGGACGTTGCGACGGATCACCGGCGGCGTGAAGGTGTCGTAGTAGCCCAGTCCGATGAGCGAGGTCAGGCGCTGGTTCTCCTCGGCGTAGCCCGCCAACGCGGCCAGGGCCTGTGCCTCGGTCAGGGGTTCCGGCAGCTGCGGGGCGTCCGAGCGAATTGCCTTCGGCACCGCGCTGTCCACCAGTTCGTCCAGGGAGTTGAGGCCCAGCTCCTTGAGCATGGCCTGCACTTCGACCGCATCCGGTCCGATGTGCCGGCGGGTGAACTCTCCACGATCCTCCAGCTCCGCGAGGGAGCTACGCCTATCACTCATGATCCCGACGCTCCTTATTCCAAGCCTTTGACGAAGTCGTTATAGGCCGCCTCGTCCATCAAGGCCTCCAGCTCGCTTTCGTCGGAGAGCGTCATCTTGAAGAACCAGCCATCGCCCTGGGGCGACTCATTCACCAGATTGGGCGTATCGGTCAGGGCTTCGTTCGCCTCTGAGACCGTGCCCGACACGGCGGCATAGACTTCGCTGGCCGCCTTGACGGACTCGACCACGGCCGCCTCGTCGCCCTTGGCCAGGTCCTTGCCCTCGTCCGGCAACTCGACGAAGACAACATCGCCCAGCTGCTGCTGCGCATAGTCGGTGATACCGATGACGGCCTGGCCGTCGTCCTCGACGCGTACCCACTCGTGCTCGTCGCTGAAATAGATCTTTGCCATTGTTCCGTTCCCCTACGTTCAGCCTCTGAAATAGTTGTGCGGTTGGAAGGGCATCTTCGCCACCTCCATGTCCACGGTGCGATTCCGCACCCTGGCGCTGACCTCTGTGCCGGGCTTTGTCAGTTCGCTGGGCAGGTAGCCCATGGCGACCGGGGCCTCCACCGAGGGGCCGAAGCCGCCGCTGGTCACACGACCGACAGCTTCGCCTGCCTCGTCAAGAATCTCGGCGCCCTCGCGCACCGGCGCCCGGCCGGTCGGGCGCAAGCCCACGCGCTTGCGGCCGGCCCCCTCGGCGATCTGGGCCTGGATGACGGCATCCCCCGGGAAGCCCCCTTCGCTCCGGCGGCGCTTCTGGATGGCCCAGATCAGGCCCGCTTCGACCGGCGTGGTGGTTTCGTCGATGTCGTGGCCGTAGAGGCAAAGACCGGCCTCAAGCCGCAAGGAATCCCGGGCGCCCAATCCGGCCGGCATCACCTCGCTTTCGGCCAGCAGGCGGCGCGCCAGAGCTTCGGCTTCGCCGGCGGCCACGGAGATCTCATAGCCATCTTCGCCGGTGTAACCGGAGCGGGTGACGCGGCAGCGCAGGCCCTCGACCGTGATCTCGGCCACGCCCATGAACTTCAGCGTCTCCACCCCGGGCGCGAAGCGCGACAGCACCGCGGCTGCCTGCGGCCCCTGCAGCGCCAGGAGCGCAAGACCCTCCAGCATTTCCGCCTGTCCGTGCTTGCCCAGACCCTGCTGTAGATGCGCGAAATCGGCTGCCTTGCAGGCTGCATTGACCACGAGGAAGAAGCCCTCGTCCTCGCGCGCGACCATCAGGTCGTCGAGAATGCCGGCACTGTCATTGGTGAAGAAGGTGTAGCGCTGCTGTCCTGGGGCCAGGGTGGCCAGATCCACGGGCATCAGGGCTTCAAGAGCGGCTTCAGCCTGCGCCCCCGTCACCCGCACCTGACCCATGTGCGACACGTCGAACAGTGCCGCGGCCGCCCGGCAGTGCTTGTGCTCGCCCATGATGCCTGCGGGGTACTGTACCGGCATGGCATAGCCAGCAAAGGGCACCATGCGCCCGCCCAGCTCGCAATGAAGGTCGTAAAGCGGCGTTTTGAGGAGGGTTTCTTCCGGATCGCTCACGCCATAGGTCCTTTCGACAGAGGCGGCCGCCGCCAACCGGCGGCCCTGCGCCCCCTCTGTCCTGGGACCTGAGAGATTCGCCGCGGCGTCGCGGCTTACTCCTTCGGTGTGGCACAGCAGCCGGGAACCCTGTCCGGTGCCGCGCCCGCTTTCCAGATGTGCCTACCCTGCCCGGTCCTTTTGCCTGAGAGTTTCCGGGGCGGTTGCTCCTTCGGCGCCCACCGGCATTTCAGGCCAGCGGGTCTCTCCCAAGCAGGGTCATCGGCTGTGCGAACGGCGTCACGGTAGACGATGCCCGTACGATGTCAACATTTCCCGCGTTGCGACTTCCGCGGTCTTCGCGCGCCAGCGCGGATGACCGCGGAGCCGAAGGCGAGATCAGGAGGCCGGTTCCAGGCGCTCGGAAATCTCGCCGCTCAGAGTGTAGTCATAGGCATCGACCTTGAGCACGGGCGCCCCTTCGCTGAGGTCCACATTCTCGAAGTCCACCCAGTAAAGATTTGGGCTCTGGGTCGATTGGAAGAAGTAGGTGAGGTTGGTCGTGTCGGCCAAGGTGAACCACAGCGTCGACCAGGTATCCTCTGCGTCGCCGGCCGAAGAATCCTGGGCACCGAAGGGTACCGCGACGTTGCGCACAACACTGTAGGCCCCGGCCACCGCTTCCTGGACGTTTTCGGGCTCGGGCAGGGTCTCGAGGTAAGTCGACGCGCGCACGAAGCGGCTCAGCGGATCGATGTCGCCGGGCAGAGACAACTCGCCGCCGAAGGGCTTGTAGTTCGTAAGGTTGGCCAGCTGCTCCTCGTAGGTCGGCTCGTTGGTCATCACCGTCACGTCCCTGCCGTGATGCACAACCATCTCGCCGTCGATGAACTCGATGACGGCGGAGTCCCCGCTCGCATCAGCAAGAGAAAGGTGGAGTGGCCAGGCGCGGCCAGCCACTTCCGTCGCCACCACCTGAATCGACGCAAGGCCTTCCAGGGCCTCATCCACCGTGCCGAAGTTGTCGAGCGCGTACTGGGCGAGCATGACGTTGGACACGCCGGGCAAGCTCTCATCGCGCTCGCCGTATTCGCTGCCCGTCAGGTAGAGCAGGTTGGCAGCGAGACCGGCCTCATTGAGTCCGTCAGTGGCTGCGATACCGAAGGCCGTGATGGTGGAGGCGCCGTACTTCGAGGACCAGGTCATCGCGTTGTCGTCGCCGGTCATGCCGTCGCGCGCAATGCCACGCGGGCTGACGACGAATTCGCCTTCGTCCGACATGTAGAGGTCCATCGTCCTGGCAACGACGTTGGCTTGGTCGTTGCTGTTCCAGAGTACGCGCGAGCAGGCCATGGCGGTTTCCGACATGAGAGGCAGGGCAAAGGCGAGAGCAAGACCCGTGGCGGCGAGCTTATGAGAAATCATTCGAACCTCGTGAGAGTCAGTGGGCGAGAGAGTGGAATGGCCAGCATTCCCGGGTGCAGTCGAGGTTCCCACGACGCCCAGGGAACAGAAACAAATTCAAAACAACTATTCCGATAATCCTTTCTATCCCTTGGCCACCGCAGTGTCAATCAAACCGCACTTCGCCAGACCGAGAAAATCCTACTCCCGGCCGATGGTCCTTCCCTTTCAATACTATCATAATTTGATGCCGTCTGACTGACGGCAATCAATCGGACTGCCTTCGCGACCCCGACGGGTGCGTGAAACAGCAACGGCCCCTTGAGTACGGGCCGGATCGCTCAAGCGCGCCCGGAAGCGGCGCTGAGTTTGCTCAGGTCCAGACCGATCTTGGCGAGGGCGCGTTCCCACTTCTCTTCCACGCCCTCTCCGAAAACCAGCGCCTCGTCGGCCGACAGGGTCAGCCACCCGTTGTCCTGGATCTCCTGGTCGAGTTGTCCCGGCCCCCAGCCCGCGTAGCCCAGCGCCAGCAGACGTTGCCGCGGTCCCTGCCCTTCGGCGATGGCGCGCAGGATGTCAACGGTGGCAGTCAGGGCCACCTGCTCGCTCACTTGCAGGCTGGATTCTTGGAGGTATTCCGCGGAGTGCAGGACGAAGCCGCGCCCCGTTTCCACCGGCCCGCCAAAGTGAATGCGAATTTCGTCCTGACCGGCAGCAGGTTCGATGCCGAGCTGGGTCAGCAGGTCGGGAAAAGTGAGAGACTCCACCAGACGGTTGAGCACCAGCCCCATGGCACCTTCCTCGTTGTGCGCGCAGATATAGATCACCGTACGCTCGAAACGCGGATCGCCCATGGTCGGCATGGCCGCCAGCAGCTGGCCGCCGAGGTAGCCTTCGTGCACGTCGTCGTGTCTTGCCATGACACCAAACTCCCCTTCGCCACACCGGCCGGCGCCCCCCGTGGGCGCCGCGACCAGCCGCCGCGGCGCCGACCATTGTTTCCCGGCGCGCGGCACCACATCATAGCACAGCATGTACGCTCTCTGCCGCGGAATACCAGTCCCTGCACCCGGCGGCCGGCCGCTCACGCGTCCCGGCCTGCCGCTGCTATTGCTCACCCTGCTTGTGGCTCTCCTTGGGTCTTCCGGGAGCGCCCTGGCCGCCGCCGGTACCTGGGCCGAGAACGAGCACAGCCGGGTGCGACTCATCACGGAAAGCGAAGCGGCGGGCGAGTCTGCCACGCTGCGCGCCGGCCTGCAGTTTGAAATGGCGCCTGGCTGGAAGACCTACTGGCGCTCCCCGGGCGATGCCGGCTACCCGGTTACGGTGGACTGGAGCGCTTCGCAGAATCTGGCCGACGTCACCTTCAACTGGCCGGTCCCGCACCGCTTCGAGCTCTTCGGCCTGGACACCTTCGGCTATGACGAGGAGGTGGTCTTTCCGCTCACCCTCGTGCCCGAACGTCCGGGCGAGCCGATGCGGCTGGCGGCACGGGTGGACTACCTGCTCTGCGAAACGATCTGCATTCCCTATGAAGAGGATGTCAGCCTCACCCTGCCTGCCGGCGCAGCGACGCCGGGTCCCGAAGCTTTCCTCATCGACCTCTATCGCTCGCAGCTTCCGCAACCGGAAGCCGAAAGCGGCCTCTCCCTCTCCCAGGTGGGATTCAGCGAACGCGACGGCCTGACCCAGCTGTCCGCCCGCGCAGAGACGCTCTTTCCCTTTCACCAGCGCCCGGACCTGTTGGTCGAGGGGCCGGACGGACTGCACTTCGGCCGGCCCGAGGTAAGCCTGTCCGAGGACCGCCTGCGCGCCGATTTCACCCTGCCGGTCAGCCTCCAGGGCGACACGAAGGCCGAGGGCACCCCCGTGCGCCTCACTCTGGTCGACGGCAGTCGTGGGCACGAGTTGGAAACCACGCTGCGCCACACCGAGGGCACGGGGTCCGGAGCCCTGCCGGCGGAAGGCCGCAGCCTCGCGCTCATCCTGGGTCTGGCGCTGCTGGGCGGCCTCATACTCAACCTCATGCCCTGCGTGCTTCCGGTGCTCTCTCTGAAGCTGCTGTCGCTGGTCAAGCACGGCGGCGGCGCGCCGCGGGCCGTGCGGCTGTCCTTCCTGGCCACGGCCGCGGGCATTCTCGCGTCCTTCCTGGTGCTGGCGGCCGGGGCCATCGCGCTCAAGGCCGGCGGCGCCGCCGTGGGCTGGGGCATTCAATTCCAGCAGCCGGTCTTCCTGGCCGGCATGGCGCTGGTGGTCACGCTCTTCGCGGCCAATCTTTTCGGCTTCTTCGAAATTCCCCTGCCCGGCACCGTAGCCGATCAGGCCACGCGCGCACCGACACAAGGCCTGGGCGGCGCCTTCGCCACCGGTGCCTTCGCCACGCTGCTGGCCACCCCCTGCTCCGCGCCCTTCCTGGGCACGGCGGTGGGTTTCGCCCTGTCGCGCGGCGCGCCGGAGATTCTGCTGATCTTCACGGCTTTGGGGCTGGGCCTGGCCCTGCCCTACCTTCTGGTCTCAGCCTGGCCGCGCCTGGCAACGGCCCTGCCGCGCCCCGGTGCCTGGATGGTCTGGCTGCGTCGCCTGCTGGGCCTGGCGCTGATCGCAACCGCGTTGTGGCTGCTCTCGGTGCTGGCAGTGCAGTTGGGCCTGGCTGGTGCCCTGCTGCTCGGCGCGCTGCTGGCCGCCTTGCTGGCCGTCTTCGCTCTGGGCCGGTTGCTGCCCGCGCGGCGCGCTCTGCTGCGCGGCAGCGCCCTGCTCGTCGCTCTCGCGGTGCTGGGCTATGCCGCCTACGGCCCTGCTGCCGACAGCAGCACCACGGACCGTGCGCCGGATCGGCACTGGCAGAGCTTCGATCGCCAGGAGATTGCTGCGGCCGTGGCCGACGGCCAGACGGTGCTGGTGGACGTCACCGCCGACTGGTGCATCACCTGTCAGGTCAACAAGGCCCGGGTGCTCGACGATGAGCGCATCGAGGCCATGCTCGCCGAGGCGACGGTTCTGGCCTTGCGCGCCGACTGGACCCGACCGGATGCCGAGATTGCCGCCTATCTCGCCGATCACGGCCGCTACGGCATCCCCTTCAACGCCGTCTACGGCCCCGCCGCGCCGCAGGGCATTCTCCTGCCCGAACTGCTCTCGGTGGAGGGCTTGCGTCAGGCGCTGGAAGAGGCCGGCGGAAGCGCGGGCTGAAACCTTCTGTTGGCAGCGGCGGCCCGGCCGACTATCTCTGTCGGCATAGATCACCCTCACGCTTCACCAACGGGAGAGCGCAAAGATGACCATCAAGGTTGGCGACAAGATTCCCAGTGCAACGCTGCACGTCATGGGCCAGGACGGCCCCGAGGCCGTCACCACCGAAGAGCTCTTCGGCGGCAAGAAGGTGGTGCTCTTCGCCCTGCCGGGCGCCTTCACCCCCACCTGCTCTGCCAGGCATCTGCCGGGCTATGTGGAAAAGGCCGAAGAGTTCAAGGGCAAGGGCGTCGATTCCATCGTGTGCCTGTCCGTCAATGACGCCTTTGTCATGGGCGCCTGGGGCAAGGACCAGCAGGTGGGCGACAAGGTGCAGATGGTCGCCGATGGCAGCGGCCAGCTCACCGAGGCCATGGGGCTGACCTTCGACCTGTCCGACAAGGGCCTGGGCAAGCGCTCGCAGCGCTATTCCATGCTTGTCGACGACGGCGTGGTGAAGGTGCTCAACGTCGAAGACTCTGGCGCCTTCGAGGTCTCGGCCGCCGAGACCATGCTCAAGGCCGTCTGAAGCAGAAAACGGGGACTCACCGGCGCCGGCTGCAAGGCTTGGCGCCGGTGCTCCTGGGCGCCCGTTCACCGCGGGCAGCAAAGCGCTGCAGAGGGAATTGACGCCCCCGCCCACCTGCCTTAGGAAGAGGCGCCTCGCGCAACCCCCTGCAAACCGTCCCCGGGGTGCGCAGAACGCCGACGTAGCTCAGGGGTAGAGCAACTGATTCGTAATCAGTAGGTCGCAGGTTCAAATCCTGCCGTCGGCACCATATTTTTCAATCAAATCAATTGTTTCCCGCAATTTGGAGCCTAGCGCTGATTCGCCGCTTTGTCGGCTGGGCTCCATCTGTGCTCCATTTAACGACTATTTAACCTTTCGCTTTCCGCACACCATTCCGCTGAGGCTCCAGCCAGATTCCACCTGGGCTCCAGTCAGGCTCCAGCGCCCTCCTTCCAGGAGCGGCGGTGACCAACATGCAGGGTGGGAAGTTTGGGGAGCGGTTGCGCTGCCTAAGGGGCGGACCCCGTTTGCGTAGCGGAGCGGTTCCTACGGGCGGCTACTCATCCGCCCGGAACGCGGATGCCTGGCGGAACTTTGGGGTCCTGTGGGGGCGCCGACCGATTGGACGCAGGCTCCTGGGCTTCCGCCTGCTCTTGCTGCCACTGCGCCTTGATATGGGCAGGCGGCTGCCAATCCGGCTTACCCTTGACCTCGAAATGCACGCGTTGGCGCTGTGCCTCCAGCCATGCCAGTTCCAGAAAGCCCTGGCTGCCGGAGCAGAGCACCGCACCGCCCCATTCGCGTTTGGCTTTGCTCATCGCAAGCGCGATGGCCTCGGGGTGTGCCTTGTCGAAGAGGCAGCGGTTGCCGTAGTCGGCGATGCGCCAGTCCTTGCCCGTTACCAGAACGTGCGTGTCCCTGGCTTTTGCCTGGCAGCCGAGACGACGCCAGCGCGCGGCGACGGCCTCGGCCTGGCGACGAGTCTGGATGGCCGCGCCGACCAGAGGATGGGCGATGGCGCCTGCGGCGGGCCTGGTCTGCGGCTTGGGCGTCGGAACAGCAGGAGGCAGAGGATAAAGCCTGCGCGGGTTGCGCCTGTAGGCTGCCCTCAGTCGTGCGGCGGCGAGTCTATTCGCAAGCGCTCTTCTATCCGGTGTAGGCGCCGGTCGATCTGCAGCAGTGTCTGGTAGAGCTGCTCCAGGGGGTCGTCCCCTCCCTCCGGCGGGTTGTTCAGGTGGTCGAGGATGGCGCCGGTGTGTTTGTAGATCTTGCGCGTCTGGTCGTAGGTCGCTCGGCCGAGTTGCTCGGCGGGTGGCTGCTGCGGTGGTACGTGGATTTTCATGAGTTTCTCCTTTCATTCTGTGTTGCACGGCAGCTTTGCGGACGCCTGCGAAACGGTGCAGGGCGCCCAGGACGCGGCCATCGGAATGGGTGACGATCCAGGTGCCGGGCTTGTCGCCGGGGGCGATGCCCAGTCCCTGCTCCGCCAGGGCGGCTGTGAGCGCTTGCGCGCTGTCGCTTGCTTCCCAGGCGGCTTTGACTGCCGCGCGGGCTTGCGGCAGCGATAGGCCGTCGCGTTTTGCCGCCTGGTGCTGGTCGCTGGTGTAAGCGGCCTGGGGCAAAGGGCCGGATGTGAGGCCCCCCTGCTCCAGCTTCTGTGCTGCGGTAGTGCGCCCCTCGGCCTCCAGGGCAGCGACCACGGCGGTGTTGTGTCGCCCGCGCGTCAGCTTGTGACCGAAGCGCAGTTCGGCGCGCCGCGCAATCTTCTCTTGGCGCAGGTAGCTGTGCGAACTGCACAGCACGCGCCAGGTGAGTGGGTCGACTTCTGGCACAAGCAGGTGCCAGTGCTGTCCGAAGCCCGCATTCCTGGCGCGGGGTTTCTGGTGCTCGACGATCAGGCAGCGCTGCAGGTCAAAGCCGAACTCATCAGCCAGTGACTGGAACACCCCGACGGCCTCGCGTCGCTCCAGCGGTGCGTCCGGATTGACCGAGAAGTGGCGCAGGGCATAGCGCCGCTGCCAGGCTCGGGCGTCGGCCACCGCGTCAGCCAATAGCGGATCAGCGCCTCGCAGACGGGTCACCTTCTCGTTGTCTTTCCCACGCAGCACATGCGCGGCGACCGCTTGGTGGCCGCTGTCGGCACGGATGCGCGTGGACTTGATGATCATCGCGCGGCCCGCCGATCGTCGAGCGCTGCGGTCACCTGTCGCTGCATGTTCTCGACAGCACGCGCGATGCGCTCGGACGCCTGCTCCGGAAGTGCCTCTCCCGCATTCATACGGCGGGCAATCTGATTGGCGTTGTTGCCGAGCCGCCCCACGGCGCCGCGCAGGGCCACCAACTCGGCGAGTAGCTGGCGCTCGGTGTCGGCGTCGCGGCAGGCGGCGTGGGCGGCCAGGACCGCGCGGACATAAGCCGACAGCGGTTCGTCGGCCGCCCGGGCGGCGGACTCAAGCTCGCGCTTGAGGGCGGCGTTGAGGCGGAAGCGGATGATCTCGTCGTGTCTCATAAGGCAGTCTCCTTTGACCGTTTGTGTGTGCCGTGTTGGGGGTCCACGGGGGCGCCGCCCCCTGGCCAGCTGCGCTTTGTGGAACAAAGGGCATGGCTGGCTACCAACGGCTGTCCTGAGGGTAAGTGAGGCTGCCGGGTTAAAAGCGGGTTAACGTTTTGGGAAAAGGGGGAGGGCGCAGGGGTTCTGAGCGCAGGAGGTCGTGGCTCAGCTACAAGAACGTCTCACGACGAGTGCTGGTCTCTATTATTGCCCTGGGCGGGGCGGGCGCGGCGCCCCCACACAGCGCAAGCGCGCGCCCCGCCCGCCGCCGTCAGGCGGCAGGTGTTTCCCACTGACGGGGAGAATTATCCGAGGGGGCAATCTCGCCTGATATCGACGGTGAAGGGCGGCGATCCTGGGCGGCAAGCAGGGTCTAGAGTTGACGCTGGCACGGGTGCTGTAACCTCTGCCGGTGGAGTGGCAACTGCAGCTGGTAAACCTGTGCCAAAACCTAAGTGGCGGGCAGACGTCCGGAGTAAGCTCTGCGAGCCTTTAAACTGTCTTAACCCGTTCTGAACTGCTAGTCTGGCGGGAAATGGGAGCGACTTGAACGTCAGGATGGCCTTGCGCCAGTGATGACCGAAAGCGGCGTGGCAGGTTACCTAGGGTAACGAGTGGACCGCTGTTAGATTCGCCAAGCACGATGGCCTGCCGGGCTTTAAGGTGGCCGGTGCATGACCGCTTAATTGGTCGGACCTCGATAGCTGGACTGATCAGCAAAAAAAAGCGGCGCAGAAAAAGGCGCGAGGGGCAGTACGTGAGCGATCTGAATATCAGCAACTTCATCTGGAACATCGCCGACGATGTCCTTCGAGACGTGTACGTCCGGGGGAAATACCGAGACGTCATTCTACCCATGACCGTCATTCGTCGCCTCGATGCTGTGCTGGAGCCGACGAAAGAAGCGGTGCTCTCCATGAAGACCCAGCTCGACAAGGCAGGGGTCGCGAACCAGCATGCCGCTCTGTGCAAAGCATCGGGAGAGGCATTTTATAACACCTCTCAGTTTCGCCTGCGCGATTTGACGTCCAGAGCGCGACGGCAGCAGCTGAAGGCCGACTTCGAGGCTTACCTCGACGGGTTCTCGCCTAACGTTCAGGAAGTGCTGGATAAGTTTAAGTTCCGCAATCAGATTCCCACGCTCGTCGAAGCAGATGTCCTCGGCTTCCTGATCGAAAAATTTCTGGAACCCTCTGTAAATCTTAGCCCAAAGCCGGTCCTGCACCAGGACGGGAGCGTCCGGCTTCCCGGCCTCGACAACCATTCTATGGGCACGATCTTCGAGGAGCTCATCCGCCGCTTTAACGAAGAGAACAATGAGGAGGCGGGCGAGCACTTCACGCCGCGCGACGTGGTAGAGCTCATGGCCTACCTCATCTTCATGCCGGTCGCCGACCATATCGAATCAGCAACATATCTTGTTTACGACGGTGCCTGTGGCACGGGCGGCATGCTGACGGTGGCGGAAGAGACGCTGATCAAGCTCGCCACAGACCATGGCAAGGACGTGTCCGTCCACCTGTATGGGCAGGAGGTCAACCCAGAGACCTTCGCCATCAGCAAGGCGGACCTCATTCTTAAGGGCGAAGGCGCCGAAGCCGAGAACATGAAGTATGGCTCGACCCTATCGGGTGATGCCTTCCCGTCGAGTGAGTTCGACTTCATGCTGTCGAACCCTCCCTACGGCAAGAGCTGGAAATCCGACCTTGATCGGCTCGGCGGCAAAAAGGACATCCGTGACCCGCGATTCGTCATCGAGCACGGCGGCGATCCCGAGTACAGCCTGATCACGCGCTCCAGCGATGGCCAGATGGTGTTTCTGGCCAACATGCTGAGCAAGATGAAGAAGTCCACCAAGGTCGGCAGCCGGATTGCTGAGGTCCACAACGGCTCGTCGCTGTTCACCGGCGATGCAGGCTCAGGCGAAAGCAACGTGCGGCGCTGGGTCATCGAGAACGATTGGCTTGAGGCCATCATCGCGCTGCCGCTGAACATCTTCTACAACACCGGCATCGCGACCTACATTTGGGTGCTGAGCAATCGCAAGGCAGATACCCGCAAGGGCAAAGTCCAGCTGATCGACGCGACGGCATGGTTCAAACCGCTGCGGAAAAACCTCGGCAAGAAGAACTGCGTTCTAGGGCCGGACGACATCAAGCGCATCTGCGACAGCTTCATCAACAGCGAGGAAAGCGAGCAGTCGAAGATCTTCCCCAACGCGGCGTTCGGTTACTGGAAGGTGACGGTCGAGCGGCCCTTGCGCTTGAAGGTCGAGCTGTCGGCGAGCGCACAGCGTCACTTCGCAAAGGCGTGCGCAGAGGCCGGGGAAGAGTCACTTATTGGCGTTGTGGCAGCGGTGACCGAGCGGCTTGGCGAAGGCCCCCATCTCGATTTCAACCGCTTCCTTGAAGAATCCAAAGCTGTCGCGGGCAAGCGCGGCGTTCGTATGACGGCCAAACGCCAGAAGCTCTTGATAGCGGGACTGGGTATCAAGGATGCTGGAGCGGATCCGGTCATCAAGAGGGTGTCGAAGATCAAGCCGGGCGCCGATGCCGAAACCGATGCGCTGCACGGCAACTACCATCGGACCGTCGGCGGCCAACCGGTGATCGTCGAATACGAGCCGGACACGGAGTTGAGGGATACCGAGCAGGTGCCCTTCCTGGAAGACGGGGGTATCGAAGCATTTTTCCGGCGAGAGGTTCTGCCTCATGCGGTCGATGCCTGGATCGACCCGTCGAAAACCATCATCGGCTACGAAATCTCTTTCACGCGGCACTTCTACAAGCCGCAGCCCTTGCGCACTCTTGATGAAATCGAAGCGGATATCCGCGCGCTGGAGAAAGAGACCGAGGGCTTGCTTGAGGACGTGCTCGCGGGAGGGCGCTGAGCATGGCACCTAAATATTACTTTTAGGCGGCTTTGAGGCTCGCTGGGGGTAAGAAACTGGGGGTAAGAAACAAGGGGGATGACAATGACCGAACGAGACAAGCTTTTTGCGTCCGTCGCTACTACAACGGCTGATTATCGTGAAGCTGACGGGGAAGCACCGACCCCGGAACGTGTCGAGCGTTGGGTCAACCAGTTTGAGGTCGCAGCTCAACTGCCAATTCTGCGCGAGATGGATCACGTCCTGAAGCAGACGTACTTTTCCCGCGCGAACACAAGAAAGTTTCTTGCAGGGCTGTTCAAGACCGAAAAGCTGGTGGGCGAAGATCCATGCGCGTTCTGGAGGAGCGTCAAGTTCCTCGACATTCAAGGCGGCGGTGCAAGCCAGAAAGAGATGTTGGCGCTTTTCAGAGTCCTCCTGGAAAAGAAGTGTGGTTTCAAGATTGAGGACTGCGGCGCTGATCCGGACACGTTCATTTATCTCGACGATGCGATATTCTCTGGAGGACGCGTAAGCAGCGATCTCGCCGGCTGGATCGAGACACACGCTCCGAAAACGGCGACGATCCACGTTATCGTCATCGCCACCCACCAAAGCTCCTATTTCAACCGCAACAGAGTGGGACAGGCCATAAAGGCTTCTGGCAAATCAATTGATGTTTACTGGTGGCGGGCGGTCGAGCTTGAGGACCGCAAGGCCCATACCACCACGTCCGATGTCCTTAGACCGGTCGCAATCCCCGACGATGAGGCCGTGAATGCCTATGTCGCGGCTATGCGCTACCCGCCCCATTTGCGGACCGCGGGACACGTCGGCGGAAAGGGCATCTTTTCCAGTGATGCCGGACGCCAGCTGCTGGAATCGGAGTTCCTGAAGGCGGGCGTGCGCATCCGGCAGATGTGCCCGCATCTAAATCAGTACCAACGGCCGCTGGGCAACATGATCCTCGAAACGCTCGGCTTTGGCTCGCTGATCGTGACCTTCAGAAACTGCCCGAACAATGCGCCCCTCGCGCTTTGGGCAGGCGATCCTTGGGTCCCCTTGTTCCCTCGCACCACGAACAGCGACACCTCGATGCGCAGGTTCATGGCCATGCTGGCGCGGGAAGACTTCTAATGTCCCAGCCCAGCCAAGTTCGCACATATGTCCCCACCGAAAGCGCCGTCTTCCTGAAGACGAACGAGCGCTTTGGCGGGCTTTCGAACATGGCGCCTGGCTTTCCGCTTGTCGTGAACGGTGTCCAGATCCGGACGTCGGAAGCGCTCTACCAGTCCTGCCGGTTCCCCCACATGCCAGAGGTGCAGCGCATGATCATCGGGGAGCGGAGCCCGATGACAGCCAAGATGCGCAGCAAACCCTACCATCGGGCGTCTCGACCGGATTGGGATGGCGTACGGGTCAAGATCATGCGCTGGTGCCTGCGCGTGAAGCTGGCTCAGAACTGGGCCACCTTCGGACGACTCCTCCTGTCCACCGGGGATCGGCCCATCGTCGAGAAGAAGGTGCGTCGCAAGGATTTCTGGGGCGCCACCGAACAGCCGGACGGCACGCTCGTCGGCAGGAACGTGCTCGGGCGGCTGCTGATGGAACTGCGCGAGCAGCTGAAGGGCGACGAGGCGGGGAGCTTGCGGTTCATCGAGCCGCTGGCGATCTCCGAATTCCTGCTGTTCGGCCAGCCCATCGAGGCGGTCCAGGCCGCGCCCAACGCTGAGATACCCGGCTGGACCCCACGGCGACTATCCCAGGCCGAAACCACCCCGCCGCAGCCCAGCGACCCCCAGCCCTCCCTATTTGAGCAGCCAATGATTTCAAACGCCGAGCCTGCGTCTGTCCCGTCGCGTCCCACTCTCCCCAGAGACGATGAGTCACCGAAGCATCTGTCGGATGACCGTCCCTCAGTGCACGACTGGCTTGGCGATCTGCCAAGCCGGTGGGACGTGCTGAGGAGCAAGTATCTGTTTCGCGAGATCGACGACCGGACCGACACTGGCACGGAAACCTTACTGTCCATGCGCCAGGCGCATGGTCTGATCCCTCATGCGAAGGTATCGACCAAGCCGGTCACGCCGGAAGAGCTCAAGGGATACAAGTGCGTCCGTACCGGCCAGATGGTGCTGAACCGCATGCAGGCGTCGAACGGCATGTTCGCGGTTGCGCGCGAGGACGGTCTGGTCAGCCCGGATTATGCGGTGTTCCAGCCACTCCGTCCCATGGAGCCCGACTACTTCGTCGACCTCTTCAAGACGACCATCTACCGCGCAAAATTCCGGCAGGAATCGAAAGGGCTTGGAACCGGTACGTCTGGCTTTCTGCGCCTCTACTCGGATCGTTTCGGGGCTATCCATGTCCCGCAACCAGCGGAGGATGAGCAGCGCAAAATCGTGCAGTTCATACGGGCCTATGATCTGCGCGTGCGCCGCCTGATCCGCAACAAGCGGCGGCTGATCGGGCTGTTGAACGAGCAGAAGCAGGCGATCATCAACCGGGCCGTCACACACGGCCTGGACGCTAATGCCCCGATTAAGCCCACTGGCATCGACTGGATGCCCGAGGTTCCGGCGCATTGGGAGGTCAAGCCGCTCAAGCAGATTTGTGAAGTCCTGTTCAGCAACGTGGATAAGCACTCGAATGACGGCGAGGGCCGAGTGCTTCTGTGCAACTACACCGATGTCTACAAGAATGATTT
This sequence comes from Aquibaculum sediminis, assembly GCF_040712085.1. NCBI lineage: Bacteria > Pseudomonadati > Pseudomonadota > Alphaproteobacteria > Rhodospirillales > Rhodovibrionaceae > Aquibaculum > Aquibaculum sediminis. Next base: position 40,652 of record NZ_JBFCVK010000005.1, read on the forward strand.
CATCACGTCAGACATGGGCTTTATGGCGGCTACAGCGACGCCCGCCGAGATACAGCGTTTCCACCTGGGAATTGGTGACGTCATGATCACCAAGGACTCCGAATCATGGAACGATATTGGCGTTCCGGCAATCGTCACTGAAGCGCTTGAGGGCGTCCTTTGCGGCTATCATCTTGCCCTCCTCCGAGCTGAGCGTGACGCATTGCTCCCGATGTTTCTCTTTAGGGCTTTGACGGCGCCATCAATCGCACAGCAGCTCTACGTCGAAGCTACGGGCGTCACGCGATATGGCCTGTCCAAGCTGGCGATCAAAAACCTGCTTCTACCTGTCCCACCCCTTCGCGAGCAAAGTGAACTGGTAGCCGCTATGGCAGCCGCCATCGAACCGCTCAGCGCTTCCATTGGCCGTGTAAACCAAGAAATCAGCCTCGTTAGGGAATACCGTGATCGGCTGATTGCCGATGTGATCACCGGCAAGCTGGACGTGCGCCATGTCGAGATCGCCGCGCCAGCGGACGAGCCGGTCGCCGACGAGGTCGACGCGATGGAGGAGGAGCTGGAAGGCGACGATGCCGACGACTGACACCAGTGAAAAAGGCCTCGAAGCCCTGATCGTCTCGCATCTGACAGGCCTACCGGTCGGGAAGAAAACCGGTAGCCTCGGCGAGGGCCCAGTACCTTTCGTGGGCCTGCACAACTATGTTCTCGGCGATCCAAAGGATTTCGACCGGGACCACGCTGTCGACCAAGCGAAGCTGTTCGGCTTCTTGGCCTCCACGCAGCCGGAGGCCGTTGAAGCGCTGGGTATCGGTGAGGACGGAACGAAGCGACTTCAGTTCTTGCACCGGCTGCAAGGTGAGATCGCCAAGCGCGGCGTCATCGACGTGCTGCGCAACGGTGTGAAGCACGGCCCCGCGGCGGTAGAAATGTTCTTTGGCACGCCGACCCTCGGCAATCTGAAGGCCGAGGAGCTGTTCGCCGCCAATATCTTCAGCGTCACGCGCCAGCTGCACTATTCCAAGAACGCGACCAAGCTGTCGCTCGACTTGGCGCTGTTCATCAACGGCTTGCCCATCGCCACCTTCGAGTTGAAGAACAGCCTAACCAAGCAGACGGTCGAGGATGCGATCGAGCAGTACAAGCGGGATCGTGACCCGAAGGAGCTGCTGTTTCAGTTTGGCCGCTGTGTCGTCCACTTCGCCGTGGACGATCACGAAGTGCGGATGTGCACGCATCTGAAGGGCAAGGCGTCCTGGTTCCTGCCCTTCAACAAGGGCTGGAATGACGGCGCGGGCAATCCGCCGAACCCCCATGGCCTGAAGACCGATTACCTTTGGAAGCAGGTTCTTACGAAGCGAAACCTCACCGACATCCTGGAAAACTATGCGCAGGTGGTCGAGGAAACGGACGAGCGCGGAAAGCAGAAGCCGCCAAAGCAAATTTTCCCGCGTTTTCACCAGCTCGATGTGGTGCGCAAGCTGCTGGCGGATGCTGAGGCATCGGGCGCGGGGCGGCGCTACCTCATCCAGCACTCGGCGGGTTCCGGTAAGAGCAACTCGGTTGCCTGGCTCGGCCATCAGCTGATCGGGCTGGAGACTGGCGGCAAACCGACCTTCGATACTGTCATCGTTGTCACTGACAGGCGCAATCTCGATAAACAGATCCGCGATACGATCAAGCAGTTCGCGCAGGTGTCCTCCATTGTTGGCGCGGTCACCGAGGGGTCGCAGCAGCTGCGGACGTTTCTGCAGCAGGGCAAGAAGATTATCATTACCACCGTGCAGAAGTTCCCGTTCATTCTGGACGAAATCGGAGACGGCCATCGCGGGCGAACCTTCGCCATTATCATCGACGAGGCGCATTCCAGCCAGGGCGGGCGAACGTCTGCAAAGATGAACATCGCACTCGCGGCCAACGGCGGCGAGGAAGAAGAGGAAACGGTTGAGGACACCATCAACCGCCTGATGGAGGCGCGGAAGGTGCTGCCGAACGCGAGCTATTTCGCGTTCACGGCCACCCCGAAGAACAAGACGTTGGAGATTTTCGGCACGGCGGTTCCCGAGGGCGGGAAGGTCAGGCACGTTCCCTTCCACAATTACTCGATGAAGCAGGCGATCGAGGAGGGTTTCATCCTCGACGTGCTGAAGCACTACACCCCGGTCGAGAGCTACTACCGGCTCATGAAGACGGTGGAGGACGACCCGCAGTTCGATACCAAGCGGGCGCAGAAGAAACTCCGGCGATATGTGGAATCCCATGACCATGCCATCCGCAAGAAGGCAGAAATCATGGTCGATCATTTCCACGACCAGGTGATGGCTCACCGCAAGGTCGGAGGCGCTGCGCGCGCCATAGTGGTGACCAGCGGGATTCACCGCGCCATCCAGTATTTTCACGCCTTCGGGGAGTATTTGAAGGAGCGCAAGAGCCCCTACCAGGCCATCGTCGCCTTCTCGGGCGAGCATGAATATGGCGGCCATAAGGTGACCGAGGCGTCGCTCAATGACTTTCCCAGCAACAAGATCGAGGAGTTGATCCAGAAGGATCCGTACCGGTTCCTCATCGTCGCCGACAAGTTCCAGACCGGCTACGACGAGCCGCTGCTGCACACGATGTACGTGGACAAGACACTTTCCGGCATCAAGGCCGTGCAGACGTTATCGCGTCTGAACCGGGCGCATCCGCAGAAACACGACACCTTCGTGCTCGACTTTATGAACGATGTGGACGGCATCAAGGCATCGTTCGAGGACTACTACCGGACGACGATCCTGAGCGAGGAGACCGACCCGAACAAATTGCACGACCTGAAGGCGGCTCTCGACGGCTATCAGGTCTATTCCTGAGAGCAGGTCGAAGACCTCGTGGCGCTGTATCTTGGCGGCGCCGACCGGGACAAGCTCGACCCGATCCTTGATTCCTGCGTCGCGGTCTACAAGGCGGACCTCGATGAAGATGGGCAGGTCGACTTTAAGGGGAAGGCGAAGGCTTTCACGCGCACCTATGGATTCCTCGCGACCATTCTGCCCTACACGAATGCGGAGTGGGAGAAGCTCTCGATCTTTCTGAACTTCCTCACGCCGAAATTGCCTGCTCCGGAGGAGCTGGACCTGTCGAAGGGCATTCTGGAGGCCATCGACATGGATAGCTACCGGGTCGAGGCGCAGGCGACGATGGCGATTGCGCTTCCCGATGCCGACGCGGAGATCGGACCTGTGCCGTTGGGCGGAGGCGGTCGCAAACCTGACCCGGAACTGGACCTGCTCAGCAACATCCTCAAGACGTTCAACGAGATGTTCGGCAACATCGACTGGAAGGACGCCGACAAGATCGGGAAGGTAATCGCTGAGGAGCTGCCCACGAAGGTCGCGGCCGACAAGGCCTACCAAAACGCAATGCAGAATTCGGACAAGCAGAACGCCCGCATTGAGCACGACAAGGCGCTTGAACGTGCTGTGATCGAACTTCTGTCTGACCACACGGAACTGTTCAAGCAGTTCAGCGATAATCCGTCCTTCAAGAAATGGCTTTCCGAGACGATATTTTCTGCGACGTATGCTGATAAGGCAGCGCATGTAGCCGGGGACGCGTAATACCAAGGGCATTTGAGCGGGACTCTCTGGGGAGCGGGGCTCAACTGCGGAGCTTGCGGCGCAAGGATCTCATGGGTTGGCTCTAAGAGGAGTTCGGTGTCGAGGTGGGAGAAACCACGGTGGGGCGTGAACTGAGAGCGATGGGGTATCGCCGCCTGACACCGCGGCCCGGCACCACAACCCGAACGAGTATGCGCTCGAGGCTTTTAGAAAAACTTCCCCGAGAAGGTGGCGGCGCTCCAGGCGCGCCTGCCAAAGGGCACCGAAATAGAAATCTGGTGGCAGGACGAGGCACGCGTTGGCCAGACGAACAAGATTACCCGGCGCTGGGCGCAGCACGGCACTAGGCTGAGCGCTCCTCAGGACCAGCGCACCAAGTCCGCCTACATCTGGCCGCCTTCGCCGTCCGCTAGTGGCCACGGCGCCATCTGCCCCGCCAAAGGTAATGGAGCAGGTCTTGTCCTGCCCAAGTGCAACACCTGGGCGATGCAGCAGCATCTGGACGAGATCGCTGGTGGTCGAGCCGGGCGCCCATGCCCTCGTTCTGCTCGATCAGGCCGGATGGCACATGACCGACAAGCTCATCCTGCCCGATAACATCATCCTGCTACCGCTCCCGCCCAAGGCGCCCGAGCTCAACCCCGTGGAAAATATTTGGCAGTTCCTGCGCGAGAACTGCTTATCCAACCGCGCCTTCCACTCCTACGACGAGATACTCGAACATTGCTGCGATGCTTGGAACAAGATCATCGACCAGCCTTGGTGCATCATGTCGTTCGGTTTGCGCCGATGGGCACATCAGTAGAGATCAGTTGCCGTTGGCATTACGTTCATCCTGGATGATTGAGGAGTCGGCGGTGTTGCCGATCTCCACGCGGCTCATTCTCCAGTTCGCGGAAAGGTAATCTGAGTGGGAGTTGCTATCTACAGCGGGAGTTGACTGGTATATTATCAACCTCTATAATAGGGAGTGACGATCAATCGTCATGAGGGTGGTTGAGCGATTGCACAATGGAGGCTAGGAAATGCCAACTCGGACCTACAAGGCTAAAGTCAGGCTCTCAAACGGAAGTCAGCAGGAAGTTAGAGTAGAGGCTGACAACCCAAATAATGCTAAGTTGATGCTGGAAGCTCAGTATGGGAAAGGCGCAGTCATTACCTATCCAACGACTGCTTAGTCATAACTAGCAAGCTTGTTGGTGAGCAGCTGTTGATAAATATCGGGTTAGTTTCTCTTTCTTTGCAATGTAAAGCATTTAGCCTGGCCGCTCAGCCAGACTGGGCGGCTGGGCTGCTTGTCCGCCAGTCCCGTGGCTGAAGCCCATTCAAGAGAGTCTGGGGTTGCCAAAATCACCAATGTTGCGCGCACTCCTGTTTAGCGTGCCGCTTTCTCCGATGGCATTCGGCATATTTGCTTGCCAGAGCACTACGCTCTGCAGAACGCAGCGATTACATGGCGCGTAGCAACCTCTCCGCTTTACGCCCTCGGACATAACATCTACTCTGCTTCCATACTACCCAAAGCAGAAAATTCTGGACACAGTCGGCGCCAAACTGGGGTCGTTCATCGGTCTGCACACCAAGCTTCATTCCTAGATCAAGCAACCTAAGCCGCCTTGCGCCTGGGCCGCGGCTTACCATCCGTGAACTTGCCTCCGCGTCGCGATGCAGTGTGATCACCAGCCCTTAAAATCGCTCGCCACCCGCGCTGGATAGCTAAACACGATCATCTTCTCCACGAGCATCGATTTTGTCGATACGCCCACGCGTTTGAAGCGACTGCCGCGCTTCTTGATCGCACGTACCAGCTCGGGGTGGATTCTTCCAGTGACGGTGAATGGGCTGCGCGTTCGCGACCCAGGTCTCAGCATCGCTGACCAGCCGATTAGGTTCGCTGTTGTGGATCTGACGTGACCCCCTAATTTTCCTCCACGTTTGATTAGAGTCCGGCCCTGATGAAAGGACGGACGAGATGAAGCGTAAGAGGTTTTCGGAGGAGCAGATCATAGGCGTGCTGAAGGAGGCGGAGGCGGGAGCGAAGCCTGTCGACCTGGCTCGCCGGCACGGGGTTTCCGAAGCAACGATCTACAACTGTAAGTCGACGTATGGCGAGCTCGAGGTGTCCGATGCTCGGCGGCTGAAGGCGCTCGAGGACGAGAACGCGAAGCTCAAGCGCCTGCTGGCGGATGCGATGCTGGACCAGGCGGCGCTGAAGGATCTTCTGTCAAAAAAAGTGGTGACGCCCGCCGCCAAGCGGGAAGCTGTGACTCATCTCCGGGCTTGCCACGGGATGAGCGAGCGGCGGGCGTGCCGTTTCGTTGGTGCCGATCGCAAGAGCGTCCGCTACCGCTCGACGCGGGCCGACGATGCCGAACTGAGAGAGAAGCTGCGCGAGTTGGCGAACCAACGTCGACGGTTCGGCTATCGCCGCCTGCATATCCTGCTGCGCCGGGAGGGCGTGATGATCAACCGGAAGAAGACCCAGCCGATCTATCGGGAGGAAGGTCTTGCCGTCAGGCGGCGTCGCAACCCTAGACGTGCAATCGGCGCGCGGGCGCCGGCACCGGTTCTGGCCTTGCCGAACCAACCGCGCTCGCTGCCGTGATTTCAAAGGTGCGTATGCGGCAGATCTTGGCCTTTGGACTCAGCTTTGTCGCTTCCTCAGACAACGGCACCGCTGCGGACCTGTCATTTGTTCTCGATTCTAAGCACGCCGTGGACCCGCCAGAGCCGCTCAAGGACGTGATCGCCGGCGGCGGCGCATTCACCGTAGGTGACACAAAGTGCCTGGCCGTTCAGACCGATATTCTCGAAGACGCGCATGCCCGGCATGAATTGCTGACCGAGCCGTTTGAGATAGCCAAAGGACTCACCGCCGCTGCCCGCCGAGAACGCAACAATCCGTCCTTCCAGCGCCGCCAGTTTCGCCTCCGATAGATCCTCGATCTGCTCCATCAGCACTGCATCGCCGTTGCGGATGACAGGATAGGCGCTGTCCTCTGCCACGTTTGCAATTGTCAGCCTGCGGGACAGCAAATCGCTCGATGAAACCGGGACGGCCTCGTCGCGCCCGGCGGGTTTTTGCGCCTCATAAAGCACGCCGACGATCGGCATCACCCTGGTTGACGCCGTTGGTACAATGAGCGCAGGCGGCACGCGCTCCGTACCCGAACGATCGGAGGCGAGGACCGTGCGGGAGAGATGCTGCCTGTCGCGGTGAAAACGCCGCGCATAGACCTTGCTGCCATGCAGCGCGATCACCGGTTCGCCTTCGGCCGCCTCTCGTTCCAGCGAGACAATGACAACCTGTCCTGCCAGCGCCAGCGAGCCCAGCGTTGGCGCGCGCACGACATAAAGCGCAACTGCCCCGAGCGCCTCCAGCGAGAACTGCTCGATTTCTGCGCGCGCATCGAGAATATCGGCGTCGCTCCGTGCCGCCAGCGTACCAAGGACCGGAAGAGGGACGGCCGGTAGTGCTGTCGCCGCCGGGAAACTCGGCGCATCGGGCAGGATCAGATCACGCTCATCACCCGTCAGACGGCCAAGGAAACGGGCGTAAGCAGCCGAACAGCCGCGCAGCAGATTGTTGATGCTCTCATAAATCCCATCAGTATCGTGCGCGTCCTGCGGGGTGATCATCGAGGGCTGGTGATGGGCCTTATTGATGGTCTTGTAGAACCGTGCTTCGGGCCGCAATCCTTCATGGGTCAGCAATTTTTCGAAAGGCGGCTCCTCAAAAGGGCGCTCGCCGGTATTGCGCGCTCGCCGCAATTGCCCGAGCAGATCGCCAAGGGTGGGTTCGTGCATCACGAGCGGATCGCCCGCCAGGAGATTCCAAAGCCGGTTCTCTATGTCGATCCGCACCGCTGTCACGAAGGCCTGAGCCTTGGGCGTGTCGGTCTCATCCTCCCGCCAGCGATCACGCTTTTCCCTGATCTCCTCAATGGCAGGACTCACAAGCGCCGTCAGCCTCGACCGGGAGACAGGATCAAGCCGTAATGCTGTCCATGTCGGCGAATCGGCGGCGCGGGAGGGAAGCTTGTCCTGCACCGAAGCGACGAAACGCACGTCGTTCGACGCTATCAGAGGGCGCATGCCGTGCGCGGGCATTAGCGGAACCGCGGCAGCAAAGTTCTCGCTGTTGATCGGATCGAAATGCGTCTGCGGATCGTCCAGCAATATGCAGCTAAGGCCGCCGGTGCGCGCCCGGACGTGCTCCCAAAGACTGAAAAGAAAGGCCCATACGCAGGCGCGCAGCAGGGAGGCGTTCATCACCTGGTGTGCCGGCACCCGCATATCATCGAACCCGGCGCGCAGACCAAAACCGCTATCCTCGCCCGGCTCAAATCCGCCATACGACGGGCCGCCGGGATAGTGCGGTCTGTATATCTTCTCGAGCCAACTACCGGTGTCCCGGTCCAGCGTTTTGATCAGCCCCGAAACCCGCTCATAGACAAGAGCCGGCAACTCGAGATAGGGCATCACAGCATCGGCCGCACGTTTCAGCAAGGCAAGACGCCGTTCTTCCGCGGCCCACGCTTTGCGCACCTGCTCAAGGTCATCGAGGTGGCGCACAAGCGCGACGTTCGGCATCGCATTCTCGACCGCGCGCCTTATGGCGTCGATCTGCGCACGGATCGACCGCATCTGCGGTTCGGTATCGTCAGTCCGGCTCTCTGCCTGACCGGAAGGCGCGTCGTCGGCAGGCTTCGTGGCGCCAATATAGCGCTCCATCAACTGCTTTAGTGGTTCTGCCGATTCCTCGCGGTGGGCGTGCAGTGCCAGGGCCTTCGCGACAGCTGACAGACGTTCCTGTAGTTTGCCCTCTGCCAGCATTGGAGGAAGCGCGCTTTCGGCCGGAGCCGGTGCATCAGGCAGGGGATGCGCGGCAACCGCCGCATCCCAGACCGTCTGCGCGTTTTTCTGCAATGGCTGCAGACGACCCGAAAAGGCCCGTTGAGCGAGAAGTTCATCGACGTAGGCCCTGCGATACAGGCCAAGCAGGGTGTCGGGCAGCACCTTGTCAGCAAGGGCGCGTATGCTTTCCGGCAAACCGCTCAGGAAGGAAGATGCCTCGTCTTTCTCCCACTCCGCTGCCGTCTTCGCGATATCACTATGCGTCTTGCGGCATTGCACAAGCGCATCCTTGACGGACATGTCCAGCAGCGCATCGGCAGGGACTTTATCCAGATCGGTGCCGCAGACCGGGCAGTTCGCCACGTCGCTGTCGGGATGATTATCCTTGTGCCACGCAGCGACGCGGGCATAGAGACGCCAGCGTGCCGCCTGCCGCTCATCTTCGAGCTGCTTCGCAAGTGCCTGCGCCCGCGCACGGATTTCGGAGATTGCCCGCAGGGCCGCTTTCGCCTCCTCGGGCGTAATCTCCGACAGCGAAAGGATGAGGCCGACTTGGGCCAATTCCCGCAGAGCGCCACCCTTGAGGCGATCAGCAGCGGCATCGAGGGCACTGGTAATCGCCTCCACATCCTGCTTTGCACTCAGTTCGACGCGCCGGCCCAGGATCGAATCCATGGCCGAGGTCATATCGCGCTGCTGTTCCTGCAGCCCCGCGCGTGCCGCCGTGATCGACGCAGCGCAATCGATTTTGTCGTCGTCTTCGCCTGCTTCTTCGCCGGGCTTCAATATCGTAGGCGTTTCGCCAAGGTCGGGCCGCTCTTCCCAGCGTTCCGCGAAGGTTCGCAAGTGGTTTTCAAACTCGTCCGCCTTCTTGTCACGCGCCTCTTCGGTTGTCTTCTTCTCGGTCGTCTGCAGGCGCTTGACCAGGCGGCTGGCGCGCTGACCAAGTTCTTCCAGGGGCTTGAGGCCGGTTAACTGGGAGACGGCTTGCGTGAAGTCTGTCTTCTCATCAAAGCGCATATGTGCAGCGACGCCGGGCATCAGCGTACCCGCCTCAAGCGCGAGCGCTGACAGGCCGAGCCCATCCAGCCCGGCTACAGGCGCCGTGAGCTTTTTCCCCGAAACCTCCAGCCGACGTGTGACCGTCTGAATCTCTTGCGTGCCTTCGCGCCTGAACGTGAGCCGTACCCAGCTGTCGAGCTTTGGCTTGTCATCAAGCTTCTCAAGGTTGTTGGCCGAGGGAATCGGAACAATCGGCGGCACCGCGATTTCCGCGCGCTCATCCTCCTCATCCTCCGTCTCGTCGCCATCGGCCGCGCGTTGGAGAGCCATCGGTTCATGAATGCCATGCGGCATATGCTGCGAACGCAGCGCCTTACCGGTCAGACACCAGACGACGGCACTCAGGAGCGCAGTCTTTCCCGCCCCATTGAACCCGCTGACAAGCGTGATCTCCTTGTCCAGTTCCAGGACAAAATCATCGGGGTCTTCGCCGTTCGGTCCAAGATGGCGATGCAGCCCGCCAAATCTGTGCGCCTCAATGCGCGCGAGATGCCATACGGGCTTATCGTCGGCGGTTAACAACACGACGGGTGCCGCGGCGGGCAATTCACCCTGGAGCGCCGAGAGCAGCCCATCGATTTCCCTGGCCTGTATGGTCCGGTTGCGTGGCCATAGATCACGGTTGCGGCCGTAATAGGCGAAGGCTTTGCGCTTGTCGTCGGTATCGAGCTGGAAGTTGCCTTCCTTGGCACGGCAAACCGGCACGCCCGCAGCCATAAGCCGGATCACTTCATCCAGGCCGTAATTTTCAAGGCGTATCGGTTCGCGCTCTTCATCCATAGTTCTACTCGGTCATCAGAGTATCTTTATTCATACCAATGCTGCAGGACGTGTCGGCTAACCAGATTCGCGGGTTGAACAAAGCAGCAACTTAGCTTGTGACATGCAATTCATCCGATCGGGAAGATCATGCTGCTTTTGCTCAACTCATGTAAATTGTTACGCTGCCTAAATTCTACCTCAAGAAGAGAAGGGTTTGTCAACCGAGTGCCCGAGTTTGGGTCCCGTGAGAGTGGGCTATTGCCCTCTGAAGGTTTGAAGCTGGCTTTGCAATCTTCGCCATCGCAAGCGAGAAGCGGTTAAAGGTTTCTAAGGGTTTTCGGGAAGGGGAGAACCACAAGCTGTGGCTTCATTCCAGTCTCCCCTAGTCGGTTTTCCTCACCTCCTCCAGAAACGCCACCCACTTCTCCAGCACGCCCTTCTTCTCCTCCAGGTCCATGGCAAAGTCGTAGAACTCGGCGGTGACCCCGGTCTTGCCCTCAGAGTGGTGCAAAATCTTGGCGGAGCTGCTGAGTGGCACGCCTTTATCGCGGAGGTAGGAGGTGAGAGCGCGGCGGAGGCGATGGGGCGGGAAGCCGAGTTGGCCGGTGGAAAAAGCGCGGTCGATCTGGTGGATGGTGAAGTGGTGGTCTCCTGCCTTGTGCCGTCGTCCGTCTCGGATCTGGGGAAAGAGCCACTGGCTGTTGGCGATGCTGCTGCGCGCGGCCCTCACCACAGCGGCCGCCTGGAGTGGCAGGGGCAGGACGTGACCTGGCTGGCCCTGCTGGAGCTGCCGCTTGGTATGGCCCACGCGCCAGATCATCCAGCCGGGCTGCTCCTCCCACTCGGAGAAGTCGTCGGGCTTCGCGCTGGCCACCGAGCTGATGCGCTGGGCAGTGAAGAGCACGAGCAGAGAGGCCAGGCGCTGGTGTGCGTTAATCGCGCCGTTGCGCAGCCGTGCTTCGGCCTGCCCCAGTTGTGCGAGTGTCGGCAAAGCCGCGCCGGTCCGAGGCCGCCGCGGGCGATTTCCGGGTGACTGGTTGATGCGGATGTTCTCAATCGGGATATCCGGGCGCTCGGCGTGCATGTAGCGGAAGAGCGCGTTGAGGTCGCGCACGCACTTGCGCGCCTGGGCCTCTTTGCCATCAGCCAGAATGCTGTCGCGGATGCGGATAAGCTCCTCGCGGCTGACCTCGGAAATGTCCTTGCCTACGAGCACCTGGGTGACCGTGCGATAGTATAGGGACTGCTTGAGGCTGGTGATGGAGGCCGGGCGCAGCGCTTGGCTCTTCGCCTCAATATAGGCGTCCCGCACCCGCTCCCAGGGCCAGTCGACATCGCGCGGCGGCGCCTGCACCGCGCCGCCAAGTTCCTGCTCCTGCAGCCAGCCGCGCGGATCCTCCCCGCGCTTGAGCAGCTTGTTCGCCATCTCGGCGCGCAGCCGCGCCTCCTTGACGGGCACCGAGGCATCGCCGATGCGCCAGGTGCTTTTCCTGCCGTGGAGCCTGCCCTTCAGGCTCCAGCGCGCAGCGGCACCGATGCGCAGGTGGAGACCGGGGGTGGTGGGGTCGTTGAACTCCCCCTTCTGCCCGCTGCGCAACAACGTGCGCACCGCCTGTTTCCTGTTGAAGTCATAGTCCGGCATGTGGAGCCTGCATATTGATTCCTTTTGATGGAGCATACCCTAGCACAGGCTCCAAACAGGCTCCACTTTCTTGCGATTCTCGCGCGCATGAAATTCGCAGAAACAGGTCGGAATCGCTTTAAACTGTCTTTAACCTTCTTGAAAATATTGACAAAATGGCTCTCCGCACGCCCATCCCTGTCAACAAAATTATGGAAATTATGAATTAACTCGCTGATTCGTAATCAGTAGGTCGCAGGTTCAAATCCTGCCGTCGGCACCATTATTTTTCAAATACTTAGCGCCCTTTCCTGCCTTCCGGCGCCAAGGAAAAGAAGCAGCGGTCAATATCTTCAGTAAATAGGGCTCATGGCCGCCGTTGGTCTAGCGAGGCGGGCGTGGCACCTTCGAGTGAGCGCAAGCGCCTGCACCGCCCGCCGCCGTCAGGCGGTGTCGGCTTGTTGGATTTGGCGCAGCGCCTCCTTCCTGCAAATTATACAGCGTGGGGTCGGCACGACTTGGGACCTCGGATAGGGCTCCGAAGTGAGACCCAGGCCGAACCGTGAATCCTGAGCTCCAGCATGACCTTGCAATCCGAAGACAAGGGTACCAGGTCGAAGCCTAAGGAGGCAGCCGAGCGTCCATCTACAGCCAAGAAGCATTCTTTTATCGCGAACCTGCTTTTGTAGGAATTTGGGTGGGAGCCAGAGGCTCGGGAACCGGCGCTGTCAGCATCTTGTCGCGTCCGGACATACTATCGCCCTGCACCTGTTCGGTCAGGCGCTGCACATCGCGGCGGCGGATATCGTCCAGCGCTTCGGTTACGGCGGCCTCATCCCATCCGAGGCGGCGCAGCCCTTCGGCCCCCATCAGTAGGGCCGATTCCACTGTCTCACGGACTTCAAAGTCCACGCCCGCGCGGATCAGTTCCATCGAATGGCCCCGATCATAGCTGCGCGCCAGTACTGCCGCATTCGGAAATTCGTGCTGGATCAGTTCGACAATCGCGCTGACTGCTCGGCGATCATCGACACAGATCAGGACCACCTGCGCCTGCGCCGCGCCCGAAGCGTGCAGGATGTCCAGCCGCGTGCCATCGCCGTAATGGACCTTGAACCCGAAGCGCGCTGCCTCCCGGATGCGGTCGGGATTGTTCTCGATCACTGAGACCTGCGCGCGGCGCGCCAGCAGTATCTGCAGAGCGATCTGACCAAAGCGCCCGAAGCCGATGACCAGCACCTGCCCGCGCAGACCATCCGCTTGCTCTACTCCGTCCAGCGCGGCACCCGGCGCGCGCAACAGCCGGTCGGCGGCGATCAGGATCAGCGGCGTGATCGCCATGGACAGGATCACGACAGTCGAGAAGATCGCATTCTCGCGCGCATCAATGACCTCTCCCGCCAGCGCGGCCGTGTAGAGCACAAAAGCAAACTCGCCGCCCTGGGCGAACATGAAGGTTCGGCGCAAGGCGGACAAACTGGCCCCGCCAAAGGCCCGCGCCGTGGCATAGATGGCCACCGCCTTGATCAGCACATAAACCACCAGCATGGCTAGCAGCAGCGGCCATTCCGCGGCCACGACGGTCAGGTCCAGCGACATGCCGACCGCCAAAAAGAACAGCCCCATCAGAAGGCCCTTGAACGGCTCGATGTCGCTTTCAATCTGATGGCGATAGCTGGAGCCAGAGAGCAGAACCCCCGCCAGAAACGCGCCCATCGCCATCGAAAGGCCCACAGCCTCCATCAGGAGAGCGGCCCCCAGCACGACCAGGAGCGCCCCGGCGCTCAGCACCTCGCGGGCACGGGCCCGCGCCAGAAGGGCGAAGAACGGATCAAGCAGCCAACGGCCGGCCACAAGCAGCGCCACCAGCCCGGCCAGTGCCAGCGCCACATCGGCCAACCCGCCATCGCCCTGACCGACAGGTGACAGAAAGGCCACGACCGCCAGCAAGGGGACGATCAGCAGATCTTCGAACAGCAGGATCGAGACGGATTTCTGCCCCTCATGGCTGGCGATCTGCCCGCGTTCCTGCAAGGTTGACATGATGACGGCGGTCGAGGACAGCACGAACCCGGCACCGGCGATGAACGCCGTGACCGGCGGAAGCGCGAAAACCACTACGCCCGCCAGCGACAGCAAGGCAATCGCGAGGCTCACCTGCGCCAGACCCAGCCCGAAAATCTGCCCACGCAGCGCCCAGAGCTTCTGTGGGCGCAATTCCAGTCCGATGATGAACAGGAACATCACCACGCCCAGCTCGGCGAAATGCAGGATCGTGTCAGGGTCGGTGAACAACCCCAGCACCGATGGCCCGACCAGCATCCCGGCTGCGAAATACCCCAGCACCGACCCCAACCCAAGACGCCGGAACAGCGGCACGGCAATCACCGCCGCTCCCAACAGCACGACCACCGGGCCGATGGTCGGCCCCAACCCCTCTGCGGCCATCGGTTCGCTCCTTAAGAACCACAACGTCGGTGCGCGGCCGCGCCAGACGTCGTTTCCACTGTGTTGCCAACTGCCGGCTCAATGACCGGCAGCCCCAGTCAGCGCGCCGCCCATGGGCCCCGAATGGCCCGCCCAGCGCGAAATCCAGTCCATTGGAAGTCAGGTCCTCGACTGGCTCACTACGTCCTGCCATTCCGGATGACGGTCGAACTGTGCCTTGGCAAACGGGCAAAGCGGCATGATAGCAACCTTGTCACGACGCGCATCCTCGACCGCCTGTCGCACCAGCCGCTCTCCGACCTTGCGGCCACGCAAGGCCGCAGGCACTTCAGTGTGGTCAATGATGATCAGCCCATCTCCGGCGCGGCTGTAGGACATCTCGGCCTCGTTGCCATCGAGGACCATGCGGTAGCGCCCCTTCGATGCACCATCTTCCCGTTCCACCGGGACGTCGGTCGGGCTGGGGGCGTCCTTTGCCGGTTCCGCATTCGCCAGCCCCGCACTGGGCCGGCGAACTTGGCGCGGTCGCCCCTGCTCACATTCCAGAAGATCGCGGTCCCACTGCCCGAAGTCGGCGGCGGCGTCGTAGGTCGAAACCAGAAAAGCCATCAGCGCCTCGTCGGGATCAGAGGCAGTCTGCACGGCATCGTACGGCAGCACGAACTCCGACAGGCCCTCATGCCAGAATGCCGCATCGGGCCGGACCGGCGCCCCCCGATACCCGCCGGGTGTCGGATAGGCGTAGGCATAGAAGGCGGGGTAGTCGATGCCATTGCCGCCCGGCCAGAAACCTGCCGAGGACACTTCCCGGTCGTAGGCTTCCTGCGCCACGTCGTCCGGCAGCGAAGGGATCCCAGCGGGATGGAGTGGCGCGCGCCGCCCCGAGAAGCGGGTAACCGCGAGGTCCATAGCCCCCCAGAACAGGTGAACGGGACTGGACTTTCCTGTAAAGGATGTCCGGAACCTGCCGAATACCCTGTCAATTGTCACCAGTGCTTGGTGATAGCGCTGCACCGCATCCCGGTCATAGGGCCGGTCGCGATGATCCTCGCTGAACGGGATGGGGTTGGGCACCTCGTTCGGCGTGTCGTTGAATGTTGGCGTGCCGCCGAGATCGGCAATCAACTGCACGACGTTCGCGCGGAACACTGCAACCGTGGACGGCTCCAGCGCGAACCTCGCCTCGCGGCCGTTGCCGCAGGTGCCGATGACCATATGCTCCCGGAAATCGAACCGGATCTCGATGCCCGGACCGTCCGGTATCGGTGATGATGTCAGGCCGGTCGGCGTGACATAGAATGTGGCGTTCCAGGAATGGTTGAGCCATGGCGTGTGCGCCAGCCGGTACTTTCCGACGATCTGCAGATACAGGTGCAGGGCGGAACAGGTTTCGCGCCATGCAAGATAGTCTAGGGCGGGCCATTGGTTGGTCATTGCTCGTCTTCTCCATCCGGCATCTGTTGCTTGCGGGTGTGGGTCATTTGGTCGTGGCTCGCCGCGGCATGTCCCTGCGATCATTCCATCGGCACCGGTCAATCCGGCAAGGGAATGTGTTCGTCGCGGTCATCGGGCGGTAAATCGAAGCGCCCCTTGCCCCAGTTTGCGGCCCGCCATTCGGCCTTGGCCGCTTCGATGCGTTCCTGCGACGAGGCGACGAAGTTCCACCAGATGTAGCGGGGGCCGGGAAAGGTCGCACCGCCAAGGATCATGAGCCGAGCGCCCCGGTCTCCAGCGACGGCGGTGATCCTGTCGCCCGGGCGGAAGACCATCATCCGACTCGCAGCAAAATCCTGCCCCACGACCGAGATGGCCCCTTCCACGATATAGATGCCCCGGTCTTCGTGATTGTCCGGCATCGGCAAGCGACTTCCCGGCTCGAGTTTCACATCGGCATAGAACGCTTCCGACAGCATCGTCGCGGGCGCGGTCGCGCCATAGGCGCTGCCAAGGATCAACCGGACGGAAACGCCGTTATCCTCGATCATCGGCAAGGCCTCCTTCTTGTGATGCTCGAAGCTGGGCGCCACATCTTCATGGATGTCGGGCAGCGCCAGCCATGTCTGAATGCCGAACAGGCCGTTCGGTCCCCTGCGGGCCGCCGCAGAGGTGCGCTCGGAATGGGTAACGCCACGTCCGGCGACCATCCAGTTCAGCGCGCCGGGGCTGATTATTTGATCGGCGCCAGTGCTGTCGCGGTGGTGGAAGTCGCCGCGAAAAAGATAGGTCACGGTGGCAAGTCCGATATGCGGATGCGGCCGGACATCGATGCCCTGACCGGTCAGCAGTTCGGCCGGCCCGGCCTGGTCGAAGAAAATGAACGGGCCCACCATTTGCCGCTTTGGCGCCGGTAGGGCGCGCCGGACCTCAAACCCGCCAAGATCGCGAGACCTCGGTACGATGAGCGTCTCGATCACGCTGGCGCCCGCCTCATCGGGGCAGCCGGGATCGAGTGTTGGGTTCCAACTCATGTGCGTTGTCCTGTCTAATGCTGGCGGTCGGGCGTGTACTTGGCGATGTGAGCGCTTGATCCCGACGCATCTTGAGGCCCGAGCAGTCGGGCAATGCCGGTGGAACTGACATCAACTTTGGAGACTTGTCGTCCCGGGGGCTAGTCTTGGCGCGCGTCAAGCTGTGTCGCGGGCAGCGGAACGCCTGAGCCGTTTCGAACGCCGGCCATGAGCCTGCGCCGAACACGAACCGTCGGCCGGGGCGGTCCGCCCTTCGGGACTCAGTGATTGTGGAGGAGGGCGTCCGGATGCCGTTCGAGGCATTCGGTCAGCGTTTCAATGAGGACCCGGATTTTTCGCGCGGGATGCAGACCCGGCGGACGGACGACATAAATGCCCGCGGGAGGTGGGGGATAGTCCGTCATGATCGGCACGAGGGCGCCGGAGGCCACATGTTCATGCAGGATGCAATCGGGCAGCCAGGCGATGCCGAGCCCCGCCACCGAAGCGGCAGCGAGCGCCACACCGCTGTCGGCCTTGAACCTGCCCTGCGGCTGAACGGTGACGATGCTATCTCCGTCCAGGAATTGCCAGGTTTCGGTTCCCTGCATGAGTGCCTCATGGGCGACGACCTCATCCGGCGTCCGGGGTGCCCCGTGCGCCTTGATGTATTCCGGGCTTGCAACGAGCGATCCATGGATCGGGCCGATACGCTTCGCGACCAGATTGGAATCCGGAAGGGTTCCAACCCGGATCCCGCAATCAAATCCTTCTGCGATGAGATCGACGTAACGATCACTGTAAGAGCTGCTGATGTGGAGCAGCGGGTGGCGACGCGCCATTTCCGCGAGCGCAGGGGTGAAGCGGGCCGGGCCGAAAGTGAGCGGGACGGCGACCCTCAGGCGGCCACGCAGCCCGCCGGTTGGGAGGATCGTTTCCCTCGCCAGGTCGATCTCGGCGCTGGCCCGGGCCGCATGCTCTCTGAAAGTTGAGCCCGCCTCCGTAAGCGCGGCACCGCGGGTCGTACGTGCGAGGAGCTGGGTGCCGAGTTCCGCTTCGATCCGGAAGAGCCGCCGACTGACGATCGACTTGGAGACACCGAGCCGGCGCGCGGCGGCCGAAACACCCCCGGCATCGGCCACGGCGACAAATGTCTGCAGATCCTCGATGTCCATTCCGGCGTTCCTCCTTTCGCGACACAGCTAGCTTGACTATGGCACTACCGCCTTGTCGAAGGGAACGGCAAGTTGAGTACACCCTCTATGTCAGCGTCGCCGAAGGATGCGAGAATGGAACTCTCGGCCTATCTGACCTTTCTCTTGGTCAGCGCGACCCAGGCCGCAACGCCGGGTCCGTCCACAGTGTTCATCGTGAACAACGCCGTTGCCTACGGGTGGCGCCGCGCGCTGGCCGCCCTGAGCGGAGATCTGGTGGCGATCGCGTTGCTGGCCACGCTTTCCGTCATCGGGTTGGGCGCCCTGCTCATGGCCTATCCGCTTGCCTTCCTCGCCCTGCGCCTAGGGGGCGCGGCTTACATCATCTGGCTCGGATGGAGCTATCTTCGCCCTGCCGCACCGCAAGTGGGCCCGACCGCCATGGAGGCAGCTCATGGGACGAACGGCTTGCGTCTTTGGCTCCATTCCTTCGGTGTGGGGATCAGCAATCCAAAGGCCATTCTGTTTTTCGCCGCGCTGTTCCCTCAGTTCCTCCCGGTCGGGAGCGGACCGTCCGTCCTCGCCCTTCTGGTAGTGACCTTCGTTATCGCGAAGCTCGTCGTTCTCGGCGGCTATGCCTTCGGTGCCCGGCACTTCGTCCGGCTGCTCCGCAACCCGGAGCATGCGCGGCGCGGACGGATGCTGACCGGCATCATCTTTATGGCCTTCGGGGCCCTGATGATCTGGTCCGCCATGACCGCCAATCAGGGCGCGATGTAGCGAACCTCTCCCCACGACCTTCCAAAAGGAGAACCACCATGGGCTTTGTCACGACCGACGACGGTGTAGAGATTTTCTACAAGGACTGGGGTCCTAACGACGCCCAGCCCATCGTGTTTCACCATGGTTGGCCGCTCAGTTCCGACGACTGGGACGCACAGATGCTATTCTTCCTGTCGAAGGGCTATCGCGTCGTCGCCCATGATCGGCGCGGTCACGGACGCTCGACTCAAGTCGCGGAGGATCACGACATCGACCACTACGCGGCCGACGCCTTCGCCGTGGTCAAGGCGCTGGACCTTCGGAACGCGGTTCACATCGGCCATTCCACCGGTGGCGGCGAAGTGGCGCGCTACGTCGCGCGGCTCGGCGAACCTGCGGGCCGGGTGGCCAAGGCCATCCTGGTCGCGGCCATTCCGCCGCTTATGCTGAGGACCGGCGACAACCCCGAGGGGACGCCGATGCAGGTCTTCGACGGCTTTCGAACCGCGCTGGCCGGCAACCGCGCACAGTTCTTCCGCGACGTCCCATCGGGTCCGTTCTACGGCTTCAACCGTGAGGGCGCGACGGTTCATGAAGGCGTGATCCAGAACTGGTGGCGGCAGGGCATGATGGGCAGCGCCAAAGCCCACTACGACGGCATCGAGGCCTTCTCGGAAGCCGACCAAACTGCGGACCTCCAGGCGATCACTGTGCCGACTCTGGTCCTGCATGGTGAAGACGACCAGGTCGTTCCGATTGACGCTTCGGCGCTGAAGGCGATCGAACTGCTGCAGGACGGCATGCTGAAGACCTATCCCGGGTTCTCGCACGGCATGCTGACGGTGAACGCCGACGTCCTGAACGCCGACCTCCTGGAGTTTGTGACCAGCTGAGTTGCCCGTGGGCCGAAGCGACCAGGCCTGTGGAAGGCTACGGGCCTGCAGGGCACAACTGCCAAAAGCTGTGCCCAAAAGGCGCGGTGCGTCAGGAGTCAGTCCCGGAAAGAACAGGAGTAAACGATGCCTACATTGTACTACGCCGCTGGCGCCTGCTCGCTGGCGCCACATATTGCACTCGAATGGATCGGCGCACCCTACGAGGCGGTCAAGGTGAAGTTCGGCTCCAAGGAGCTTCTTTCAGTGAATCCCGCGGGCGCCGTGCCCACCCTTCGGGAAGACGATGGCTGGCTCCTGACACAGGCCGGCGCGATCCTCGTTTACCTGGCGGCCAAACACCCCGAGTCCGGGCTCTCAGGCGGCGAAAGCCTGCGCGCCAAGGCCGAAGCGCAACGCTGGTCGGCCTTCTTCACCTCGGATGTTCACGCCTCCTTCTGGCCGATCTTCATGCCCCATCGCTACACAACTGACCAAAGCGAAGCGGCCCGGCAGGCGGTGGTCGAGGCAGGCCAAAAGCTGGTCACAAGGCAGTTCGGCATCCTGAACCGCCACCTTGAAGGCCGGGACCATATCCTCGACGGGGGTCGCTCGGTGATCGACGCCTATTCTTTCCCGATGATCCGCTGGGCGGCAAAACTCCTGCCGAGCGGCCTGACGGAGTTTCCAAACGTCCAGATGCTGCATGACAGGATCGATGCCGATCCAGCGGTTCAGAAGGTCCTTGCGCGCGAGGCGGGCAAATTACCGCAAGCAGTATCGAGCGTGCCATGACGCGGACACCGTCCCCGCTTCTGCTGCAAATTCAGTGCACAATCTTCCGAGTCCCAAGGCAGATTGATTGAATCTCAATTGAGAGACATACTGGCCTTGGAAACAGGAGGCCATGCCATGCCCGCCCAGACCTCGATGATTCATGTCCGAGTGGACGACCGGCTCAAGGCACAGGCAACCGACGCCCTGTCGGGTGTTGGGCTCACGCTTTCGGACGCCGTGCGCATCCTGCTGACTCGCATTGCCGCAGAAGGCGGGTTGCCCGCTGGTCTGACCGCCGACCCGGAGGCTTATGACGCCTGGTTCCGCGCCAAGGTGCAGGAAGCCTTGGCCGATCCCCGCCCGGCCAAGCCGCACGACCAGGTGATGCAGGAGGCACGCGCCCTGATCAACGGGAAGCGCGGTGCCTGAGCTCCAATGGAAGGCCGCTGCCGTCGCAGACCTGATGGCGATTGTCGATTACATCTCGGACGACAACCCGGATGCAGCTCTTGCTCTAATGGAAGAAATCCAGAGCAAGGTAGAGCAACTCTCGGCGCACCCGAAACGTTGCCGCCCTGGCAGGGTGGAGGGGACACGGGAACTGGTGGTTCGGCCCAACTACATCGTGATCTACGCCGAAACCGCTGCGGCGATAACGGTTCTGCGCGTGCTTCACGCTGCCCAGATGTGGCCCTGACTGGTCATCAGTGGCAACGGATTACCCCCTGCTCCTGAGCGCGCGAACTTCCGTCCCGCAGCACCGCCCCCCTACCCGAAGCGCTTCACCACCCGCATCACGCCCGGATCGTCGGGGCAGCTCTGGGTCTTGAAGCCGAGATCCGTGGCCATGGTGAGCATGCGGCGGTTGTCGGCGAGGACATCGCCCCAAACCTCCTCGATGCCGCAGGATTCGGCGTAGGCCAGGATGCGGTGCATCAGCAGGTAGCCCAGGCCCCGGCCCTTGAGGTAGGAGCGCACCGCCACCGCGTACTCCGCGCGGCGGTTCTCGGGGTCTGCAGCGACGGTGACCCAGCCCCAGATTTCGTCCGGGTGCTCGGGGTCCAGGGCCACCAGCGCCATTTCGCGGTTGTAGTCGATCTGGGTGAGGCGCGCTGCCGACTCGTGGCTTAGCGCCGCCATGTGGGAGAAGAAGCGCATGCGCACGTCTTCCGGCGTCAGATGTGCAAAGGTGCGCTGCAGCGCCGGCTCGTCCTCGGGGCGGATCGGGCGGATGGCGATGCTTGTGCCGTCACGCAGTTCGCCCTCCTGCTCCAGCGATTTGGGGTAGGGCCGGATCGCCAGGCGGGCGCGGGCACCGCGTGCAGCTTCGGCGCCGGCGGGCTTGACCCGCACCCGGGCATCGAGCGCCACCACCCCTTTTGAGTCCGCCAGCAGCGGGTTGATGTCCACCTCGGCGATGTCCGCAAAGTCGGCGGCGAGTTGGGCCAGGCGCACCAGTGCCAGGGCGATGGCATCGAGATCGGCGGCCGGGCGGTCGCGGTAGCCTTCGAGCAGGCGATAGACCCGCGTTTCCGCCATCAGCGAACTTGCAAGCGTCAGATTGAGCGGCGGCAGCGCCACCGCCTTGTCGCGCACCACCTCCACGGCGGTGCCGCCCTGCCCGAAGAGCACCACCGGGCCGAACTGCAGGTCCTCGACCAGCCCCAGAATCAGTTCCTGTGACCCAGGCCGGCGCGCCATGGCCTGAACGGAAAAGCCTTCGATCCTTGCGTCGGGCCGGTTCTGCCGCACACGCTCCAGCATGGCTTCGGCCGCGCTGCGCACGGCGTCGGCATCGGCCAGATCGAGTTGCACGCCGCCCACGTCGCTCTTGTGGGTGATGTCGTGGGAGAGAATCTTGATCGCAACCGGATAGCCGATGCGCGCAGCCGCCGCCACGGCCGCCTCCACATCGCCCGCCTCCTCCGTGGCCACCACCGGAATGCCGTAGGCCGCCAGCAGCTGCTTGGCTTCCGGTTCGCTCAACCACTCCCGCTCCTCGCGCTGGGCGCGCTGCAGCAGCTCGCGGACAGTCGCTCCGTCGGGCTCCTCGCTGTCGGGAATGGAGGGCGGCGTTTCCATCAGCTCGGTCTGGCTGCGGCGATAGCGCACCAGGTGCATGAAGCCGCGCACGGCGCGCTCCGGCGTGTCGTAGCTGGGCAGACCCGCTTCGCTGAACAAGCGGCGGGCTTCCAGCGGCGCCCGTTCGCCCAGCCAGGCGGTAAAGACCGGCAACTTGCTCCCCCGCCGGTCGCGCGGCCCCAGGGTGTCGATCACGGCCTGCGCCGCGGCGGTGGGATCGGCGACCGCCACCGGGCAGTGCATGGCCAGCACGGCATCCACCTCGCGCGCTTCCAGCAGCGTCTCGAGGGCGCCGGCGTAGCGCGAACCGGGGGCATCGCCAATGATGTCTACGGGGTTGCCGCGGCTCCAGGTGCTGGGCAGCAGCCCGTCCAGCCGCGTGATCGTCTCCGGTGTGAGCTCGGCCAGATGCCCGCCGCCGTCGATCAGTGCGTCGGTGGCCAGCACACCCAGGCCGCCACCGTTGGTGAGGATTGCCAACTTGTCTGCGCCTCGCCGCGGCAGGGCCGTGGCGGTGGAGAGAGTCTGGGCCGCGTCGAAAAGCTCCTCCAGGGTGAAGACCCTGAGTGCCCCGGCCCGGCGAAAGGCAGCGTCATAGACCTCGTCCGCCCCGGCCAGCGCTCCGGTATGGGAGGTGGCGGCCTTGGCGCCCTCGGCATGACGGCCGCCCTTGATCACGATAACCGGCTTGGTGCGCGCGCAGGCCCGGGCGGCCGACATGAACTTGCGCGCATCGGTGACCGCCTCGACATAGAGCAGCACCGCGCGGGTGCTCGGGTCGACGGCGAGATAATCCAGCATGTCGCCGAAGTCGACATCGGCCATGTCGCCGAGAGAGACCACATGGGAGAAGCCGATGCCCCGCGGCGTGGCCCAGTCCAGCATCGCTGTCACCATGGCCCCTGACTGGGTCACGAAGGCCAGATCGCCGGGCAGCGCCGGGATGTGCGCAAAACTTCCGTTCACCCCGAGATGCGGCAGCATGACGCCGACGCAGTTTGGCCCCGCAATGCGCAACGTGTGGGGCCGGGCCGCGTCGAGCAGGGCCTGGCGCAGGCTGCGGCTCTCCCCGCCAGTATCGTCCTCCTCGGCCGGAGAGTTGAAGCCGGCGGTCACCACCACTGCGCCACGCGTGCCGCGGGCGCCCAGTTCTCCGACGATCCCGGGCACGGTCTTTGGCGGCGTGACGATGATCGCCAGATCGGGGGTTTCCGGCAGCGCCGCGACATCGGAGTAGGCGAGCACGCCTTCGATCGCCCGCTCGTGGGGATTGACCGGCATCACCGGACCCTCGAAGCCGGCGTGAAAGAGGTTGCGCGCCACCACGCGGCCCACCGAGCCTTCCCGCCGGCTGGCCCCGATCAGGGCGATGGAGCGGGGTTTGAAGAGTGCGTCGAGATTGCGTGTGGTCACGTCGTGGCCTTCCTTGTGCGTCAGCGCGGGCCGGTTCGACCTTTATAACAGCACTGCGCCTTGGCCGCTTGATGCGCGTCAAGCGGCCCACGGATGGCGCACTATCCGGTCGCGCTGCTCTCGGCTGGCACCGCGCCGCGTTTGGGGCGGCTGCCCTCGGGAAAGAGCTTCATGATGACGAGCAGCAACGGCAGCCCGACCAGGGCCACGCCGGCCGTGATGACAAAGAATGTCGCCCAATCACCGTCGAGCCCGTCGACCATCGCCCCGGCCGAGGCCGAGAACCAGATGCGCGCCAGATTGCCCAGCGAGGCCAACAACGCATACTGCGTCGCCGTGTAGGCCACATTGCAGAGGCTGGAGAGGTACGCGACGAAGGCGACGGTCGCCAGGCCGCCGGTAAAGTTGTCGGCCACCACCGCGAGGATGAAGATGGTCATGCTCTGGCCCGAGACGGCGAGCCAGGAATAGGTCAGGTTGGTCACGGCCGCAGCGACACCGCCAACAAAGAGCGCGCGCAGCGTTCCGAGGCGGTGCACCAAAAAGCCGCCGATCAGGATGCCGATGGCATTGGCGCCCAGGCCGTAGACCTTGCTGACGTCCGCGATGGCGACGAGATCGAAGCCCATCTCCCGATAGAAGACGCCGGACATGCGCCCGAGCAGCGCGTCGCCCAGCTTGAAGACGAAGATGAAGATCAGGATCAGCAGCCAGCCGCGCCGCTTCATGAAGTCGAGGAAGGGCGCCACGGCCGCCACATAGAGCCAAGTCAGGGCATCGCCGAGCTTCACGCCCACCCGGCGATGGATCCAACCAGCGGCGCGGCGCTCGCTCTCAACCGTCTCCTCGGGCGGGCGGAAAGGCGGCTCGGGCGAGAGCAGAACCGCCGCCATGCCGATGCCGACCGCCAGCGCCAGCACGAGGTAGGCCGTATTCCAGCCAAAGGCGGCCGCGAGATAGAGACCGCCGGCGCCGCCCACCAGCGTGCCGCCCAGGTGCCAGCCCCAGATAGCCGCGGCCGAACCGGCGCCGTACTTGTCGGGCTCCAGGATGTCGATGCGGTAGGCGTCGATCACCACGTCCTGGGTCGCCGAACTCGCGGTTACGAAGATCGCGGCCAGAGCCATGGTGAAGAGGCTGGTCGCCGGGTCGGTAAGCGACATGACCGCCAGGGCGCCCATGAGCCAGACCTGGGTAAAAAGTGCCCAGCCTCTCCGTCGCCCGAAGCGGCGGGTGAGATAGGGCAGCGGCAACTTGTCGATCAGCGGCGCCCAGAGAAAGTTGATGGCATAGGGGGTCGCCACCAGTGCGAAAAGCCCGATATCCGTACGACTGACACCAGCGTCGCTCAGCCAGATCGACAGATTGGAGAAGACGAGCGGCGCCGGCAGGCCACTGGCGAAGCCGAGGCAGAGGATCGTGGCGATCCGCCGGTCGGCGTAGATCTTCAGGCTGTCGAGCCAATCGCGCATGAGGGCAGTCATGGGCGGGGAGACTACAGCCCTCGCCCGCGCCGTGGGAAGAGGGCGCAGAAGCGCGAGGCGCGGATTATTGGCCCCGTCCTGGCACTCCGGCGTTTACTTGATCAGGACCGCGCAAATCCCGTCAGGCGATCTCTTCGCCAGGCGGTGCTGATTCAGAACGAATACCGCAGGATCGCCGCGAGTTCCTTGCCTCCAGGGATGTCGGCCTGACGAACCCCGAGCACTCTCGCTCCGTTTGCGAAGGCCCGCGCAGCGATGGTGTCCACGACACCGTAAGCCGTTGCGTCATCCTCCTTCATGAAGGTGACGGCGCCCGTCTCATCATCGACAGATCCCGGGACGACGGAGTCGATATCCACCAGCAAGGTGTCCACAGCCCCAAAGGTCGCCGCGCGTGCCGCATCGGAGATGTCGGTCGTGGTGCGGCGCTCACCCGTACGGCGCTCGAACAGCGCCCGCACCTCGGCGAGCTCCTTTTCATAGGCGGCATCGAGGATCGGCCGTGCACGCTGAGCCAGTTCCCCATCACTCAGCCGGTCCGGGCTCTCACCGATGGTGTCGGCCAGCAGATGAGGATAGGAGTTCACTTCCGCATAGACCGAAGCGAGCCGTCCGGTGGCAGCGAGAATCAATGGGGTTTCGCGCCCCGCCAGGATCGGCCGCAGGGCAGCATCCACCTGCCGGGCATACTGCTGAAAGCGCACATTCTGACCTTCCGATCCATGGATGCGGCCGCTGAAGCTTCGGTCGTTGAGCGTCGACTTACCGACCGATGAGGCGGCATCCTTCGGCAGGTTCGGAACCTTGACGGTCTCAGGCGGGAGATCGGCCTCCATCTCGACCAGGCGCACGGCGTTCTCGGAGAGGGCAAGAATGAAAGCCGAGTTCGGAAAAGTGACGGCCCTGAACAGGGGCTTGAGATGAAAGCGATCGGCCACCTGTACCATTGGCGTCAGGTGGTTCGCCAAGCGATAAGTGCGGATGTTGTCAGGGGTCGCGAACACGGCGAGGCTGTTTGCCTGATGGTTCCAGAAGGCGTCATCATCCTGAAGGTCGTGCAGCTTTTCGAGCAGCGCTTCCAGGGCACGCTTGTCGAAGCTGTTTTCCTCAAGCTGACGCTGCGCCTCGCGCACAAGATTGCCCATCTCAATGCGCGACTGACCGATATCCTGGGTGAGGGGCGTGGTTTTCAGATAGAGCGATACGCAGGCTTCCGCACGCGTTCCGGTGAGTGTTGCGAATTCCGAGCGTGTCGGCGTGTCGACGTAAAGCATCTGCAATCCCTTCTTCATGCACCGTTCGCAGCAGCCTGCGGGACCCGGCACCTTATGTGGTCGCGGTCCCACTCCGCGAATCTTGATCAACATCACATGGGCTTGCGAGACGTATTGTCCACCGGAACAGGGGCGAACGGGCGCCTGTTTTGGTCACTGCCGGTCCAAACGTTCGTGATCCGCTCTACTCGTAGCGGCGACGGTCGTCGATCACCTTGCCGTCGTTGGGCAGCCCGCCCGGCGTGCAGAGCTCCACCTCGCCGCGCAACCGGGTTTCGGCCAGCAGACTCTCGACCACCCGTTCCGCCAGGCCGGCGGAGGCTCCCTCGGCTTCGCAGCGCAGCACCATCACGTCGCTCTCGCCCTTGCGATCGATCTCCAGCCGGGCTTTGGAGAGCTCGGGGTGGCGCTTCAGCACCGCGGCCACCTGCTCCGGGTGGACGAACTGCCCCTTCACCTTGGCGGTCTGGTCGGCCCGGCCCATCCAGCCCTTGATGCGCATGTTGGTCCGCCCGCAGGGGCTGGGACCGTGCAGCACCGCCGACAGATCACCGGTGGCAAAACGAAGCAGCGGATAGGCAGGATTGAGGCTGGTGACCACCACCTCCCCCACCTCGCCTTCTGGAACGGGATCGCCGGTGCCCGGGCGCACGATCTCCAGGATCACGCCCTCGTCGACCACCATGCCGTCCTCGGCCGGCGTTTCGTAAGCCACCAGCCCCAGTTCCGCCGTGGCATAGCATTGCCGCACGGCGACGCCGCGTTCGGCGTACTCCTGGCGCAGGGAGGGGAAGAGTGCCCCGCCGGACACCAGCGCCTTGTTGACGGAGGAGAGATCGAGGCCGAGTTCGGCGCCCTTTTCCAGGATGACCTTGAGGAAGTCCGGTGTCCCGCACCACCCGGCCGGCCGCAGATGGGCCATGGCCTGGGCTTGCTGGTCGCTCGCGCCGACCCCGGCCGGGACCACGGCACAGCCCAGCCGCCGGGCGCCGGCGTCCAGGATCCAGCCGCCGGGCGTCAGGTGATAGGCAAAGGAGTTGTGGACGATCTCCCCCGCGCGAAAGCCCGCGGCAAAGAGTGCACGGGCCATGCGGCCATAGTCGCTCTCGCGATCCTCCAACTCATAGATCGGCCCGGGCGAGACGAAGATCCGCCCGGCCTGTCCCGGCTCCACTGCTGCATAACCGCCGAAAGGCGGTTCTTCGGCCTGCAGACGAATCAGGTCGGCCTTGCGGGTGACCGGAAGCTCCGCCAGATCGGCACGGCTTTGCAGCCTGTCAGCCTCCACATCGGCCAGCAGGCGCCCATAGGCCGGCGCCTTGGCCTTGGCATGGGCGACCTGGGCACGCAGTGCCTCCAGCAGGTCCGTTTCACGGGTTCCAGGGTCCCGGGTTTCCTCGTCGTCGTAGAAATCACTCATCCCAGCCAACGCTTCCGTCGCTTGTAGTGTTTGACATCGCGATAGGAGCGGCGCCCGGTACTGGACAGGCCAAGGTAGAACTCCTTCACGTCCTCATTTTCGCGCAAGGCAGTCGCTTCGCCATCAAGCACCACGCGGCCATTCTCTAGGATGTAGCCGTAGCGGGCGTACTTGAGGGCAATGTTGGTGTTCTGCTCCGCCAGCAGGATGGAGACGCCCTCCTCCTCGTTGATCTGCTTGACGATCTCGAAGATCTGCTCGACCAGTTGCGGCGCCAGGCCCATGGAGGGTTCGTCGAGCAGCACCACCTTGGGCCGGCTCATCAGGGCCCGGCCAATGGCGCACATCTGCTGTTCTCCGCCGGAGGTGTAACCCGCCTGGCTGCCGCGACGTTCCTTCAGTCTCGGAAAATAGGAGTAGACCATCTCCAAATCGCGCTCGATGGCGGCGCGGCCGTCGCCCCGGGTGTAGGCGCCGGTCATGAGGTTCTCCTCGATGGTCAGATGCTCGAAGCAATGCCGCCCCTCCATCACCTGGATCACGCCGCGGCGCACCAGGTCGTTGGGCGTCAAGTCCTGCACCCTTTCCCCCTCGAGCTCGATGGAGCCCTTGGTGACCTCGCCACGCTCGGCGCGCAGCAAGTTGGAAATGGCTTTCAGCGTCGTGGTCTTGCCCGCGCCATTGGCACCCAGCAGGGCCACGATGCCCCCCTTGGACACGGAAAGAGAGACACCCTTGAGCACCAGGATGACGTGGTCGTAGATGACCTCGATGTTGTTCACCGCCAGCAACGGCTTGTCCGTCGCAGCGGCGGAGCTGTCGCTGCGAAGCCGCTCGGCGACCGCGGCCTGGCTCATGGGCTGGTCCCTCCCGTCAGGAAAAAGCCGGGCGGCCGAAGCCGCCCGGTACACACGCCTTACATTTCTTCAGAGCAGTCCCGGAGTTCGAGCCCCTGCTCCTCGGCATACTGGGCCGCAGAGGATTCATAGGCCGGCCGCAGGTCATCGTTGCGCGGCTGGATCCAGTCGGACGCCGGCTCCCAGGCCTCGCCGTTCCACTGCTGCACGTAGGCGGAACCGCCGCCTTCATGGTCCTCGCACGACAGCTGGATTTCGCGTGCGAAGCCGGCCAGGCCCATCTCCTCCCAGCGCTCATTGGTGATGTGCAGGTTCTCAAAGCCCCAGCGCACCTCCTCGCCGGTCAAGGGCCGCTCGCCGAACTCGGCCTGGGCGGTGCGTACGGCTTCGGTTGTCAACACCGCGTTCAGGATACCGCGATTGTAGTTCACCTCACCGACGCCTTCGCGTTCACCGTAGCCCTCGTCCTCGTCGTAGAGCAGAGTGAGGATGTCATCGATGGCGGAGAAATCCGTCCCCGTCGCGTGGAAATTCAGCGCCTTGTAACCGGTGCCCGCGTTGCCGGCCGGCCGTACATCCGGCTCCGTGCCCGACCACCAGATGCCGATGAAGCGATCCATGGGATAGCCGATGGCGGCTGCTTCCTGCACCGCGGTGGAGTTCATCACGCCCCAGCCCCACATCAGGGTCCAGTCCGGCCGCAGCTGGCGGGCGATCTGCAGCCAGGTGGCCTTCTGTTCCAGGCCCGGAGGCGCCACGGGGTAAAGTGACAGCTCGTAGCCCTCTTCCTCCGCCAGACGCTCCAGCGTGGCAATCGGTTCGCGACCGTAGGCGCTGTCGTGGTAGACGAGCGCGATCTTCTTGCCCTCCAGATCGCCGCCTTCTTCTTCCTGGATGTACTGGATGATGGCGTCCGCCCCGGCCCAATAAGTGGCGGGTGCGGTGAAGATCCAGGGGAAGACCCGGCCGTCGGACGCATCGGCACGACCGTATCCCATGGACAGCAAGGGCACCCGGTCCTGCGTCGCACGGGGAATCAGAGCGTAGGTGATACCGGTGGACAGCGGGCTCCAGGCGGCCGGCTCAGAGGGGCCGGCATCTTTCAGGCGCTCATAGCATTCGACGCCGCGGTCGTTGTTATAGGCGGTATCGCATTCCTCGTAGTAGATCGACACGCCGTTGATGCCACCATCGCGCTGGTTGAGCATTTCCAGATAGTCGGCATAGCCATTGGCGAAGGGAATACCACTCGGTGCGTAAGGCCCGGAGCGATACTGCAACCCCGGGAAATACTGGGCGTTCTCATCGTCCTGGGCCTGGACCGACGTCGCTGTGACTGGCACTGCCAGCAGGGCAGCCGCGGCCGACCCGATCAGAAGTCGTTTCAGAGTCATGCTACTCTAACCTCCCTCGGTTGCCGGGATTTTCTCCCCGGCTGGTTGAACCTGCCTCTGTGGCAGGGTTGCTGACGACGGCTAGTAGGGGAAGGGCCAGCGGCGCAGCTTCTCCTTGCCGATCTGCCAGAGTCGCGCGAGCCCGTTCGGCTCGACGATCAGGAAGAAGATGATCATGGCGCCGAAGATCATGAACTCCAGGTGCGCGATCAGATCCACCGGCAGGCGCAGACCAACCATGGCCGGAAGGTTGCTGAGTGCAATCGGCAGAAGGACGATGAAGGCCGCCCCCAGGAAGGAACCCAGGATCGAGCCCAAGCCACCGATGATGATCATGAAGAGCACCTGGAAGGAGCGCGTGACCTCGAAGGCCAGCGCCTCGACCGACGCGGTGTACATGAAGGCCCAGGCCGCCCCGGAGATGCCGATGAAAAAGGAGGACACGGCAAAGGCGGAAAGCTTCGCCGCCATCGGGCGGATGCCGATGATCTCTGCCGCGATATCCATGTCGCGGATGGCCATCCAGGCACGCCCCAGGGCGCTGCGTACCAGGTTCTTCGCCACCAGAGCCAGCACTGCCGTGAAGCATAACAAGAAGAGGTATTTGTTCACCGGCGTGGCCTCGATGCCGGTGACGTAGAAATTGCCGAAGATCGCACGCGGCGGCGCAGTGATGACGCCGGCCGGGTTGTAGTTCGTCCACCAGGGATTCTGAGTGAACATCCAGATCAGGAAGAACTGCGCCGCCAGGGTGGCAATTGCGAGATAGAAACCCTTGATCCGCAGCGAGGGAATGCCGAAGGCAATTCCCACCAGCGCCGTACCGAACCCGGCCAGGAGGAAGATCAGCAGGATGTTCACCTCAGGCATCCAGGTGGTCAGCTTGAAGGTGAAGAAGGCGCCGCAGGCCATGAAGCCGCCCGTGCCCAGGCTGACCTGTCCGCAATAGCCGGTCAGGATGTTGAGCCCGATGGCCGCGATCGAGAAGACCAGGAAGGGCACCAGGATCGAGTTCAGCAGGTAGTTCGTGGCGATGAAGGGGACCACCAGCAAGGCGAAGAGGAAGATGATCAGGACACCGATCCGATCCTGCCGGATGGGGAAGATCGCCTGATCCGAGGCGTAGTCCGATTTGTACTGGCCGGCTTCGCGGTAGAACATCGCCTCAGACCCTTTCGATGATCTTCTCGCCGAACAGGCCCTGGGGCCTGACCAGCAGGAACAGCATGGCGAGCACGTAGGCGAACCAGTCCTGGATCGCGCTGCCGATGTAGGTCGACAGGAAGACCTCGGCGATCTGCTCCCCCGCTCCGATGATCAAGCCGCCGACGATGGCGCCGGGAATGGAGGTCAGGCCGCCCAGGATCAGCACCGGCAGGGCCTTCAGCGCGATGAGGGCCAGGGTGAACTGCACGCCCATCTTGCTGCCCCACATGACGCCGGCGACCAGCGCCACGATGCCTGCAACCGACCAGACGATGGCCCAGATTGTCTTGAGCGGAATGCCTACGGACAGCGCCGCCTGGTGATCGTCGGCAACAGCACGCAGGGCACGGCCGATGCGCGTCTTCTGGAAGAAGATCGCCAAAATCGCCACAAGGGCACCGCCGACCAACGCCGCGATCACATCGAACTGGCTGACCAGGATGCCACCGTCGAAAGTTTCCTCGAAGAGGAAGATCGGCGTGCGCGGAATGCCGATATCGAGCTGCTTAACGTCCGAGCCCCACAGGGTCTGCCCGAAGCCATCCAGGAAATAGAAGATGCCGATGGTCGCCATGAAAAGGATGATGTGCGGCTGGTTGACCAGCGGGCGCAGCACGACCCGTTCGATCACCATGGCTAGCAGCACCATGACGCCGGCGGTTACGAGGAAGGCCAGGGTCCAGTGCAGCCCCCAGCCCATCAATCCCACCATGGTGAGCGCGGCAAAGAGCACCATGGAACCCTGGGCGAAGTTGAAGACGCTGGAGGCCTTGAAGATCAGCACGAAGCCGAGCGCCACGAGCGAGTACATGACGCCTTGCAGCGTCCCCGCAATCAGCACTTCCAGGAAGTAGCCCCAGTTGAAGAAAAGATTGGGATCGATGGCGCTGATGCCCTGCAGCAGCAGCCCGAGACCGATGATTGCCGCGGGCGGGATGATCAGCCAGGGCAGGATCCTCATTGGCACGGTATTTGTCCCTCCCTCAGTGCCCGACGCCGAGGTAGGCGCGAATCACCTCCTCGTCGCGGCGCACTTCATCCGGCGGCCCGTCGGCCAGTTTGCGCCCATAGTCGAGCACCACCACCCGGTCGGAGATATCCATGACCACGCCCATGTCGTGCTCGATCAGCGCGATGGTGGTGCCGAACTCCTCGTTCACGTCGAGCACGAAGCGGCACATGTCCTCCTTCTCCTCGACATTCATGCCGGCCATTGGCTCGTCGAGCAGCAGCAGTTCCGGCTCCATGGCCAGGGCACGAGCCAGTTCCACCCGCTTCTGCAGCCCATAGGGCAAGCGACCCACCGGGGTCTTGCGGATGGCCTGGATCTCCAGGAAATCGATGATGCGTTCGCAGAATTCGCGGTGGCGGATTTCCTCGCGCTGATTGGGGCCCCAATAGATGGCCTGCAACAGCATGTTGGTGCGCATTTTCAGCAGCCGCCCGGTCATGATGTTGTCCAGGGTCGACATGCCCTTGAACAGCGCCACGTTCTGGAAGGTGCGGGCGATGCCCTGCTTGGCGGCGTTGTGGGGGCGCATCTTGCGGCGCACCTTCCCCTTGTAGGTGATGGTGCCTTCCTGGGGATGGTAAAAGCCATTGATAACGTTGAGCATCGATGTCTTGCCGGCCCCGTTCGGGCCGATGATGGCCCGGATCTCGCCCTTGCGGATGTCGAAGGAGATGTGGGTCAGCGCCTTCACCCCACCGAAGGCAAGCGAGATGTCCTTCACCTCCAGCAGGACCTCGTCGAACACGCGCGCGGTGCTTTGCGTCACGCCACCATCCTCTTGTCGGTTCTGGTTCGTGGCCGGGGAGGTCGCAACAGCACTCATTCCGCAGCCTGCCGGATCGCGGGTTGTGCGGGCGGGAAGGTCTCCACATCGGCGATCGTCAGGTCGCCGTCGAGCCGGCCCTTGCGGCCATCCTCGAAGGTCACTTCGACGGAGGCGTGCACTTCGGTACGACCGTCGTAGAGTGCCGCGATCAGGTCTGCATAGCGCTCATTGACGATGCGCCGGCGCACCTTGCGCGTGCGGGTCAGCTCACCGTCATCGGCGTCCAGTTCCTTGTGCAGCACCA
Source organism: Aquibaculum sediminis (assembly GCF_040712085.1). NCBI lineage: Bacteria > Pseudomonadati > Pseudomonadota > Alphaproteobacteria > Rhodospirillales > Rhodovibrionaceae > Aquibaculum > Aquibaculum sediminis. The sequence continues at coordinate 74,219 of NZ_JBFCVK010000005.1, forward strand.
GGAAGCGCCGCACCTGGGAGCCGGCGAGCTTGCTGTCCTGCGCCAGATCCCGGTTCACCTGCTCCACATTCTCGCCAATGACCGCGTAGAGCTCGGGCAAGGCCGTCAGTTCCTGATAGCTGCCGTACTGGATGGAGTTGCGCTCCGCCCAGTTGCCGACGGCCTCCATATCGATGTTGATGAAGGCGGTGGCGAAGGGCCGCTCGTGACCGAAGACCACGGCCTCCTTGATGAAGGGAAAGAACTTCAGCTTGTTCTCGACATACTTGGGCGCGAAGAGGCTGCCATCCTGCATCCGCCCCACGTCCTTTGCCCGGTCGATGATCTTGAGATGACCGGTGGCCTCGTCGAAGAAGCCGGCATCGCCGGTACGCACATAGCCGTCCGGGGTCAGCGCCTCGGCGGTGTTCTCCTCGTCCTTGTAGTAGCCCTGGAACTGGCCGGGCGACTTGAAGAGGACCTCGCCGCCCTCCTCGATGCGGATATCCACATTGGGGATCGCCGGTCCCACGGTGTCTGCGAAGATGGCGCCGTCGGGCTGGGCTGTGACGTAGAGGAAGGCTTCCGTCTGACCGTAAAGCTGTTTCAGGTTCAGCCCGATGGAGCGGTAGAAGGAAAAGAGGTCGGGGCCGATGGCCTCGCCTGCCGTATAGGCCACTCGGATGTTCGAGAAACCGAGCACATTCTTCAGGGGCCCATAGATCAGCACCTCACCCAGGGCATAGTGCAACCGGACGAGCAAAGGCACCTGCTCCCCATTGAGGATCTTCTCGCCATGGCGCTTGGCCAGGGCGATGAAGTGGTGGAACAGGGCACGCTTCATGCGCCCGGCATCCTCCATGCGGATCATGACCCGGGTCAGCAGGTTCTCGAAGACCCGCGGTGGGGCGAAATAGAAGGTCGGTCCGATCTCGCGCAGGTCCTGCTCCACCGTGTCGGCGCTCTCAGGACAGGCCATGCAGAATCCGGCCACCAGGCCTTGCGCATAGTTGAGATAGTGGTCGCCCACCCAGGCAGGCGGCAGATAGGCCAGCACCTGGTCCCGATCGTTCAGGTGATCGAAGGCCACGGTGTCGCGCGCCGCGTTGATGCAGCCTGCGGCGGTCAGCACCACGCCCTTCGAGCGGCCGGTGGTGCCGGAGGTATAGAGAATGACGGAGATGTCGCTTCCCGCGCCGGCGGCCACGGCCTGCTCGTAGAAGTCGGGATGCGCCTTGAGGAAGGTTTGACCTTCCTTCTGTACCGCCTCGTAGTCATGCAGGAAGGGCTGGTCGTAATTCCGCAGGCCGCGGGGATCATCGTAAATGATCGTCTCCAGCGTGCGGCAGCGATCCTTCAGTTCCAGGAGCTTGTCCACCTGCTCCTGATCCTCGACCACCGCGAACCGCGCTTCGGCGTGGTCGAGGACAAAGGCCATCTCCTCGGCCACCGAGTCCTGGTAGAGCGGCACCGGCACGCAGCCCAAGGCTTGCGCGGCCGTCATGGCCCAGTAGAGGCGCGGGCGATTGTCGCCGACGATGGCCACCCTCTCGCCACGCTGCAGTCCCAGCGCCGCCAGGCCACAAGCGAAATCCCGGACTTCGGCGGCAACCTCCTTCCAGGTCGAGGTCTGCCAGATACCGTAATCCTTCTCGCGCATCGCCGGACGGTCGCCACGGACCTCAACGTGATGGGCGAGCAGCTTTGGAAAGGTATCGAGCGACTCCGGCGGCAGACTTGCTGTGCTCATCGCACCCCCTCCCGCGATGAAGCATCGCCATCCGCGCGATATAAGCGCAGCGCGACGCACCGCTCAAAGGGCATGGCTGCACGATCGTCAGCGACCATCGCTGGGGTCTCCCCGAAAGCCTCTAGTTCTCCCTGTCTACGCACTGCGCCGGCGCCTGTTTCTATCGTAGCGCTTGCAGCGAGCACGCGGCTCCATGAGCCAAGTCCATGCTAGCGCCCTCATTTCTCAGCGCAATAGGGAGTTTTCACATAAACAGCCGTCCGCCACATCGCGCGCGTTCCGATCGTCTCTGATCGGCGGGCCTTGGCTGCACGAGCCGGAGGGCGTATATATCCGCACACTTCAAGACAGCGGTTTCCCGCCGACATGGTCGCTACCGGTCGCGGGGCGCTAGCCCGATATCGTTTCGCTGCTCAGATGAGCGTTATCGGTGGAAGCGACCCAGAATCGCCGGTCCCGGCGCGGCTCCCCGTGCCGACCGGCACGGCATAGGAGAGATCCGGTGACCCCAGGACATGACAGCCTGAAAACCCGCCGTACCTTGGACGTCAAAGGCCAGGAGTACGATTACTACAGCTTGGAGGCGGCCGCCGAGCAGATCGGCGACATCAGCCGCCTGCCCTTCTCGCTCAAGGTGCTGCTCGAAAACCTGCTGCGCTTCGAGGATGGCAAGACCGTCACGGTCGACGACGTCAAGGCCGTCGCCGGCTGGCTCGAGAAGCGCCGTTCCAGTCGCGAAATCGCCTACCGTCCGGCACGCGTGCTGATGCAGGACTTCACCGGCGTGCCCGCCGTGGTCGACCTTGCCGCCATGCGCGAGGCCATGACCAAGCTCGGCGGCGATCCGCAGAAGATCAACCCGCTTTCCCCGGTCGATCTGGTCATCGACCACTCGGTCATGGTCGACGAGTACGGCAACGCCAAGGCCTTCGCCCAGAACGTCGACCACGAGTTCGAGCGCAATGGCGAACGCTATGCCTTCCTGCGCTGGGGCCAGACCGCCTTCGGCAACTTCCGCGTCGTGCCGCCGGGCACCGGAATCTGCCATCAGGTGAACCTGGAGTACCTGGCCAAGGTCGTCTGGAACACCGAGGTGGACGGACGCAAGATCGCCTATCCCGACACTTTGGTCGGCACTGACAGCCACACCACGATGGTGAACGGCCTTGCCGTGCTGGGCTGGGGCGTCGGCGGCATCGAGGCGGAAGCCGCCATGCTCGGCCAGCCCATCTCCATGCTGCTGCCGGAAGTGATCGGCATGAAGTTGACCGGCGAGATGAGTGAGGGCGCCACGGCCACCGATCTGGTGCTGACGGTCACGGAAATCCTGCGTCGCCACGGTGTGGTCGGAAAGTTCGTCGAGTTCTTCGGCCCGGGCCTGAAGCACCTGACCCTGGCCGATCGCGCCACCATCGCCAACATGGCCCCGGAATACGGCGCCACCTGCGGCTTCTTCCCGGTGGACGAGGAAACCCTGCGCTATCTGGCCTTCACCGGCCGCGACCCGGAGGTCGTCGAACTGGTGGAAGCCTACGCCCGCGCCCAGGGCATGTGGCGTTTGGACGACGCGGATCAGGATCCCGTTTTCACCGAGACCCTGGAACTGGACCTCGGCACCGTCGAGCCCTCGCTGGCGGGACCGAAGCGCCCGCAGGACCGCGTTGCGCTGTCCGACATGGCGCAGAGCGCCAAGGCGACCATCACCGAGGCAGGTTCCACGCTCGATGCCTCGGAACCGGTCAAGGATGCGTCCTACAGCCTGCCGAACGGAGCGGTGGTCATCGCCGCCATCACCTCCTGCACCAACACCTCCAACCCCTCGGTGCTGATCGCCGCCGGCCTCCTGGCGCGCAAGGCGCGGGAGAAGGGACTGAAGGTCAAGCCGTGGGTGAAGACCTCCCTGGCCCCAGGCAGCCAAGTGGTCACCGACTATCTGGAAGCCGCCGACCTGCAGGACGATCTCGACGCCCTCGGCTTCGATCTCGTCGGCTACGGCTGCACCACCTGCATCGGCAACTCCGGCCCCTTGCCGGAGCCCATCGCCGAGGCCATCGATGCGGGCGATCTGCACGCAGCCGCGGTGCTGTCGGGCAACCGAAACTTCGAGGGGCGGGTGAATCCGCAGACGCGGCTCAACTACCTGGCCTCGCCGCCGCTGGTGGTGGCCTACGCTTTGGCCGGAGTGGCGACTGCCGATCTGGTGAACGAGCCGCTCGGCACCGGCAGCGACGGCGAAGCGGTCTACCTCAAGGACATCTGGCCGACCAATCGCGAGATCGCGACCTTACTCGAGCAGTCGCTTTCTCCGGAGATGTTCCGCAGCCGCTATGACAACGTCTTCCAGGGTCCGCCGCAGTGGCAGACCATCAAGACCTCGAGCGGCATGACCTACAAGTGGGATCCGGGCAGCACCTATGTGCGCTTCCCGCCCTTCTTCGAGGACATCACGCCGGAGCCCGGCACCTACGAGGAGGTGAAGGGCGCGCGGCCGCTGGCACTGCTCGCCGATTCCATCACCACCGACCACATCTCGCCGGCCGGTGCGATCAAGCGCGACAGCCCGGCGGGCCACTACCTGATGGGCTATCAGGTGCGTCCGCAGGACTTCAACTCCTACGGCGCGCGCCGCGGCAACCACGAAGTCATGATGCGTGGCACCTTCGCCAACATCCGCATCCGCAACGAGATGGTGCCAGGCGTCGAGGGCGGCTTCACCAAGCACCGCCCCTCGGGCGAGATCATGCCGATCTACGACGCGGCCATGCAGTACCAGGCCGAGGGCGTGCCGCTGGTGATCGTCGCCGGCAAGGAGTACGGCACCGGTTCGTCACGCGACTGGGCGGCCAAGGGCACCCGCCTGCTGGGCATCAAGGCGGTGATCGCCGAGTCCTTCGAGCGCATCCACCGCTCCAACCTGGTCGGCATGGGCATCCTGCCCTTGCAGTTCCCCGAGGGCGTGGACCGCAAGTCGCTTGAACTCACTGGCGACGAGGTCTTCGACATCGAAGGCTTTGCCGGTGGGATCACGCCGCGCATGGATATCACCTGCCGCATCCATCGGCCGGACGGTGCCAGCGAGGAGATCAAGCTGCTCTGCCGCATCGATACGGCCGACGAGGTGGAGTACTACCGCCACGGCGGCATCCTGCACTACGTTTTGCGCAAGCTGAACGAGAAGGCCGCCTGAGTCTTCGTATCAGGTGCTGAAACGGCAACGGCCCGGCTGTCATCAGCCGGGCCGTTGTGATTCAGGGACGCATTGTTCGGCGCTTGGCGGCCCTACAGCCAGCGCCGCACCCGTTGCCGGTAGTCTTCGTACTCCTGGCCGAAACGCCGGGCGAGGTAGCGTTCTTCGCGCAGCACCACGCCCCGGTGCAGCAGCAGACCCAGCAGCGGCAGAACGAGCAGCGGCCAGAGGCTGTCCGCCAGCAGTCCGCTGGATGCCTGTAACAGCAGCAGGCCCAGGTACATGGGGTTGCGGGTGTAGCGGTAGACGCCGCCGGTGGCCAGGCGCCGCGTGGGTTTCCAGGGCTCAGCCGGGGTTTGAAGCCGCCGGAAGGCGCGCAGCGCCGAGAGTGCACCGAAGGCCGCAGCCAGGATTAACCCGAAACCAAGCGGCAGCCGCAGCCATGCGCTCAGGCCACCGCCGAGGCCCAAAGGCAGAGCCCAGTGCAGCAGAGCGGAGAGTGCCAGCGCACCGGCGAACAGCAGCGGCGGCGGCGCGATCACGCCCGCCGTGCTGCGGTCGACGGCGGTCTGCTGCCGCTGTTGCCGCTGCCGACGCGCCATGGCGCCGATCAGCCGCCGGTGGTGCTCATATGCCGGGCCGCCACGCCGTGCGTTCCCTGCTCTCGGTCGATGATGAAGTCATGCCCCTTGGGCTTGCGCGAGATGGCCTCGCGGATCGCCTGCTCTACAGCCTCATCGGCTTCACTGGCGCGCAGGGGTGCCCGCAGGTCGGCCGCATCCTCCTGTCCCAAGCACATGAAGAGCGTGCCGGTGCAGGTCAGGCGCACGCGGTTGCAGCTTTCACAGAAGTTGTGCGTGAGCGGCGTGATGAAGCCGATGCGTCCCCCGGTTTCCCGGCAGGAGAAATAACGCGCCGGGCCGCCGGTACGATGGCTGCTCTCATCCAGCGTCCAGCGGGTCTGCAGTTCCCGCCGCACCTCGGTCAGGGGCCAGTACTGATCCAGGCGCAGCTCGGGTCCGATATCGCCCATGGGCATGACCTCGATGAAGGTGAGATCGAAGCCCTCCCGGCCGCACCAGGCAACCAGGTCGTGGATTTCCTTGTCGTTCACGCCTTTCAGGGCAACGGCATTGATCTTGACCTGGAGCCCGGCCTGCTTGGCCGCTTCCAGCCCCTGCATCACCTTGTCGAACTTGCCCCAGCGGGTGATCGCCTTGAACTTGTCCGGGTCGAGCGTGTCCAGGGAGACGTTGATGCGGCGCACGCCGGCCTTGTAGAGCTGGTCGGCATAGCGGCTGAGCTGGCTGCCGTTCGTGGTCAAGGTCAGCTCCTCCAGGCCGCCGCCGTCGAGGTGTCGCCCCAGCCGATCGAAAAGCCACATGATGTCGCGCCGCACCAGGGGCTCTCCGCCAGTGATCCGCAGCTTGCGCACGCCCAGGCGCACGAAAGAGCTGCACAGGCGATCCAGCTCTTCCAGGCTCAGGATCTCCGCCTTGGGCAGGAAGGTCATGTCTTCCGACATGCAATAGGCGCAACGGAAGTCGCAGCGATCGGTCACCGATACGCGGAGATAGGTGATGGCGCGCGCGAAGGGGTCGATCAACGGCGCTGCCGGCGTGCCAGCGGAATCAAGCATGGAGCCTCGCATTTCTCTCCGTGGTGGCGCTGCCGGTTCGAAGCCTGCAGCGTTCTTTCCATTCGAATATAACGCTTCTGTCTGGAGATTTCTTCCCTAAAATCATCAGGGGCTTGGGCGTGGGCGCCGCTACTCCTCCTCGATCAGCCGCAACAGGGCCTCGATGTGTTCCGGCGGCAACTCGGCAATGCGCTCGGCCAGACGGTTGGCGAGCAGGGTGGCGCGGGGGTCGAGATTGGCCGTATCGACCGTCACGCGCGGGTGCGACAGGTCAGCCAGGCGCTGCAACGCTTCCGCCTCGTCCCAAATGATGCCGAGATACTGGCAGACGCGATGCACGAAACGTCGGTTCGGCCGGCTGCGATAGCCCCGCTCCAGGGCGGAGAGATAGGCCGGCGTCACGCCCAGCCCGGCGGCCATCTCGCCCAGCGCCAGCCCGCGTTCGCGCCGCAGTTCGCGCAGCCTGGCGCCGAAGGGCGTCATCCTCGCTCCTTGTCGCGTTGGCGCCGGAGCAGGAGATAGAGCGCGCCCTGGCCGCCATGCTCCGGGCGGGCATGGTCGAACGCGAGAATCTTGTCGCGCATGCCGGCTTGGTTGAGCCAGAGCGGCACCTGGCGGCGCAGCACGCCGGCCTCGCCGCCGCGTCCCTTGCCGGTGATGACCAGAATACAGCGCCGGCCGAGCGCCGCCGACCGAGTGACGAAACCGGAAAGCGCCGCGTGGGCGTCCGCCTGGGTCATGCCGTGCAGATCCAGCCGGGCCTCGATGGGCAGCCGGCCTCGTCGCATGCGCTGGGCCTTGCGTTTGTCCAGCCCTGCCACATCTCCGTGGCTGAGTTCCGGCACTGCGGGTGGCCGCACCTTGGCGGGCAGCAGCGCACCCCGGGCTGTGGAGTTCTTCAGATCCGGTCGTCGTTCGCCGGGCGCCTGGGCCGGAACCGTTGCGGGCGCCTCCGCTTCAACCGCGCGGAGTCGGGACCTTAGCGGCTTGGCATCACGGGTGATGTGGCGCCACAGCCGGAGGTCCTCCTCGCTGGGCCGGCCCGGCCTGGAGCTTCTGCGCGCGGATGCCACAAGCCAAAGCCCCCTAAGCCGGCTCTGTCCCGTCCTCGACGAGGACGACGTGCAGGCGACGCGGGCCGTGGGCGCCAAGTTGCAGTTGCTGCTCGATGTCGCCGGTTCGTGAGGGTCCCGTGATCATGTTGACCGTGCGCGGCATCGTGCCGTCGTGGACCTCCCGCAGGCGATCCCAGACCTCTTCATAGGCACCGGCGACCTGTTCGGCGCGCAGCACCACGACATGGGTTTCCGGCAGGAAGTTGAGCGTGGTCGGCGTCTGCGGTCCGGAATGCAGCACCAGGGTGCCCGTCTCCGCCACCGCCGCGAAGGCTGGCGTCACGGAAACGCGGTCATTCGGCGCCGCCCGCCCCTCGGACAGCTCGAACATCGGCACCTTCTCCGCCCAGGGCAGTGCCTGCAGATCCGGATGCGGAGCAAGCCGGGCCTGAAGCGGCAGATTGCACTGGCGCAGATAGTCCGCAACGGCGCCCGGCACATCCTCGGCCGCGGCGACGCGGGCCACGGTGGCGTTCGCCCCCTCCGCCTGGCTCACGAAGAGCTGCAGCAAGGCCTCCCCCGAGAGCTGGCCACGCTGCGGGACCGTGCCGCGCACACGGCTGCGCAGGCGGGCTTCCACCGCCGCCTCCGCACCGTCGCCGGGCTGACGCTTGAGGAAGCGGCGCAGGCCGCCGAAGATCGCTTCGCGGCCGCTCATGGCGCACCCCCCGACCGCTGTTGCCGTTCCGACCAGAGCGCCTGGAAGCTGCGGCCGGCCGGCGCCGGCAGCTCCCGGTGTGCCGTCCAGCCCCCCGCCAGCGGCAGGCTGGAGAAACGCCCGCGCTTGCGCCCGGCGCGCCCCAGGAAACGCACCGCGAGGCTCGTGGCCCAGCGATAGAGCCGCGGCCGCTTGGCGAGAAACGCCCAGGCCTCGATGCCGATCCGCGCCTTGGGGGGCGCCTGGTGTTGCTCGAACTCCCGCTCGCGCCAATGCCGCATCATCTTCGGCAGGGGGATGCGCATGGGGCAGACCGCCTCGCAGCGCCCGCAGAAGGTCGAGGCATTGGGCAGATGCCCTGCCTCATGCACGCCGATCAGCGAGGGCGTCAGCACCGCGCCCATCGGCCCGGGATAAACCCAGCCGTAGGAGTGTCCGCCGACGGCGTGGTAGACCGGGCAGTGGTTCATGCAGGCGCCACAGCGGATGCAGCGCAGCATGTCCTGGAACTCCGTGCCGAGCATGGAGCTGCGACCATTGTCCAGCAGGATCACGTGATACTCACCCGGGCCATCGGGATCGTCGGCACGCCGCGGGCCGGTGGAGAAGGTGGTGTAGGAGGAGAACTCCTGCCCCGTGGCCGAGCGGGCCAGCACCCGCAGGATGGTGCTGCAGTCCTCCAGGGTGGGCACGACCTTTTCCAGGCTGGCGATGACGATGTGCGCCTTCGGCAGGGTCTGGGTCAGGTCGCCGTTGCCCTCGTTGGTGACGATGACGCTGGTGCCCGTCTCGGCAATCAGGAAGTTCGCCCCGGTGATGCCCACATCGGCATCGAGATAGCGCTGGCGCAACACCTGCCGCGCCTCATCCACGAGCTGCGTCGGCTCGGACAGCGGACGTTCAGGCGACAGGTGCCCGTGCACCCGCCGGAAGTCGCTTTCCACCTGCTCCTTGGTCACATGCACTGCTGGGGCGATGATGTGGCTCGGCGGTTCATTGCGGATCTGGATGATGTACTCGCCGAGATCGGTCTCGACCGGCTCGATGCCCTGCTCGCTCAGGAAGTCGTTGAGCGCGATCTCCTCGGAGATCATCGACTTGCCCTTGGTGGCCGTGCGGGCATTCACCGAACGGCAGATTCGCAGAACCGCCTGGCGCGCTTCCTCTGCATCGGCACACCAGTGCACCTTGCCGCCGTTCTCCGTCACCTTGGCCTCATAGCGCTCCAGATAGAGGTCCAGATGCGCCAGAGTATGATCTTTGATCGCCTTGGCCTCGTCGCGCAGCTGCTCGAACTCCGGCAGCCGGTCAGCCGCCTGCTGTCGCTTGTCGATGAAGCCGCTGCGCACGTGCCCCATGGCCCGCTGCAGCTCGGAATCCTGCAGCGCGCGATGGGCATTGTCCTTGAAGGCGTGAGAGGTTGCCTGCATCGCTCTGCCCTACTCCGCCGCCGGCCGTTGCGTTGTCGCCGGCTCGCCGATCGCCGGCTCGTCCGTCTGACCTGCCAGCACTTCGGCCACATGACGCACCTCGACGTCCGCCCCGCGACGCTGCAGCTTGCCGGCCATGTTCATCAGGCAGCCCAGATCGCCGGCGAGCAGCAGTTCGGCCCCGCTGCGCTCGATGTTCTCGGCCTTCTTGGTGACGATGGCATCGGAGATTTCAGGATACTTGACGCAGAAGGTGCCACCGAAGCCGCAGCAAACCTCCGCCTCCGCCATTTCCCGCAGTTCCAGCCCCTCCACCGACTGCAGCAGTCGTCGGGGTTGGTCCTTGATGCCCAACTCGCGCAGACCGGAACAGGAATCGTGGTAGGTCGCGGTGCCCGGCCAGGAGGCGGCAACTCGCTCCAGTCCCATGACATCGGTCAGGAAGGCCATCAACTCCCAGCACTTCCCTGCCAGGGTCCGAGCCTCGGTTTCTTCGGATTCGCCGGCGAAGAGGACGGGATAGTGCTCATGCAGCATGCCGGTGCAGGAGCCAGAGGGAGCCACGATGTAGTCCACGTCGCGGAAGGCGCGCAGCACCGTGCGCGCCACGTCGCGGGTGTCGCGACGATCACCTGAGTTGTAGGCCGGCTGACCACAGCAGGTCTGCCCTTCCGGCACCACCACGCGACAGCCTGCCTCCTCCAGCAGCTTCACCGCGGCAAAACCGACGCTGGGCCGAAAGAGGTCGACCAGACAGGTGACGAAAAGGCCCACGCGGGGGTGTTCTGGGGGGCGTTCAGGTCGCTGTTCTGGGGCTGGAACAGTGGTCATAGGGCTCATACTCCTGAGGTCCGGGCGAGAATGGTATGATGATTGGGGAATGGCAAGCACCTCCCGCCCCGCGACAATCCGCGCCATTGGCCCCGCCGGGAGGCTGGATAGCATCCGCCTCCCACAGATGAGCAGCTTGGCGAGGTCTTGAAAGCATGAACGCAGTCGGAATCGGTCCCCTGGTCTTCTCCAGCGAGCGCTTCGCGGCGATTCTGGGGATAGGCGCCTTCCTGTTCCTGGCCGTGCTGATCGCCTGGCGCCTGGGACGGCGCTTCGAATCCTGGGCCTTCTGGAGCGTCGCGCTGGCTGTCGTCAGCGCCCGCTTGGGCCACGTGCTCGAGCACCTTTCCGCCTTTGCCCAGGAACCCCTGCGCGCGCTGGCCTTCTGGCAAGGCGGCTTCTCCTGGCCCTGGGCAGTGATACCCTTGGCCGCATTTGCAGTATGGCGGCTGCCGCGACGGCATCTGCCCTGGGCCGCAGCCCCGCTTACCGCCGGACTTCTCGCCTGGGCCGTCACTTTGCAACTGACCACGAGCCGCGAACGCCCCACCCTGCCCGAGACCCAGTTCCAGCAGATGACCGGGGAAGCCTTCGCGCTTGGCGACGGCTTCGAAGGGCCGCTGGTGGTGAACCTCTGGGCCACCTGGTGCCCACCCTGCCGCCGTGAGATGCCGATGATGGCAGAGGTCGCCGCCGAGGAAGACGGCGTCACCTTCATCTTCGCCAACCAGGGTGAAGAGATGGCGGAGATCCACCGCTATCTCGACGCAGAGGAGCTGAACCTGGGGCTGGTGCTCCTCGACCGCGAACAACAACTGACAGCCCACTACGATGCCCTCGGCTTGCCGGTCACACTCTTCATCGATGCGCAGGGCGAGCTCGTGCGCTCGCATCTGGGCGAAATCTCCCGCGAGGTGCTCTTGCGCAACATTGCCGAGATGACCTCCGGCTGAGCGTCAGAACTCCGGAAGTTCGCCTCGCGCTGCGGCCTCACGGATGGCCTGCTTCTGGATCTTGCCGGTTGCCGTGCGCGGCAGGGCATCTGTGCAGAACCACCGTGTCGGGACCTTGAAGGGCGCCAGGCGTTCGCCCGCGAAATCGAGCAGGCTGGCGCGCAGGGCCTCGTCCGCCTCGTCATCGGTCACGATGACCGCACCCACCACTTCCTGCAGCAAACGGTTCGGCAGGCCGACGATGGCGCATTCGCGCACCGCCTCGTGCAGCAGGAGCTGGTGCTCCACCTCGGTTGAGTAGATGTTCTCGCCGCCGCGCACGATCATGTCCTTCTTGCGGTCGACCAGCGTGATCATCCCGTCTTCGTCCATGACCCCGATGTCGCCGGTGTGCAGCCAGCCCGCGGCAAGCGTTTCGGCGCTGGCTTCAGGTTTGTCGAGATAACCCACCATGATATGCGGACCCTGGGCCAGCACTTCACCTACGGTGCCGCGCGGCACGCAGGCACCGGCCTCATCGACGATCTTGACCGCTACGCCGGGTATGGGCCCGCCCGCCGATCCGAGTTTGCTCAGCGCGAAGGCATCCGGCAGCACGCTGATGGTTCCGCCGGACTCCGTCTGCCCCATGCCGTGAAAGAGCCCGGCATTGGGGAAGGCCTCGCGCAGCTCGGCAATCCGCTCCGGCGGCATGCTGGAGGCCCCGAAGCGAATGTTCCGCACAGACGAAAGGTCAAACGCGGCGCGGTCCGGATGCTCCAGCATCATCAGCAGCATCGCCGGCACGGCCCCAAAGCCGTCGACCCGGTGGCGCTCGATCAGGTCGAGCGCCACCTCGGTCTTGAAGCGCTCGACGATCAGCGTGCCGCCATTGGCCAGCACGGGATAGAACCAGGAGTGGGCGGCGATGTGGAAAAGCGGCGTCATGGCCAGCGTCACGCTGCCGGGCAGCTCATAGCCCCAGCCGCGACAATTCTGGAAGGCACCGGCGATGAGCGTGCGATGGCTGTGAATCACGCCCTTGGCCGCCCCGGTTGTCCCGGAGGTATAGAAGATCGTGGCGGGTGCGTCGGGTTCCACCCTCGGCATGTCTACCTCGGCCGGTGGCGCGTCCAGCAAGGCTTCCGGCCGGATCTGCGGCAACGCGCTCTCCAGCGGTGCATCGGAGATCAGCAGGCTGGGTTGGCAATCCGCGATCTGGTAGTCGACCTCGCGCCGCCTCAGCTTCGTGTTGAAGGGCACGGCCACCGCGCCGGCGCGGTGGATCGCCAGGTAGGCGATGATGAAGTGGTCGCTGTTCTCCATCATCATCACGACCCGCTCACCGGGCTGCACGCCATGCCGGTCCGCGAGATTACGGGCTGCACCGCGGACAGCTTGCGCCAACGCGCCGTGGCTCCACTCTCTGTCGCCATGCACCACGGCAAGGTGCTCAGGCTCGGCATTGCCCGCCAGGATCAACTCGGGAAAGCAGGCCTCGCGCCAGTCCGCCAGGTGCGCCTCCAGCCAGTCGACCTCGCGCGCTGCTTCCTGGGACAGGCCAGTGTCCGCTTCACGCAATGACGCCGGCCTCATCTCTGATCCTCTTCCGCCCGAACGAAGTGGAAGTCATTGGGATCCGGTTGGCGCAGGCGCGCCCAGTACTCACCCATGCTCCAGGGGCTGTTGGTGGTGACGCGGCCCGAGGTGTTCTTGAACCAGCTGGTGGAGCCGCCCAGCGACCAGACCATGCGGCTCAGTCGCGCATCCGCCTCGTGGTTGTAAGCCTCGAAGGCCTCGGCTCGGCACTCCAGTGCCTCTGCGCCAGCTTCTGTTGCCATGTCGAGGCACTGCACGATGTAGCGGCTCTGGATCTCCGAATGGATGATGGCCGATCCGCCGAAGGCGAGATTGGTGTTGGGGCCGTAGAGCATAAAAAAGTTGGGAAATCCCGGCACCGTGACCCCGAGGTGCGCCCGCGGATTGTCGTCCCCCCAGAGCCCGCGCAGGCTCTGCCCCTGCCCGTTCATCACCTCGAAGGAGGAGAGCATGCGGCTGGCCGCGAACCCGGTGGCGAAGATGATAACGTCAAAGTCATGCCGCTCGCCGTCCTGGGTCTCGATGCCCTCAGGCAGGAGTTGGGCAATGCCCTCCGTCACCAGGCGCACATTGTCGCGCAGGAAGGTCTTGTACCAGTTGTTGTCCAGCAACAGCCGCTTGCTGTAGGGCGGGTAGCCTGGGGTCATCTTCGCAATGAGATCGGGCCGTCCCGCCAGTTGCCGGCGGATGTGGCGCAGCATCATGTCCCGCAGCCGCGCGCTGCGTGCGTTCAGCGCATCGGGGACATCCTGCGGCCACTCCGGATCCTGCAGCAGGGCCGGAAAGGCGTAATCGCCGTAGTTCCAGTTGAAGACCAGCCGCTTCCAGGCAAGGTAGGCCGGAAGCGCCTTCTGCCGCGCGATCTCTGCCGCCGGCACCTCGGCCAGATAGTGGCGGTTGGGCATGACCCAATGTGGTTGCCGCTGAAAGACGGTGAGCTGAGCGACCTCCGGCGCGATGGTCGGCACCACCTGCATGGCGCTGGCCCCGACACCGACCACGGCCACCCGCTTGCCCTTCAGGTCCAGCGCCGGATCCCAGCAGGCCGTATGCACCAGCGGCCCGGAAAAGCGCTCAAGACCGGGAATGCTGGGCCAGGCGGGGCTGTTGAGCTGCCCCACGGCGCTCACCACCGCATCATAGCTCTCGGTCCGGGGCGCCGCCCTGCCGGCCTGCGAGGTGACGTCCCAGCGGCAACGCTGCGCATCGTAATCGCAGGCCAGCACCTCGGTCGCAAAGCGGATGTGCGCACGCAGGCCGAAGCGCGTGGCGCAGTCTTCCAGATAGTCCGCGATCTCGGCCCGGCGCACGAAGTAGCGGCTCCAGTCCGGCTTCTGGGCGTAGGAATAAGAGTAGACATAGCTGGGCGAGTCGACGCCGCAGCCGGGATAGAGGTTCTGCGCCCAGGTGCCGGCGCAGTGGTGATCCCGCTCGAACAGCGTGACCGCATAGCCGGCCTCCAGCAGTTCGCGCCCCATGGCGATGCCCGAGGCCCCGGCACCGATCACCGCGACCCGCTTCTGCTCCACCGCTTGCGGATGAGAGCCCAGCGGACGAGGCTGCGGCTCGTCCGCCAAGAGGTCGGACTGATCGAGCAGCATGAGGCGTTCCTGCGCTTCGACCTCCGTGCCCAGGCAGGCGGTAACCAGCAGCGTTGCCAGCCTGCTGTCGCCCTCGAGCCGCGGCGTAATCCGGCCCGCTTCGGCCTCCTCGGCCGCTGCGAGCCGGATCGTTTCAATCAGTTCGTCGGAGATGCGCCCGCGCCCCCGCTCGGCCACCTCCTCCGCCAGGCGCCGGGCCAGCGCCTCGTCCCGCCGCAGGGTGGCCACTGCCGCCCCGACCGCGACGATCTCCTCCGCCCGGCCAAAATTCACTGTCGGAGTAGTGGCCTCAACTGCCGGCCGTGCCTTGACAGCGCTCACCTGCGATATCCCACCAGGTTCAGACCAAGCTGTGCGATCTCGTCCGCCAGTTCCTCGGGCGAGAGGGGGCCATCGGGTGAGTACCAGCGGTGCACCCAACGCACCATGCCGGCGATGCTGAGCGCCGCGAGCTTGGGCTGGCTCACATGGAAATGCCCCTCCTCACAGCCCTGGGCGACCAGACCGGCCAGGAGATCGTTGAAGGAGCGTTCGACGGCGCGGATGCGGGTCAGGAACGCCTCGGAGAGGTTCTTTTCCTCCTGCAGGTACACGCCGCTGGTCACCTGGCGATCGATGTTCTCCAGCGTGAACTCCCGCAGGAAACCCGCGAGCTTGTCGGGAACCGGCTGGTCGCTGGCCACCACCGCCTCGATGTTGGCGTGCAGACGGGTGGCCGACTGTTCATAAACAGTCTCAAGTATCGCCTGCTTACTGCTGAAATGACTATAGATAAAGGGCTTGGCCACTCCGATGTCCGCAGCAAGCGCATCCACCGTGGTGCCTTCGTAGCCGCGCTCGTAGAACAACCGCACCGCCGCGTCGACGATGCGGGCGCGCTTCAGGGCGTGCAACTCCGCGCGCAGGCCCTTCGGCTGGTGGTCTCGCGTCCTCGTCGTCATGCCGTCCCTCGTGCCAGAATTTGATGGACCAGGTCGCGGTCCGCGCCCTCGCCCCCACGCTTGCCGCCGACCCAGCCTGTGTCCTCGGGACGCGGTATGGCCACGCCGGGGACCACGGAGACAGAATCGAAGACAACCGTGCGTCGGGCAATCTTCCAACAACCATCGCGCCGCGTCACGATATCCACGTAGCGGCAGGCGATCGTCATGTCCAAAGCCTTGTCGGCCGGCATGTCCAGCTCGCCCACAAGGGATTCCAGCGCGCCTCGGCTTTCCACGGGATACTTTTGCATGGCGATACAATAGGTTTCGGCCAGAGCCTCATCCTCGGCCAGAAAGTCCACCAGGCAGTTGGTCACCGCGTGCATGCTGAAGGGGATGCTGCTGTGTCGCTCGGCGATCCAGGCAATGAGAGCGTCGACACCCCCCTTGAAGCTGCCGTGATCATCGTAGGCATCGGGGTGGAAGACATCGCGAATGGCCTCGAGGTCGAGCCGGTCGATCGCGCGGCACCAGCGCTTGATCAGTTCGCGGATCTCCTCGCGGGCGAGCAGTTTGATCATCTCATCGGCCATGGCGCCTACTCTTAATTCTGGATTCCTACTGCTTGGTAGCCCAGCGCTGCTGGGGCGCGCAAGCGCCATATGCCGCGCCGCACGTGCCCTTGCCGCCAAGCTTGCCGCCATGCTCTGGGCCAGCATGGAAGCTGCGCTGCGAGGTTTCAACTCACGGGGACTTGCTCTAGGCTCCTGCCGGTCAACGACGTTTCATAGAGGTTACCCATGTCCGTACTGCGCTTTGGCCTGCGCTCCGCCCTGCTTGCCGCGCTGATCGTCCTGCTGCCGTTCACCGCCCAGGCGCAGAGTGGCGCGCCGCTACAAGAAGACGAGGTACGTCGCTTCCTGGCGACGCTGGACGCGCTCGAAGAACTGGGCCAGCGCTACGACGAGAGCGATTTCGACAACATCGAGATCAACCCCGACGACGGCTTTTCGCCCATGGCCGCCTCGCTTGAAGAGTTCCGCGGCCACGAAGGCTACCCGGAGTTCCAGGCCATTCTTGTCGATCAGGACTTTACGGATGAGGATCGCTGGGCCGAGGTCGGTGATCGCACCCTGCGCGCCTACATGGCACTGCAAATCCGGGAGCAGCACCCGAACATGCTGCAAGAGATGACGGCGGCGCTGGAGCAGATCGAGAATCAACCCGGAGTCAGCGAGGAGCAGCGCGCCAGCATGCTGGAGATGATGGGACCGGCCGTGGCGATTGCCCGCTCCATCGAGCAGGTGAGCGACGAGGATCTGCAGATGGCCGAAACCATGCGCCCGGAGATCGATGCCGTCGTCGATGCCCCGGACACCATGTGAGCGAGAGAAAGTACAGCCTTGAGCTACAGTGAAACCACCCGTTCCATTCAGGTGACGGTCGAGCCCAGGTTCCTGGAGGATCAGTCGCAGCCGGAGAACCACCACTACGTCTGGGCCTATCAGGTGCGCATCGAGAACCACGGCGCCGAGGCTGTGCAGCTGCTCAACCGCTATTGGCGCATCACCGATGCCAACGGCCTCAATCAGGAAGTCGAGGGGCCAGGAGTGGTGGGCGAGCAGCCGCATCTGGCACCCGGCGAGAGCTTCGTCTACACCAGCGGCTGCCCGCTGCCGACGGCCAGCGGCATCATGCAGGGTCGCTACGAGATGCAAAGCGACGGCGGGGAACGCTTCTGGATCGCCATTCCCGCCTTCTCTCTGGACAGCCCGCATGAAGCCGTGCGGATCAACTAGTTCCAAACACTCGACTTCATGCCCTGACAGCGCGGCATAGGAGGCCGCCAATGAAAATGACTTCGGTGAAGACCTCGCCCTCCGGCCCTTCCGACGATTCACTGACCGACCGGCCGAGCCGGGAGGAAGCGGAGGCCGCCGTCAGGTTGCTGCTGCGCTGGGCCGGAGACAATCCTGAGCGCGAGGGCCTACGCGACACGCCGGCCCGGGTAGCGCGTGCCTATGAAGAGTACTTTGCCGGCTATGCCATCGATCCGGTGGAACTGCTGCAGCGCACCTTCGCGGAAACCGACGGCTACGACGAGATGGTGCTGCTCAAGGACATCGGCTTCGAGAGCCACTGCGAGCATCATCTGGCGCCGATCATCGGCGTCGCCCACGTGGCCTACATGCCGCGTCGGCGAGTGGTGGGGATTTCGAAACTGGCCCGTGTCGTAGAGGCTTATGCCAAGCGGCTACAGATTCAGGAGAAGATGACAGCGCAGATTGCGAACACGCTGCAGGATGTGCTGGATCCCCTGGGTGTGGCCGTGGTGATCGAGGCCGAACATCAGTGCATGACCACCCGCGGCATCCACAAACCGGGGGTCAACATGGTCACCAGTCGAATGCTCGGGCTGTTCCGCAACAACGCCTCCACCCGGCGCGAGTTTCTCTCCCTGGTCGGCCATCGCGGGTCGGCCGGTTAGGCGCGCGCGGGGCGTTTCGCCGGATCGCCCGCGATGCCCAATCTCAAGCCCGTCGTCTTCGTCAACGGCATCATCCTCTCGGTCCTGGCGCTGATCATGCTGGCGCCCGCCGCGGTGGACGCCAGCTTCGGGGACGACGACTGGCCGGTGTTTCTGCTCTGCTCCGGGCTGACGCTGTTCATCGGCGTCGGCATGGCCCTGGCGAGCCGCGGCAACCGCCCGCAGCTCGAACTGCGCCAGGCCTTCATTCTCACCGCGACGGTCTGGGTGGTGCTGGCGATCTTCTCCGCCTTGCCCTTCACCCTGGGCAGCACGCAGCTCAGCTACACCGACGCCTTCTTCGAGGCCATGTCGGGGATCACCACGACCGGTTCGACAGTGATCGTCGGCCTCGATGGCACGGCACATGGGATCCTGCTCTGGCGCGCGCTGCTGCAATGGCTGGGCGGCATCGGCATCATCGTCACCGCGATCTCGGTCCTGCCCATGCTGCGCATCGGCGGCATGCAGCTCTTCAAGATCGAGGCCTTCGAGACCGACAAGGTCCTGCCCCGTGCCGCACAGATCGCCGGGCAGATCGTGGCGGTCTATATCTTCGTCACCTTCCTGGCTGTGGCGACCTACTTCCTCTTGGGCATGAGCGCATTCGACGCCGTGGCCCACGCCATGACCTCCGTCTCCACCGCCGGCTACTCCACCCGCGATGCTTCCTTCGCCGCTTTCCACGAGCCGGCGCTGGAGTGGGCCGCGAGCCTTTTCATGATCCTCGGCTCCATGCCCTTTGTGCTCTACCTGCGCAGCCTGCAGGGGGATTGGACCACGTTGCTGCGCGACGAGCAGGTCCGCGGCATGCTTTCGATCATGGCCGTGGCCATCGCCGCGCTTACGCTCTGGCTCTTTTTCACCATGAGCCACCTGCCGCTGCTCGACGCTCTGCGCCTGACCACCTTCAACGCCATCTCGATCATGACCGGCACCGGCTACGCCACCACCAGCTTCGATCTCTGGGGCGGCTTTGCCGTGGCGGTCTTCTTCCTCCTGATGTTCATCGGCGGCTGCGCCGGCTCCACTTCCTGTGGCATCAAGGTCTTCCGCTTCCAGGTGCTCTATGCCACCTCCATGACCCAGTTGATGCGGCTGATGCAGCCCAGCGGCGTCTTCCTGGTGAACTACAACGGCCGGCCGGTGACCGATCAGGTCAGCGCCTCGGTGATGAGCTTCTTCTTTCTCTTCATCTTCTGCTTTGCCGTGCTGGCGGCAATCCTGGGTGCGATCGGCCTGGACTTCGTGACCGCCGTGTCCTCCGCCGCCACCGCCATGGCCAACGTCGGCCCGGGCCTGGGCCCCATCGTCGGGCCCGCCGGCAACTTCTCGCCGCTGCCGGACTCGGCCAAATGGCTGCTGTCCGCCGGCATGCTGCTGGGCCGACTGGAGATCTTCACCGTGCTGGTGCTCTTCATGCCGAGCTTCTGGCGCAGCTAAGCCTCACCTTCCCCCAGACCGGAGGATCCATGACCGACGCGACGCTCGACCCGAAAGAGATGATTGCCAGGCTGATCGCCTTTCCCACGGTGTCCAGCCGCTCCAACCTCGACCTGATCGACTGGGTTGAGGAACGACTCACGGGCCTGGGCGCGCGCTGCCGCCGCACCGCCAATGCCGAGGGCACCAAGGCCAATCTCTTTGCCCGCATCGGCCCGGACATTCCCGGTGGCATCGTGCTCTCGGGCCACAGCGACGTGGTGCCGGTGGAGGGCCAGACCTGGTCCAGCGACCCCTTCACCCTCACTGAGCGCGACGGCCGCCTCTATGGCCGCGGCACCGCCGACATGAAGTCCTTCCTCGCCATCGCGCTGGCACTGGCGCCGGAGTTCGCCGCGCGGCCCCTGCGCCGCCCGATCCATCTCGCCTTCTCCTATGACGAGGAGGTCGGTTGCCTGGGCGTGGGCGGGCTGATCGAGGACATGAGCGCCAACCTGCCCCTGCCGGCGCTGGCGATTATCGGCGAGCCCACGGACATGCGCCTGGTGACCGGGCACAAGGCCGTCCATGCCTTCCGCACCAGCATCACCGGCCGCCCGGCCCACTCCAGCCAGCCGCACCGCGGCGCCGGGGCGATCTTTGCCGCCGGGCGCCTGATCGAGAAGCTCTGGCAACTGGGCCAGGAGAAGCGACAGCACAGCGACCCCCGCTTCGAACCGCCCTATACCACGGTGCAGGTCGGCACCATCGAGGGGGGCACCGCGCTAAACATCCTGCCCGGTGCCTGCAGCTTCGTGTGGGAGTATCGCAGCCTGCCCGGCGACGATCCGACAGACATCCACCGGCGCATGGAAGCCTTCGCGCAGGAGGAGGTGCTGCCGGCCCTGCGCGAGTTCGCGCCGGAAGCCGACATCGTCACCGAAGCCATTGCCGCCGTGCCGCCGCTCACGCCCGAGCGCGAGGGCGCCGCCGAGGCCCTGGTGCGCCGCCTCACCGGCGCTAACGAAAGCCGCATGGTGGCGTTTACCACCGAAGGCGGTCTGTTCCAGCAGGCGGGGCTTTCCACCGTGGTCTGCGGCCCCGGCTCGATCGACCAGGCGCATCAGCCCGACGAGTTCATCGAGCTGTCCCAGGTGGAGGCCTGCACCGCCTTCCTGCGCCGCCTGGCCGACTGGGCCTGCGAAGCGGAATAGGCGAGAGTGGATCGCACTTGATCTGCAACGCGCAGCGTTCAGAACAAACGCGTGAATCCGCTCTGAATCAGGGTGTAGAGCAGATTCACGACTCAAACCGGGCCGCTTCGCGAACCCGATTTGAGTCGATCTGCTCTACCGGACCATCACCTTCTCAGCGGCGGGGGCGGCGCCGGCGCGTCACGGTCATAGCCGTCGCTGGCGAAGCTGCCGCCCTGGTAGCGCTCGTTCACCGGATCGTCGGTCACCTTCGGCTCGAGTGCGGCGGCGAAGCGCTCCGCATCGTCAAAGGGCGGCAGGTCCAGGCCCTCACGATCGTCCCTGCCCCACCAGCCGCGGCTGTTTGCGCTGGCGCCCCAGAGCAGGCGGCAGCCCAGCGTCTGAGCGGCCAGACAGGCCTCGATCATCGCCATCATGTCCGGCAGTGCGAACCAGGTGCTGAGGTTGCGCGCATCGCGCGGCTCCGGCAGCGCACTGCCGATCCGCAGGCTGGCGCTCTCCACCCCGTGCTTCATCCAGTAGGTGCGCGCCAGCAGCTCTACATAGGCCTTGGACAGGCCATAGAAGCCGTCGGGCACCGGCGGATCGGCCACGTCCAGGCGCTGGCTGCGCTCGTAGTAGCCAATGGCGTGGTTCGAGCTGGCGAAGATGACCCGCGCCCCGCTGGCCCGTGCCGCCTCGAAGACATGGTAGGAGCCGCGCAGGTTGGCGTGCAGGATCTCCTCGAAGGGGTACTCCACCGGCAGCCCGCCGAAGTGCAGGATGGCGTCGACCCCGCGCGCCATCTCCAGCACCGCTTGCTGGTCGCCCAGGTCCGCCTGCACGCGCTCAGCACCCGCCGGCTCTTCGGGCAGCGGCTTGATGTCGCTCAGCACCAGGCGCTCGGCCTTGTCCGCGAAGTGCTGCGCCAGGTGTTGGCCGAGAAAGCCGGCCGCGCCGGTGATCAGAATCGCTGTCATCATCCCTCCAGAAGGCTGCTGCGCCCATGCTGCCGCAGGCGCCGGCGCGGGAAAAGCCACTTGCCCCCAAGCGCGCCGCCTCGCGCGTCTTGACAGCCCCCCCGCCGCCGCTTAGACAAACGCCCGCCGCAGACATGCGGGCGCGTAGCTCAGCGGGAGAGCACTGCCTTCACACGGCAGGGGTCGCTGGTTCAATCCCAGCCGCGCCCACCACCTACCCTCCTGAAAAACCTAGCTTTTTTGGCCTAGCCCTCACCAGGGTCTAGCCCCTGTTTTGCCCCGTGTCAGCACTGTGTCAGCAAGCAAGCCGCAGTTTTGCGCGGTCTGTGCTGGCATGGGCTTGGTGTCACGCAAAGGGGGTAGCGCGTGCCCGTAGGGTGCCAGCGGGTGCAAAGGGGGTAACAAGGGGAGGTCTGCTGCGTCTGGTCTGGCCGTGTCAGCGTCCTGTGTCAGCAGCCTGTGTCAGCAAGCCTCTACCCTTGCGCGTTATGCGTTAGAGAAATATCGAATTTAAATTATATAGGAATCGCCGCCGGTATAACTCCTACGCAAGGGCAATGGTGCCCCGCGCAAACTGTGGAGTTGTATATATGAAAACGATCTATCAAACCCTGCCTGCCATGCCGTTCTGCGTGGCTGCGAGCCAGTATGCCATTGAAATTCGAACATACGAGATCGACGCGGCGAAGTGGCTACCTATCGACGCGAACGCCGCCCTGCCCGAGTGGTGCTGTCTGTTTGATCTCGATAGCAATACTACTTGGCTAATGAACCATCAGCGCATGGTTGCATGGCAGCAGGCCGGCTTCCCACATCCAGAGGAGTTGGGCGAGGGTTGGTATGTAGCTAGACGGTTGCCGGATGAGTTGGAGGACTAAGCCCCCCGGTGCCAGACATGGAAGTCTAGCATCGTTCTAAAGAGGTAGTCGGGGCGGTTCGAGCCTGTCTCTCTGGTGTCGCGGATGGTCTGGAGATGCACTTCTCCGAACAGGGTGTCTCCCCAGGTCACGCCACACTCACCGTTGATGGTGGACTCGACCGCCTCGGCGACCTGCTTCGCACTGGTCCATGTCGTGCCCCAGCAGTCCACCTGCACCCGGCTTCGCTTCATGGAGTCCAGTCCGGCCATTGTCAGGACGGTGAGCCCACTGACCTGTGTGACCACCACGGCAGGTAGGGTTTCCTCGTAGCGGGTCACTGGCGTTACGCGGTGCCCTACAAGATCGGCCACGGCAGGTTCGGCGCGTAGGTGTGCGATCAGGTCAGCCATCATCATCGGTTCGCCCTCGCTGCCGCTATGGCCTTGGCCTTGGCCCGTGCTGCCCGTCGCTCGGCACGCTTCTTAGCCTTGTCGATCTCTACGTTTATTTCCTGCACTGCCGTCGGCATGACCTTATCCGCGTGCGCGTCCCAAGCCGGGCGCATATACGGATGGGGCGCTTGGTCGATGGTGCCGTATTCCTCGGTCACTGCTTGGGTGAGCCCACCGGCTCCGACGAAAATATGCACGGCATCGCGCCTAGCCCTGTGCAGTGACTTCTGCTTGCGGGTGAGCTGTGCCCCTACCTTGATCGACCCTTTCAGCGCGCCGGAGTCCTCGCGCACAAGGTCTTTGGCATGGTCGGCCACGGGCTGGAGAGCCTTGCGCAAGCCCCGTCGCACTACGTTCTTGGCCGTGGACTTTTTCATATCGTCCAGGCTGGTCGCCAATTCCTTTAGACCTGCAACGTGGAACTTTGCGGCCATCAGGAATCCTCCGCCACGGCATCTATCTCACGCCAGCGCCGCCGCCCCACATCACGGCATCCGGTCACGTTGTAGGTTCTGCCAGCGTAAAGGATGCGGTCCTGCGGTTTGACCTCGCCCGCGTCTGGCGACCACCTGACTGTGAACCTTGTGGTGATGGAAGCCTGGACGGCCTGTGCCTGATAGCTCTCGCTTGCGCTCGCGTCTTTGGCATTGGCGCGGCAGGTTAGGAAGGTGATCCACGCTTCCACCGGCTCGGGGCCAGAGTAATCCAGCGTCTTGCGCTTCACTTTGATGGTGGTGTCGAGGCGTCCAATAAGCATCAGCGCAGCCCCACTCGTCTGTACGGGGCGACCAGTGCATCGACGGCCATTGGCACGGCAGACTGTGCGACCTCGGACACGGCCTCCCGGTGCTCATACCAGTGACCGACCAAGAGCAGGGCAGCTTGCTTGACCGGGTGCGGAACGGGCTGGTCGCCCACTCCACATTCATAAGTGACTGTTACCGCGTCGGGGCGGTTCGCTACGCTGGGGAACTGGTAGTCATCATGGAACGTGACCAGTGGCCCAAGGTCATCGTGGAAGAGACTGTAGGCTTCGGAATCGACAGTCTGCTGCTGCCCGTCCCTGTCGTAGTAGGTGAGCTGTGTGACCTCTAAGACGGGTGCCAAACGTAGGCGCAGTAGCCACGAGAACTCGGCGTAGGATTGTTTCCACGTCTGGTTCAGTAGGGCACGGCCAAGGATGCCGTGATATCCGTCGAGGTAGGCGGTCGCAGCGTCGATATACGTGTTGATGGTGAAATCATCATAGGTCGCATCCACGTCGATATTGAGGTGCGCCTTGGCTTCGGCCAGCGACAGCAGGACGCCACTAGGCGGGGTGACAAGGACGGGTGGTAGCGCGTGCATGTAGGTAGCCTCCAAGGGCAGTGGGGGCAGGCTCTTAACCTGCCCCCCAGCCATTACGCGACCGGGCGCTGATGCGCGTGGCCGAGCACCGCAACCGCGGAGGCATCGACACTGCCGCTGTCGTGGTCGAGGACGACACGCACATATCGCTTGGACCCGACATATCCGACACGCTGCACGGCATTGGCTTCCAGGGCATCGAACGATCCGACCAGTTCGGCGCTGTCGGCTGCTGCAAACGAGGTGCTACCAGTGGAATCACTAGCCTGCACTTCGGCAGCCGCATCAAAGCCCGTGCTTGCGCCAGTGGCCACAACCAGGGTCACGCTGTCGTATCCGCGCGTATCGACCGGATCGCCGGTCACATTGCCGGTCGCGGTCTGCGGCACCACGCTCGCAACCACGCCGACGTTAGAGGAATTGTCACGCATCACTATTTTCTCCTATTAGGCGCTTGCGAACTTGAGCAGCTTGATGGCCTCGAAGTTGACCACATCACCGCCGACGCGCTTCGTTGCGTAGAATTTCACGAAACCCTTCTGCGTATACGGGTCGCGCAGGACGCGGATGCCAGTGCGATCGACGATCTGGTAGCCCGCGTTGAAGTCACCAAACGCGATGGAAAGGCTGCCGTTGTCGGCTTCGGGCATGTCCTCAGCTTCCACGATGGGGTAGCCCAAGAGCATTCCGCCCTGGCGCTGTTGGAAGTCCGGCTGCCAAAGGTAATTTCCATCGGCGTCCTTGAGCTTCCGCACAGTCGCAACCACGCTGCGCGGCATCATCCAAACGGCGTTGGAGCGATAGGCAGCCTTCAGGGCGAACACCACGTCAACGAGGCAATCGCCAGGGTAGTCGCCGGTATCCACGTCCAGATCGAGGAATTCACCATTGGCCCCGGTCAGGACGTGTTGCAGCTTGCCCCAGGAGCGGGCGCTGTCATCCTTGTCATTGGTTGTGTAGTCGAGGAAACCGCGAGGCTTGTTGCTTCCGTCACCGTTGACGAAGGCGGTATTTTCCTGGCGCACGAACCGGCTGGAAACCTTATCGGTCAGCCACGCTTCGACATTCCAAGCCGCATCGTCGAGCAGCTTCTGCGTTGCCTTCGGCTCGGCATAAACCTCGTACACGGGGATACGATACTGCCCCAGGGTCGGGGTGCTGGTTTCGTTGCGGGCGTCCATTTCACCAACCCAACCGGACCCGGCTTCGTCCAAGTCGTTGAAGCCTTCGAGCGCGTCCGTGCCGATGGTGGTCACGTTGGCGACCTGCCGGATTGGGCTGGTTTCGTAGACCTTCTGGACGATACGTCCGCCGAGGGTGGGCTCGACCAGATAGCCCCCGTCCGGGTCGGAACCTACAGACATCGCCGCCTGCACGTCTGCGGGCGTGGCAGGACCACGGCGCAGGTAGGTGTTGATAGCGGCCCGGTAGGCGCGGAGGTCCTCGGGGCTGACCTGCTGGCCAGTCTGGCGCGAGAAGTCGGCTGCCGCCTGCACCTCGCCGACCGGACTTGCATTGCCGCCCAGGGTGGCCCCAGCGTTGCGGCTGGCCACGTCTGCGAGCTGCGTCTGCAAGTCGCTGATGTGGGCGTTGATCCGGTCCACCTTTTCATTCAGGACCGCATCGGCCTTGCCGTTCAGACGTTCGTCATTGGCCTTCTTGAACTCTTCGAAGGCCGACTGGATCTGGTTGACCAGGGCACGGGTGTCGCCGCCCCCGGCATCGGCCCGCACGCTGACGAGCCCTCGGTTAATTGCATTCATGCTTTGTTCTCCAAACTAGACAAAAGCGAGCGCAGTGCGCCCACCAACTCGGGGGTTTCGTCCGCTACGGCAGGACGGGGGGTATTGGTGATTTCGCCAAGGAGGCTACGGCGCTCCCGGCGGGATAGCCCTTGGCTGGCAAGGGCTGCTTCCACTCGCCTAATTGCGGCAAGGGAATTGGTTGTGGCGTCCGGGGCCTCGACGGGTCGCTCGCCATTTATGACACTATCGGCTAGACCGGCTTCGACCGCCTGCTCCGCATTGAGCCAGGTTTCCTGATCCATCCATGCGGCAGCGGTTTCCTTGTCCACATTGGCGCGACGGGCGTAGAGGGACGCCATTGCATCGTCGAAGGGTTCCAGGGTCTCGGCCGCTTGGCGCAGATCGTGGCGGTTGCCGATGACTACCCCCCAAGCATTGTGGATCATGAGGAAACCCACATCGCTGATACGGAGGTCGTCGGCTGCCATAGCGATGACCGACGCGGCGCTCGCTGCCAGCCCCATCACCTGCACTGTGACGCGCGCCGGGTGGTCACGCAGGAGGCTGTAGATAGCCAGCCCTTGGAAGAAGTCTCCGCCGGGGCTGTTGATGTTGACGGTCACATCCTTGGGGCCAATGGCGCGCAGGGCTGCGGCCATCCGCTTATCGCTAAACCCGCCCCACTCGTCCTCGCCTATGGTGTCATAGATGGAGACGGTCGCAGGGTCGTCGGCCTCGGCTGCACGCAACGCGGGGTTCCACTGCTCGACCGCCTGCGGGTCGGGCTCAAAGGCAAGGGTGCGCAGGGCGTCAAAGCCCTTTAGCTCGGGCAGGGCTTTAAGACTCATCGTTACCTCCGACGGGCGTGCCAGCAGTGTTAGGGGGATCAAGGAACGTATCGCCGCCGCTATAGGGGGCCATATCCTCTAGCGCCCGGACTTCATTAGGGTTCATCCAGCGATATTGCAGGGCTTGGGCATAGTAATTGGCACGGGCTCCGCTATCGCCGCGCATTAGTCCCTGGACGTAAAAGCGGAAATCATGGGTCTCCCACTGCGCTTCCTGTAGCAGGTCACGCTTGAGCGTTTCTTCCCAAGTCTTGATCCAGTCGTTTAGGGTGTAGATAACGAAACCGATGGACTGCTGCTCAATGCCACTGCCCCAACTTGTGGTTTTATCTAACAAGCCGACTAGGTGAGGTGGCACGCCCATGAAGGTAGCGATATCGTATTTTTGCAGGTCGCGTAGTTCTATAAACTGCTGGTCTTGCGCGTTCATCTTTAGTGGTTCGGGCTTCATGCCCTCTTCGAGGATATCCCACTTATGGGCTTGGCCCGATCCAGCACGCTCTACAAGGCTGGCCCGTAGGCGCTGATATGCGTCCTGGCTCAGCTTGTCGGGGTGGGTGAAGTATCCGCCTGCAAGGTTGCCCTGCTTAAAGAGCCGTGCCGTGGCTTCCTCGCCTTTGAGCGATAGCCCCAGGGCTTCCCGCATATATGAAATGACGCTCAGTCCGGTGAACCCGTCCAGGCTCAAGCCCCGTAGGTGAAGCACGTCGCGTTGTGGGAACTGGCGAGTGCTGCCGTCCTTGGTGGTCACGCGATAGGTCAGGCTTAGATTGTCTCCCTGCTCCACTGTCACGCGGTCAGGGTGGATCGGTATCAGGGCTTGGACTGCGTTGCCCGTCCGCACGATCAGCGCATAGCCATTGCCGCGCATTAGGACCGAGGTCTGTAGGTATTTCCTAAACTCCGCGGGCGTCTGCCAATGGTTAGGCTTGACGGTGAGCACGCGGCGCAGGGGGTGCCCCGTGGCGGGTGCTCTTACGTCGTCGGCGCGGCGCTCGATTAAGTCCAAGGGCAGGTTAGCCACGGCACCCGAGATCAGCGACACACAGCGCCAAAAGACGGCCACCTTCATTGCGGTCTGGTCATTGACCACGGCCCCGCTCGAACTCTCCATGCCGCCGCCCACTCGCAAGAACGAATCCCGGTCAGACGGGCTCATAGGCTGGTCGATGCGGAACACTTGAGCGGCGAGTTTCTGAACGAAATTCATGGGGCTTAAATCCAGGGCATATCCAGGGACAAGACTCCCCTGGACTCATAAACAGACGGGCCTTTGGGGGGCGGTGCGGTCTCGGCCACGGCGAGCGCCATCGTTAGGGCCACAAGCCCGTCGATGCGTCCGCGCGCCTTGTGCTTTGCAAGCTTCCTATTGCCCGCTGCATCGGACTCGATGACCGCGTTTGCGGCACACATGGAAAGTACGGGGTGGCCCCCATGCGCGACCTTCTCTTGCAAGAGCAGGGTTTCGAGCGTGGTCAGGGCAGGACTCATTGAGCGGAAGCCCTGCCCGAAGTCGGCGAACAGGTCATCGACCTCGGCTTCACTCATTCCCGCTTGCAGAAGCCACGGGCGTAGGTGACGGAAACCCCAGCGGTCGAACGCGACCTTTCTCAAGTCGAGGTCGTCAACCAAGCCCCGGATGTGTTCGGCTACGTAGCTGTATTCGAGCGCCTTGCCGGGGGTCGTCTGTAGGTGGCCCTGCGCGGCCCATGTGTCGTAGGGCACCCGGTCGCGCCGTGACCGCTCCACAAGCCCCTCCTGTGGGAGCCAGAAGGTGGGCTGCACATGCCACCGGCCCTCGTTGTGCGCCACGAGAACCAGGGCGGTCAGGTCGGTTGTCTGTGACAGGTCTAAGCCTGCGTAGACCGGCAAGCCCTCCAAGTCTTCCAGCACATGCAGGGCGCAGGACTTCCACACATCCTTGGTAATGAAGGGGCTTGCTACTTCGACCCGCTGATTGAGGACGTAGTTGCGGAACAGGGGTTCCTCTGACGGCAGTCGCTTTGCCCGTGCCGCCTGCTGCTGCAATTCCTCCAGGTTAAGGAAGTCTGCGGCGCTCGGGTTCGCTTGGCGTATGGTCTGCTCGTCAAAGGGGTCTGCGTCGGGGTCTGCCGTATATAGGGAGACCACGGTTCGGGGATCGTGCCCTGCCAGGGCATCATCAATCAGAATAGAGAGTAGGTCGGCATCGGTGGGGGCTTGGGTCGATATGACAATCGACAGTGGGGCCTCATGGGCACCGGCTGCGTTCTCGACAGCGTTGTATAGTTCGGACCGGGGGCCTTCGACCTGACCGAGTTCGTCATGCACCGCAAAGACGGGGCTCAAGCCGTGCGCGGTCTTGGCTTCGGCAGACAGGGCGCGGTAGAGCGTGCCGCGCTTTGCGCAGTGCAATTCCTTCATGTGGTCCCTGACCGTGACAAAAGGCTGTAGGGTCGGAGACAAGCGAACGATCTTGGCGGCGAGCTTGAAAAGCACGCCGGCCTGCTCCTTGCTTTGTGCCGTGGAAATCAACTGACCATTAGGAACCGACTCAGGACCGACCAAGTGTAGGAGCAACAAACAGGCTGCCAGCGTGGACTTGCCATTCTTCTTTCCGAACGAAAGTATGGCAGTCCGGGTGCCTGCGGGGTTATCGTAGATCTTGCGAAGGTCTTTCTTCTGCCATCCACGCAGCCTCATTGGCTGCGCGTACAGCTTGCCCTCTGGCACAAAGCAGTGCTTTTCAATCCAGGCTATATTCCTGCGTCCGCGTTGTGACAGTCTTACTCGTTCCATGGAGACGCCTCCAAGGAAACGCGACGGCCACCACGTCCTTTCGTCTTGCCGTAACCATCGACCGCAATTCTTATCTGCTTGGCGATGGACACGATGCACCGCGTTTCACGCTCCTGCATCCGCAACAGATCGTTATAGGGTTTGATCGGGTGATGCTTGGCCTTGTTGAACTTGGTGATGTTACGGGCGATCCTGCGCGCGCAAACGATATGCCGACAAAGCTGAGTCAGTAGCGCCAGGGTCTCGGGCGTGCATCGGCTTGGGTCCATGTCGATGATCTGCCGACGCCACTCCGCAGCCTCTTCGTCTACAAGGTCAAACGGAGGCTCTGGCACGGTCATTACCTGCCCGCGCTTTGCTACCATCTCCGTTTCCTGCTTAGACTTAAAACCTCGTGCGCCCATAATTTCCTGGCAAGCTAAATGTGTTAGGATAGGGTTCTACTAATAATCTTGTTTCTTAATGTTTGTAGTTTTTGCGGTACTGCCGCCGCTGTCTGGCGATTTCGGTTTGGAGTTCTTCCTACCCCCGGTGCGGTCGTCTGTAGTTGGGGTTAAATGCTTTTCGTTCGTGGTAGTTCTGGTTCGCTTGGTCTATGGCCGTCTGCATGGCGTCTGCATTGGTCCAGTGTGCGTAGTGGTGGCCACATGCAGGGCATTCGATAAGCCCGAGTTCGGCCTGCCACTCGGTCTTGCACTGCTTGCAGCGATAATGGGCGCTCAGGTCAGTATATATAGGATAAGTATTCATCTGGATTGTTCTCGACTGGGAAACCGTCTAGACCGATGCGGGGCTTGTGGGCGTTGCGCTCCATGCTCTGCTTTGTGGAGTCGTGGTGGTACTTGCACAGGGACTGTAGCTGGTTAGACCAGAATGCTTGTGGGTCGCCATTGTGGGGCTGTACGTGGTCTGCGATGGTTGCGGGTGTGGTCGCGCCCTGTATCGCGCAGAAACGACAAAGGGGCTCGGCCCTTAGTTGGGCGTGTCGTTTCGCTTTCCATCGTGCTGTAGTATACAGATTACTACGTGCCATTTCCGCTAACCTGCAAGTGTACTGTTATCCACTACAGGTAATATAGCATCCTTTTATGTAATTACTACTCTAAAGTGAATATGCTGCGCTTAGTGCGGCACACTACGGCGAGAGCATCTAGCACCCTTCACATCCCCAAGCAGCCAAGGTAGAGTGCGTGCCTCGCGTCGTACTAGTACTAGTGGAGGGGGCTATGGCAATGGACCCGCAGTGGCAGGCTTTTCTCGATATCATTATCGCGTTTTCGACGGCAGCGATGGTACTGGTCGCAGGCGCAACGGCGGTGTTTTCCCGTCGTGTAGCTGAAGAGAACCGCTTGCTTCGGGAGCTTGGGGAGTTGCCCGAGGTTATGACTTATTTAGAACTCGAAGGAGAGCACAATGATGAAGTGGCGCTCGTTATCCACAATTCAGGGCGAGGGATTGCCAGAGATATACAATTAGCAATTAAATGCGATAAAGAAAACTTCGTATGGCATATAGATAACATTACTACTAACACAAAACTTAATCCAATTACCGCCATACGCCCAGGTGGAGAATTACGAATACAAATTGGAAACTTGCACAATCTTATCGGCGTTGATGGTCTTATGCCGTTTACTACAGTGCTTTATTACAAAAATTCTAAACAAGAGAAATGCTTTACTAAGACATGCGAACTCGACGTTTCGCAATTTGCAGAGTATGGTATACACCATGACAGAGGGTATGCAATTAGGCGAACTATAGAAAGGTATAATAAAAAAAGCGATGATGAATGATATAGGATTAATTTATTGAATATAACGCTTCGTAGCATTCTATTGCTACTTTATTTGCAAAGTCACTGACCAACTCATATTTACCCTGTTCGCTATCGGCTACCGGAAATCGGTACGCAGCTATGGTCATGCTTTTAAGGTATTGCTTCCAAAACCCCTCTTCCATAACGTCAGTTAGAAGCATCACGTCGCCAATAGAAACACCCCTTTGGCGCGCAGCCATGATCTCCCAGGCATACTCCTCGGCTGGTCCGCATGTGAGGAAATCCATTTTCGTCTCTTCTGCCCCAGCCGACACGGGCATGAGCGCAAGTGCTGCGGCCAGGATGGTTTTCCTCATCTCTCGCACCCTTGGTTGCGGTCTGCGTGCATCGACACGGGCAGCCTCGCCCATTCTACTGGGGATGGCAAGCTTTGCAGCAACTCTCGCATCATCCGATTGGGCGCGGGGTTAACCTGGCCGTGACCTGCCAAACGACCGTCACAATAGGACAAAGAAATAGGGCGACTTGACTGCTTCGGAGGTAGCCAAGTCGCCCTAAGTACGTAAAAGGAAGGAGGTATATCAAACATCTCGACCCAGGACATATATAAGCATGATATAGTTACTGCGTCAAGTATCGCCTGCGCCACGTCTTATCTATACTTTACCACTGGCAAAGGCGCGGCATATCGGTGGCCGTGCGAACGCGGGGTTACTTGTGCCAGGGTGAGCATCCCGCCGGACACCTTCCACAAGCCAATAGACTCCGGTCTACAGCTCAATATGGGATGTAGGTGACATCTATAGGCGTAGTTATGGGGTGTGGCTACGTAGTGTGGATTATTTTAGTGGGGGTGGAAATAGTTTCTATGGGTGTGGTCTGTACTAAGGAATATAAGTGTGGGGTGTGGGACAATGGTAGTAGTATGGATAGGACTAGGGACTGGACTAGGGACACTGACAACACTACATAGCTACACCTACCCCTACCCACTACAGACCCACCATAGTTACCCCACTACCACTCCAATAATTGATGTTACTAGCTTCGCTAGGTGTATCTAACATTGTGGGGTGCGTGGTAAAAATAGGGGTGCTGTTTTTGTCAATAATATCAATGGGATCCAGGCAAAATGGTAAGGGTGGTCACTTAACTATGTCTGTGGGGCGTTTCCATGGGGGTATTCTAGGGGGTCCAGACAGGTTCTAAGGTGTGGGCAGTAGTCTTGGATAAGCTGCACTGGCACATCGTCAAAACTGGCATATCGTGCTGTCTGTGTTTCCGTGCTGCCCAGCCTGGATAACCTACGTAGATGACGGCGCTCTTGCTCCTGGCGGATAGACGACACGCGACCAGACCGCCTCCGCTTCCACTTTACGGTCTGCGCCAGCTTATCCAATCGCCGCCCTAGCTTGGTGTGGTTCATTTTCAAAAAGCGAATCTGTCGGCCGAGCAGTGCATCCAGGTCGATGTCGTCCAGTATCGTTCGGGGATTGTCTAGCCCTGCACGTCGCGTTGCCTTCCTACCGTTGAATCGTAATTCTAAGTGACCGCAGCGCGTGCCCGTTACCTTGCTAGCCCGGTCCCCGTAGTAAGACAGGTTTCGCCCCGTGCTGGCATCGGCAGCCCAATAGGTGGAGGCCTCGTACTGGTATGTCTGCCGCTTGCCGTGCCATTTCTGCACGGTCGCGTGCGCCAGGGTGTGACCGTGGTCGGGGTCTACGTCGATGGCTATGTGGCAGCGTGACAGGGGCAGCCTATGGCGTGCTAGGGCTGCCAGCGTGGCATGGGTGGGTTGATGCAGGGTCACGTACCACCCGAGCGGGTCTGCCCAGCCTTGGGGCTGTACAACGCACTTCTGGAACCTACCTTGGTTCGCGTCTGACAACTCGCTAAATATCGTTCTGTTGTAGGCAAGTTTGGCCCGGCTGATGTAGACCGCAATAGTGTCCACATAGGCAAGCACAGGGCTGTTGACTGGGAGGCGAGGTGGGGCTAATGTAATAACCATCGTTGTTCCTTTATTTCCCCTCGCTTACCTGCCCTGGCCAGCGGGGGGAAATTTTTATGTCACAAAGAAAAAGTTATAATATTCTATATTAGTAATTATGCGTCCAGCGTAGTCGCATGGCGCCGAATCGTCAACATGGCTCACTCCGCAGCCTGCGTCTCGGGCAACCGCACCCGCCTAACCTTCCGCTTCCGCTGAAAGCTGAAATCGTTCCACTTTTGGTCCAAGGGTAGGACGAACCGCCGCTCCGTTCGGACCTCCCCCCTGTCTCGATTCGTTCCCCGGCTCCATCCTGTGTTCTTCTGCCTGTTATCAACGATTCCCTTGCATGGATTGCAGAGTCGGTTTCCAATCCAAGACGAATTAAACATTGTATCGCAGCCCAGGCACCTACGCTTGGCCCAGTCCAACTGCGGTTGCGGCTTTCGCAAGTACTCGGAATAATCGTACTCTTTCCCCGCCATCGGTCTACCTCCGCTTATCCTAGCTTAATACTTGCCCGCCAAAATAGCGGTCGTCGAAACGTCCAAAAGAAGTCCAACTAGCGTGGCCATCAGTGCCTTGCGCTCGGCATTTGGCATGCTGCGTAGGTATCCGCCGTTTACTGCAATACAAAAATGATCCAAGTTCCGTAGGTGGGGCTTCATTTCGTTTTGCCCCAATTCGACCATGCGCCGGGAAATAGCAGACAGACCAGACAGCATTTTCCTAATAAGTCTCGCCTGCTCAGACAGCGGCAGCGCCTCGAAGGCACCCGCCTCTATTTCCTTTTGTAGTTGCCTTATTGTCTGAATCTCCGGATAGAAATCACTGCCGGACGCCAGACAGCTTTCCAATGCCGTGCTCTCAATGCTCATGCTGTTTTTCCTTTAACCTTTGTGAGAACTCCGCGTTATTGTCAAAATGGTGTATAGTCTTGCACGTTGCTTCATGTTCCATAACATGATGGCAGACCAATTTGCCCCCACTTCCGAAGTGTCCTAGCTCGTTCTTCATGCCCGCGTGCTGGGCTTCCGCTGTGGCGATCAGGGCGTGCTGCGGGTCCGTCTGCGCGTAATGCTGGAAAACGTTGAGCAGGTCCGGCGGGACGGCAGGCACGCATATCAAGCCCTCGCTCAACTGCGTCTCCGTGGTGGGCTGATCGTCAAAAACCAGAGCGGCCATTCGTTTAAGTGTTAGGCTGTACCCTACAAGTACAAGCACGTTGTATATCGTATTTACGCTTGCCGGTTCCTTGGGTGCATTCACGTCGTGGAAATTAAAGTTATCAGCTTCGGCACCAAGAGACTTCTTAAACTCGGCATTGGCTTGCATTAGTAGGGGTTTTACCACCTGTGCAGCATCGTCAAAGCCGCGAAATAACGTCTGGCCACAAAGATACTCATACATTTTGAGTAAAACATAGCAGGAACCAACCCCACCAAAAGCAAGGTTATGATGCGGTAAGTAGAACACCTTCGGAAAGTGAAATTGTGGATCGCGCCCCTGATACGCCGCAGTGTCGCTCACTAGAAACGCATCCGTGCTGTTCACAAAAGCGGCTACAAGGCTCATCACTATTTCCTTTTAGGTAAGAAAGTATTTGGGTGCGCTGCTCGTCGGTGAGCGCAACCTCGTCTACAACGTATGGGGTGAGCGTGGTGCCCGCAGACATGCCTCCGATCGGGATACTGAGCAGCTCGCCTAGGAATCCGTTGCCACGCCCCATTTCGACGAAGCCCGCCATGCTGGTGCCGACGCTGAACAGGTCGTTGAGGATGTTCCCGCCAGACTGGCCAGCAGGTCGGGCACCCGATTGGCCCAGGATGCCGCCCAGGACGCTGCTGATGCCCTGGCCCATGCCACTGCCCGCAGCGCCGCCTAGTGCCTCGCTCATCCCGACCTGGAAGAAGTCCATAGCGAGGTCATTTGCCATGCCCCTGACACTATCCATGTTCCACTTCGACGGGTCTGTAATCGCGTCGAAGAGCTTGTTGGTGAACCCATCAATCCCCATGCCCATGGAGCTTTGCGCCGAGCCATAGCGTTGCATGGAGGCTGCGTTTCTATCGAGTGCGCCGCGCTCCCGGTGCAAGGCCCTTACTTTGCCTTCGATGGCGTCGATCTCGGCTGCTGTCAGCTCCACACCCTGCGCGCGGAGTTCGTTAACGTGGGCCTGCACGTCGGAGTAGATCGCCGCTTCCTCGCTACTCATCCGGGTCAGTTTGATTTGCTCGTCCAAGCCCTCCAGGGTAGCGGCCAGCGGATCGAGGGTGTCCGCGTAAACCGACTCCAGCCGGGCGACTTGCTGTAGATATTCCCCGTAACCCACGATGCCAGCATCTAGGGCCTTGTTCAGCGTTTCCATGTGGCCGTTGAACTCATCATGGGCAGCGCCAAGGGGGTCCAGTCTGGCTTCCAATGCTTCGTAGGAGGCTTCGAGCTGACTGACTGCACTGGCCCGCCCGCCAAGAGAATTGGTGTTGGCGTTGTTGGACTCGGTGTCCGTGTCGGTCGCCTCGGTCGCCTGCCCCGTGACGACAATGGCGTCGAGCGTGGCGTCTGTGTTGCGCTCGCGTGCGGTGCCCAGTTCATCCAGGGCTGCCATTTGCCCGTGGATAGCGGCTTCTTGCTGCCGCAGTGATGCAAGCTGCCGCTCGGCCTCCTGTGCGCCAGACTCGTACCCTTGTGCCCTATACTGTGCGATGGTGCGCTCGGTCTCCGCGATGCGCTCCTGCACAGCCTGTAGCTGCTTTGCAGCCTCAAGCATGGTCTCCGGCTTGCTGTCGCCGAACCATCCCCCGACCGTCTGTGCAGCCCCCTGCGCCAAGCCACCAATGCCCGTCTGCATGACTGCGCGGAAGTTGGCCCAGCTTGGGTCATTCATGAGTTCGACGACATTCCCAAGCTGCGTTACAGTGCCCGCAGCCTGCTGACCTATCCAAGCGATGCCGCCCCCAATAGCCTGCAAGCCCTGATGGAAGTCCTTATCCTTGGCTACTTCGCTTAGTGCCCCGGTGTCCTTGGTGAAGGTGGTCAGCAGACCTTCCTGGATCTGCGTGCGGATGGTTTTGTTTAGGTCGGCGACTGCATCATTGAAGTCCTCAACACCATCGAGGGCTTCCTTGCTTAGGACATGGCCCAGGGCCTGCGCACGTTGCTCGTATTGCCTCAGCCCCTCGCGCCCGTGTTGCAAAAACTCAACCATTTCGCGGCCCTGTCGGCCAAACGCAGCATTGGCCAGACGTAGGCGCTCGGTCTGGTCTTCCGCGCCGGCGATGGCGTCGGCCATCAGTTCCAGGGCTTCGCGTTGGTTCTTGGCGTTCTTCACGTTGTCGAGCAGGGCTTTATCGGTGTCTTTGAGCGCCGTGTTTAGGCTGCCCTGCTCCTTACGGGCTTCGCCCACACGCTGGGCAAACGTGCCCAGGGACCGCTCAAAGTTATTGGTCTGCATCCCGGCGCGCTCAGCCGCTTGGCTGTAGCTTTGGAACTCCGACGTGCCGAGCCCGACCTGCCGAGACATCTTCTGCAGGGCGTCGGCACTCTTTAATGTCTCGGCGGTAAACCGCTGCACGGTTCTCACGCTCAGCGCGGCTGCCAATGGCCCGGCTGCGGCCCTGGCAAGGTTCCCCATCGACCTTTCGAGCCTTTGCGTTGCGGTCGTGGTGGTTTGAAACTCTTTATTGACTCTAGTGGTTGCGACCCGCGTGCTGCGGCTCAGTTGATCTAGACTCTTTTGCCAGGAAGCAACGCCAAGCGAGGCTTCGGCATGTACGGCTCCAATCTTGGCGTCAGACATGAAAATACCCTCCAGGATAAAACAATCACTGGAGGGTATTTTAGCATCGTTATGCTAAATTCATACGATTATTTACTTGCATTCATTTCGCTTAACAGGCCGTGTTCTTATCTTAGTCGCCTGTTTTTTCTTAATTGGTTGCTTGGCGTATGGTCCAAACCACCTGCAATTCCTAAGTTCCTTATCTTTTATGCGCTCAAGCATTGCCTTATCCATGCCGTATCCTCCAATTGCGGAATACCTTCATCCATAGTTCAGCCGTTTCTTATCGTCAACCCAGAACAAAAAGAGTCTATGCTTGGTGTTTATTTATGTTACGCAAAATAAGTTGGCGTAACGTCATGGCCTATAGCCTGACTCGCTTGCTGCGCGCCGGTTGCCCCGCAGTGTTTTCGCGCGGTTCGCTCATCCTGCCTTCGGCCCATTCAAGCAGGTCGTCCGGCCTGTAAAGAGCGCGGAACCCAAAGATACGGTAGGTCGGCCCGCCGCCCCGCGTGGCAAACTTGCCCAAGCTACGCCAGGATATCGGCATCCCGCGCTCGGTCAGGAACTCCGCCGCCTCTTTTCTGGTAAGGTACTTTTGCACTGTCGTTTACCCTCTGCGTAACGCTGTCACTGCGTATGTAATACAGTCGCGCGTTAGCAGAAAAATAATGGGGGCTAAAAAGCCCCCTAAGTCTCTGGAAAACAGATGTTTTCCGCGTGCTTATATAAACGCGGTCACTTTCGCTTGGTAGGGTCGAGCCGGACCCGTTTGGGCTTGGCTTGGGCGCTGGTTGCCCCAGCGATGACCACGCCCGCAGCACGCTCTGCAAGGCTCTGGTGCTGGTCCTCCGCCCAATGGATATACCGCTGCGCGGTGCTGAGTTGGCTATGCCCCAGCGCAGTCATGATCTCCGCCGCCTGCGCGCCCTGCATAGCCATTTGGCTTGCCAGACTGTGGCGCAGCCCATGCAGCCCGATCCCGTCTGGTAGCTGCGCCTCGACCCTTACAAGACGCCAGGGCTTGGACAAGTTAGCTACCCCCTCACCCTTGCGTGGCGCGAAAACATAGTCGTGCGGCTCGCCCTGTGGCTGCCGCTTAATGATCTCCTGCGCCAGCGTCGGCAGACCTATGATGCGCGCCTTGCCGGTCCTGCTGCCGGACTTGTGACTTGCAGGCGGGAGGGTGATGCGGCCCTTATCAAGATGCACGTGCTGCCATTTGAGACCGGCGATTTCGCCCCTACGCGCGCCGGTCAGCGCGATGACGCGGATCGCGTCTGCCACGGCAGGGCGCAGCCTGCGTTCCTCTTGCAGTCGGTCCAGGGTTTCAAACAGTCGCTTGTAGTCCTCGGCGTCTGCCAAGATGGTATCGCGTTGCCCGTCGGAGCCCAGCTTCACCCCCTCGCTTGGGTTCTTAGTAAGCTTTGCCAGCAGACCCTCGGACATTGCCCAGTTGATCGCCGCGCTGAGCAGCCTGACAGCTTTGTTTGCAGTGCCCTCGCCGCCTTGCACCCGTGCCAGACCGCGCGCCTTCGTCTTTACCTTGGCGCTGGTCTTCCCGGCCTTGATGTCGCGGTGCATTTTCCTGACCCCCTCGCTGGTCAGCTTTTCCACATACACCTTGCCCATCAGGGGTTTTAAGTGCCGGTCGATGCGTCCCTTGTCGGTCGCCTTGGTTGACTCTGCCTTTTCCCCGAACTTGGCGCTGGCAAGGTAGGCGTCGAGCAGTTCGCTAACGGTGATGGATTGCCGTGCTTCTCGCTTTTTGCCCAAAGGGTCCAAGCCCAGTTTCACCGCGTCTTTGTACTTGTCCGCCTGCTTGCGTGCCTCGGCTGCGGTCCAGTCCGTTGCCTTGCCGATGGTGATGCGCCGCTCTTTGCCCTCGGGCGTGCGGTAGTTGAACAGATAGGACTTGATGCCGGTGGGCAGGACC
This sequence comes from Aquibaculum sediminis, assembly GCF_040712085.1. Classification (NCBI taxonomy): domain Bacteria; kingdom Pseudomonadati; phylum Pseudomonadota; class Alphaproteobacteria; order Rhodospirillales; family Rhodovibrionaceae; genus Aquibaculum; species Aquibaculum sediminis. The sequence goes on from NZ_JBFCVK010000005.1 coordinate 113,502, forward strand.
AGGAGCCCGAAGCCCTTAATTTCGATATCCCACAAGATGTATCGTTTGCCCGTAGGCTTGGCCTCGCCGACTGTCGTTTTGGTCAGTTTGATCGCCATGTCGCTCCCCCGTGTCAGCGTCCTGTGTCAGCACCATGTCAGCACGTGTCAGCAAAAACAGGTGTCAGCGGGCGCTAACCACTGCCTTGCAGTTTGCCACTAACATAGGCTTTTACAACGATTTTGTGCCGGGGGTGTCAGCGTGTCAGCAAGGGTAAAAGGGGTAAACCCGTATTCACACGGCAGGGGTCGCTGGTTCAATCCCAGCCGCGCCCACCATGCTCTGGCTCTTCCCCATTCATGCACTTCGCGATTGATTACGCCTGCTTGCGCGGCCGTCCGCCCTTGCGACCATTCTCGCGCGCCGCCGCCGCCTTCGCCGCAGAGGTCGAACTGCCCGCATGGCGTGCGAGCGCCTTTCTCATCCAGTCGCGCGTGCCGAACACGCCTGCCACGAGCGCCGGAACGTAGAGATCGACGTCAAGCTTGGGCCAGTGCAGATTGAAACCCATGCCATCGACCTGGACATCCGCGAGATCTTCGGGGCTGGCATCGCTCAGGTCTTGAACGAGATCGGTCGGGAAGAGGTAGCTGCAGCCGTTCACCAATTCGACCGTCACCCGCCCGGTTTTCCGGTCGTACTGAGCGAACCGGGCCCGAGGCTCCCTTTCCAGCATCGCTTGGCCACGGGCTTCCGCAGCCGCGAACTCCGCGTCAGTCACCTGTGCCATGGATACGCTCCCATTCGTTCATAAACTCGTCGCGGCGTTCGACAACCTCTGACATCAATCGCCGAATTTCCGCCGGCTTGATGCCCACGACAGAGACCAACTCTGGTCGGCCGTCCGGCCCGAACAGATTCACCTTTGCCTGTCCCGCTCCGGTGATATGTACATGCGCCGGGGTGTGGTCAGCGGTGTAAATCACGCACCTGAATCCGTGCGCGCGGTGAACGACGACCATTGACGTACCATAATCCATCTGATGGGTTTTTCAAGACATCCCAGGAAGATCACGCATCCGATCTGAACCGGGCTTCGCATTCGCCGGAGAAAAGAGCCCGCCGTGAAGAACTGCCTTTAAACGCTTGAAACTTATAAAATACCGCCTATATCTATGATTGTGATCCCGAGTACGGGGCAGTTGCCCGGGGTTTCTTCGTACATCGTCTGAACAGGCGCTCGCCGGCTGGCAGTGAGCGCAGCCTTTATGGTTGCGCACCCTGCCCAGGGCGGAGCGCCGGGCCGGCTGCTTTTCGAAGCAGCCGGCCCTATTATTGTGGGAGGTGGAGGCGTGGCACGGCGCGGCGCGATGGGTCTCATTTGTCGGAACTGCGAAGCGAGGCTGCCCGCCGCAGCGCATCGCTGCCCCTGGTGCCACGCGCCGCGACAACCTTCCCCTTCCGATGCGGCCGTTTCGCCACCCCGGGGAAAGGAGTCCGCATGACCAGCAGCAAGAAATCGCAGTCTTCGGGACGCGGGTGGCGCGTGCTCCGGCACCTTGCGTGGCCAGCGGTGGCGACCCTGGCCAGCATCGTCATGTTCTTCACCTACGAAGCCGTCGCGCACGAGATCGGGCTGGCGCAGGAGACCTTGCGCCGGGCCGCCGGCAGCTTCTCCTATTTCGCCTGGGCCTGGCTGGCCGGGCGCCTCGTAGGGCTGGCGCTGGAGCGCTCGGCCACGACCGGCCGGCGCGTCCCCCGGCTGCTGAAGGAACTCGTCGCCGCAGCCTTCTTCATCGCGGCGCTCGTGGCCACTATCATGCTCTTTCTCGGCCAGTCCATGAGCGGCGCGCTTGCAAGTTCCGGCCTGGTGCTGGCGGTGATCGGCTTCGCCATCCGCAACGTGGTGGCCGACGCCTTTTCCGGTATCGCGCTCGGGCTCGACGCACCCTATCGGATTGGTGACTGGGTCGACATCGACGGGGCGTCGAAGGGGCGCATCATCGAGATCGGCTGGCGGACCACGCGGCTGCAGACGCGCGATTCCACCTACATGATCCTGCCGAACAGCCAGATCGCGCGCCAGCGCCTGACCAACTACAGCGCACCGCGCCGCAACTATCGGGCACAGCTCCAAATTCTGCTGCCGCACGAACTGCCAATTCCCGACGCGCGCAACCTGCTCGCGGGCGCGGCGGCGCGTTCGGAACTGGCGCTGAACGACCCGAAGCCCGATGCCCGTGCGGTCGCCTATGAGCGCTCCGGCATCCGCTACACCGTGCGCTACTGGGTGCCCAGCTTTGCCGAAGAAATCGACTGCCGGGACTCGGTGCTGGGTCACGTCGACGCAGCACTGCGCGAGGCCCAGGTGCCGCCGGCCGCACGCTACGCCGAGACTGCGTGCGACTATGCCCTTACCCCGGCATGGCGAGCACCCGGCGCAATCGCGGCTGCCCAGGGCCAGGGGCGGAAAAGTCCGGATTGCGTCGCCCCAGCATAGCATTGACCTGACCGCTCCTTGACCCCGTGTCGCATTGACAAGCACGCCGCGTGCCGGCGTCCTGCCACGCACCATGACGGGGGGAAGACGATGAGCGAGCAGGAACACAGCGCAGCCCTGGCGGAACTGCTGGGCCGCACGCCCGCGGTCGCCTGGTCCATCAAGGTTGTTGATGTCGCCGACGGCGCGGTGATCGCCTCCGCCGCGCCGGGGCAAACCTTGAAGACCGCCAGCCTGGCCAAGGTCTTCCTGCTGCTGGAGATCGCCGCCCGCCTCGAAGCGGGATCGCTTCAAGCGGACGAGCCGCTCGATCGCCGCAGTGTGTCCCGGGTCGCGGATTCCGGCCTCTGGCAGCACCTGCAAAGCAACACACTGCCGCTCGCCGATGCCGCGCTGCTGGTGGCCGCGGTCAGCGACAACTGGGCCACCAACGCCCTGCTGCAGCGGGTGACGCTCGCGGCCGTCCAGGCGCGCGGGCGCGCCCTGGGGTATCCGGAAAGCCGTCTTGAGGACTGCGTGCGCGACGACCGCGGGCCGGACGACCCGCCGACGATCAGCCTGGGCCGCGCAGCAGACTGGGCCGACCTCTTCGCGCGACTGCACCGCCGCCAGCTCTTCTCCCCCACCGTCGACAGCCGGGTCGCCCAGTGGCTCGCAAGCGGCGTCGACCTCTCGATGCTCGCCGCCGCCTTCCATCTCGACCCCCTGGCGCATACCGCGGGCAACGAGGCCCCCCGCCTCTGCAACAAGACCGGCAGCGACGCCGGCGTACGCGCCGACGCCGGCCTGATCACCGACCGCCGCACCTTGGCCTACTGCGCCATTGCGAACTGGCACCCGGAGATGGATTGCCTGGACCGGGTGATGGAGACGATGCGGAGGATTGGGGAGATCGTGCGGGATTGCGCGGGGGCTGGGCCCTGACTTCACGGCTGATGAGGCCGCCGGTTACCGGAGAACGCGCAGCCGCAAACCACCACCTTGTCGTGCAATTCTATCTATCCCCACCGTCATTGCGAGCGACCGCAGGGAGCGCGACAATCCAGGGCCACAAGCAAACCGCCCTGGATCGCCACGGCGGCTACGCCTCCTCGCGATGACGGGGCGCGACACCTTGCCCCGCCCACATCTCAAGCCACCGCCTGCAGCCCCTTGCGCGCTACCAAGGTCAGGAGTTTGAGCGAAGCGCCGCGCGGCCGTTTCTCGCCGCGTTCCCACTGGCTGACGAGACCGGTGGTTACGTTGAGATAGCGCGCGAAGACCGCCTGGCTGGCCCCTTCGCGCAAGCGAATCTCCCGGATCTGCTCCGGCGCCAAATCTTCGACCGGTGTAAGGCAAAGCGCGTCAAACTCCTTGAGGGTGCGCTTTGCCATCACCCCGGCTTCATGAAGTCCCTGCGCCGTTTCGTGAACGGCGGCAAGCGCCTCCGTGCCGTAGTCTTTCGTCATCATCACCGCTGCCCTTGATCGTTTGCTCCTCGGCGCGCAGGAAGCCTCCCGCCGCAATTATGGTCAACTTCAATTCACATGCTGCGGTGCGAAAAGCCAAAGCAGCGTGAGAACCCCCTGGCCGCTCCCGACCGCCTGGGCCATGATCCGCCGCCCCTCAACACTCGTTCCAGGAGCGCCCATGTCCGAGTCCGCAGACGCTGCCTTGCGCCTTACGCCCTATTGGTGGGAGGGGCTGGAGCCTCTGCCGGACGAGGGGCGACCTCTGCCCGAGCGGGCCGAGGTGGTGGTGGTCGGGGCCGGCTATACCGGGTTGAATGCGGCGCTGCAGATCGCGCGCGGCGAGCGGCAGGTGCTGGTGATCGATGCCGAGGCGCCGGGCTGGGGCTGCAGCAGCCGCAATGGCGGGCAAGTCTCCTCCGGCCTCAAGCCCGATCTTGCCAGCCTGACCCAACGCTACGGCCCGGAGCGGGCGGCGGCCATCATTGAGCTGGGCCGCGAGTCCCTAGCCTGGACCGGGCGCTTCATCGCCGAGGAGGAGATCGACTGCGCCTACCGGGTCTGCGGCAAGTTCCACGGCGCCCACTCGCCGGCCGCCTTCCGGCGCTTGCTGCGCCGCTACGGCGAGGGCCCGGAGCTGGAGCGCGGCGACATCCGCATCGTGCCGCGCGAACAGCAGCGCGAGGAGATCGGCACCGATGCCTACCACGGCGGCCTGGTCTTCACCCGCCACGCCAGCCTGGACCCGGCGCGCTATCTGCGCGGACTGCTGGTCCGGGCGCAGGAAGCCGGCGCCTCGGTGGTCGCGCCCTGCCGCCTGCTGGAGCTGCAGCGCGAGGCCGGCGGCTGGCGGCTGCAGACCAGTGCCGGCAGCCTGCAGGCCGAGGAAGTCGTGATGGCGACCAACGGCTACAGCGGCCCGGCCCAGCCCTGGCTGCGCCGCCGGGTCATTCCGATCGGCAGCTACATCATCGCCACCGAGCCGCTGGCTCCCGCGGTCATGCAGCGCCTGATGCCCCGGCAGCGCACGGTCACGGACAGCCGCAAGGTGGTCTACTACTACCGCAGCAGCCCGGACGGCCGGCGCATCCTCTTCGGCGGGCGCGTCTCTCACGGGGAGACCCATGCGCATACCAGCGGGCGCCGGCTGCACCAGTCCATGACGGCGCTCTTCCCGGAGCTGCGTGAGACGCGCATCACCCACTCCTGGTCCGGCTTCGTCGCCTATAGCTTCGACGAGCTGCCGCACATCGGTCGGCACGAGGGCCTGCACTATGCCATGGGCTATTGCGGCTCCGGCGTCGGGCTTTCGGGCTATCTGGGCATGAAGCTGGGGCGGCAGGTTCTGGGGGCGGGCGACGGCGCCACGGCCCTGGACGGACTGGACTTCCCCACGCGGCCCCTCTATCACGGCCGCCCATGGTTCCTCCCCGTCGCGGTCTGGTACCATCGCACCCGCGATTCCCTCGGTTTCTGACGGAAGTTCCGCATGATCAACAAGATCCGCCGCTCGATCCCGGAGGCGGTCAACGACATCAAGGACGGCGCGACGCTGCTCATCGGCGGCTTCGGCGAGGCCGGCAGCCCGATCGAGCTCATCCACGCCGTGATCGACCAGGGCGCGCGCGAGCTCACCGTGGTCAATAACAATGCCGGCAACGGACAGGTGGGGCTGGCGGCGCTGATCGCCGCCGGGCGCGTGCGCAAGGTGATCTGCAGCTACCCGCGCTCCTCCCACTCCCGGGTCTTCACCGAGCTCTACCGCGCCGGCAAGATCGAGCTGGAGCTGGTGCCGCAAGGCACGCTGGCCGAGCGCATCCGCGCCGGCGGCGCCGGCATCCCGGCCTTCTACACCCCCACCTCGGTCGGCACGCCGCTGGCCGAGGGCAAGGAGGAGCGCGAATTCGACGGCCGGCGCTATGTGCTGGAACGCGGCCTGCGCGCCGACTTCGCGCTGGTCAAGGCGGAGCGGGCCGACCGCTTCGGCAACCTCGCCTACAACAAGGTGGCGCGTAACTTCGGGCCGATCATGTGCATGGCCGCCGAAACCGCCATCGTGCAGGTGCGCCGCCTGGTGGAGCCGGGCGAGCTCGATCCGGAGCAGGTCGTCACGCCGGGCGTCTTCGTGAAGCGCCTGGTCGAGGTGTCGAAGCCCCTGGTGGAGTCCGAACTGGTGGCGCAGGGAGCAAGCTATCCATGAGCGAAACGCAAGCAAAGCGCCTGGGGCTGAGCCGCAAGCAGATGGCCTGGCGCGCGGCGCAGGACCTGCAGGATGGCGCCGTGGTGAACCTGGGCATCGGCATGCCGGAACTGGTCGCGAGCTACGTGCCCGACGGGCGTGAACTGCTCTACCACAGCGAAAACGGCCTGCTGGGCTTCGGCCCGCCGCCCCCGGCCGGACAGGAAGACCCCGAGCTGATCAATGCGGGCAAGAAGCCGGTGACCCTGCTGCCCGGCGCTTCCTTCTTCCACCACGCCGACAGCTTCGCCATGATCCGCGGCGGGCACATCGACGTCTGCATCCTGGGCGCCATGCAGGTGGCCGCCAACGGCGACATCGCCAACTGGTCCACCGGTGCCGCCGATGCCGTGCCGGCGGTGGGCGGGGCGATGGACCTGGTGGCCGGTGCACGCGCCATCTGGGTGCTGAGCGAACACACCACCCGCGACGGCGCGCCGAAGCTGGTGGAACAGTGCAGCTATCCGTTGACGGGCCAGGGCGTGGTGCGCCGCATCTACAGCAATCTCGGCCTGATCGAGCTGACGCCAAGCGGTTTCCGCCTGCTGGAAATCGCACCCGGCATAACCGTGGACGAACTCCGCGCACAGACCGGTGCGCCGCTCGAGGTGCCCGACAGCCTGCCGCAGATCGACGCGCCGGACCTCTGACCGGCCCAGCAAGCGCCCCCCCCAAAGAAAAAGCCTCCGGGAACCGCAGCTCCCGGAGGCTTATTCGTACTTGTCGCCAGACTCACTGCGCGAGCACGGCCAGCAACAGCAGGGCGACCACGTTGGTGATCTTGATCATCGGATTGACCGCAGGGCCTGCGGTGTCCTTGTAGGGATCACCCACGGTATCACCGGTCACCGCGGCCTTGTGGGCTTCTGAGCCCTTGCCGCCGTGATGACCGTCCTCGATGTACTTCTTGGCGTTATCCCAGGCCCCGCCACCGGCGGTCATGGAAATCGCCACGAAGAGTCCGGTGACGATCACGCCCAGCAGCATGGCGCCCACCGACGACAGTGCGGCTGACGTGCCGGCTATCGCCCACATGATCAGGAAGAGCACGATGGGCGAGAGCACCGGGAGCATGGAGGGAATCACCATCTCCTTGATCGCCGCCTTGGTCAGCATGTCGACACAGCGGCCGTATTCCGGCTTGGCCGTGCCTTCCATGATGCCCGGGATTTCCCGGAACTGACGACGCACCTCCTCGACCACCGCACCGCCGGCCCGGCCGACCGCCTGCATGCCCATGGATCCGAAGAGGAAGGGCAGCAGGCCACCGACGAACAGGCCGACCACGACCCAGGGATTGGAGAGGCTGAAGTCGACCACCACGCCCTGGAAGAAGGGATAGTCGGCCGCATTCCGGGTGAAGTAGGCAAGATCCTCGGTATAGGCCGTGAAGAGGACCAGAGCACCGAGACCGGCGGATCCGATGGCGTAACCCTTGGTGACCGCCTTGGTGGTGTTGCCCACGGCGTCGAGCGCATCCGTGGTCTCACGCACCGAGGCCTCGAGGTCGGCCATCTCGGCAATGCCGCCGGCATTGTCGGTGACCGGACCATAGGCATCCAGCGCCACCACCATGCCCGCGAGCGCCAGCATGGTCGTCACCGCGATGGCGATGCCGAACAGGCCGGCCAGCAGGTAGGTGACGACGATGCCGGCAACGATGATCAGCGCCGGCAGCGCTGTCGCCTCCAGCGACACCGCCAGGCCTTGAATCACGTTGGTGGCGTGCCCCGTTTCCGAGGCCTTGGCCACGGAGCGCACGGGGCGATACTCCGTGCTGGTGTAGTACTCCGTCACCACAATGATGAGCCCGGTCACCACCAGGCCGGTGATGCCACAGAAGTAGAGACTCCAGCCGGTGAAAGTGCTTCCGGCAGCCTCGTAGCTGGTGCCCAGCCCGACCATGAAAGCCGTGGCCGGGAGCAGGAGCACGAGTGAGATCAGGGCAGTGGCGACGAAGCCCTTGTAGAGCGCCCCCATGATGTTGTTGCTCGAGCCCAGCTTGACAAAGAAAGTGCCGGCGATGGACGCGAGAATGCAGACCGCCCCAATCACCAGCGGATAGAGAAAGACTCCGGAGGCAGCCCCGAAGTAGATCGAGGCCAGGACCATGGTCGCCACCACGGTGACCGCGTAGGTTTCGAAAAGGTCGGCCGCCATGCCGGCGCAGTCGCCCACGTTGTCGCCCACATTGTCGGCGATGACGGCGGGATTGCGGGGATCGTCCTCGGGAATGCCGGCTTCGACCTTGCCCACGAGATCGGCACCCACATCTGCACCCTTGGTGAAGATGCCACCGCCGAGACGGGCAAAGATGGAAATCAGCGAGGCACCGAAGCCGAGCGCCACGAGGCCGTCGATGATCGAGCGCCCCTCGGCCCCCAGGGCCAGCAGCAGGACGTAGTAGCCGGCCACGGACAAGAGCGCGAGACCGGCCACGAGCAGGCCCGTCACTGCGCCTGAGCGGAAGGAAATGGCCAGCCCCTGCGCCAGCCCCTGACGGGCCGCTTCCGTGGTGCGCACATTGGCACGCACCGAGACGTACATGCCGATGTACCCGGCTGCCGCGGAGAGCACCGCGCCGATCACGAAGCCCAGCGCAACTTCGATGGTCAGCAGAAGTGCGATCACCACAAAGAGCACTGCACCGACGATGGCGATGGTGCGATACTGGCGGTTCAGGTAGGCGCGGGCGCCTTCCTGGATGGCTGCGGCGATCTCCTGCATGCGCTGCGTGCCGGCGCTGGCCGACAGAACGGAACGAGACGCCCAAATCCCGTAGGCCACACCAATGAGGCCACACAGGATGACAAACGTGAGAACCATGCCCCCTCCCTAGTTTCATGCTTTATCAGCCGGGTTGCGAACTCTGGATCTGGGTCCAACCGGCAGGAATAACTGCGTGAGCTGTATGTCGCCGGAGCCCCGGGACAGGGAAACGATGGCAGAAGCCTGCAACGGCCGCAACATCGATTATGGTATCTTTTCGGGCACTTGCCGCCGAGACCGGCACCAGACTTGACGCCAAGCCCAGCCGGACTAGGCTCCGCGGGCCGTCACGAAGACGGCCATTGCTAGGGATTGACGATGGCGGAAGAGACGGCTCTGCCCGCAAGCAGGGGCACAGCAGAAAACGCGAATCGGCGCCTTGAAGGACGGGTGACGGTAGTGACCGGCGCCTCACGCGGACTGGGACGTGCGCTCGCCGCCTGCCTCGCCGCCGAAGGCGCCCAGTGCGTGCTGATCGGCCGCACGGTGGGCGCGCTCGAGGAACTGGACGACGAGATCTGCGCCGCCGGCGGGCGCAAGCCCCTCCTGGTGCCGTTCGACCTGCGCCAGGGGGAGGCCATCGACGCCCTGGGCGGCGCCCTCAATGAGCGCTACGGCACGGTCGACCTGCTCATCGGCGCGGCCGCGAGCCTGGGCACACTCTCACCGGTCGGGCACTTCAAGCCCTCGATCTGGGACGACACCCTGAAGGTCAATCTCACCGCCAACTGGCGCCTGCTGCGCAGTCTCGACCCGCTGCTGCGTCAGGGCGACGGCGGTCAGGCAACCTTCATCACCTGCCCGCGCCCCGCCGAGGGCGAGGCCTTCTGGGGTCTCTACAACGCCGGCAAGGCCGCCCTGGAGGAACTGGTGCGCAGCTATGCCGCCGAGAACCGCAAATTCGGCGTGCGCGCCAATCTCCTGATGCCCGCGCCGTTCCGCAGCGGCCTGCGCACGCAGGCTTTTCCCGGCGAGCCGGCCGACAGCCTGCCGACGCCCGAGGCGATGGCCCGGGCCTGCCTGCCGCATCTGCTCCCCGGCGCCCAGAAAAGCGGCGAGATCATCCCCGTTTCCGCGACATAATCACCATTGTTTAAGCAAACCCGGAGGAACTGAATATGAGCATCGAACGCATCGAAGTTGGCAAGCGCATGAGCCAGGCCGTGGTCCACAATGATACGATCTACCTCGCCGGTCAGGTCGCGCATCAAAACGCCGGCAAGTCCGTTGCCGAGCAGACCCAGGAAATCCTGGAGAACATCGACCGCCTGCTGGCAGAGGCGGGGACCGACAAGACCCGCTTGCTGTCGGCGCAGATCTGGCTCTCCGAGATCAGCAGCTTCAACGAGATGAACGAGGTCTGGGACGCCTGGGTCGCCGAAGGCAACGCCCCGGCCCGCGCCTGCGTCGAATCGCGTCTGGCGGCGCCCAAGTTCACCGTCGAGATCATGGTGATCGCGGCGAAGTAATCTCGACCGGAGTCGGAAACGGCCTCCGGCAGTCGATCAAGCTGCTGGAGGCCACTTCCACCGCACCACCGGTTCCAAGTTCGGAACCCACTTCCCTTCCGTGTCGTTTGCCCGGTAACTCCTGACCGACGCGGCCTGTATGCCGCATGAGAAGACAGGGAGAATCGACTATGCGAACGACCTTTCTTGCCGCCTGCGGGGCGGTTCTCGCTCTGACGCTGCCCTCTGCTGCCGCCGTGGCCGCCGAGGAGGCCAGTGCCCGTTTCATCGACCGCGAGGGAGAAGAGATCGGCGAGGCCCGGCTGACGGAAGGGCCCAGGGGTGTGCTGATCCAGCTGCAAATCGAAGGCCTGCCGCCCGGCCCGCACGGCCTGCACCTCCATGCCAATGGCACCTGTGAGGATCACGACGAAGGCTTTCAGGCGTCGGGCAGCCATATCAATCCCGAGGAACGCCCGCACGGGCTGCTCAACCCTGATGGCCCCGATCCCGGCGACCTGCCCAACATCTTCGCCCACGAGGATGGCAGCGTTCAGGCCGAGCTTTTCACCGGTTTTGTCACCTTAAGCGAGAACGGTGGGGAAGATGGCCGCGTGCCGCTGCTGGGGGAAAACGGCGCCGCCTTCGTCATTCACGAAGATCGCGACGACCACCGCTCCCAGCCGATCGGCGGGGCCGGCGACCGCATCGCTTGCGCCGTGGTCGAAGCAGCCTCCTGATTCCGGTCAGACGGCCAGGGCGATCAGCCAAGCCAGGGCAAAGAGCAGCACGGTCGCCAGGGCATAGGCGAGTTGTGCTGCGCTGCCCAACGGCACGCGCGGTCCGATCTGGGCGAGGAGGAACCCGCCGCCGGCACCGGCGGCGAAGCCAGTGACGTGTGCCAGCACGTCGGTACGCTCACCACCGATCCCAAGATAGGCGAGCAGCATCGCGCCCGCGGCGAAAGGCAGCCAGCGACGCAAGCCCCGGAAGCGCGCCGGGGCCTGGTGGCGCCATGACAGGGCACAGAGCAGGCCCAGCGCGGCAAAGACCGCGGTGGAGGCACCGATGGAAGTCTGCTCATTGGCCCGCAAGACCGCCGCCAGCAGATTGCCCACTGCACCGCTCAGCAGGATCGCCAGCCAGGCCAGGCCGCCGCCCAGCAGCTGCGCGAGCAGAAAGCCGAAGAAGCCGCCCAGCGCCAGATTGCCCAGGAGGTGCGTGCCATCCCCGTGGAGCCCCAGGGCCGTTGCCGTGCGCCAAATCTGCCCATCGAGGATCAAGCCCGCCTGGGCCGCGCCAGCAGACAGCCAATCCAGGCCGAAGGCGCCGCGCAACGCCGCGCCGTGCAGGAAGAAGAGCACGCAGGCATAGGCCAACACCCCCAGCAGGGCCTCGCGACCGGGGCGGATGGTGGGCGCAGCCGGAGTCTGGTGGCTGTTCTCCTTCACATAGGCGGCAATCTCGCGCTCAGCGGATGCGGCGTGGTGGGGCGCGACCGAGAGCGTGATCCACTCACCATCGCGATGCAGCCGGCTGGTGATGCCCATGGCGGCCAGCACCAGGGCATAGCGTTCGGCCTCGCTGCGCAGACGGGAACGGCGCACCACAACCCAGGGATCGCCCCACAGTCCTCCACCCCAGGCCCCGCCACCAGGATTGCCGCCGAAATCGCTCACATGACCCCTTTCGCTTTGCCGGCCCGCTGCTCCACACTGGTGTCATCCTCTCATGACTCGGCCGGCGTCGGCCAGGAAAGGAGAAGCCGTCATGCCCGACGGTGCCGACCAGCACCCCCTCCAGGTCATCGAGCGCCTTTCCCAGGTATCGGCTTCCGAGTGGGATGCCTGCGCCGGTGTGCGCTGCCCCTTCGTCTCCCACGCCTTTCTCTCCGCACTGGAGGAGACGGACTGCGCGACGGCCGAGACCGGATGGCTGCCACAGCACCTGCTGGCGCGCGACTCCACGGGCCGCCTCGTCGGAGCCGTCCCGCTTTACCTCAAGAGCCATTCCTTCGGGGAGTATGTCTTCGACTGGGGTTGGGCCGATGCCTACGAACGCGCCGGCGGCCGCTACTACCCTAAGCTCCAGGCCTGCGTGCCTTTCACGCCGGTCACCGGACCACGCCTGCTGGTTCACCCTGAGGCGGACCAGTCGCAGGTGCGCGGCCTGCTGATCGCCGGGCTGGAGGAGGTGGCGCGGCGCCACGGCGTGACCAGTCTGCACGTCACCTTTCCGGAGGAAGAGGAGTGGCATGCCCTGGGCGAGGCGGGTTTCCTGCAGCGCATCGGCCGGCAGTTCCACTGGCACAATGACAACTACGCCGGTTTCGACGACTTCCTGGCCGCGCTGGTCTCCCGCAAGCGCAAGGCGATCCGCAAGGAACGGGCCAAGGTGGCCGAACTGGACCTGACCTTCCGCGCCCTGACCGGCCCCGAAATCCAGGAGCGGCACTGGGCGGCCTTTCACCGCTTCTACCTGGACACCGCCGACCGGAAATGGGGTCAGCCCTATCTCACCCTTCCCTTCTTCCAGACCCTGGGAGAACGCCTGGCGGAGCGCGTGGTGCTGATCGTGGCGGAGCGCGGCGACGAGCTTCTGGCCGGCGCACTCAACCTGGTGGGCGACGGCGTGCTCTATGGACGCAACTGGGGCTGCAGCGAGACCTACCGCTTCCTGCACTTCGAAACCTGCTACTACCAAGCCATCGACTACGCCATCGCCCACGGCCTGCGCCGGGTCGAGGCCGGAGCCCAGGGTGAGCACAAGGTGCAGCGCGGCTATCTGGCCACGGAAACCCGCAGCGCACACCTGATCCGCGATCCCGCCTTGGAGCGCGCCGTGGCCGATTACCTGCGCCGAGAGAGCCGCCAAGTGCGCCAGGAAATCGAGCTGATCAACCGCCACCACAGCCCCTATCGCGGCCTCGCGGAATAGACCGGGGGACGCAAGCCAGGAGGATTGCCAGCGGGCACTGGCCAAGCCACCCCTGGGCAGGTATGCGGGGGGCCATGGCCAGTCTGGAGATTCACGAGGCGGCGGGCGATCCGCAGACGATCCTGCGCCGGGTGTTCGGCTTTTCCTCCTTTCGGGGATTGCAGGAGGCCGTGGTGGGGCAGGTCTGCGCCGGCGGGCATGCCCTGGTCGTCATGCCGACGGGCAGCGGCAAGTCGCTCTGCTACCAGATTCCGGCCATGGCCCGGCCCGGAACCGCCATCGTGGTCTCGCCGCTCATCGCCCTGATGCAGGACCAGGTGGCGGCGCTGCGGGAGCTGGGTGTGCGCGCAGCGACCCTGAACTCCGCCCAGGATGCCGAACTCAGCCGACAGGCGATAAGGGCCATGCAGCAGGAGGACCTGGACCTGCTCTATGTCGCCCCGGAGCGGCTGCTGATGGACGGCTTCCTCGAGCTCCTGGACAACTGCCGCCTCAGCCTTTTTGCCATCGACGAGGCCCACTGCATCAGCGAGTGGGGGCACGATTTCCGCCCCGAATACCATCGTCTGGGCCTGCTGGCCGAGCGCTTTCCCGCCATTCCCCGGGTTGCCTTGACCGCCACGGCCGATGCGCCGACGCGCAGAGACATCATCGACCGACTGGCGCTCCAAGACGGCCGCAGTTTCCTGGGCGGCTTCGATCGCCCGAACATCCGCTACGGGGTGCAGCCCAAGACCACCGCCCGGCGCCAACTGCTGGACTTCGTCAAGGCCCAGGGCGGGGAAGCCGGCATCGTCTACTGTCTCTCCCGTGCCCGCACGGAGGAGGTGGCGAGCTGGCTGACGGATCAGGGCGTCTCTGCCCTGCCCTACCACGCCGGCCTGGCCCCGGAGGTGCGGGCGCGCCACCAGGAACGCTTCCTGAAGGAACCCGGCCTGACCATCGCGGCCACCATCGCCTTCGGCATGGGCATCGACAAGCCGGACGTGCGCTTCGTCGCCCACCTCGACCCGCCGCGCAGCCTGGAGGCCTACTATCAGGAAACCGGTCGCGCCGGGCGTGACGGCCTGCCGGCGGAGACCCTGCTGCTCTTCGGGATGCAGGACATTGCCCAGCAACGCCGCATGATCGAGGAGAGCAACGCCCCTGACGAGCGCAAGCGCCTGGAGCACCGTAAGCTGGATGCGCTTCTGGGCTACGCCGAATCCACCCGCTGCAGGCGCCAGGTCCTGCTGGACTACTTCGGCGACAGCTGTGAGGCCTGCGGCAACTGCGACACCTGTCTCTCGCCGCCACAAACCTTCGATGGCACCGTCGCGGCCCAGAAGGCGCTTTCGACCATCTATCGCACCGGGCAGCGCTACGGCAGCGCCCACGTGATCGACGTCCTGCTGGGCAAGACCAGCGACAAGATCCGCGCCGCCGGCCATGATCAGCTCTCCACCTTCGGCATCGGCACAGACTTCGATGCCAAGGCCTGGCGCTCGATCCTGCGCCAACTGGCCAGCCTTGGGCTGCTGCACATCGATCTGGAGGGCTACGGCGCGCTGCGCCTGACGGAAAAGAGCCGACCGGTGCTACGCGGCGAAGAGCAGGTGTCGCTGCGTCGCGAAGTGGGTGCCCGCCGCAAGGCGACCGCCTCCGGCGGCAGCAGCGGTGCGGCGGCGGCGACGCTGGAGAGCGAAGCCGAGCGCACGCTCTTCACTGCATTACGTGCCAGGCGGCTGGAACTGGCGCGTGAGGTGAACCTGCCGCCCTACATGATCTTTCACGATTCAACCCTGGTGGCCATGGCCCAGACCCGTCCAGGCAGCCGAGCCGCGCTGGGACAGTTGCCGGGCGTTGGGGAAAGCAAGCTCGAGCGCTACGGCGCAGCCTTCCTCGACGTCATCGCTGCGACAGCGCAGGGCGATGAACAGGGCTGAGCCAGCAGGCGGGAAGCGGGAGTAAGGAGGGGGCGGGACAGGGGACCTCGTTGCCCCGCCCCCGATCCCGGCCCTGGAACGGAGCCGCCGCCCCGAGCCATCGGGCTGCGATAGCTGGTTCTGGCCGCGGGCCGAGAGGTAACAATTGGGATTATTCTAACCCAACGCTGGCCCGGAAGATAGCAAAACGACTCGCTTCGGAGCGATTCCCATAAAATGCAGTTGACGATTATACTGGACCAGCAAGCTGAAGGAGACTGAGCCATGGCAAATGACCTTCGCGCAGATTTCGACAGTCTCACCGCCGCGCTCCCACCCCTTTCCCGCCGCGGCTTCGTTGTGACCGCGAGCGCCGCAGTCGGCTTCGCCGCCGCCGCAAGCCCGGTGTCTGCTGAGACGGTGATCGAGACCGATTCGGAAGGGCTGGAGGCCGGTGACAGCGCCTTCACCGCCACGGACGGCACCGAAGTGCCGGTCTACTTCGCGCGCCCGGCCGACGAGGAGTCGGCACCGGTCATCCTTGTGATCCAGGAGATCTTCGGCGTGCACGAGCACATCAAGGATGTCTGTCGTCGCCTGGGCAAGGCCGGCTACTTCGCCGTGGCGCCGGAGCTTTACATCCGGCAAGGCGACCCCAGCGGCTATGACGACATCCAGGTCCTGCTGCGCGAGGTGGTCTCGCAGGTGCCTGACGAACAGGTGATGTCTGATCTTGACGACTGCGTGGCCTGGGCGGCCGCGGAAGGCGGCGATACCGACCGCCTTGGCATCACTGGCTTCTGCTGGGGCGGACGCGTGACCTGGCTCTATGCCGCGCACAATCCCGATCTCTCAGCGGCCGTGGCCTGGTACGGCCGCCTGGTGGGAGAGACCAGCGAAACCAACCCGCAGCATCCCATCGATGTCGCCGCCGACCTGAATGCGCCTGTACTCGGCCTCTATGGCGGTGCGGACAGCGGCATCCCCGTGGAGACGGTGGAGGAGATGCGCACCGAGCTGGAAGCGGCGGAGCAGAGCTTCGAGATCGTGATCTACCCCGACGCTCCGCACGCCTTCCATGCCGACTACCGCCCGAGCTATCGGGAAGAGCCGGCCCAGGCTGGGTGGGAGCGCCTGCTGGCGTGGTTCGACGAGCATATCGCCACCGCGTGATAGCCGCTCACTCACCACAGGTGCTGGGAACGGCTTCACTCCAAGCGCTTCGATCCGTAGCGTCTCGACAGCCGGCGCTCAGGCATTAGACTGGCCACCAATCGCCGGCATGGTCCGAAGGGCCATGCCGGCAGCGCAATGATATGGATGAGGGAGAGCGCCGGTGGCTCTGGTCCAGTACCTGACGAAGATCCAATTTGATTTCGGAGCCCTGCAGCTCCTGGGCGACGAGTTGAAGGCCCTCGGGGTCAACCGACCGCTCCTGGTCACGGACCCCGGGCTGGTAAAGCTTGGACTGGCCCAGAAGGCTCTGGACGCCCTGCCCGCGGAGATGACGGCCACCGTCTTCGACCAGACCCCGGAGAACCCCACCGAAAAGGCAGTGAACGCCGCCCTCGAAGTTTACGCCGAAGCGGGCTGCGATTCCGTGGTGGCCTTCGGCGGCGGCTCCTCCATCGACCTGGGCAAGGGCGTTGCCCTGATGGCCAACCATCTGCCGCCCATGGAGCGCTATGCCGCCATCCTGGGCGGCGCCGAACATATCACCAAGGCTGTAGCGCCGCTGATTGCCATTCCGACCACGGCCGGCACCGGCAGCGAGGTGGGCCGGGGTGCAATCCTCACCCTGAACGATGGCCGCAAGCTGGGCTTCCTTTCGCCCTACATCATCCCGCGTGTGGCGATCTGCGATCCGGAACTCACGCTCGGCCTGCCGCCAGGCCTCACGGCCGCCACGGGCATGGATGCCATCACCCACTGCATCGAGACCTACCTGAGCCCCAAGGACAACCCCGTGGCCGAGGCAATCGCCCTCGACGGCCTGCGCCGCGGCATCCGGAACATCCGCCGGGCCGTGGCCGACGGCCAGGATCGCGAGGCCCGCCGCGAAATGCTCTGGTCGGCAGTGATGGGCGGCCTGACCTTCCAGAAGGGCCTGGGCGCGGTCCACGCCATGTCCCATCCGCTGGGCGGCATCCAGGACCCGCGCCTGCATCACGGCACGCTGAATGCCGTGATCCTGCCGGCCGTGCTGCGCTTCAATGCCGGGCACGTCGGCAACAAGTACGACGTCCTCGCCGAGACCATGGGCCTGCCCCCCGGCAGCGACCTTGCTGCGGCGATCGAAGACCTCAATCGCGAACTGGGACTGCCGGCCAATCTGAAGGACATGGGCGTGCCCAAGCACGTGCTGCCGAAGATGGTCGAGGGCGCGCTTGCCGACCACAGCAACGCCAGCAACCCGCGCCAGGCCACACGCGAGGACTATGAGGCGCTCTTTGCCGAGGTCTATGGCTGAGCCCGCATCCATTCAAACTCGAAACCCAGACAGGAGACGCGCTTAATGCTGTTGATCGGACGCGATCTTTCCCCCTTCGTGCGCCGCTGCGCCGTGACCATCGACCTGTACGGCATGCCCTATGAGCGGGCGGAACTGTCCACGGCCACGGATCTCGAAGCGATCCGCCAGCACAATCGCCTGGCGCGCGTCCCGGCCCTGGTGCTGGACGACGGCGAAACCCTGATCGACAGCACGGCGATCCTGGACCATCTGGATGAGCAGGCGGGCGACAAGCGCCTGACGCCGGCCAGCGGCGCCGAGCGTCGTGCCGTGCTCCGTGCCGTCTTCCATGCCATGGGAGCCGCGGAGAAAACCATCTTGATCGCCTATGAGCGCAATCCGGCGATGCGCGACGAGGCCCATATCAGCGAAAAGTGGATCGAGCGTCTGTCCGGTCAGGTCCGCGGCGGCTTGGCAGCGCTGGAAGCGATGCTGGAGGGCGGCGACCATCTGGTCGGCGGCCGCATGACCCAGGCAGATGTGACCACAGCCATCGTCTATGACTTCATCGGCTTCATGGTGCCGGCCCTGGTCGAAGGGAACGCTTTCCCCAAGCTGGCGGCCTTGACCGCTCGGATATCCGAACTGCCGCCGATGCAGGCAACCTCCTTGGACAAGTACCGCAAGGCGTGACGTCCAAGAAGTTGATCCATGAAAAAAGCCCACAGCGTCGAACCGACGCTGTGGGCTTTCTTATGGCAGCGAATAAGAGCGCGGAGAGCCGATCTACGCTCCCCCCGTAGCGATCAGTTCTGCTGCACCAGCGTGTAATCGAAACGGTTGCCGGCGCCGACTTCGATGGTGTGGGTCAACTGGCGACCACCGTAGTCGGCGGTCACGAAGTACCAGCCGGCCGGCAGCACCAGATAGGGATTGGCGCCGCTCACCCGATGCAGCACGTGACGCTTGCCCTCGGTATCGCGGCCATAGGTATGGATCTTCCAATCGATGGCATCCTTGAGCGCGGGGCGCCCGATGCCCGGAATCACACTCAAGGTGATCTCACCGGCATTCAGGTTGACCGTGTGCGCTACCTCGCCGCGCCCGCGCACCTGCACGACCTCCTGCTTCAGCATCGCGCCGTAAGCCGTGGTCAGCAGATAGTCCCCGCTGGGCACGCTGAACTCGGCAATTCCGCCGGAGCTTTCCGCAGCAAGGTCAGCCTGACCGCCGCCGCCCAAGGTGTGAAGGGTGAAGGAGACATTCTCCGGAATTTCCGCTGCCCCTTCGTTGATGATGGCGCGCACAAGAAACGCATCGTCCGTGCGAGCCGCGGTCTGTGTGTCACCGCTTGCTTCCGCCGTCATTGTCGTCAGCGCAATGACCGCGCCGACAGCAACGCCGGCGAGCGACCTCAATCGAAGCATACCCGAGCCCCCTTTTTGGCAGTGCATCCTAGGTACAATGCCTGCGAATCCGGCGCAATGGCTTATCGACATCTCGCGGCAAGCAGCCGCAAGCACCAGATCGAACGAATTGCGCCCGAGAGAACCGCTTGGACGGTTCCCTCGGGCGCCTGCATCCGCTTGAAAGCTATGCCCCGGACCTAGCTGGTCCAGGAGTCATCAGGCTCAGAACAGCCCTTCGATCCGGCCTTCTGCATCCAGATGAATGGAATTGGCTGCCGGAACCCGCGGCAGACCGGGCATGGTCATGATGTCACCGCAGATGGCGACCACGAACTCCGCTCCGGCCGAGAGCCGCACCTCACGCACCGTCAGCGAGTGATGCAACGGGGCGCCCTTGAGGTTGGGGTCGGTGGAGAAGGAGTACTGGGTCTTGGCCATGCAGATCGGTAGATGGCCGTAGCCCGTCTCCTGCAGTTCGCGGATGCGGTTGCGCACGCTCTTGTCCGCCTGCACTTCCGAGGCGCCATAAAGGTGGGTGGCGATGGTCTCGATCTTCTCCCACAACGGCATCTCGTCGTCGTAGAGCGGGGCGAACTGGTCGGTGCCGCTTTCCACCAGGGCCACGACCTTCTGCGCCAATTCCTCGGTGCCCTTGGAGCCCTCGGCCCAATGCGAGCAGACCACCGCCTCGGAGCCCAGTTCCTTGACGGCCTGGCGCACCACTTCCATCTCCGCGTCGGTGTCGGTGATGAAGCGGTTGATCGCCACCACCGCCGGAACGCCGAAGGACTTCACGTTGCGCAGGTGCCGCGCCAGGTTGCTGCAGCCCTTCTTGACGGCCTCGACATTCTCCTTGCCCAGGTCTTCCTTGGCCACGCCACCGTGCATCTTGAGCGCCCGGATGGTGGCAACGACAACCGCCGCGTTCGGCTTCAGCCCCGCCTTGCGGCACTTGATGTCGAAGAACTTCTCCGCGCCCAGGTCGGCGCCGAAGCCGGCTTCGGTCACCACATAGTCGGCAAGCTTCAGGGCCGTCTGCGTGGCGATCACGGAGTTACAGCCGTGGGCGATGTTGGCGAAGGGGCCGCCGTGAATGAAGGCCGGGTTGCCTTCCAGGGTCTGCACCAGGTTCGGGGAAATGGCATCCTTGAGCAGCACGGCCATCGGCCCCGGCGCCTTCAGATCGCGGGCGAGGATCGGCTTGCGATCCCGGGTATAGCCGACCACGATCTTGCCCAGGCGCTCGGTCAGATCCTGCAGATCGGTGGCCAGGCAGAAGATCGCCATGATTTCCGAAGCCACGACGATGTCGAAGCCGTCTTCGCGCGGGAAACCGTTGGGGGTGCCGCCGAGCGAGGTCACGATGGAGCGCAGGGCCCGGTCGTTCATGTCCATGACCCTGCGCCAGGCGACACGACGGCTGTCGAAGCCGAGCTCGTTGCCCCAGTAGATGTGATTGTCGATCAGCGCGGCGAGCAGGTTGTGCGCGATGCCGATGGCGTGGAAGTCACCGGTGAAGTGGAGGTTGATGTCCTCCATGGGCACGACCTGGGCGTAACCGCCACCGGCCGCGCCACCCTTCATGCCGAAGCAGGGGCCAAGGGAGGGTTCGCGCAGGCAGATGGCCGCGCGCTTGCCGATGCGATTGAGGCCGTCGCCCAGGCCCACGCTCGTGGTGGTCTTGCCTTCGCCCGCGGGCGTCGGCGTGATTGCCGTCACCAGCACCAGCTTGCCGTCCGGCCGGTCGGCCAGGCCCTTGATGAAGTCGAAGGAGACTTTCCCCTTGTAGGGGCCGTACTGCAGGAGGGCGTCCTGCGGAATGTCGAGCGTGGCGCCGATTTCGGCGATGGGCTGCAGTGTCGCTTCGCGGGCTATCTCGATATCGCTCTTGGGCATCTGACCTTAAATCCCTTGTTTTCCCGGCCACCGCGGCAGAATCCCGACGGTGAACCCGGACGCTAACCGCCCCCTGCAACCCGCACAGTCCAAGGACCGACGGGCAGGACGCGAAAAGCGCCATAGCGGAAATCGACTACTCGGCGGCCTGCACGGCCTCTTCGCCCAGTCTCTGCGGGCGCGGCAGCAGCAGGGCGGCGGCCACGACGCCCAGCGCACAGAACGTCAAAACGACATAGAGCCGATTGAAGCCGGCGTCAGGGCTGTAGCCCCAGGCCGCCAAGGGCACGGCCGTGGCGCTGACGCCCAGGGAGAGCACGTACTTGACGCTGTAGACCCGGGCACGCCAGTGGGCGGCTGCGTAGCGGGCGACGATGGCGTCCTGGATCGGGATGATGCCGAAGGTCGCGATCATGAGGACCAGCGCCACCGCCATGGCCGCCCAGGCATCGCTGACCAGCAGCAACAGCAGCAGGGGCACCTGCACACCGCCCAGCAGGAGCATCAACACGCGCGGCGAATAGCGATCGGCCGCGGGTCCGGTCACAAGCTGCGTCATGGAAGCGCCGGCGAAGATCAGCGAGGCAAGGCCGGCCGCACCGATGAGCCCGCCCAAGTCCGGCGCCGCGAAGTTGGCCTCCACGATCTTCGGCATGACGATGGTCAGGACGGCAAAGATCACCCCGCCCAACAGCGAGGAAATGGCCAGATAGCTGAAAACACGGATCAACAGGTCGCGCCGCGGTGCAGCGCCCGCTGTCGCCGCCGGCCGACGGCGCTTGACCACGGCCACTTCATCGGGAACCAGCAGGAGGAAAGCCAGTCCAGTGATGATAGCCAGGGCACCCGGCACAACGAAGGCGGCCTGCCACCCCAGCCAGACGGTGAGCGCGCCGGTCAGGATTGGTGCCGCGGCCACTCCCATATTGCCCCAGACCCCATTGATGCCGAGCAGGCGCCCTACCCTCTCCTGGCTTTCAGCCACCATGGCGATGCCCACGGGATGATAGATGGCGGCAAAGGCGCCCATGCAGAAAAGGCCTGCGGCCAGATGCCAGGTGCTGCTGGCCGTCGCCGTGAAGACGGACGAGGCACCCAGGCCCAGGAACATCAGCGCCATCATGTTGCGCCGGCTCCAGACGTCACCAAGCCAGCCGGCCGGCAAGGTGAAAGCCGCGAAGGCGATGAACCCCGCCGTGGCGGGCATCAGCAGGTCGCCGTAGAAGCCCTCGCCGCTCAACTCCAGCGCCACCGCCACCGTGGGATAGATCAGCATGAAGAAGTGGTCGTAGGCGTGACCGACATTGAGGAACAGAAAACGAAGGCGCGAGGCAGACATCGAGCACTCCACACACGGCCGGCTAACCGGGCCGGCAGACGATAGACTCGTAATCCGTGCAGGATAGGCATCGCATCACCGGCAGTCTCGCGCTACTCTGCCATACTATGTCGAGAAACGGACAGACTGCGCCAGACTACCCGCAGAACCGCGCCGCGCTGCAGCGGCTGATCGCCGGCAGCCCCGGGCCGGTGCAGCCCTATGCGCGGGACTATCCAGCCGGCTGGGACACGGGTCTGCACAGCCATCGCCGCGCCCAACTGGTCTTCGCCACCAGCGGTGTGATGACGGTCACCACGCGCTCCGGCCTTTGGGTCGTCCCGCCGCAGCGGGCCGTCTGGGTGCCCGCCGGCGAAAGCCATGCGCTGAAGATGCACGGGCCCGTGCAGCTGCGCACACTCTATCTGGATGAAAGCATTGCAGCCGATCGGCCCCGGCGCCCCCAGGTGCTGAGCGTCACCCCCCTGTTGCGCGCGCTGGTTCTGCGCCTGATGACCCTGCCGGCAGAGGCCACCCGGGAGGGACCCGCCGCACGGCTGGTCGCGGTGCTTTTGGATGAATTGCACTGCGGTGCGGAGGCCCCGATGCACCTGCCCGAGCCACAGCATCCGGGCCTGCGGCGCATCTGCTCCGCCTTGCGGGAACAGCCGGCGGATCGCCGTGAGCTCGCCGATTGGGGTCGGCTGGTGGGCGCCTCGCCTCGCACGCTTGCCCGACGCTTCCAGGAGGAAACCGGCATGGGCTTCGCCGCCTGGCGCCAGCAGGCGCGCCTGCTGGCTGCGCTGCCACTGCTGGCGCAGGGCCAGGCGGTGACCTCCGTCGCGCTCGATGTGGGTTACGACGGACCGAGCGCCTTCATCGCCGCCTTCCGCCGGAGTTTCGGGGTGACGCCGGGACGCTACTTCGCCGAGGACAACGTGAGTACTGGCGAGGGCGGCGCATCCTGATCGACGAGGTTGAGCCGCAGAACCACGAAGGGCGCCGGCTGACCTGAAGAGCCCCCCAGTCCCCGGGGCACCCGCCCCTCCGCATCAAGCGGCAGGTAGATCATCCGCACGGCGTTGCCCAGGTTGCCGCCAATCAGCGCCAGGCGCCGACTGTGGCGGGCCACCACCAGGTCACAATGCATACCCCGGAATTCGCCCAACTCGTCCACCCTTTGCGCCACCCGCTGCAGCCGCGCATCGGCAGGCCGGGAACGGTCGGCACAGAGCAAATCACCCGGCTCGGGACGGTGGGTTTCCAGATCCATCGGCGTGTAGAGCGCCCTCCCTCCCCAGCGCTGCTGCATGCGAATGGCGTGGTCGAGATAGTAACTGTGAGCGGCGCTCCAGTAGAAGTCAGAGCGATCGACACCGGTGCTGCGCATGAGATAGGAGATGAAAGCTGCAGACCAGGGCAGCGGCCGCCAGACCTCCGCATCCGCTTCGCGATAGCGCGCGCGCTGGCTTTTAATGTACGCGGGCCAGGTGTCCCGCTCCTCGCGCACGGCATTCCAGTAGCCCTGGACCAGATGGAAGACACGGGGGTCGTCCTCTGAAAGTGCCGGGCGCAGTTCCTCCCGCTCGGGCCCGCGCAGGTCGGTGATGCCCCCACCGAAGGCCCGCCATTCCCGCTCGGCCTGCTCGACCAGCCGCTCACGCAGGCTTTCCGGATAGGGCACCGGCGGCGCGTCCAGCGGCGGTCTCGCCGTTTCGCAGGCCGCGAGCAGCAGCGCGCAGAATCCGAAAGTGAGCCAGCGTAGGCCTCCGGGAAAGATCACCGATCACGCCACGGGTTGGGTCAGCGCCGGTGCATCGGCCAGCCAGCGGTCGAGAAAGGTGGAAAGCCAGTCACCCAGCGGCTCCAGATGCACGTCGCGATCCGCAAGCTGCCGGTCCCGGGCATGGGCCCCGGGATTGTCCAGCATATGCGCCGCCTCGCGCAGCCACCCGGCCTGGATCTCCTCGGTGATCTCAGGGTGGAACTGCAATCCGAAAGCCCGGCCATAGCGGAAGGCCTGGTTCTCGAAGTGCTGGCCGGTGGCAAGCAACTCGGCCGTGTCCGGTGCGGCAAAACCCTGCAGGTGCCAATGATAGACCATGAGATCCGGCGGGATCAGGTCACGGCCGGCCGCTGTCGGGGCAATGGGATAGAAACCGATCTCACTCATGCCTTCAGGGTGCGGGCCCACCGAGGCGCCCAGCGTGTGCGCC
The DNA here is from genome assembly GCF_040712085.1 of Aquibaculum sediminis. Taxonomy (NCBI): domain Bacteria; kingdom Pseudomonadati; phylum Pseudomonadota; class Alphaproteobacteria; order Rhodospirillales; family Rhodovibrionaceae; genus Aquibaculum; species Aquibaculum sediminis. The sequence continues at coordinate 138,017 of NZ_JBFCVK010000005.1, forward strand.
AGGAGCTGGCTGCCCAGGCAGATGCCGAGCAGCGGCTTGTCTTGCTGCAGCCAGCCCTCGATCCAGGCCAGTTCGTCGCGCAGGTAGGACAGGTGCTCTGCCTGCTCTACCATCTGCACACCACCGTAGATCACCGTTGCCGCGTAGCGCGACGGATCAGGAAGCGGCTGACCCTCGGCGACGTAGCATGTGTCCAGGGCAAAGCCTCGGCTGCGCAGCCCCTGGGTCACGCGATCCTCGCGCTCGTTTGGCATGTGCCGGATCAACAGAACCTTTTCGCTCATTGCCGCCTCTCACAATCCGCTGACTGCCGAGAAGCTGCCGCATGCGGCGGCTCGGCACAATAGATGGACACGCAACCGGAACCGCGGAATTCGCATGGCTCTTCCACCCTGCGAGCAGCGGTGTTACAGCTTGTATAGACAAGTTGCGATGGAGGCCCGCACCGTGATCGATGAGACATTCCTGCTGCGTCCCGGCACGCTCTCCATGGCAGACCTCCATGCCTTCTGGCGCCGTTCGCGTCCGGTTGAGCTGGACACGGCGGCACGCCCCGGCATCGCAGCTGCGGCGGAAACGGTGGCACAGATCGTCGCCGAGGGGCGCCGCGTCTACGGCATCTCGACCGGGTTCGGCAGCCTGGCCCGCGAATCCATTCCCCGCGAACAGGTGGCGGAGTTGCAGCGCCGCCTCGTGCGCTCGCATCAGGCCGGTGTCGGCGACCCGCTGCCGGAGCGTGTGGTGCGCCTCATTCTGCTCCTGAAGCTGGGTTCCCTGGGCCGCGGCCACTCCGGCGTACGCCTGGAGACCGTGGACCGGCTGCTCGCGCTGCTGAACGCTGACGCCCTGCCGGTGATCCCGGCTCAGGGTTCCGTAGGCGCCTCCGGCGACCTCGCTCCCCTGGCGGCCCTGGCGGCCCCCTTGATGGGTGAAGGCGAACTGCTGCTGTACGGCCGGCGTCTGCCAGCGGCAGAGGCCTTGGCGGAACTCAGTCTCGAGCCGCTTGAGCTTGCCGCCAAGGAAGGGCTTGCCCTGCTCAATGGCAGCCAGGTCTCCTGCGCGCTCGCACTGGACGGCCTTTTCCGCGGGCTCGACGTCTTCGCCGCAGCGATCGTCGGCGGTGCCATGACCACCGATGCCGCCCTTGGCAGCGACGCCCCCTTCGATGCGCGCATCCATGCCATCCGCGGCCATCCGGGTCAGATCGCCGTGGCGGGCTGGCTGCGCGAACTGCTCACCGGCAGCGCGATCCGCGGCTCGCACCTTGAGTGCGACCGGGTGCAGGATCCCTACTCCCTGCGCTGCCAGCCCCAGGTCATGGGCGCGGCCTGGGACCTCCTGGGCCAGGCGGCCGCCATGCTGTCACGCGAGGCCAATGCCGTATCGGACAACCCGCTGGTCTTTCCCGATAGCGGCGAGATTCTCTCCGGCGGCAACTTCCACGCGGAGCCAGTGGCCATGGCCGCCGACATCATCGCCATCGCGCTGGCGGAAACAGTGTCGCTCGCGGAACGGCGCATTGCCCTGCTGACCGACGCCAATTTCAGCAACCTACCGCCCTTCCTGGTGGCGGAACCCGGCCTCAACTCCGGCTTCATGATCGCGCAGGTGACGGCCGCTGCGCTGGCCAGCGAGGTGAAGCTGCGTGCGCACCCGGCAAGCATCGACAGCCTGCCCACCTCGGCCAATCAGGAGGACCACGTCTCCATGGCCACCCACGGCGCACGCCGCCTCGGCCCACTGTCTCAGGACGCCGGGCGCGTGCTTGCCGTGGAACTTCTCTCCGCCGCCCAGGGCCTCGACCTGCGCGCGCCCCTGACCACATCCCCACGCCTGGATGAGGCCCACGCACTGATCCGCGAGCAGGTCCCCATGCTCCGCGAAGACCGCCCCCTCACGCCGGACATCGAAGCGGTGTGGGCCCTGGTCGAAGGGGGCCGCTTCTTCGAACTGTTGTGGCAGAGCGAAACGGCTGATCCTTTTGTCGCGCACTGACCGAACTGCACACTCAGCGAAGAGCGCAATTCATCTGAGTCAGGACGACTCTCGCGGGCCGTAGGACTTGAAGCGCTCCATCACCCTCTCGATCTCCGCGTCGGGAAGGATCGTTGGGCCGCCGATTTGCAGGGTGCCGACATACTGCCGCGCCAGCAGTTCCACCTCGCCGGCGAGCCAGAGCGCCCGCTCCAGGCTCGGGCCGAGCGCGATCATGCCGTGGTTGGCGAGCAGACAGGCCAGGCGTCCGTCGAGGGCCGCGAGGGCGTGCTGCGACAGGGTTTCGGTGCCGAAGGTGGCGTAGGGCGCGCAGCGGATGGTGGGCGCGCCGGCGGCGGCGATCATGTAGTGGATGGCGGGGATATCGCGCCCCTGGATTGCCAGCATGGTGGCATAGGGCGAATGGGTGTGAACCACCGCGTTGACCTCGGGACGCGCGCGCAGAATGTCGCGATGAAAGCGCCACTCGCTGGACGGGGGGTGACGGCCCTCGTGGCTGCCGTCGAAGCGCAGGAACACCATGTCCTCCGGCTGCAGGCGCTCATAGGGCAGACCGCTGGGTGTGATCAAAAGGCCCTCGCCCCAGCGCAGCGAGACATTGCCGGAGGTTCCCTGGTTGAGACCGCTGACGTTCATGTCGAGGCAAGCGTCGATCAGGGCCTGACGCTGGTCGCGCTCTTCCATTGTTGCTCTTCCAGGCAGTGGCAGGCCACGGCAAGCAGGGCGGCAGGTACAAGACCGGCTTGCACCTACCGCCCTTTTACCGTGCTTGGGCTACAGGCTACTCGAAAACAGCCGTCGCCTGAAGTCACCCACGACCCGACCTCAGAAGGAAAAGGACAGGGTCGCCAAGCCGATGGTGTCCGCAGAGCGGCCGGCCACGTGGCCCGGCTGTAGACGGTGCATCGCACCAACCGATGCCCGAGCGCCCTCGAATGGCGTGAATCCGTAGGCCGCCTGCAGGTTGATCTCTCGCCCGCTCGGCTGCGGATTCAGGCGCAGTCGCCGATAGCCGATACTCCCGTCCATATTGCGACTGCTCGGGACGTTGAGATCCACACGTCCGCTTTCCACGCGCAGCGGCTGGGACACGGCAATGCTGAAGGCATCGTCATCGGCGAAGAGTTCCCGCTGCGACAGTCCGACGCCGAAGGAACTGGTGATGATCCCGCTACCGCCTTCGACCATGCCGTCCTGGGTGAAGGAGGTCTGGCCCAGGGACCCGCTGAAGGTCAGCTTGGCCGTGCGTGTGATATCGAAGCTGGCGCCAAGATTGGCGAAGAGGGTGTCCGAGCGGGTCTTCTCACCGAAGGCGCCCTTCGAGACCGTGCCCAGCAGGGAGCCCTTCTCCGATAGCGCGCCCAAGGCAATCGACACGGACCCGCTGTCGGTGAAGCTGGTTTTGAACTCACCGATTGCGCCGGTAACGCTTGGCGGTGATTCATAGACGGAAACCCGATCATTATCGATCTCGCCGGTGAAGACGCCCAGGCGGAAGGCCGATTCCCGGCCGACCGCAAAGCCCACGGTGGAACCATAGCCCGACTGCATCAAGCCCAGGTGGGGCTGATCGAAAGCTTCGCCCTCCACCATGGGCACGCCGGCGAAGCCCTCTTCGCGCAGGCCGAAGCTGCGCCCGACGTGGGGATTGAGCGAGAATTCGATCTCGCTGCTGCCACTGGAGAAGCCAAAGGACATGCGCGAATAGGGGCTCGAACCTAAGCCCGGGTCCGATGCATTCAAGCGCGTGGCCGAGGTAATGGAGAAGGGACCCTGCTCGATCGTGCGAACCGAGCGCTCCTCCACGCCACCGAAGAGCTTCAGGCGATGCAGGGCATCACGGGCCGTCTCCTTCGGCTTGCCGGTGGTCAGCTGATCCATGTCGAACTCGAAGCCACGATTGTAAGCATCGAGCCCCAGCACGGCCTCGTCCTGCAGCGCCAGCGCAATGCCATCGCCAAACGCCGGCGAGGCATGCAGCGCCGTGGCATCGAGGCTGATGCTGCCGCCATTGATGCTGTTCGAAGTCGGCACCGCGACCTCGCCCAGAGGCTGGGTCGCCCGCTCCAGGTTCAGCAGGCCATGGCCGTAGAGCGCCGGATCGCCAAGATCCGTGGCAGACTCAAAGAGTATCTCGAGTATCTCCGGCGCCTCGAGGTAGGGAAAAGCCTGCTTGAGGATGGCCACTGCCCCGGACACGTAGGGCGAGGCCATGGAAGTGCCACTCATGTTGCCGTAGGTCGCTTCGCCCGGCACATCGCTCGGGATTGTGGAGTAAATATTGCTGCCCGGCGCCACGAGACACCATTCCGCAGCCTGGCCGCAGGCGTTCGAGTAGCTTGCAAGCACGATGTCTTCGCCCACTTGCTCGGCCGAGCCAACCGCCACCCAATAGCCTTTTAACTCTGGGAAATAGTGAGGCAGAGCCGCAGGGATACTCGGCTCGGTCAGACTTTCATTACCTGTTGCAGATACGGAAATAATACCTGCTTCAACTAACTGATGCGCAACCTCAATTTCATCCGGGATCATCGATTCCCATTCTGATTGCGTATTCAATACATTTATAGAATCTTGCGAATACCCCCAACTGTTATTAACAATATGTGCTCCCTGCTCCAACGCATAACGCCAAGCGGTTGGACCAAGGTCTGCGCCGTTGCCATCTGCGTCGAAGGCGACGATAGGCATTATCCGAGCATCGTATGCGAGACCGTGCATACCCCGCTCATCCCGGTGCGCACCTATGATGCCCGAAACATGGGTTCCGTGCCCGTTCAGATCTTCCACCTCGTCGACATCCGGGAAAGCGTTGTAGGGGGCGACGATCTTCCCTGCAAATTCCGGATGGTTCAGATCCAGCCCTGTATCCACCACCGCAACGACCACACCCTCTCCCGTGAAACCACGGGCGTAGGCGGAAGATGCGTGCACGAGCGCATGCCCCCCATAGCCGCCATCGGCCGCATCATATTCGGGCGTTTCATAATAGGCTGGCGGATCGGGAGTCGGTTCCGGCGGCTCGACGGGTTCTTCGGGCTCTCCCGGTTCTTCAGGTTCCTCTGGCTCTTCAGGTTCCTCCGGTTCCTCTGGCTCGTCCTGATCGTCATCGTTGTCGTCCGATCCGCCGCTCGAACCACCGCCACCACCGGCGATGGCAAGCGCACCGACGCCGGCAGCTACGGCCAGCCCTCCGGCGACGAGCGCTGTGCTGGACACCGCGCCAGCGCCGCCTGCCAGAGCGCCTGGCCCCGCCACGTCCACGGCGATCTGATCGATGGTTGCTTCGAGATAGGGGCGCAGTTCCTTCGCGCGCGCTGCAATGTCCGCTACCGCCTCCGGCGACTGGCGCATTTCCTGTTCCATCAAGGCCAGGAAGTCATCGTCAACCAGCGTATAGGCTTCGTCGATCAGATAGCCATTTGCGGCATACTGCAGTCCCGGCCCATAGACTGCATCTTGCGCTTGTGCCTGCTGACCAAACAGACCTTCTCCCGTGCCACAGAGACACAATGCCACGGCCGCCGTGTATAACAGCGCGCGCTTTCCGGACCCCATCCTTCATCCCCCCACTGGATAAACTACCTTAGTGCGATGTACCCTCTAAGTGTCCCGCACATTACACAAAGTTGCTGTAATATGGCAATCTGCACCCATAGAGAATTTTTTGACTGCCACCAACTGTGAAGCGGGCTTTCTCGGTTCACCGGTCCCTGCTTTCTACCCCCGCCCGAGCCACTCCTGCAGTTCGCTCTCCGCCTTCTCCAGGGCGCTGTAGTTCAGCAGCTTGCGCAGCATGGCCACCGTAACGGCGCGGCTGCGGAGGTTGAAGCGGCCCTCTTCCTGGCCGGGGAGGTGATAGACCTCCAGCTTGTCATAGAGCTGCTGCAGGCGGTTCTGTACGCTGCGCAGGGAGAGGTGCCGCCGGCGCGCGATCGCCCGGTCGGTAAGGCCGAGCGCGATGTCCACCAGGATCTCGTACTCCGCATCGGTGAAACCACGCGCCTGCCCCAGGCTTTTCTGCTGCATGCCCCGCACTTCACGGTCGATCACGCACTGGCTCTCGATAAAGATGGAGCGCAGTGCCAGCTTGAGCCGCTCGTCCGAGGCAGACTTCAGCACGTAGCCGTAGGCGGCACCGTCCGGCACGATGCGCGAGACGCCGCGGACATAGGCCTCGTCCGAGTAGTTGGACCAGAAGAGGATGCGGGTCTCGGGCCGCTCCTTCCAGATCGTGCGCGCCGCCTCGATGCCGTTGCGCACCACCATCTGCAGGTCGAGGACGATGTTCTCGAAGCCGTACTGGCGCGCCAGTTCTTCGCCCTGGGTTCCGTGCTCCGCTTCCGTTACGCTTTCGCATTCAGGGAGTGCCGCCCTCACCGCTTCGTTCAGATAGGCCCGGTGCAGGGGGTCGTCCTCGACGATGAGAATCTTCACGATGCTGCGCCTCCTCCCGCTGCCGCCGGCGGTGGCAGCACCACACGCACCTGAGTGCCCTGTCCCTGGGGGCCGGAGGACAGGGAAAAGCGCGCCGAGATCAGCCGGGCCCGCGTCATCATGTTGTCGATGCCGCCACCTTGGCGGCGCTGCTGAGCCCCGGCCCCCTCGCCGTTGTCCAGAATGTCCAGCGTCAGTCCTTCCGAGCGCAGCGAGAGATGCACGCGGATATGGGCTGGTCCGGCGTGGCGCACGGCATTGTTGATCGCCTCCTGCGCGATGCGAAAGAGCGCGATTCCGACCGAGGGATCCAGGCTGTCGCAGGCGCCGTCCGTTTCGTCCGTCACCTCCCAGGTGACAGAGAGCCCGCTGTCCCGCACCGAGCGCTCCAGATGGTTCTCCACCGCCTGCGCCAGACCGAAAAGCTGGAGCACCGAAGGCCGCGCCTGCTCGATGATGTTGCGCAGATCCTGCATGCAGTCCTGCAGGCTGCGGCTGAGCGGCTCCAGCGCTTCGGCGGTGATATCACCCGTGCGCGACAGGCTTTCGACCCGCCGGGTGAGGCGCGTCAGATCGGCCAGGGTCTGGTCGTGCAGGTCCATGCCGATACGCTGGCGCTCCTGCTCCAGGGCTTCGGTCAACTTGAGCGCGCCCAGGCGCAAGCCTTCTTCACGCGCGCGCACCTCGGCTTCGACGATGGCGGAGCGTTGCGCACGCTCGGCCGCCTGCAATGCGAAGAAATAGGGTGAAAGCAGATCGGCCACGGCACGGGCGTAGGCCACCTCCTCCATGCCGTAGAGATTGCCTTCGCGCGACGAGCAGGATAGGGCGCCGATGATCTCGCCCTGCACCTTCATCGGCACATGGACCCGGCTGCGCAGCGATTGCTCAAGAATCGGGCGGGTCAGCGCGCCGGGAAAATGAAAGCGCGGGTCCTGGCAGGCATCGTCGGTCAGCAGGTGCTCGACTTCGCCCCACAGCAAGGAGCGGATCGGACTGTGCGCCACAGGCTCGGCCTGCATCTCGCTCCAGAGGGTGCGGATCCCCGTTTCATAGGCGGTGTGGCACGCGCCCTCCGGGGTCATGAGGCAGACATCCAGGTGGTCGTGCGGCAGGATATGCGCGACCTCGGCAGAGACGGTGTGGATGGCAGAGCCCAGATCCAGCTGCCCGGCCAGCAGGCGGGAGATTTCGAGGTAGTGGTCGATCAAGGCCGACGGCGCCACCCGCGACCTGCGGTGCGCCGCACTCTCCTGGTTCCGTCCGACACCGGCCGAGCGCCGGGCAAGCGCGTTCATCGCAAAGCTTCCTCTCCCGCGAATGCCAGAGACCGACAGTAAGCGCTGCCGCCCGCCGGTCCGTCTTGCGTGATCCCGCAAGGATTGCGCCAAAAGGCGCAGCGTCTTTGCCGTTATGCGCCTGTACAGGCCCGATAGCCTATTCCATCCTGCCTGCCAATGAGGGGACGGGCTGCAATCGCAGACGCCGGCGCCCTCGCCTGCCCCTTGGCGCCGCGACAACAAGGCTCGCGCACACGTCAGGTGGGCCACCCAGGGAGGAAAAGCGAGAGATGAAGAGACACAGTTTGCTGCTGGCCGGCGCAGCCGGTTTGTGCCTGGCCATGCCCCTGTCTGCCCAGGCTGACACGTCCGACAAGAGCATCGCGCTGTCAAACAACTACGCCGGCAACTCCTGGCGCCAGGCCATGCTGACCAGCTGGGAAACGGTGACCGGGCCGGCTGTCGAGGATGGCGTTGTCGCCGCTGCCGATGCCTTCACCACGGCTGAGAACCAGGTGACCGAGCAGGCGGCACAGATTCAGAACCTGATCCTGCAGGGCTACGACGCCATTGTGATCAATGCCGCCTCGCCCACCGGCCTCAACGGCGCGGTACGGGAAGCCTGCGATGCCGGGATCGTCGTCGTGTCCTTCGATGGTGTCGTCACCGAGCCCTGCGCCTGGCGGATCGCGGTCGATTTCCACCAGATGGGATCCGATCAGGTCGCCTATCTGGCGGAACGGCTGCCCGATGGTGGCAACCTTTTGGAAATCCGCGGCCTGGCTGGCGTTTTCGTGGACGACGAGATCTCCGCCGGCATTCACGCCGGCGTGGAGGAGCACCCGCAGTTCGAGATCGCCGGCTCGGTGCATGGCGACTGGGCCCAAGACGTGGCGCAGCGCGCGGTTGCCGGCATTCTGCCCAGCCTGCCCGAGATCGTCGGCGTGGTGACCCAGGGCGGTGACGGCTACGGCGCCGCACAGGCCTTCGCCGCCACCGACCGTGAGATGCCGATTATTGTCATGGGCAACCGGCACGACGAGTTGACCTGGTGGAAGGAGCAGAAGGACGCCAACGGCTACGAGACCATGTCGGTTTCCATTGCTCCGGGCGTGTCCACCCTGGCCTTCTGGGTGGCCCAGCAGGTGCTCGACGGCGCCGAGGTGCCGAAGGACCTGACCGTGCCCTTCCTGCGCATCGATCAGGACAACCTCGAGGAAAACCTGGCCAACACCCAGGAAGGCGGCGTAGCAAACGTCGAGTATACCCTCGAAGACGCTCAGGACGTGATCGCCGAAGCCCAGTAACGCATCGGCGCATTGCTTGCGCCCGCACGGCCTGCCACGGGCCGTGCGGGCCTTTCGCACGACAAGGCAGCGCATGACCCCGGACACAGCCCCGCCCCTGATCGAAGTGGAGCAGGCTCGCCTGCGCTTCGGCGCCGTGAAAGCGCTGGATGGCGCCACCCTGCACATCCGTCCCGGCGAATGCGTGGGGCTTGTCGGACACAACGGCGCCGGCAAGTCCACCATCGTCAACGTGATCAACGGTGCGCTCACACCCGATGAGGGCACGCTGCGGGCGGATGGCGCGCCGGTGGAGCGCTACGGCATCAAGGCCGCCCACGCACTCGGCGTGCGCTGCGTCTTTCAGGAGCTCTCGCTCTGCCCCAATCTCACGGTCATCGAGAACACGCGGATCGTCCACCGCGAGCTCGGGAGCGGTCGCGGGCTTGGTTGGCGCGGCACGGCGCGGCGCATCATCGAGCGAAGCCTCGATGGGATCTTTCCGGGCCATGGCATCGACAGCCGCGCCGCGGTCGGCAGCCTCTCGATCGCCCAGCGCCAGATGGCGGAAATCGCCATGGCCTTCTCCGACGCCGGCGCGCCGCCGCGGCTGGTCATCCTGGACGAGCCCACCTCTTCCCTCGATGCCACCCTGGCCGGGCAGTTGCTGGCGCAGGTGCGCCGCTTCGTGGACGCCGGCGGCTCGGTCATTTTCATATCCCATATCCTGCACGAGATTCTCTCCACCTCCGACCGCGTGGTGGTGATGAAGGACGGCCACGTCGTCGCCGAGCGACCGGCCGGGGGTTTCACCGCCGACAGCCTGTTCGAGGCCATGGGCAGTGTCGCGAAGCCCGAAAATGCCGCCCAGGCCAGGCGCGACCTCTCCTCGGCCCCGGTGATGCTTGAGCAGCGCGGGCGCGGCCTGCCGTTCCGCGCCCATCGCGGTGAACTGGTCGGGCTGACCGGGCTCAGCGGCCATGGCCAGACCGAGATGCTGCTGGAACTCTACCGGCAGCGCAGTGGTGACTGGCTGCCGTTGCGCGACCCGGCCGTTGCCTTCGTTGCCGGCGACCGGCGGGTGAACGGCATCTTCCACCTCTGGAGCATCCTGGAGAATTTCGCCGTCGCCTCGCTGGGCGATCTGACCCGCCGCGGCCTGGTGAACGACTCTGCGGTGGCTGACAAGGGCGACGGCTGGAAGCGGCGCATCGAGATCCGCACCCAGGACATGAACAACCCCATCCTCTCGCTCTCCGGCGGCAATCAGCAGAAGGTGCTCTTCGCCCGCGCCCTTGCCACCCGGGCGCCGGTCGTCCTGATGGACGATCCCATGCGCGGCGTGGACGTCGGCACCAAGCGCGAGGTCTATCAGATCCTGCGCGAGGAGGCCGCCGGCGAGCGGACCTTCGTCTGGTACTCCACGGAAACCGAAGAGGTCTGCCTCTGCGATCGAGTCTACGTCTTCCGGGAGGGGGAGATCGTCGCCGAGCTGGTGGGCGAGGAGATCAACGAGGCCAACATTCTTGCCGCCTCATTCCAGGGAGAGGCGGCATGAGCCTGAGACCCTCCGTCGACGCAATGCGCCTTGTGGTGCCCACGTTGGCGCTGACCGCCCTGCTGGCTGCTGTGTTCTGGCTGCAGCCGCGGGCCATGAGCTACATGGGCCTGAACCTGCTGTTCAATCTGGCCGTGCCCATCGCGCTGGCGACCCTGGCCCAGATGTTCATCCTGGCTGTGAACAATCTTGACCTGTCCATCGGCGCCTTCGTCAGCTTCGCTGCCTGCGTCAGCGCCACCTTCCTGCAAAGCACGCCCCTGCTCGGGGTGCTCATCCTGCTCGCAGCCATTGCGGCCTATGCGGCCATCGGTGCGGTGATCCACTTGCGTAACCTGCCCTCCATCGTGGTGACGCTCGGCATGAGCTTCGTGTGGACCGGCCTGGCCGTGCTGCTGCTGCCGGCCCCGGGTGGATCGCCGCCGGACTGGGCACGCTCGCTGATGACCACCAAGCCGCCCCTGGTGCCCATGGCCATCGTTGCCAGCGTGATCATCGCGCTGATCGCGCACCTGATCGTCACCCGCTCGTCGCTGGGCGTGCTGATCCGCGGTGTCGGTGGCAATGAGCGCTCGGTGGAGCGCGCCGGCTGGTCGGTACTCTGGGCCAAGACGGCGGCCTATGCCCTGGCCGGGACCTTCGCCGTCGCGGCGGGCATCGCCCTGGTGGGCCTGACGACCTCCGCCGACGCCAACATAGCGCTGCGCTACACGCTGCTGTCCATCGCCGGGGTCATTCTCGGCGGCGGCGAGTTCGTGGGCGGGCGTGTCTCCCCGGTCGGGGCGGTTATCGGCGCCCTGACGCTCACGCTTGCCGCATCCTTTCTCTCTTTCATGCGGATCTCGCCCGATTGGCAGATCGGCGCCCAAGGCGCCATCCTCATCATCGTGCTGGCGCTCAGGCTGTTCCTCAACCGCCTGGAACGCCGGGAGGGTCGGGCATGACGCGCGCCGCGAAACTGCTGCAGAAGCCTTGGATCTGGGCCTTCGTGGCCGCGCTGCTGGTCTGGATCCTCACCGTTTCCGTCACCGGCGGCACCAGCGCGCGTGGCCTCACCCATGCCGCCTTCACCTTCGCCTCCTTTGCGGTAATCGTCGGCACCGGTCAGATGCTGGTGATCACGCTCGGGCCCGGCAACATCGATCTCTCCGTTCCCGCCACCATGACGCTTGCCGGAACCGTGGCCCTGAAGGTCATGGCGGTCGACAACACCATGATCCTGCCCGGCCTGCTGATCGCCATTGGCATCGGCATCGGGGTGGGCAGCGCGAACTACGCGCTGATTAAGCTGCTGCGCATCCCGCCGATCATTGCGACGCTTTGCATGAGCTTTCTGGTGCAGTCGACGGCGATCTGGACCAATCGCGGCCTGCGCGTGAAGCCGCCGCCGGCATTGGCTGAGTTCGCCACCTCCAGCCCGCTCGGCATTCCGAACGTCGCGCTGGTGGCGCTGCTCATCACCCTGGGCGCCTGGGTGCTGCTCGAACGCAGCCTCTACGGCCGCTGGATCACCGCCATCGGCCAGAGCATGGCGGCGGCGCGCATGGCCGGCATCCCGGTCGACGGCGCGCGCGCGCTCACCTACGTGATCTGCGCCGTGCTGGCGTCGGTCGCCGGCTATCTCCTCGCCAGTTTCTCCGGCGGCGCTGCCCTCAACATGGGAGCCGAGTACCTCTTGATGTCGATTGCCGTGGTGGTGATCGGCGGCACCTCGGTGGCCGGTGGCTACTCGAACGTGCCGGGCATCTGGGGCGCCTCGCTCTTCATGTTCCTGGTGGTGTCCATGCTCAACACCTACGGCCTGGGCGCGGGCTTCCGGATGATCATGACCGGCGTGATCATCATCGCCGTCATCCTGCTCGCCAGCCGGCGCCAGGTTTCCTCTCCCTGATCCTTCTCGCAACGGACGCTTTCAGCCATGGCCGACTTTCCTGAATACGAGGTCCACGACCCGCGCTTTCGCTACCTCGTCCTGCCCAATGCGCGCCTGGAGGAGCTCTATCGTGGCTGCCGCTGGGCGGAGGGGCCGGTCTGGTTCAGCGATGCCAACCAGCTGCTGTTCAGCGACATTCCCAATCAGCGGCTGTTGCGCTGGGAACCAGAGGGGGGTGTTTCCGTCTTTCGCCAGCCCTCCAACTTCACCAACGGCAACACCCGCGACCGGCAAGGGCGGCTGGTGTCATGCGAGCACGGCACCCGGCGGGTCACCCGCACCGAGATCGATGGCAGCGTGACCGTGCTTGCCGATTGCCATGACGGTAAGCGGCTCAATTCGCCCAATGACGTGGTGGTGCGTTCCGACGGCTCGATCTGGTTCACCGATCCGACCTACGGCATCCTCTCCGACTACGAGGGCTACAAGGCGGATCCGGAGCAGACGAGCAACAACGTCTACCGCATCGATCCTGACAGCGGTGCCTGCCGCGTTGTGTGCGACGACTTCGGCCAGCCCAACGGCCTCGCCTTCTCGCCCGACGAGCGCATTCTCTACGTGGCCGATTCAGCCGCCAGTCACGACGAACAGGCGCCGCGGCACATCCGGGCCTTCGACGTCAACGAGGCTGGCACGCTGAGCAATGGGCGGGCTTTTGCGGAAATCGATGCCGGCATACCCGACGGCTTTCGCCTGGATACCCAGGGCAATCTCTGGTCCAGCGCCCGGGACGGCATCCACTGCTTCGCTCCGGACGGCACATTGCTGGGCAAGATCCTGGTGCCCCAGTTGGTGGCGAACCTCACCTTCGGCGGTCCGCGGCGCAACCGCCTCTTCATCACCGCCACGGAGTCGCTCTATTCCGTCTTCGTGGCCGCGACGGGCGCCCAGGCTCCCTGAGCGCGTCCTCTGGCCCGGAATCAGAAAGGGCGTCCGAAACGGACGCCCTTTCCTTGTTACGCCAAGTCAGCCGGTTCAGGCTGCCTTGAGGTTCTCCGCCGAAGACTTACCACGACGCGGATCAACCTGCTCTTCGTAGGAAACCTTCTGACCTTCGGCCAGGCTGTTCATGCCAGCGCGCTCAACGGCGGAAATGTGGACGAAAACGTCCGGTCCGCCGGCGTCCGGCTGAATGAAACCATAACCCTTGGTGCTATTAAACCACTTGACGGTACCAACAGGCATGCCGTCCTCCGTTCATCGAGTTAAACTGCGCCGTAACACCGTTAGCGGCGCATCAGACTGTCTCTGGGAAAAGCGCGATCGAGAACCCAGAGGGTAGAACGGGTCGGCAGATCAGAAGCAGAATGACTAGGCTAAGATAGGCGCTTCAGCCCCCACCGCAAGGGAAATCTTTCGGCCGGCCGGCCAGCTCCCGCAAAAGCCTATTAATACTGGCTATTCCGCGGCGATCTGCCGAGCGATGATCAAGCGCTGGATGTCACTGGTGCCTTCGTAGATCTGGCAGACCCGCACATCGCGATAGATGCGCTCGACGGGGAAGTCCTCCAGATAGCCATAGCCACCGAAAACCTGAATGGCCGCCGAGCAGACCTCCTCGGCAATCTCGGAGGCATGGAGCTTGGCCATGGCGGCTTCGCGCAGACAGGGCTTTCCCGCGTCTCTCAGTGCGGCAGCGTGCAGCGTCATCAGCTCGGCAGCGTGGAGTTTGGTGGCCATGTCGGCGAGTCGGAATCCCACCGCCTGATGCTCGACGATCCGCTTGCCGAAGCTTTCACGCTCCCGCGCATAAGCACAGGCATGCTCGTAGGCAGCGCGCGCCATGCCCACGGACTGGGCGGCGATGCCGATTCGCCCGCCCTCAAGGTTGGCGAGCGCGATGCGGTAGCCCTCGCCCTCCTCGCCCAGCATCAAGTCGGGCGTGAGCTCCAGGTCCTCGAAGACGATCTGGCAGGTGTCGGAGGCGCGCTGGCCCAACTTCTTCTCGACCCCGGCCACTGTCCACCCGGGGCTGTCGGTGGGTACGATGAAGGCGGAGATGCCCTTACGGCCCTTTTCGGGATCGGTCACCGCGAAGACGATGGCCAGCTTGGCGTTGCGGCCGGAGGTGATGAACTGCTTGGTCCCGTTCAGGATCCACTTGTTGCCCTCCCGGCGCGCCCGGGTCTTGATCGCCGCGGCATCCGATCCTGCCTGGGGCTCGGTCAGGCAGAAGGCTGTGAGCGCCTCGCCGCGGGCCATGGGCTTGAGGAAGCGTTCCTTCTGCTCCTCACTGCCGAAGCGCAGCACCGGCAGGCAGCCGACGGAGTTGTGCACGCTCATGATGGTGGAGCAGGAGCCGTCGCCGCCCGCGATCTCCATCAAGGCCGCTGCATAGGACAAGGTGTCCGCGCCGGCGCCGTCCCAGGCTTCGGGCACTGTCATGCCCATGAAGCCCAGCGCCGCCATCTCCTGCAGCGCCTCGGCCGGAAAGCGGCTTTCGCGATCCCACTCGGCGGCGAAGGGTGCCAGGCGATCGCGGGCGAAGGTCCGAGCCGTTTCCCGGATCATTGCCTGTTCTTCGCTCAACAGCATGGCGGCCCTCCCTGCCTGCGCCCCCTCACCAGGGGATGACGCTCCCATCATGGTCGAAAAACCCGCCGCTGTCTGCGGGCTGCAGGCGCTCGAACAGGCTCCGCAGGTCCGCAGCCGAGCTGTCGGCTGTCAGGGGTGCCGACGCCCCGCCCATGTCCGTGCTGACCCAGCCGGGATGCACCGAGACCACCGTGATCCCCTGCGCGGCAAGATCGACCGCAAGGCTGCGGGTCACCATGTTCAGGGCCGCCTTGCTGCTGCGATAGAGGTAATCATCGCCGCCGCTGTTGCGCGCAATGGAACCCATCACCGAGCTGACGTTGACGATCAGGCGCCGCTCACTCAAAGCAACCAAGGGGGCGAACTGCTCGGTCATGCGCAAGGGGCCCATGACGTTCACAGCCATGACCCGAGCCCAGCTGTCGTAGTCCACCGCGCCCAGGCGCGCACGAGCCCCACGCGAACCGGCGTTGTTGATCAGCAGGTCGACAGGTTGATCGGCCAGGCTGCGGGCCAGGGCGGAAACCTGCAGCGCATCGGTCACCTCCAGCCGATGCAGGGACAGATCGCCCTCCAGAGCGCGCAGCTTCGTCGCCTTCTCGGGATGCCGGCAGCAGGCGTGCACCTGCCAGCCGTCGGCCAGGAAACCGCGCGTCAGAGCAAGGCCAATTCCTCGGTTCGCTCCGGTAACGACAACGCTTGGCAAGAGACCTCCTCGTGCCTGCGGGTGGAACAGGCGGCGAGCCTATCCCCTTAGCTGCCGCCTGTCATGGAGCTCCGGGCTATTTGTCCATGCCGGGCAGCTTGACGCCCGAGAGGCTGGCATAAACGCGGGCCACGGTGGAATCGTCGCACTGTCCGAGCCCGATGCCCGCGGCCGCGAGGTACTGCTGCAGCGCCGCAGCCGAGAGCGGTGCCGGGAAGCGCTGCTCGCGCGCCGTGTCGGTGACGATGCCCAGATCTTTGACGAAGATCTCCACCGCACTGCGCGGATGGGTGTCGCCAGCGATCACGTTGGGCATGCGGTTTTCGAACATGAAGGAGTTCGCCGCCGAGGTGGTAATCACGTCATAGACCTGCTGCAGGTCCAGACCCAGCTTCGCCGCCAGGGACATGGCTTCGGCGGCGGCGCAGAGATTGACGCCGGTCAGCACCTGGTTGACCAACTTCATCGAGGAGCCCTGACCCGATTCCTCCCCGAAGCGGAAGACATTGCCCGCCATCGCCTCCATGGCCGCCTCGCACTTGTCGAAGGCCGCCGGCGAGCCCGAGGCCATGACGGTGATGGTGCCTTCGTCCGCGCGAACATTGCCGCCGCTGATCGGGGAATCGAGGTGCTGCAGGCCCATCTCCGAGAGACGCCGGCCCAACTCGCGCGAGTAGGAGGGAGGCACGGTGCTGCAGACCATGACCGTCGCGCCGGGCGCCAGGCGGGCCGCGCAGTTCTCGGCGCCGAAGAGCAGGTCTTCCACCTGGCCGGCATTGACCACCACAAGGATCAGCAGGTCGGCCCCATCGCAGGCGGCACCAGCCGAGTTGGATACGGGATCACCCAGGGCCTCAAGCCGTTCAGCCACGATATCGACGCCGGTCGTGGGAATGCCGGCCTTGCGCAGACAGCGGGCCATGCCCAGCCCCATTGCGCCCAGTCCAACCAGCACTGCCTTCTCGATCTTCTCCGCCATGCCTTCTTCCTCCTCTGTCCGGTGCTTGTTTTTGTCCGATGAATGATACTTGGCGCATCCTATCGCGCTTTAAGCACTTTCGGCAAAGAGCTCACGCCCGATAAGCCAGCGTCGGATTTCACTGGTGCCGGCACCGATCTCGTAGAGCTTGGCGTCGCGCAGCAAACGGCCGGTGGGATAGTCGTTTATGTATCCGTTGCCGCCGAGGATCTGAATGGCATCAAGCGCCATCTGCGTCGCCTTCTCCGCCGAATAGAGGATGGTGCCGGCCGCGTCCTTGCGCGTGGTCTCGCCGCGGTCGCAGGCCTTGGCCACCGCGTAGACATAGGCCCGGCAGGCATTCATCGTCGTGTACATGTCGGCCAGCTTGCCCTGGACCAGCTGGAACTCGCCGATGGCCTGGCCGAACTGCTTGCGCTCGTGCACGTAGGGCACGACCACATCCATGCAGGCCTGCATGATGCCGACCGGCCCGGCGGCCAGCACGGCGCGTTCATAGTCCAGACCGCTCATCAGCACGTTCACGCCCTTGCCCACGGCGCCCAGCACGTTCTCCTCGGGCACCTCGCAGTCCTGGAACAGCAGTTCACAGGTGGGCGAGCCGCGCATGCCGAGCTTGTCCAGCTTCTGGGCGATGGAGAAGCCCTTGAAGCCCTTCTCCACCAGGAAGGCAGTGATGCCGCGCGGGCCGGCCTCGGGATCGGTCTTGGCATAGACCACCAGGGTCTCTGCTTCGCTGGCGTTGGTGATCCACATCTTGCTGCCGTTCAGGATCCAGCGGTCGCCCTTCTTTTCGGCCCGGGTCTTCATGGAGACCACGTCGGAGCCGGCTCCCGGCTCGCTCATGGCCAGGGAGCCGACGTGCTCGCCGGAGATCAGCTTCGGCAGATAGCGGCGCTTCTGCTCCTCGGTGCCGTTGCGGCGGATCTGGTTGATGCAGAGGTTGGAATGCGCGCCGTAGGACAGACCCACCGAAGCACTGGCCCGGCTGACCTCCTCCATGGCCACCACGTGCTCGAGATAGCCGAGCCCGGAGCCGCCGTAGTCTTCCTCCACGGTGATGCCGTGCAGGCCCAGGTCTCCCATCTTCGGCCAGAGGTGACGCGGAAAGCGGTCCTCGCGGTCGATCTCGGCGGCGAGCGGCGCGATCTCCTCGGCGGCAAAGCCGGTTACGCTTTCGCGCAGCATGTCGGCCGTTTCACCGAGATCGAAGTTGAGGCTTGGCAGACGATTGGGGATCATGCTCGCTCCTTTCGGGCTGGCGCCCTTGCTCTCAACCGGCGCGCTGGATGCCGGGATGGCCTTCGATGCGCATCATGGTCTGCTGCATCTTGGCACAGAGGCTCTCGCGCCCCTGCTTGGAGGCATAGACCTCCACGTCACAGATGGTCAGGCGCCGGCCGGGCTTGATCACACGGCCCAGCGCACGCAAGGCCTCGCCGTCAGCCGGGGCGAGGAAGTTGATCTTGAACTCCACCGTCATCACAGAGGCCTCCGGCGGGTAGAGGCTGTAGGCCGCATAGCCACCGGCAGAATCGGCGATGGTGGAGAGGACACCACCGTGGAAGAAGCCGTGCTGCTGCGCCAGATGCTCCGAAAAGGGCAGCGCGATGGCCACCTCGCCCGGGGCGACCTCCGTCAGGCGCGCGCCCAAGGTGGCCATGATCTGCTGACGGGAAAAGGAGTCGCGTACCCGCTGCTCGAAGTCCTCGTCATACGACGTCCACTGGCTCACGAACGGCCTCCCTTTTTCGTTACCCTGCTTTCGTAGCGCGGCGGGCGCCCAGGGTCATCAACAGACTGCCGACATGCCTTGCCTTCGGAGGGCAGCCCATCGGGTTGCTGGACGCCCTTCGTCGCGACTGTTACTTGAACGCACGCCCTTCGATGCCTTCGGGAACACCGTAATTTGAGCCCGCTTCGCCGCCTCTACGACTGGACGCTCCGCATGTCGGCGCATCGTCATGCGCTGGCCGTGCTTTTCCTCATCGCTGCGATCGAGGCCTCGGTTTTCCCAATTCCTCCGGACGTGCTGATCATTCCGATGATCCTGGCGGCACGCGACAAGGCCTGGCTGATCGCCCTGGTGGCAACCGCCGGCTCGGTGCTCGGCGGCTTCCTCGGCTACGGCATCGGCTGGGGCCTCTTCGAGACGCTGGGCAGGCCGGTGCTCGAGTTCTATGGCTATGCCGGCAAGTTCGCGGATTTCGCCGCGGCCTACAATGAATGGGGCGCCTGGATCGTGGCCGGCGCCGGCTTCACGCCCTTCCCCTACAAGGTCATCACCATCGCCAGCGGCGCCACCAACCTCGACCCCTGGGTCTTCGCGCTGGCATCCCTCGTGTCCCGCGCCGGGCGCTTTTTCCTGGTCGCAGCGCTGCTCTACTGGTTCGGTCCGGCGATCCGCCGCTTCATCGAAGCCTGGCTGCCGCAGTTGACGGCGCTCTTCTTCGTTCTCCTGTTCGGCGGCTTTCTGGCCCTGCGTTATGTCTTTTGAGCGGCCGCGCCAGGGCCTATGTTCTCCCGCATGAAGCCTACGGCCACCCTAACCCGTTTGCTGCCGCTGCTCGTCTTGCTGGGCAGCGGCGGTGCCCTGCTGGGCGCACTCTTCTTCCAGTACGGCATGGACCTGGCACCCTGCGCGCTGTGCCATGACCAGCGCTATGCCCACGTCGGCGCCCTGCTGGCTGCGCTGCTGGCATTGCTCAGCGCCGGACAGCTCAGGCTGCTGCTGACAGGTCTGGCCGGGCTGGCGCTGCTGACAGGGGCTGGCATCGCCGGCTATCATGTGGGCATCGAGCAGGGTTGGTGGCCCGGCCCCGCAGGCTGTTCGGCCCCGGCCTTCGACGGCCTCAGCATCGATGAACTGCGCAGCGCCCTGGAGTCCGCTCCCGTGGTCCGCTGCGACGAGGTGCCCTGGTCCTTCCTGGGAATTTCCATGGCAGGCTACAACTTCCTGCTCTCCCTCGCCCTCGGCCTGCTGGTCCTGGGCGGAGCAGCCCGACGCTGGAGAACGGCATGAGCGAGCCCGACGCCCCAGACACCGCAAAGAGCAAGGCGCCGCGACGCGCCTATCGTCCCGGCGATCTGGAACCGCAAGAGCGGCTGGAACGCCTGCTGCGCGTGGACCATGCCGGCGAGTACGGGGCCAAGCGCATCTATGAGGGTCAGCTTGCGGTCCTGGGCAGCGGCAAGAGCGGGCCGGTGCTGCGCCACATGCACGAGCAGGAAGTGGAGCATCTGCGCACCTTCGAAACCCTGCTGCCCGAACGCCGCGTGCGCCCCACCCTGCTGCAGCCGGTCTGGCACGTGGCCGGCTTCGCGCTCGGTGCCGCCACCGCCATGATGGGCGAGCGGGCTGCCATGGCCTGCACCGTCGCCATCGAGGAGGTGATCGACGAGCACTATGCCGAGCAGGCGCAAGAGCTGGAGAATGCCCCGGAAGAGTCGGAGCTGCGCGAGACCATCGAGCGCTTCCGCGCCGAGGAACTGGAGCACCGCGACATCGGCCTGGAGCACGAAGCCGAGCGGACCCCGGGCTACGAGGTGCTCTCCGGCCTGATCAAGGCAGGCTCGCGCGCGGCGATCTGGCTGAGCAAGCGGGTATAAGCCCCGGACTCAGGCCTCCAGTTCGGAGTCCCAGTAGAGGAAGTCGGACCAGCTTTCGTGCAAAAAGCCCGGCGGAAAGCCGCGGCCGTTCTCCTGCAACCGAAATGTGCTGGGCGGCACCGGTTCGGTCATCAAGGTCATGCCGCATTCGCGCAGCAGTTTGCTGCCCTTTTCCAGATTGCAGTCCTGGCAGGCGGTGACCACGTTCTGCCAAGTGGTGCGCCCACCGCGCGAGCGCGGCAGCACGTGGTCGAAGGTCAGATCTTCGGAGGGATAGTTATCGCCGCAGTACTGGCAGCGAAAACGATCACGCAGAAAGACGTTGAAGCGGGTAAAGGCCGGGCGTCGATCGAGGTGCACATATTCCTTGAGGGAAATGACACTGGGCAGGCGCATGGCGAAGCTGGGCGAGTGCACCTCCCGATCGTACTCGGAGACGATGTTCACCCGCTCGAGGAAGACGGCCTTGATCGCATCCTGCCAGCCCCAGAGCGACAGGGGGAAGTAGCTCAAGGGACGAAAATCCGCATTGAGTACAAGGGCAGGAAAACTTTCGGCCGTGGCCACGCAGATTCCTCCTGCTTCTGCCCGGCCAAAAAATCGCCGGACCTTGTTTTCTTACCCCGCTACTCGATTATCCACAAGATGTTGTGACGCCGGTCACAAAGTCTTCATAGAGCCGCCCAAGCCGCCGCGTCAGCCCTCCCGCAGCACCTTGAGCAGGAAGCGCGCCGCCAACTCCAGCCCCGGCTGATCGATGCCGTGCCCCAGCCCCGGCCGGGCATGGGCTTCCACCGGCACTTCGGCCGCGCGCAAGGCTTGCTCCGCCGCGCCCATGGCGGTGAAGGGCACCACCTCGTCCGCCTCGCCGTGAACCAGCAGCACCGGCGGACGCGCGGCGATCTCGTCTGCCAGGCGCTCGGGCGCTAACAGATGCCCGGAACAGCCCACAATGCCGGCAAGCGGCTTGTCGCGACGCAGGGCGGTGTGCAGCGCCATCATGCAGCCCTGGCTGAAGCCGAAGAGGGCGACCCGGCTTGCGTCCAGCCCGTGGCGCTTGAGCTCCGCATCCAGGAAAACGTCGAGCGCCGCACGCGCACTTTCCGCACCGGCCAGCATGGCCGCGGGAGAGCGATCCTGCAGGCTGAACCACTGCCGACCCATGGGCGCCATGTCACAGGGCTGCGGCGCGTCGGGAGAGACGAAGGCCGTGTCCGGGAAGAGCTGGGCCAGCACCGGCGCCAAGCCGATGAGATCGTTCCCGTCGGCCCCCAGGCCGTGCAGGAAAACCACCAGGCTGTCGGCCTTGCCGCCGCTGGCCGGCTCGTGACGGGGGCCGGTGAGCTCTATCGAAGGGGTCATGAAACATCTCGCTGAAGTGGATCGGATCGGAGGCGGGTCGCACGCTGCGCCTTCGTGTGGCGAAGCCCGCAGCCGGCGTCAAGCCACCCCGGAGCCTTCCGCCCCGGCCGGCAGCATGGCGTAGCGCCGATAGTGCCACAGCATCCTGGCCGCCACAGACCGGAGCGGTTTCCAAGCCTCCGCGCTCGCACGCAGCGCCTTGCCATTAGGACGCTCGTCCAGGCCGCGCAGATTCTGCAGCCCCAGCATCAGGCCCACATCCTCCCCGGGGAAGACATCGGGCCGACCGTGGGAGAAGAGCAGATAGCACTCCGCCGACCAACGCCCGAGGCCCTTGACCTGCACCAAACGATCAACGGCGGTTTCGTCATCCAGGGCATCGAGCTCCGCGAGATCGAGTTCACCACTCTGCAGCAACTCCGCAAGCGAGCGGGCATAGCGCGCCTTCTGGCGCGACAGCCCGGCACCGCGCAGGCTGTCCTCATCGAAGGTGAGCAGGCGTTCCGGCTCCAAAGGCGCTGCCAGCGCCTCGAGACGGCTCCAGATTGCCGCCGCGGAGGCGAGCGAGACCTGCTGCGCCACGATGATGCGCAACAGCGTCTCGAAACCCGGCGGCCGGTAGCGCAGGGGCGGCGAACCCGCCTGCTCCAGCGCGCGGGCAAAGTCGCCGTCCATGGCAGCCAACTGCTCCACGGCCGCGGACAGCGTTTCCTCGGTAATGCGTTCGATCTGTCTCATGCAGGCAGTTTAGACGAAACCACCCGGCCCTGTCGCGGCGGACCTGCCGCGGCGCTGGACGCTGCAGCCGCCGCTCGCTATGTCGGGGCCATGCCCGAGACCACCCGCTTCGCGCCCTCGCCCAGCGGCCAGTTGCACCTGGGTCATGCCTTTTCCGCGCTCTTTGCCGCCCGGACCGCGCAGAGTGGGCGCTTTCTGCTGCGCCTGGAAGACATCGACCGGGGCCGCTGCCGCGCAGAATTCGAGACCGCGCTCCTGGATGACCTGGCCTGGCTGGGACTGCGCTGGGAGGAACCGCCGCTGCGGCAGTCCGAGCGCTTTCCGGCCTATCGCGATGCCCTGGAGCGCCTGCGCGCGCTGGGCCTGGTCTATCCCTGCTTCTGCACCCGGCGCGCCATCGCGGAAGAAATCGCCCGGGCCGACAGCGCGCCGCACGGCCCCGACGGGCCGCTCTACCCCGGTCTCTGTCGCGGCCTCTCCGACAGCGAAAGGCAGGAGCGACTTGCCGCCGGCGAAAGCCACGCCTGGCGACTGAACGTGGAGCAGGCCCGGCAGCGCAGCGGACCCCTCACCTGGCTGGACCTTGACGAGGGCGAACAGGTGGCACGGCCCGAACTCCTGGGCGATGTGGTGCTGGCCCGCAGGGACATCCCGACCAGCTACCATCTGGCCGTGGTGGTGGACGATGCGGCGCAGGAGATCACGCTGGTGACGCGGGGTGTGGACCTGTTCCACGCCACGCATATGCACCGCCTGCTGCAGGCGCTGCTCGATCTGCCCGTGCCGCGCTGGCATCACCACCGCCTCATCACCGACGCAGACGGCAAGCGCCTGGCCAAGCGGCACGACTCCCTCTCTCTGAAGGCCCTGCGCGCAGCCGGCCGCAGCCCGACGGAGGTTCGGGCCATGGTCGGCATGGACTGAACGTCGTGCCGCCCTCGGCCTATGCGCCGGTGAAACGTGGCGCGCGCTTTTCCAGGAAGGCCGCAACGCCTTCGCGATAATCAGGGCTGCGGGCCGCTTCACGCTGCAGATCGCGCTCCAGGTCCAACTGCGCATCCATGTCGTTTGTGGCTGATTCCTGGATTGCCCGCTTGATCAGTCCCAGTGCCCGGGTCGGCTGCGTCGCGAGGTGGGCGCAGAGCTTTCGGGCTTCCGGCATCAAGTCCGCATCGTCATGCACCTGCCAGATCATGCCCCAGGCCTCGGCCTGCTGGGCGCTCACCGGCGTGCCCAACAGCGCCAGGGCCTTGGCCCGGGCTTCACCCACAAGCCGCGGCAGGCTGAAGGTGCCGCCGCTGTCGGGCACCAGCCCGATCTTGCAGAAGGCCTGGATGAAGCGCGCCGAGCGCGCCGCCAGGACGATGTCCGAAGCCAGTGCCACATTGGCACCGGCGCCGGCCGCCACACCATTGACGGCGCAGACCACCGGCTTGGGCAGGGCACGCAGGCGCCGCACGAGCGGATTATAGAGCCGCTCCAGCGTCGCCCCCAGGTCGGGCGCCTCACCCTCGGTCGGAAAACCGCGGTCCGATAGATCCTGCCCGGCGCAGAAGCCTCGCCCCGCACCGGTGAGGAGCACGGCGCGGACCGCATCATCCTGCTCGGCCCGCTCCAGCGCCTCGATCAGGGCGCCGTGCAGTTCCTCGTTGAAGGCATTGAGCTTGTCCGGTCGGTTCAAGGTGATGCTGGCATAGCCGTCGGCCACCTCGTAGATGACGGGCTGAGTGTCCACGTTAGTCGTCCTCCCCTTTGCGCGCAAAGTCGTCGATGAAAGCCGTGATCGCCGCCAGCACCTCCGCTTCGCACTCGCGATGCGGGTTGTGGCCGCAGCCGGGCAGGTCGAGGCGGCGACAGGGACCGGAAACGCCCGCTTCGATCGCATCGATCTGCGCCATGGTGCCATACTCGTCGTCCTCGCCCTGGATCAAAAGCACCGGCGCCGTGATGCGCGGCAGGCAGTCCTCGATGTTCCAGTCGCGAAACTCCGGGCTCAGCCAGATGTCGTGCCAGCCGCGGAAGGTGGCTTCCGCATCGCGGTGATAGCGCGCCATGCGCCCGGCCAGATCGCCCTCGAAGAAGGCCTTACCGGCCGCGCGGATGCCGGCAAGCGAGATCTCCTCCACGAAGACATGCGGCGCCATGGCCACAAGTCCCGCTATCGGTCGTTCGGCGAGCGCCGCATGGAGCAGGGCGATGGTCGCGCCATCGGAGTGCCCGACCAACAGCGGCCGCACGATTTCCAGCTTGTCCAGCAGCTCCGGCAGCGCCTCGAGCGCCTCCTCGTGCAGGTAGCGCGCGGTGCGCGGTTCGCGCAGCGGATCGGACCCGCCGAAGCCGTAGCGCGACCAGACCAGCAGCGAACAGCCGGTGGCCGCAGCCAGCGCCTCCGGGAAGTCGCGCCAGAGCTCTACGGCGCCCAATCCCTCGTGCAACAGCACGATAACCGGCCCGTCCGGGCGCCGGCCCGGCAGCAGTCGATACTCCAGGGCATGCCCCCGGATCGTGATGCGATCCAGTTCCGTCACACGCTCACCTCGGGATTCGTCGTCGCCCGATCCTTGACCAGACGCGCCAGGGGATCAACGATCCCGACACGACAGGCCCGCGGCTGGATTCCGGCCTGCACAACCACCAGATGGAAGTCATGGACACGCTCGAAGCTCTGCTCTCCCGCCGTTCTCCCCCTGCCCTCATGCCCGACCAGCCGCCCGAGCCGATGGTGCGCCGGGCGCTCGAGGCGGCGATCTGTGCGCCGGATCACGGCAAGCTGCGGCCCTGGCGCTTTCTGTTGCTGCGCGGAGACGAGCGCCAGCGGCTGGGCGATGCCATGGCGCAGGCTCTGGCGGCACGCGAACCGGATGCGCCCGAAAGTCTGCTCGAGAAGGAGCGCAACAAGCCGCTGCGTGCGCCCCTGATTATCACCACGGTGGCACGCCTGCAGCCCGATCACCCCAAGATCCCGGTCGAGGAGCAGCGCCAGGCGGTGGCCAGCGCCGCCTTTTCCATCATGCTGGCCATCCATGCCGAGAGCTGGGGGTGCCAGTGGAAGACCGGCGTGGCGGCGCGCGACCGCCGGGTGCTCGACGCCCTGGGCCTGGAAGCCAACGACGAGATCATCGGCTACCTCTATGTGGGCGCCCCGGCAGGCGTAGCCCCGCCGCGGCGGGCGATGGAAGTAGACGACTTCCTGCTGGAGCTGCCGCGCGAACCTGCCTGAGCCGAGGCCATTGACCTGCGCACCGGCATCGTTCAGCCTTTGTCCCGCAGGCCGCTCGCCGGCCTGACGCATAACCGAGGGGAGCCCCGACAGGGGGCTGAGAAACCGACGGGCCCAAGGGGCCAGCGCGGTGACCCTGAGAACCTGATCCGGGTCATGCCGGCGAAGGGACGGGAAGAGTACCCATCCCGAAAGTCGCCGGATCTCCTGCACATGCGGAAGGAGGTCCAGTTTGTCGAAAGTGGAAGAGGTTACGGTGCTGGGGGCCGGCGTCGCGGGCCTCACCTGTGCCGTGACGCTGGCGGAACGCGGCTGCCGCGTCGCGGTGATCGAGCGCAGCGAGGCCCTGGGCGGGCAGGCCGCTTCCTGGCTTGCGGGCGGCATGCTCGCCCCCTGGTGCGAGCGGGAGTCGGCCGAGCCGCCGGTGGTCGCGCTGGGCCGGGAAGCCCTTGACTGGTGGCCCAAGCACTACCCGCCGACGAAGCGGGCGGGCAGTCTCATCCTCGCGCCGGGCCGCGACCTGCCTGAGCTGGAGCGTTTCGCGCGGCGCACCGAAGGCTTCGAGCGCGTAGACGCCGACGGAATCGCCGCCATGGAGCCGGACCTAGCCGGCCGTTTCCGCGCCGGGCTGCTGTTCCGGAAGGAAGCGCACCTGGACCCGCGCGCGGCGCTCTCCGCCCTTGCCGAGCGCCTGCAGGTGCTCGGCGGCACGATCCGCTTCGGCCGCGACGCTGCCGAGCATCGCGCCAGCGGCAGAGTGATAGACTGCCGCGGAATGGCTGCGCGGGACCGGTTGCACGACCTGCGCGGGGTGCGCGGCGAGATGCTGCTGCTGCGCAGCGGGGAGGTTAGCCTGTCCCGTCCGGTTCGCCTGCTGCACCCGCGCTTTCCACTCTATATCGTGCCGCGCGGCGAGGGGCTCTTCTTGGTCGGCGCCACCATGATCGAGAGCGACCGGCGCGGCCGGGTCACCGCGCGCTCCCTGGTCGAGCTGCTGAACGCCGCCTATGCGCTGCATCCCGCTTTCGCCGAGGCCGAGGTGGTGGAGACCGGCTGCGAGGTGCGCCCGGCTTTTCCCGACAACCTGCCGCGCATTCGCTGGCGGGACGGCCGCCTTTGCGTCAACGGCTGCTACCGCCACGGCTTCCTGCTGGCGCCTGCGCTCGCCCGCATGGCGGCAGACGCGCTGCTGAACGGCGCCCACTACCCGGAGGTGATGGATGAGGATCATGGTGAACGGCGAAGCGCGTGAGGTCGCAGGGCCGACGCTCGCGCAGACCCTGGAGGAGCTGGGCTATGGCGAAGCCAGGGTGGCCACGGCCGTCAACGGCGACGTCGCCCCCGCGTCGCGCCGCGGAGAAGTCACACTCAGCGAGGGCGACAGGCTGGAAGTGCTGGCGCCGATGAAGGGAGGCTGAGCCATGGAAGCCTACGGCGTCCACCTGCATTCGCGCCTGCTGCTGGGGACCGCGCTCTACCCCTCGCCGGCGATCATGGCCGAGGCGGTGAAGGCATCGGGCGCGGAGGTGGTGACGGTCTCGCTGCGCCGCGAATCCGGGGCGGAGAAGGCGGGCCAGGGCTTCTGGTCGATCATCCGCGAGCTCGGCGTGCGGGTGCTTCCCAACACCGCCGGCTGCCACAGCGTCAAGGAGGCCGTCACCACGGCGCAGATGGCGCGCGAGCTTTTCAACACGCCCTGGATCAAGCTGGAGGTGATCGGCGACGACGATCTGCTGCAGCCGGACGTCTTCGGCCTGGTGGAGGCGGCGCGCATCCTCTGCAGCGAGGGATTCGAGGTCTTTCCCTACACGACCGACGACATCTGCGTCGCCGAGCGCCTGCTGGAGGCCGGCTGCCGGGTACTGATGCCCTGGGGCGCGCCGATCGGCTCCGGCGGCGGGCTCTACAACCCGCGCGCCCTGCGCAGCCTGCGCGCGCGCTTTCCCGACGTGCCGCTGGTGGTGGACGCCGGCATCGGCCGCCCCTCCCACGCCGTCGAGGCCATGGAACTGGGCTACGACGCCGTGCTGCTGAACACGGCCGTGGCCAGGGCCGGCGACCCCATCGCCATGGCCCGCGCGTTCCGGCTCGCCCTGGAGGCCGGCCGCCTCGGCTGGGAGGCCGAGCCGATCGAGGCCCGCGACCTGGCCTCGCCCTCGACCCCCGTCATGGGAATGGCCTTCCGGGACTGACGCGAGGCGCCGACTCCAGGCCCCGGGGGCCTCGTCATCCTGAACACAGCGAAGGATCTCGCAGGGTGGAGCTCCAACGGCTCCAGATCCTTCGCTGGCGCTCAGGATGACGGTTTGCCCGTCACCCCAGTGCCTTGGTCGCGATCTCGTAGACGTCACGAGAGAGCTTTGGCGCGGCCAGGATTCGCTGCAGCTCGGCCTGCATCTTCTCCTGGCGCCCTGCATCGAAGCGCCGCCAGCGGCCCAGCGGCGCCAAGAGGCGGGCGGCCACCTGGGGATTGAGCGCATCGAGCTTTAGCGTCAGTGCCGCGTGGAAGGCGTAGCCGCTGCCGTCGGCCGCGTGGTAGCGCAGCGGATTGGCAGCGATGAAGCTCCCGATCAGGGCCCGAACCTTGTTCGGCCGTTCCAGTGAGAAGGTCGGGTGCTGCATCAGCGCCTTCACCCGCTCCAGGGTGTCGGGCAAATCCGAGACCGCCTGGAGCGCAAACCACTTGTCCATCACCAGGGCGTCTTCCGCAAAACGCCGTTCGAAGTCGTCCAATGCCTCCTGGCGCTCCGGCAGGTCTAGATCCACCAGCAGCCGCAGGGCCGCCATGCGGTCGGTCATGTTGTCGGCCTGGCGGTAGTGCTCGATCAGGCGCGCGCGCTCCTGCGGCTCGGTCTCGGCAAAGACCGCCAGATAGGACAGCGCCGCATTGCGCAGGGCGCGCCGACCCGCCGCCTCGGCATCGGGGCTGTAGGGCGCGCTGTCGTTGAGGCGTTCATAGAGTTGCGCGAAATCCGAGCGCAGGGCTTCGGCCAGCGCCCGCTTGAGCGCCCCGCGCGCAGCGTGGATCGCCTCCACGTCCACCACCTCCATGCGCTCGGCCACATAGTCCTCGCTGGGTAGCGCCAGTGCCTCGGCCACGAAGGCCTGCTCCAGGCGTGAATCCGTCAGGATGGCGCGCATGGCCTCGATGAAGGCGGGATCCATAACCGGCTGCTCGCCCGCGCGCCAGGCCTTGCTGCCCTCAATCATCAGCGCGGTGGCGAAGTCCTGGCCCGCCTCCCAGCGCACGAAGGGGTCACTGTCGTGGGCCATCAAGAAGGCCTGCTCCGCGCCACCCTGCTCGGCCCGGACGGTGATCGGCGCCGAGAAGGCGCGGTTGAGCGACAGCGCTGCAGGCTCGGGCAGCCCCTCGAAGCGAAAGCTCTGGCGTTCCTCGCGCAGCGGCAGCACCAGCGTCTCTGCCGCCGGTCCCTCGCCGAGCGCAAGCGGAATGCCGCGGCCCTGCCCGTCCAGCAGGCCGATCGCCAGCGGAATGTGCAGCGGCTCCTTGGTCTCCTGCCCCGGCGTCGGCCGCGTGGTCTGGGTGACGGCCAGGTCGTAGGAGCCGCGTTCCCGGTCATAGCGCCCGCTGACCTGGACCTCGGGCGTGCCCGCCTGCCCGTACCAGCGCTTGAAGCGCTCAAGATCGGCACCGTTGGCGTCGGCCATGGCGGCCACGAAGTCGTCGCAGGTGACAGCCTGGCCATCATGCCGCTCCACATAGAGCTTCATGCCCTTCTGGAAGCCCGCTTCGCCCAGAAGACCGTGCAGCATGCGGATCACTTCCGCGCCCTTCTCGTAGATCGTGGCCGTGTAGAAGTTGTTGATCTCGATGTAGGAATCCGGCCGCACCGGATGCGCAAGCGGACCTGCATCCTCGGGGAACTGGGCCGCGCGCAGGCGGCGCACATCCTGGATGCGCTTCACCGGCCGTGAGCGCATGTCGGAGGAGAACTCCTGATCCCGGAAGACCGTCAGCCCCTCCTTCAGCGAGAGCTGGAACCAGTCGCGGCAGGTGATGCGGTTGCCGGTCCAGTTGTGGAAATACTCGTGCGCCACAACGGTCTCGATCCCCGCATAGTCGGCGTCGGTCGCCGTTTCGGGGTCGGCCAGGATGTACTTGTCGTTGAAGACGTTGAGCGACTTGTTCTCCATCGCCCCCATGTTGAAGTCGCTGACCGCCACAACATTGAAGAGGTCCAGGTCGTACTCCAACCCGAAGCGTTCCTCGTCCCAGCGCAGGGAACGCTCCAGCACGTCCATGGCATAGCCGGTGCGCCCCTCCTTGCCGTGCTCCACGAAGATGCGCAGACGCACCGGACGCCCGGATCGGGTTTCCACCACACGCTCGTTGCAGGCGAGATCGCCGGCCACCAGGGCAAAGAGGTAACTGGGCTTGGGGAAGGGATCCTCCCAGACGGCATAGTGGCGGTCATCGCCCAGATCCCCCTCCTCCACCAGGTTGCCGTTGGACAGCAGCAGCGGGCAGCTCGCGCGATCGGCCCGCAGCGTGGTGCGATAGGTCGCCATCACGTCGGGGCGGTCGAGGAAGTAGGTGATGCGCCGAAAGCCCTCCGCCTCGCACTGGGTGCAGAAGACGTCGTTCGAGACATAGAGCCCGGAGAGCTGGGTGTTCGCCCTGGGATTGATCGCGGTCTCGATCTCCAGGGTGAAGGCCTCGGGCGGCTTGTGCAGCGTCAGGCTATCGGCGTCGAGGCTGTAGGCGCTGTCGGGCAAGGGCTCGCCGTTCAGGCTGATCGCGCGCAGGTCCAACTCCTCACCACGGAGCACAAGCGGCCGGATGCCCTGGCTGCGCTCATGGTCGCTGCGCAGCGTGAGGCGCGAGCGCACAATCGTTTGCTCCGCGCCGAGTTCGAACGCCAGGTCGACGTGCTCGATGCGATAGTCGGGCGGGCGATAGTCTTCGCGACGGATGACCTGCGGCTGCTGGCTCGTCATGGGGGCTTGCTCCAAAAAAATCCGAAACCCGGAAAGGCTGTTTCAGCCGCGCGCGCCGGAAAAGCGCCGCGCGGCATAGGGTGTGATGTCAATGTCGCTCGGCTGGCTGGCGGCAATCCGCGCCACCAGATCACCGGTAATGGCGGAAAGCGTCAATCCCAGATGGCCATGCCCGAAGGCGTGAATGATGCGGGGATCACGGGCCGAGCGGCCGATCACCGGCAAGGAATCGGGCGTCGAGGGCCGCCAGCCCATCCACTCGCGGGTCACCCGCTCCCCCAACCCCGGCAGCAGCGCCTGCGCCCGCGGAAGCAGACGGCGGATGCGCCGGAAATCCGGCTCCGCCTCGATGCCTGCAAATTCGACACCACTGGTCAGGCGGATGCCGTCCGCCATGGGCGCCAGCACAAAGCCCTCGTCGACGAAGTAGGTCGGCCGGCGCAGTTCAACCTGGCTCTCGGGCTCGAGATTGAGATGGTAGCCGCGCTCGGTATCGAGCGGAATGCGCTCTCCCCAGCCGCGCGCCAGCCGGGCCGACCAGGCCCCGGCGGCCAGGACCACCAGGTCGGCCTCGTGGCGGCCCTGATCCGTGACCACGATGCGCCGTTCGCCGTCGGGCCGCTCGATGGACTTCACCCGCTCCTGCAGTATGCGTCCGCCGTTGCGCAGCACGGCCCCGGCATAGGCCTGGGCAAGACCGCCGGGATCGCGGCAGGAGGCGGCCTCGCTGGAGAGGATGCCGCCGGCAAAGTTTGGAGCGATCCCGGGCTCCAGTTGCCGGACTTCCTCCGGCGAAAGCAGTTCGAAGGCACTGTCGTTCGCCCGCATCAACGCCTGGTCGGCTGCGGTGGCGTCGAAGCTCGCCTGGCTGCGGTAGAGCTTGAGCCAGCCCACCGGGCGCACGAGGTCTTCCGCATCGGCCAGCTTCAGCAAGGGCCGATGGGCGCGATAGGCTGGGTTCGACAGGGCCGAGAGATCGCGCGCGATCCGCTGCACCCGATTGGGCCTGCTGGCCTCGAGAAAGCGCAGCATCCAGGGGGCAAAGCGCGGCAAATAGGAGCAGCGGATCTTCAGCGGACTCATGGGATCGAGCAGCATGCGCGGAACGCTGCGCCAGAGTCCGGGCGTGGCGGTGGGAACGGCGGCACCGGTGACGATGCCGCCGGCGTTGCCGAAGGAGGTGGCGGTGCCCGGCGGACGCGGATCCACCAGCGTGACGCGAAAGCCCCGCTGCTGCAGTTGCAGCGCGGTCGCCGCGCCGACGATCCCGGCGCCGATCAGCAGACAATGAGGCTCGGGCGGCAAGGAAGGCGCGGCAGTCGACATGAGGCGGGAATGTCCTTGGACGAAGAGGTGGGCGCCGCAACCATAGCGGCCCCGGCCTGCCGCCGTCGACCGGCTCCGTGAAATAGCCATTACGCGGGGCCATCGCGCGAGGAGGTGGCTTGACCCTGTACCTCTGGGGGCGGCAGTCTCGAGGCCTATCCATTGTCCCGGTGACAGCGTGTCAACCACTCCCCTCGCTTCCAATCTGATCCCCGGTGGCCGTCCTGCGCGGCCCGACGCGGCATGACGTCCGAAGAGGTGGGCCAGAGGCCCGCACACCGCCCAAGCGTACCGTCCTGGCTGCCCTGGCTGATCTGGTCTCTAGGCGCGCTCTTTTTCTGCTACGGCTTCTTCCAGCGCATGGCGCCCAGCGTGATCATTGATCCGCTGATGCGCGATTTCGCCGTGGGGGCGGCCGTGCTCGGCAACCTCTCGGCCATCTACTTCTACGCCTATGCCGGGCTGCAGATACCTGTGGGCCTGCTGGCGGATGCCTGGGGGCCGCGGCGGCTGCTGACCGCTGGCGCACTGTGCTGCGGCGCCGGCAGCCTGCTCTTCGCGCTGGCCCCTGATCTGAACATCGCCTATCTCGGCCGCCTGCTGGTCGGCGTGGGCGCGGCGGCCAGCTTCGTGGGCACGCTCAAGCTGGCGACCAACTGGTTTCCCGCCTCCCGCTTCGCGCAGCTCACCGGCATGACCATGGCGGCGGGCATGCTCGGCGGTGTCGGCGGCCAGGTACCGCTGGCGGCAGCCGTGGAGTGGTTCGGCTGGCGCAGCACCTTGGCTGCAGCCGCAGCCGGCGGGTTGATCCTGGCCGTCCTGCTTTGGACGATCGTGCGCGACCGCAAGCCCGATGCACCGGCGCCGCGCTTTACCGGCGGTGCGGCGCCGCGCGGCGGGCTGCGCCTGGTCTTGCGGATGCCGCAGCAGTGGCTGCTTGCCTTCCTGGGCGGGGCCATGACCGCGCCCATGCTCGCCTTCGCCGGGCTCTGGGGCGTGGCCTGGCTGATGCAGATCCACGGCATGACCCGCCCGGAGGCCGCAAGCCACACCTCCCTGCTGCTGATCGGATGGGCCATTGGCTCTCCCTTGGCCGGGGCGCTGGCCGACCGCATCGGACGCCGGCTGCCGATCCTGCGCGCGGGAGCCCTGATCGGCCTCTGCTGCCTGATGCTCCTGCTCTACGTCCCGGGCCTGCCCAGTCCGATCTTCCTGGCGCTATTCCTGATCGCGGGCATTGGCTTGAGCGCGACGGCGGTGACCTTCGCGGTGGCACGGGAGATCACGCCCACGCACGCGGTTGGCGCGGCCTATGGTCTGCTCAACGGTGCGGTGGTGGGCGGTGGGGCGCTCTTTCAGCCGCTGCTGGGCCTGCTGCTCGACCTGCAGTGGGACGGCCGCATGGTCGAGGGGGCGCCGATCTACAGCGCCCGGGCCTTCGATCTTGCATTCCTGTCGCTTGCGGTGTTCCTCCTGCTGGCCTTGTTGGCAAGTCTGCTGCTGAGCGAAACGCGAGGGAAGCGATGATAGACGCTGAGAACGCACCGGCCTTCCTTCGCCGGATCTATGAAGCCGGTCTGGCGGCCGTGGACCCGGCGCAGATCGTGGGCCCGGCTTTGCCGGAGCGGCCACGCGGGCGCTGTGTGGTGGTCGGCGCCGGCAAGGCGGCTGGCTCGATGGCCCGCGCGGTGGAACAGGCCTGGGACGGGCCGCTGGAGGGCCTGGTGGTCACGCGCTACGGCCATGCCGCGCCCACGGAACGAATCGAGGTGGTGGAAGCCTCCCACCCCGTGCCCGACGCCGCCGGCCGGGAAGCGGCGCAGCGCATGCTCGACCTGGCCCGCAGTCTCGGCCCCGACGATCTGCTGCTCTGCCTCATCAGCGGCGGCGGCTCCGCGCTGCTGGCGCTGCCGGCCGAGGGGCTGACGCTCGAGGACAAGCAGGCGGTCAATCGCGCGCTCCTGGCCTCCGGCGCCGCCATTGGCGAGATGAACTGCCTGCGCAAGCACCTCTCGGCCATCAAGGGCGGGCGGCTGGCCGCGGCCGCGGCGCCGGCGCGGGTGGTCACGCTGGCGATCTCGGACGTGCCCGGCGACGGCCCCGAAGTCATTGCCTCCGGCCCCACGGTGCCCGACCCCACCAGCTTTGCCGATGCGCGGGCGGTGCTGGAGAAGTACGGCATCGAACCACCGCCCTCGGTCGCGCGCCATCTCGCCGAAGAGAAGGAAGAAACGCCCAAACCGGGCGACCCACGGCTGGCCAACAGCGACTTCCGGCTGATCGCCCGGCCGCAGGACATGCTGGAAGCCGCGGCGGCTGCAGCGTGGGAGGCGGGCATCGCACCGCTTATCTTTGGCGACGCCATCGAGGGCGAGGCCCGCGATGTGGCCAAGGTCTTCGCCGGCATCGCCCGACAGGTGCGCCTGCACCGCCAGCCCGCGCCGCCGCCCTGCCTGCTGCTGTCCGGGGGAGAGACCACGGTGACCCTGAGCGGCAAGGGACGCGGCCAGGGACGCGGCCAGGGGCGGGGTGGCCGCAACAGCGAGTTCCAACTCAGCCTCGCCCTGGCGCTGGAGGGCCTGCCGGGCATCTATGCCCTGGCCTGCGACACCGACGGCATCGACGGCAGCGAGGACAATGCGGGCGCCTTCGTCACGCCCGACAGCCTTGCCCGGGCCGAGGCAAAGGGCCTCTCGGCCAAGCAGGCACTGGCCGGCAATGACGCTTACAGCCTCTTCGCCGCGCTCGACGACCTGCTTGTCACCGGACCGACACTAACCAATGTCAATGATTTCAGGGCTATTCTAGTGTTATAGCCTTCAACACAACATTCCGGGGCTCCTGCATGAGACGCGCACGTAACGCCAAGATCGTCGCCACCCTTGGGCCGGCGAGCAGCGATCCCGAAGCCATTCGCCGCCTCTTCGAGGCCGGTGCCGATGTCTTCCGGCTCAACTTCAGCCACGGCACCCAGGAAGACCACCGGCGAAACTTCGACACGCTGCGCGCGCTCGAGCGCGACAGCGGGCGACCGATTTCCATCCTGCAGGACCTGCAAGGCCCCAAGCTGCGCGTCGGTCGCCTCGAAGGCGGAAAGGTCACGCTCGAAAAGGGCAGCCACTTCCGGCTCGATCTGGATGAGACGCCCGGCACCGCCGCACGGGCGCCGCTGCCGCATCCGGAGATCTTCGCCGCCCTGCAGGAAGGCGCCACCATCCTGCTCGACGATGGCCGCCTCTATCTGGAAGTGATCGAGGCCGCAGCGGATCACGCCAAGACCCGGGTCGTCGTGGGGGGCACTTTGGGCGAGCGCAAGGGCGTCAACGTCCCCTCGGTGGTGCTGCCCATCTCGCCGCTCACCCCCAAGGACCGCGACGACCTCGCCTTCGGGCTGGAGATGGGCGTCGACTGGGTGGCGCTCTCTTTCGTGCAGCGCCCCGAAGACGTGGCCGAGCTGCGCAAGCTGGTAGCCGGCCGCGCCGCCATCATGATCAAGGTGGAAAAGCCCGCCGCCGTGGATTGCCTCGAGCAGCTGCTGGAGCTGGCGGACGGCGCCATGGTCGCGCGCGGCGACCTGGGGGTCGAGATGGCCCCCGAAGAGGTTCCCGGCATCCAGAAGGACATCATCCGCGCCTGCCGCCTGGCCGGCAAGCCGGTGGTGGTGGCGACCCAGATGTTGGACTCGATGGTCCATGCCCCGGCACCGACCCGCGCCGAAGCCTCGGACGTCGCCACGGCCATCTACGACGGCGCCGACGCCGTGATGCTCTCTGCCGAGTCGGCCGCAGGCGATTATCCGGTGGAAGCGGTGGCCATGATGTGCCGCATTATCGAGCGCACCGAACGCGACCGCTCCTATCGCGCCATCGTGGAAGCCCTGCACCCCGAGCCGGAGCCCAACGCCGCCGATGCCATTTCCGAGGCCGCGGCCCAGGTGGCGACGACCATCTCGGCAGCGGCAATCGTCACCTACACCACCAGCGGCTCCACCGCCCTGCGCGCCGCCCGACGCCGTCCCACGGCGCCCATCCTGCTTCTGACGTCCCAGCGCAAGACGGCCCGGCGCCTGGTGCTGCTCTGGGGCGCCCATGCGGTGCATACCGCCGACGTCTCCTCCTTCCCGGAGATGGTGGAGAAGGCGGCCGACATCGCCCGGCGCGAAGGCTTCGCCCAGGCGGGCTCCAAGCTGGTGATCACCGCCGGCGTGCCCTTCGGCACCCCCGGCGCCACCAACGTGCTGCGTATCGCCTGGGTGGAGTGAGGCTAGTGCAGATCGGTCTATCCGGCCTTTGCCGGAGCCGCTCGGCGGCCCTCCAGCAGTGATCCCGTGGTGAAGAAGCCGACGCCCAGCCAGATGCAGGCGAAGGTGATGGCATGCGCCGTGGTGAAGGCCTCGCCGAAGGCCAGGACGGCGAGCAGGAACTGCAGGCTCGGCGTAATGTACTGCATCACCCCGACCGTGCCCAACTCCAGGCGCCGGGCCGCACCGGCAAACCACATCAGCGGCAGGGCCGTCACCGCACCCGCCGCCAGCAGCAGCAGGTCGAGCCGCAGGGAATAGCCGGAGAGGAAGAGGCTCTGGCCCTGCACCTGCACCCAGATCAGGTAGAGCAGCGCGGGCAGGAAGAGCAGCAGCGTCTCCAGGAAGAGGCCGTCGCGCGCGCCCAGGGCCATCTGCTTGCGCAGCAGGCCGTAGAAGCCGAAGCACAGCGCCAGACCGAGAGATATCCAGGGGAAGCCGTCGTTCTGCGCCGCGAGGTTCACCACGCCCACCGCCGCAACGGCGATGCCGATCCAGCGCAGGCGCCCCAGGCGCTCGCCGAGAAAGACCATGCCGAGCAGCACACTGACCAGCGGGTTGAGATAGTACCCCAGGCTGGCCTCCAGCAGGCGCTCGGTGACGATGGCGATGATGAAGATCAGCCAGTTGAGCGTGATCAGGATCGTCGAGCCGGTCAGCAGGAGCACCGTGCGCCGCTGCCGCAGGGCATCGCGGATCGGACCGTAGCCCTTGGCGTAGATCACGAGCGGCGCCAGGAACACCGCCGCCCAGACGATGCGGTGCGCCAGCAGTTCGAGGACCTCCACCGCCTCCACGGCGCGGAAATAGAGCGGAAAGAGACCCCAAGAGAGGAAGGCTGCCAGCCCGAGGGCGAGGCCGATGCTGCGGTTGCGCTGGGCGGAAATTTCTGCGGCGGTCACGCCCTCCGCTCCATCAGCGAACCGACGATGAAGCAGACAACCCCAACCCAGATGAAAACGAAAGTGACGGCATGCACGGAGGTGAAAGCCTCGCCAAAGACCAGGATGGCCAGGAAGAACTGCAGTGTCGGCGCGATATACTGCATCACGCCGATGGTCGCCAGTTCCAGGCGGCGCGCCGCCGCCGCGAACCAGAGCAGCGGCACGGCGGTCACCACACCTGACGCCATGAGCATGAGATCGCTGCCCGGCACCGCCGCGGACAGGAAGGCGCCGGTACCCTGGACGTTCAGCCAGAGCAGGAAGGCCAAAGCTAAGGGCAGCAGCAGGATGGTTTCCAGGAAGAGCCCGTCACGCGCGCCCAGCGCCGTCTGCTTGCGGATCAGACCGTAGAAGCCAAAACAGAGCGCCAGGCTGATGGAAATCCAGGGAAAGCCCTCGTGCCGCAGGGCGAGATTGGCCACGCCGATCGCGCCCAGGGCCACGCCGAGCCAGCGAAGGCGACCCATTCGTTCCCGGAGAAAGACCAGCCCCAGGAGCACGTTGATCAGGGGGTTGAGGTAGTAGCCCAGGCTGACTTCCAGCAGCCGATCGCTGACGATCGCGATGATGAAGATCAGCCAGTTGAGGGAGATGAGGACGGTCGAGCCGGCCAGGGCCAGCAGCGTGCGCCGGTCGCGCAGGGCCTGGCGCACCTTGCCCATCTCGTTGGCCAGGATGACCAGCGGCGCAAGCACCAGGGCCGACCAGACGACGCGATGGGCCAGAAGCTCGTAGGGGTCGACCCAGGCGACCTGGCGGAAATAGATCGGTGCCAGGCCCCAGAAAATGAACGTGGCCAGCCCGAAGCCGACCCCGATCGTTCTTTGCCGTTCGATTTCCGCTGCCGTCACCCGCCGCCTCTTGTCCCCTGCACGGCACTGCTGCCGCGGCGCGACTTTAGCGTGCGAAGTGCCAAACCTCAGCCCTGTCGGGCCACATGCCAGCCATGCAGCGAGAGGCGCAGCACAGAGAGCCCTTGCAGAAAGGGCTCAGGCGGAAAGTGGGTGAAAAGCCGAGCGGCCCGCCGGCACTAAGGCGGGCCGCAGGGAGAGACGGTCTAGGCGGCGCGGGCGGGTTCCGAGACTGTGTTCGCCGCTTCCGGGGCGCCGGTCCAGGTCACCTGGCTGCGCTTGGCGGCGCGGGGCTGGAACACGATGTCGGCAGCCACCGCCGGGGCGTTGAGCGGCTGCGGCTGGCGCTTCGTGACCTCGGCGGACATCTCGCCGCGCAGGTAGGCCTGGATATCGCCCGGCTCGATGCCGATGTCGGCCAGCATGCGCCGGTCCAGCGTCGCCAGATCGCGTGCGGTGCGGCGACGAACGCCCATCTCGGCGAAGCGCTGACGCAGACGGGTCATGGGGCCGGGCTCGGCCGATTCCGGCAGGCCCACGGCCTTGCGCGCGGCCGCCTGGACTTCACCGACGCCGATGCCGATGTCAGCCAGCTCGCGGGTGTCCAGCTTGGAGAGCTCCTTGACCGTCTCGCGATAGAGCTTCTGCTTGTTGGCCTCCTCGGGGCGGCCGGCAAGGCCGAGCTGCCGCCCGACCCAGCTCGCTGCGCTGGTGATCATGGCCGAGACAGCCTTCGCGCGCAGGACTTCGGCCTCGCGCATCACGTCTTCGATCTGCCGCGTGGTCAGGTTGGAAAATTGGTATGGAGTCTGTTTGGCGGTTTCCAACGCCGCCAATTCCTTTTCGGTCATCCGGGTCATCGTGTCGTGCCTTTCGTCAAACATCCGGCGGAGGCGCCGGCTAATGGGCGGTATCTTTTGTCGCCGTTGGGGTTCGCCCATGATCTAGGCCTCTTTTGCCATGCGTTCGAGCGGCTTTATTGCACCGCAGCATTGCGGGTGCAGCATGGCATGC
The DNA here is from genome assembly GCF_040712085.1 of Aquibaculum sediminis. NCBI lineage: Bacteria > Pseudomonadati > Pseudomonadota > Alphaproteobacteria > Rhodospirillales > Rhodovibrionaceae > Aquibaculum > Aquibaculum sediminis. The sequence continues at coordinate 177,049 of NZ_JBFCVK010000005.1, forward strand.
ACACGCGCGTTTTTCCTGCCGGACCGGCCCCCGCGATGCTTCCATCGCACCGCCATCTGCACTAGCTTTTGCCCCATGACAGATCACACGACACAGGCGATCCGACTGACGGCCCTGCGCGGCGAACTGCGCAACCGCGGCCTCGACGGTTTTCTCGTTCCGCGCGCGGACGAGTTTCAGGGGGAGTACGTGCCGCCTTCGGCTGAACGCCTCTCCTGGCTGACCGGCTTCACCGGTTCGGCCGGCTTTGCCGCGGTGCTGATGGATCAGGCCGCGCTCTTCGTCGACGGGCGCTACACGCTCCAGGCGGCGCAGCAGTGCAATCCCGAGCTCTACGAGATGCGCCACGTCTCGCAGCAACCCCTCGCAACCTGGCTGCGCGAACACCTGGAGGGCCGGCAGCTGGGCTACGACCCCTGGCTTCATACCGAAAGCCAGGTCCGCCGCCTGACCACGGCCTGTGAGCGCGCCGGCGGCTTGCTGGTCGCCAGCCCGGACAACCCGCTGGATGCGGTCTGGAGCGACCGGCCGGAGCCGCCGCTGGGGGAGATATCGCTCCACCCGCTGGCCTTCGCCGGGCGCAGCACGGTGGAGAAGTACGCCGATGTCGTGGCCAACCTGCGCGAGGCCGGTGCCGAGGCGGCCGTGCTGACCCAGCCCGACTCCCTGGCCTGGCTGCTGAACGTGCGCGGCAGCGACGTGCCGCGTACGCCCCTGCCGCTCTCCTTCGCCATCGTCTACATCCCCGAGGCGGCGCCGCAGGAGGAAGGCACCTCAGCCCCTGCCGGTAACCGGGAAGGCCGCATCGAGTGGTTCCTCGATCAACGCAAGCTGCCCGAGGTGCTGCAGGCGGACCTCGACCCGCGGGTGGTCCTGCGCTGGCAGGGCGAGCTGGGCGAAGCCCTGGGCGGCCTGAGCGCGCGCCGCATCCTGGTGGATCCCGACAGCGCCGCCGCCTGGGTCTTCGACCGGCTGCGCGGCGGCGAGGCCCAGATCGTCGAGGGGGCCGACCCCTGCGCCCTGCCCAAGGCCTGCAAGAACCCCGTGGAGCTGGAGGGCACCCGCGCCGCCCACCGCCGCGACGGCGTGGCCGTGACCCGCTTTCTGGCCTGGCTGGAGACGGAGACCGCGCGCGGCGCCGTCACCGAGATGCAGGCGACGGAGCGGCTGGCGGCCCTGCGCGCCGAGCAGGAGCTCTTCCGCGACCTCTCCTTCGACACCATTTCCGGCTCCGGCCCCAACGGCGCCATCGTCCACTACCGCGTCACGGAGGAGAGCGACCGCAGCCTGAGCCAGGGCGAGCTCTACCTGGTGGACAGCGGCGGGCAGTACCTCGACGGCACCACGGACGTGACCCGCACCATCGCCATCGGCGCGCCCTCGGCCGAGATGCGCGAGCGCTACACTCGGGTGCTGAAAGGCCATGTGGCGCTCGCCCTGGCCCGCTTCCCCGCCGGCACCAGCGGCAGCCAGCTCGACAGCCTGGCGCGCCGCCCGCTCTGGGAGGCGGGGCTGGACTACGACCACGGCACCGGCCACGGCGTCGGCAGCTACCTCTCGGTCCACGAGGGGCCGCAGCGCATCTCCAAGCTGCCGAACAACGTGGCGCTGCGCCCGGGCATGATCGTTTCCAACGAGCCCGGCTACTACAAGACCGGCGCCTACGGCATCCGCATCGAGAACCTGGTGGCCGTCACCGAGGCCAGCCCGCTCTCGGACGGCGAGCGCCCCATGCACGGCTTCGAAACCCTCACCCTCGCCCCCTTCGACCGCCACCTCATCGACCCGGCCCTGCTGACCTCGGAAGAGCGCACCTGGATCGACACCTACCACGCCCGCGTGCGCGAAAGCCTGACGCCGCTGCTGGACGCGGAGACGGCCGGGTGGCTGGAAGGGGCGACGGCGCCGTTGGTGGGGTGAGGTGCCAGGGACAGATCGGCGCAAAGAAACGTTGCGCCCAGTTCGGCGACAAGGTCTTCGCGGGTGTAACCTTCATCACCCCACCGTTTGCGCCCGAATTCACGGTCGAGCCGGCTCTTGTGCTTCGTCCAGTGGGTCAACTCGTGCGCCAAGGTCGCATAACAGGCTTCGGGGTGTCCCCTTAACCTTCTTTCCATGCTCTTTTTGGAAGGGAGGAACATCCAATGAAACAGTCAACGACAGCGAAGAAAGCAGCGCCGCGCGACGCGGCGAGCAAGGTGGCGCAGCAGCGGATGAGCGTGCTGGAACTGGCCAACGAACTCGGCAACGTCGCCGAGGCCTGCCGACAGCGGGGCATTGACCGAACCAGTTTCTACGAGTGGAAACGGCGGTTCCAGACGCAGGGCTTCGACGGCCTGAGGGAGCGTCATGTCGAGAGCTCCGCCCCGGGCGAGCTGCTCTCGGCCGACACCTTCTTCGTCGGCAGTCTCAAAGCAGCCCGAGGCCGCCGTCGCGATGCCGCACAACGAGGTACTGCCCTTCTACCGCACCCTCGACCTGCCGGTGAAAGCCGCGCTCACCGACAACGGCCGCGAGTTCTGCGAGACCGACCGCCACCCCTACGAACTCTACCTCGATCTGAACGGCATCGAGCATCGCCGAACCAAGGTCCGCACGCCGAAGACCAAAGGCTTTGTCGAGCGATTCAACGGCACTGTCCTCGACGAGTTCTTCCGGTGAAAATGCGCGAGACCTTCTACGAGACCGTCGAAGCGCTGCAGGCCGATCTCGACGCCTGGCTCCTCCACTACAACACCGAAAGACCCCATCTCGGCTATCGCAACATGGGTAGACGCCCCATCGAAACCGTCAAGTCATTCGTTAGTCAAGAAGGTTAAGTGGACACTTCCTGCGCTCAATGCTCCTGCAGTTCGCAAATCCTCAAATGCGATAGCCCTGGACACTGCCCTTGCCGAAAGCGCCTTATGAATCAATCCTTGAGGTGGTATGCGGAACATCCCGTCAACCTCAGTCCGTTAGGCCCTTAACACGCTCGAATGCCCGTCCTACTTACCCCCCGCCCGTCGTCCAGCTGCGAGCTGACCGAATGGTCCATTGAGGACGCGGAGCACGGCGCGTTTGTCGGGGCTCTCGCCTACCTCTATCTCCGGCAAGAGCGAAATGCTCTCCGAGTGATTGCAGATCTCGATCCAGTCAAGCGCCCGCGCCATGGCAATGTACGCGACAATGTCTTGGCAAAGCTCGCGGGTCCAGATCCTGCGGATGTCGATGAGATGACGAATGGGACGGGTTCCGCACAAAAGGCTGCCAAAGACCGCGTGACCAACCATATCGCGCAGCGGGACGGGCTGTTGTTCCAGCATGTCTCTTGGATCGCCGCCCGCATCGCGCTGCCAAACGGTCATCTGAACGCACCGCATGTTCGGAAGGCGGACAAAGGGTTCGACGGGTTCATTATCGAGTTCGACGCTGCGAAGGGAAAGGTTGAGCGCGTCATCCTCTGTGAGGACAAGGCGTCGGAGAAGCCAAGGACGCTGATCCGCCAAAGCGTGTGGAATGAGGTCAGAGGCATCGTCCGCGGCGAGCGCGACGACCAGATTCTCGCGGACATCACGACGCTGCTCGCAGGTATCGAGGGCTTGGATCACGATGGTGCCGAGGACGCAATAGACACGATGATTTGGCAAGACGTTCGCCAGTTCCGCGTCTCCGTCGCAACAGGTGTGAACCGCCGCAAGAAGGATGGCGGGTATGCCCATCTCCTGAAAGGGTTCGAGACCGTAGCGCCCGGTGCCGCTGCCACGCGGATGGGTGGAATACTGGCCTTCGATGACGTTCGAAATGGCCTCGACGCGCTCGCACGAGCCGTTGCCGACCGCGTGCGGCTGATCTCTGACGAGGGTGCTGATGTTTGACGAAAGCTCACGGCGGCTGTTGCGAAGCGCACCTGACTTGGACGGCCTTGACGCAGAGACGATGGACGAACTCCTGACGGAGGCTCACGTTGTCCTGGCGACGGTGCGTGCAGAAACGATCGACGAAGAGGTTGACGCCACTCTAGATCGTGTGAGGCGCTTAGCGGGAACCTTCGAAGCTTATGTCGCGCTCGGGCTCAGGCCGGAGCAGCGACGTGCGGCAGCTTTCGTCGCAGCGAGCGCGCATCAGATCATCGCTCGAACGCTGCAAATGCGTAGCGAAGGCCCTACGCTTCTATCGAGCGATGCAGTCGATGCCGCCTTGGCCAGTACGCTGCTCTTCCTCCTCGCCGAACGTACGGCTGACGCCCAAGAGGCGGCGATGCAGCTTCGCGCCCGAGGTGAACCGCGAGCGGCGAGACGCACACTTATCCTGTCCATCCGAGAGTTCGCTCGCAGCGAGCTACATAGCATCAACGAGCGCGATCTCGAGGAAGACCGCATCCCGAACGGCGACAGTCGAGAGGCGGCCACTGACTTCTTGTTTCGGGAATGCGCTCGCGTGGTGCAAAGCCTGGCAAGGGAAGCGCTCGGCCTCGCCGACGACGAAGCTGCTCGAGCCGATTCCGCATCGCGTCTCGACCGGGTCATGGCTCTGTCGCGGGCGACCGATAGCGGCCTCCCCGGCGAACTCGAAGGCCCCGTGTATCTCCAGTTCGCCGGACCCCACCACCTGGCTGCGCTTCTCGCGGGGCTCATCGGTGGTGTGCGCGAGACAATGCTCGTCAAACTCCCGGTGCCCGGCGGGACCAGTGTCGCGCCCTGGACCTCATGGCTGGCGACGCAAGCGGCGACGCGACCATTTCTCTGGACCAACCATCTAGCGGCAGTCCGCACCGGCTACCTCGATCGCGGGAAATCGATGGTGATGACGTCGCCTACGGGCTCGGGGAAGACCACCTTGTCCGTTCTGAAGATTGCCGCGACCCGCTGTGCTGGGAAAGGTGTCGTCTATCTCGCGCCCACACATGCACTTGTTGATCAAGTCGAAGAGGATCTGTCGGGTGAAGTCGGGCATCTGGAACCCACGAGCGTTGAAGACTTGGCGATCGACGACCTCGGAGAGCGCCTTCCCGATCTCGCCGTGATGACGCCCGAGCGTTGCCTGGCGCTGCTCAACTCCGAACCGACCCTTTTTGATAATGTCGGCCTCCTCGTCTTCGATGAGTTCCACCTGATCGGCGCCGATGCCGTCGGGCAGATAGGGCCCGGCGACAGCCGCGCGATCGACGCGATGCTCGCCCTGTTATCGTTCTCAGCAGTCCGCCGGGATGCCGATCTGCTGCTTCTCTCGGCTATGGTGTCCAATGGGAGAGAGATCGCGAACTGGTTGTCTCAGCTGTTGCGGCGAAAGGTGCTCGCCTTCGACGACCCTTGGAAGCCGACGCGGCAGCTTCGATCTTGCGTGATCTACGATAGTAGGAAGGTTCAAGAGGCGCACGCGAAAGCACAGAGCCAGCCGACAAAGAAGCAACGCAGTTTGGTTCCAGTGCGTCCGCTCGGTCTCTTTTCACTCATCGCCGGCTGGCATCCGAAGGCTCATGAGAAGCTCCTCGTTCGCCCCCTGACGAAGTACCGTCCGCCGTTGACGCGAAATCAGTACGGTCAACTCACCTCCAATAGAAACATCGTCGCAGCCGAAATCGCGGCTGAGTATGCGGCTGCCGGAAAGCGCGTGATCGTCTTTTGTGCAGACACGAAGGGGTGTGGTAGCGTTCAGAAGCGCATCGGTGAGCTGCTCGAACCCGCCGACATTCCCTTAGGTGAAGCCCACGAGGCACTGCGCGCCGCCGCGCTTGCGGATGTCGGGACCCAAGAGGCTACGTTCGACCCATCCGGTCTGCGGGCGGCGGTCCACCACGGAGATCTGCTGCCAGTCGAACGTCGCCTGACCGAGGGCGTTTTCCGATCCAAGCGCCCTACAGGTGGGCCGTCGCTTGGTCTGGAAGTCATCGCGGCGACCTCCACGATCGCCCAGGGGCTGAACCTGCCATGCGATGTAGTCGTCCTGGCCGGCACCGATCGCAGCGCTAAAGACGATCCGGGAGGAAATCCAAGAACGGACCTGCGGCCGCACGAGATCCTGAATGCCCTCGGCAGGGCTGGGCGTGCCGCCTATGCTGCGACAGGGGTGGCGATCGTCGTTCCAGCAAATCCGATCCAAGTCGATCCGGATGCGCTGAATGATTTCTCTCCAAACAGTCCTCTTCCAATCGTTTTCTCCAATCAAGACGCCTGCAGCCCCGTCATCGATCCGATCGAGCAGCTCCTCGATCAAATCGAGAGTGCTTCGTCCGACGATCCCCGAATGCAGGGGATGATCCGACGGCTCTCCGCGGTTGCGGAGGACGGGACGATCGGCTTCGACGAGATCGCGAGAGGATCCTTCGGCTACCACATGCGTCGCGTCGCCAATGAAGGCGCGGCCGACAGGTGGTTGGATGCCCGCCGGTCGGCACTTGAAACCGCTGCCGCGGCGATAATCGACCCACCCGTTCTCGATTGGCAGCAGGCCATCGCCGTCCGCAGCGGCGTACCGCCGGAGATCGTCGCCCGGTTGAACGCTGAATACGATGCCGCGCCCAATAAGGCCGTGACGACCGCAGACTGGATCGATTGGCTTTTGGATACCTCCATCAAGTCCGCCGGTGACCTGGCGCTATTCTTCAGAGCGAGCTCACTTGAAGCCGTGTTCGGACGCGCCTGGACCAATACCACAGATCGCGATGCTGCCGTTGCTGAGGTCCTTAAGGCCCTAAAGGCTATGACGCGCATGTGGTGTGAGGGCAAAACGGTCGTCGAGATCGAGGCCCACGTTCTAGCCGTGATCCACGCGAACGAGGGGCAGGTGAAACAGAAAGCTTCCCGATCCGCAACCGCACATCGCGCACGGCGGTTCGCTATCCGTATCCTTCCGGATATTGGCTTCATCTGCGGCCTGTTTGCCCAGATTGCCGCCCACCGGGCGAATGACGCCGGCGTTGAAGTGCCGCCGATCGTTTCCATGCTGCAGCGTATGGTGAAGGCAGGCGACCATGATCGACATCACGCCGTCCTCCGCACCGAGACCAAGAATCCGTCCAGGGTACGCTCATTACAGGCGTGCAACGACCTGCGACAGCATTTCTCGGCAGGCTCTCAAGATCCGATCGAAGCCGTTCAAGGCGACATCAGTCGTGCGCGACTACTTCAGGATTTCGATGATCTCGATGATTTGCTTTAGCAGGCTGCTGAAAAAGTCTCGCATCGCTGCCCGGATGGTGATTCCCTGTTTTTGGCGGAAGAACAGGGGGTAGCGATGCGCGGAGATGATCGTACGAGCGGCGTTTTGTTTTCGTACGTGAGCTGTGAGGCACGGGTTCCGACGGAGCATCCGTTGCGGGCGATCCGGGCGATTGTGGACGAGGCACTGGAGGTGCTCTCGCCTTCTTTCGAGCGGCTCTACTCGCGACTGGGTCGGCCTTCGGTTGCACCGGAGAAGCTGTTGCGCGCGCTTCTGTTGCAGGCCTTTTACTCGATCCGCTCGGAGCGCCAGTTGATGGAGCAGCTGGACTATAATCTGCTGTTCCGCTGGTTCGTCGGCCTTTCTGTGGATGCGCCGGTGTGGAATGCGACGGTCTTCTGCAAGAACCGGGACCGGCTGATCGAAGGTGAGATTGCAGACCAGTTTCTGACCGCCGTACTCAGTCAGCCCCGGGTCAAGGCGCTGCTCTCGGACGAGCACTTCTCGGTCGATGGTACGCTGATCGAGGCGTGGGCATCGATGAAGTCGTTCCGGCCCAAGATGGGCCGGATGACTCCAGCGAGCCTCCGGCTGGGCGGAACGCAGAGCGCAATTTCAGGGGCGAGAAGCGCTCGAATGAAACCCATGCGTCCAGGACCGGTCCGGACGCCAAGCTCTACCGCAAGGCCAATGGCCAGAGCAGCCGCCTGTGTTTCATGGGGCACCTGCTGATGGAGAACCGCAGCGCCTTGATCGTCGATGCCTTGCTGACCCGGGCCAGCGGCACCGCCGAACGAGAGGCCGCGCTGACCATGATCGACCGAACCAGGAAGGGTCGGCAGCGCATCACGCTCGGCGCTGACAAGGCCTACGACGTGCGGGCCTTCGTCACCGATCTGCACGCCCGCAATATCACCCCTCACGTTGCCATCGACGGTAACATCCGGGTCTCCGGCCGGCCGCGTGCGACCGCGATTGACAGGCGCATCACCCGCCAACCCGGCTATGCCAGCAGCAGCGCCTGCGCAAACGCATTGAAGAGGGCTTTGGCTGGATCAAGACGACCGGATACCTCACCAAGACTCGCCACCGCGGCCTTCATCGTGTCGGCTGGTCCTTCACCCTGACGGCTGCCGCCTACAACCTGGTTCGGCTGCCAAAACTGTTGGCAACAGGATGAGTCTGTGCAGAAACGCTCACAAACCATTGGATTGGGCGCTCAAAAGCCGAAAACAGGCGCTCCGAACGCACGAACAAAGCCCGCGCAACACCGCTTGAGCATGGAAACCGAGCGTCGGATCTCTCTCCGGCAATTTTTTCAGCAGCCTGCTAGAGCTATCCGGTACGCCTCAACCACGCGAAACCGGCCATTCGTCCTCGCTCTAGCATCGGCTGAACAGGGCTCTCTGCGGGCCTTCGCGGCGCGGTCCACGAATGGCGGCTCTGGCATCTGACTATGCCGCCTTCGCGTGGACAGCCCTGACGGATCAGGGTATTGCGCTGTCCGCGCGGCATAATCCAGAACGCGGCATTATGGGGAAGAGCCAGGAATTTCCAGAATTACCGTATGACGGTCCGTGCCCTCTGCGGCTGGAACGGCGTTATCAATCGGGTCTGATGAATGCTCATCCCCCGATAATGGGGAAGAGCCCAAATTTTTAGGGAATTGGTGGGCCTAACGGGAGAAACCTCGAACCACCTGATTGAGGCGCTGGAGGACTGGGCGCGCCATCTCGCACAACTCGACCTTGACGGTCGGAGGTGCGAAGATGACGAATCCAACGAATGATTTCAACAATTTAACCGGCGTTGAGCATGAACAGCCCACGCCGGAACCAACACCACGCCCAAAGCAGGAACCGCAGCCGGAGCCTGAAAAGCGGGAACCGACCTTTCCGGTGCCGTTTTCACTGCGGCTGAGCTTTGAAGAGCGCGCGCAACTGGAGAAGGAAGCCGCCGGTGTGCCGGTCGGTGCCTATATCCGCCAGCGCCTGTTCCACGGCAAGGAAATGCCGCGCCGGACACGCGGCAAGCATCCGGTCAAAGACCATGCCGCGCTGGGGCGCGTTCTCGGCGCGCTCGGCCAGTCGCGGCTTTCGAACAACCTGAACCAGATGGCCAGGGCCGTGAACACCGGCTCGCTGCCGGTCACGCCGGAAACCGAAGAGGCGATCCGACAGGCTTGCGCTGATGTGGGGGCCATGCGGCGCGACCTGCTGATCGCGCTTGGCCTCAATACGTCCGGCGCGGGGTCCGGTTCCGGACCGGAGCTGAAACCGTGATCCTCAAGGCGTCAGAACGCGGGGACGCGCCGCAACTGGCGCGTTACCTGCTCGCGCTCCGCGACAACGATCATGTCGAGCTGCATGACGTGCGCGGCTTTGCGAGCGACGACCTGCTGGACGCCTTTATCGAGGCCGATGCCATCGCCAAAGGCACACGCTGCAAGAACCATTTGTTCTCGATGAGCCTCAATCCGCCGGAACACGCGAATCCGAAGATCGCCGATTTCGAAACCGCGATCTCCGGCATCGAGCGCAAGCTCGGCCTTGAAGGTCAGCCGCGCGCTATCGTGTTTCACGAGAAGGACGGGCGGCGGCACGCCCATTGCGTCTGGTCGCGGGTCGATACGGACTCGATGACCGCGCTCAACATGGCGCATTACAAGACCAAGCTGCGCGATGTTTCGAAAGAGCTGTTCCTGGAGCATGGCTGGGAACTGCCGGACGGCCTGCGGGACCGGACCTGCCGCGATCCGCTGCGCTTCACGCTTCCCGAATGGCAACAGGCCAGACGGGCGAAGCTCGATCCGCGCGAACTGAAATCGCTGTTCAAGACGTGCTGGGAAACCTCGGACTCGCAGGCGGCCCTGCAAAACGCCCTGCATGAACGTGGCTTCCGGCTCGCCCGTGGGGACCGGCGCGGCTTTGTCGCCGTCGATTATCGCGGTGAAGTTTACAGCATTTCGAAATGGTGCGGTGTCCGCACCAAGGATGTGAAGGCACGGCTCGGCGATCCGGCTGCGCTGCCGTCCGTCGATCAGGCGAAGGCTCGCATCGCGGAGCGCATGACCGGCGCGATGTCCCGCTTTGTCAAAGAATTCGAGGCGGACGCCCGCAAGTATGCCGCCAGCCTGGAGTTTCGCCGGACGGAAATGGCCGCGCGGCACCGCGCCGAACGCAAGGAGCTGGCTGACGGGCTGGAAAAGCGCCGCGTCGCCGAAACCAACGCCCGCGCGGCACGCCTGCCGAAAGGCATGAAAGGCATCTGGCACCGCATCACGGGGCAATATGCGCAGATCAGGCGGCAGAACGAGCGTGAAGCCTGGCAGGCCCATCTGCGCGATCAGGCCAAACGCGACGCCGTGATCCTCGAACAGCGCGACGAACGCCGCGCGCTCCAGCGCGAAATCGGTGAGCGCCGCCAGCAGGAACAGGAAGAGCTGTTGCAGCTCCGCGCGGACGTGGCGCGCTACGCGGCCATGCAGGAGCGGGAACAGGACGCATCGCCGTCCCGCGAAACGGGCCGCCGCCGCCAGCGCAATCGTGACCGATCCAGAACGCAGCCGCGTTCCCCGAAACCATGACGAAAGCAGAAAGGAATACGAAATGCGTGATGAAGAGCATGTGCTGACGGTCCCGGAATATCGGGAGTCCATCAGAAACGAAATCAAGCGCGTTCTGAAAAGGCATGACAGCATCCGGAACGCTCATGCCGAAGACGACGGTATGCAGCGGGTTGTGCTGAGCCTGCCGAAAGAAATCGTGTATCTGGCGCGGTTCCTGGCGATCCTGGAAAAGGAAGAAATGCCCGCCTCGCTGCGCCTGTGGCAATATGCCGAGGAAGACGGCAAGGACGTTCCGGCGCTCCAGCGTCACCTGAACAGTGCCATGCGGCGCTATCTCGAAGATGAAGTAACCATAAGGATGAATGTCGCATTGGCCACGCTGAATGCGGACGTGAAACCCGGCGTGAAATAGGCTCTTCGCCCTGCCGTGTCACCGGCAAGCCGCCACTGCGCGGCGGGCGCGGGCTGTAGCGGCAAGAAGAGCGCCCTACTTCCGGACACAGCGGACGGCAATTTTATTACCCTTCATGACGTTGAACTGGTTGCCATCGCTGAATCTCTGGTAGCACGCACCGTAGTTTATGTCCTCCGAGGAAGACCAATAATACCCTGCGGGAAACGAACCGCTTTCATTGAAAGTGCCGTCCAGGTCGCCCGCATTCTTGTTCGTATAGAGGACATCAAGCTCGTCCCGCGCGGGCAGGTACCAGTCATCATGCCCGTGCGCGCTCAGTTCTTCGCACAAAACAAACGCGTTGGGCGTATAGCCGTCATCGGGGTTATAATCGCCGTCGCCCGCCCGCACATGGGCGTACACATTTGCGGTATTCGCTGCGCCGGTCACGCTGGACGTTGATTCTGTTTCGAAGCCGTAGGCTCCCCAGAATGCACCGCTGCTTTGATCGGCATCCGTCGTGTACATCGGGTCGTCGCCGTCGGGCGTGTCGCCCGCATAAATCGTACCGTCATCGCAGGTCTGGCCGAGCGATGGCGGTGAGCCACCGGTGCAAGGATGGCAACCGCTGCCGTCAGGACAGCCGGGTTCGTGAAAGGCCGTCGTCCAGCCATGGACGGCGGTGCAGCCCTGGATGACGTCATAATTCGTATTGAAGATTGCATTGCCGATATCGCTGTCCGGCCCAATGCAATTCTGCGCCGCAGCGGGGCCAATCCCCGTAATGATGAAAATAAAAACAAAAACAATCAAACGCATGTAATAACCTTATAATTCCTTCCTTGTCTAAAACGGCGCATGTTCACAATGCGCCAGAATAAAATCTGAGAATTTTAGACCCCGCTTCGCGGGGTCTTTAAATAATTAAATAACCAAATAATTCATCTCCGGACGCAGCGGACGGCAAGCCCATTGGTCTTATTGAAGCCGCTCTGGCCGCCGTCACTGAATCTCTGGTACCGCGCATAGCTGTAATTGTACTCCGAGGAAGACCAGTAGTACCCGGCGGGCAACGAACCGCTTTCGTCAAACGTGCCGTCCAGATCGCCCGCATTCTTGTTGGTGTAGAGTACGTTCAGTTCGTCCTGCGCCGGAAGATACCAGTCGTCATGACCGTGCGCCGATAGCCCGTCACAATGTTCTGCCGCCGCGAAGGGATAATCGGGTTCGCCTGTCGCCCCGATCAGGAAAGCCGTATTCGCTTCACCGGTTTGACAGGATGATGCCGCGCCGGGCGTATCGTCCGTACAATTCTCCATCGCCGTATCTTGGTAATTAGTCGTGCCGTCATTCCAGGTGTGGGTCGAAGGCGCATCCGCGTCCGTCGTGTACATCGGGTCGCCGCCGTCCGGCGTGTCGCCCGCATAAATCGAGCCGTCACCGCACGTATCGCCCGGAGAGGGCGTTCCACATTCGCAGGGATCAGGGTTACAAGATGCGCAGGGGTCGCTTATCTCCAAGTCCTCCCAGAGTCCGCTCTCACAAGACAGGCGGTATGTTTCGCCGCTCAGTTCGGGTCCGCCAGAGCGCATGTAAGCACCTGCGGGATATCCGGCGCAGCTATCGCACGGCTCCGGTTCTTGCGCCTGCGCGGTGAAGACCGGCAGGGCGATTGCAAGAACAGCGATCAATAGCAACCTACTCCGCATCGGCACCATCCTTTTCGGTGTCCGGCGCAGTGTCCGCGTTGCCTGTCACGTCATCAAAATGCTCTGTCCCGTAAACAGTCACGGTGCTGCCAAGGCCGATGCTTTCGCGGACATGTAGCCCGTCCTCTTTCAGAACGGCGGCAAGGGCATCATCGACATAGAACCGGATTTCATCGGCCTCGGAATCGGCCACAATCCGCGTCGGTTCGGGGTCTTGTGTATTCGCGTTCTGGGCGGAAGTGGTACCAGAGACAAAAAACAATGCTACAAATATAAATAATCTTCGGACAATACCTTTATTACATTTCCACATGATAAAAACCTTGGTTTTTGATCATGGGGAATAGCGATAATGTAGGGTTAGAAAAGTTGGTGAAAAACAATAATCTAATCGACTTTAACATGTTTGTAATTTTTGATATGGTATTATTTCATAATGGAACCTTTCCGAATTCCGTCCCTTCCCGAAGAAAACCAGAGGATATCCGTCATCGGCCCCCGCAGGATAGGCTATGCCCGCGTCTCGACAGACGAACAGAACCTCGACATGCAGCGTGCGGCGCTGCATGCCGCCGGGTGCGAGATCATCTACGAGGATCGCGGAATCTCCGGCAATGTTGTCAGCCGTCCCGGCTTGCGGCGGGCTATGCGCGGGCTCAAGCCCGGCGAGGTGCTGGTCGTCTGGCGGCTAGACCGGCTGGGGCGCTCGCTCAAATATCTGATCGAACTGATGGGAAAGTTGCAGGATCGCGGGATCGGCTTTCACTCGCTGCAAGAGCAGATTGACACCACAAGCGCCGCCGGGCGGTTCTACCTGCACATGCTCGGCGCGCTGGCGGAATTCGAGCGGGAGTTGATCCGCGACCGCACGAAGGCGGGCATGAATGCCGCCCGCGCGCGCGGCGTGCGGCTGGGACGCCCGCCGAAGCTCTTGCCGGAGCAGGTCGAGAAAGCGCGCAAGCTGCGCGCGCAGGGGCGCAGCTTCGATGACATGGCCCCCGATTTCGGCGTCAGCAGCCTGACGCTGCGGCGGGCGCTGGCGGGGTGAAACCGGGCGCACACGCCTTTGACTATTCGTCACCTGTAAAATACCGCAAGCGCGGCTCGATCTTTTCTTTCAGCAGTGTGACCAATTCCGGATCGCCGCGCTCGTATTCGTCCGGGATATTCAGCGTGATGATCCGGTTGTCCGGCGGGCGCTGTTTGAACTTCTTGCGGATGCGTTCACGGTGATGGCTTTCCATCGCAAAGATCATGTCGGCGGAGGCCACCAGCGCCTTCGTCAGCGGGCGCTGTGAGTCTGAATCCGTCCCTGCCGATATCACTTCAATGCCGGGCCGGTCCCGGAACACATCTTCGGCGGTCGGACTTCTGAGCCTATTGACGGTGCAGACGAACAGGATACGCATGGCGGCACTGTAGCAGGTCCACCGCGCCTGTGCAGTGCCAACCGGCAAACCTCGTGCTGCGTCCGATGTCAATCCGGGCGCAGCCACGCGATACGATACGGCATGAGTATATGTCGCAGGCGGCGGGTGATGGCGGGGGCGCTAAGCGCGCCCCTCGCCGTTTCAGGCACCGGCCTGCCGGTCGGCGGGGTCTTCCGGCGGCTGGCGCAGGACGATGCGGCCATTGATGGGGACGACTTCGAGCTGGAGCGTGTAGCCCTTGTCGTCCTTGTGCCGCCACGCGGCCCCGACCTTGTTCCAGAACGATTTCTCGCCCTTGTCGATGACGTGCCAGGCGAGGAAGTCCGGCGCGTTATACTGCGGGGCGTTCGGTTTCGTGTTTGTGCGGGCCATGATGGTTCTCCTTTGGTTTGGGGTTGGCTCGTTACGCCATTCCGCAAGACCGGACGGAGAAGGTCCGGCGTCATATCCCACACGGTCCTGCGCCAAGGCTTCGGGCCGCAGGCGGCAGGGGTGGTGCGGGCAGGATATTGACGGCGGACCGCGTGCGGTCAGGAAGTCAGGCGTTTCAGAACGAGGCGGCACCACGCCAAGGGTTGATCCGTCGCCCGTGCATCGCGTGACCGGCGCTCACCGCGTCACCGCGCGTCTCTTTCCCGCTGCGCCCCGACCGTGCAGCTCTTCCGGAAATCAGTGATGGCAGAAAGGGCCGTGTAAACGGACAAGGCGATCAAGGGCTTGATCTGTGCCTGCTCCACTGCGTTGCGCCCGAAGGTGTCCGATAGGCCGCTTCCTGCGCCTCCCGATCCCGCGAAGACCTGAATTGGTCGGGTCTCGAAACGGGAAAGGAGAAAGCCCATGACCACGTTAATCACCATCCACGAACTGCAAGGTTTGACGGATCAGGAGCTTGGCGAGCTGCACCAGCTCTTCACGATCCTGCTGTCCGAAACCGCGCCGCATACGCCGGAGCGCCGCGCCATCCTGGCGACGCTCGAAAATATCGAGCGCACCATGGGGCTTGCCGCCGCACCGGCAAGCGGTATCAAGCCTTAGCCGGTCCCGTCTGGCGCGGCCCCGGTCGCGCCGACGAATTCCAGCAACGGGCCGAATTCCCCGCCGTCAGCGGCGCGCAGGGCGGCGATATAGGCATTGCGGCGCTCGTTGTCGGCTTGCAGGTCAAACCCGCTGGCCCATGCGACAGGCGGATGATCGTAAACTTCTTCGAGCAGGATATCGGCGGCGATACGGGCATGACGGCCATTGCCGTTCGGGAACGGGTGTATCTGCACCATGCGGTGATGAAAGCGCGCGGCGGCTTCGAGGGGCGGAAAAACACCGTTCTCCGCCCAGTAGCGCGCATCGCCGAGTAACATGCGTAGCTGCGCCCCGATCTGGAACGGGTCGATGCCGATATTTTTCTCGGTGAGGCGGTATTCGCCCGCCCAGCTCCATACATCGCCGAAGAGCCGCTTGTGCAGCGTGCGGATAAAGGCGTCGTCGAAGATATCACCACTGCGCCGCCGCGATACCCAGGCAAGACCCTGCTCGATATTGGCCTGCTCCAGCTCGTCGAGTTCACCGCGCGTTGTGATATGCGGGAATTTAAGCCCCTGCTTCTCGTCGGGATCGAGCGGCGTTGCGCCTTCGGGTTCCTCGAAGGTCATTTGACCTCCCAGAAGTCGGGCGGCACGTCGCGCACAAGCTCGTCGGCCAGTTCCTCGATCCGCCGCTTGGTCTCCGCGCTCGGCAGGGATTGCTTTTCAAGGGCCATGTGGGCGCTCGCGCGGCGTATACGGGCTTCGGCCTTGCGCCGTGCCTGCGCGCGGATCACGTCATCGACACTGCCTTCGGGGACAATGGCATAAACAAAGCGCCCGCCCATGGCTTCGGCAAGTTTTTGCATCTGGTTGATCGTGATCGCGCCGTCGCGCTCGTTGCGCTCGGCCTGATAGACGGCGTTGCGGCTAACATCCATGCGGGCGGCGACTTCCGCGCCGGACATGCCAAGCGCCTTGCGCAGCGTGGCAAGCCATCCTTCGGATGGTTTTTGGATGGAATCAAGCTGCTGCGCAGCGCGATCCATGATCCGCACATATTGCTTTCTTGCTGTGTCCTTGACGCTCATTGCCTATCACCTCATGGGCATGGAAGCCCTGCTTGCATATTATATGATAGGCGAAATGCTTCATGATGTCAATGTATTGATGTGCAAACACCAGTAAAACGCCCATCTATTGATAGGCGTTTATACCTTGTATGCCTATCAGAAGATAGGCAGAACGCGGCTGGCCCAGCGGCCAGCCGCGAAAATCTTCCGCCCCTTAAAACAGCGATAGTTGCGCGCCCCGCCAGCCGGTTTGTTCGGCTTCATGATCGAGCCATGCTGTGGCGAAAACGGCGGCACCGCCATATTCGGCCACGCTACCGGGGACAAGAAAGCATGAGCGATAACCTGTCTCCGTGACAGGAAGGCGCGCGCCCGTCTGCGTCCTTAACTCAAGGTGCTCGGTGATGCCGAATTTGTCCGGCGTGAAAGTGATCTCGATTTCAATGCCGCGCCATATGATGATGTGCTTTTCCATCGCTCAGCCCTCCTTGCGGGCGAAGCCGCCGCTTACGCGGCGACTCCTTCCTGCTGTTCGGGTTGCTTCTGGAATTTGTGCAGGTAATCCGCCGCGCGCTGCGCATGGGCGGCGGCGCTGAATATCGCCCGCTTGTCGTCGCGCAGAACCTTTAGCCAGCTCTGAATATAGGCGGCATGATCGGTGCCAGGTTCCGGCGTCAGGGCCAGATCGGCGCAAAGGAACGCCGCGCCAAGTTCGGCGACCAGCTCTTCGCGGGCATAGCCTTCATCGCCCCACCGTTTGCGCCCGAAACTCCGGTCCAGCCGCTTTTCGTGCTTCGTCCAGTGGGTCAGCTCATGCGCCAGCGTGGCATAGTAGGCTTCAGGACTGCGGAAGCTCTCGAACACCGGCATCTGCACATGGTCCGTCCCGCCGCTGTAATGGGCGCTGTTCCCGCCATGGCGGATATCCGCGCCCGTGGCGGCAAAGAATTCCTCGGCATGGTCGATCCGCTGCGCCGGATCAATGACCGGCTCCGGCTTGGCATAGAAGTGTTCCGGCAGCCCTTCGATCTGCTCGACGTTGAAAACGCTGTAGCCCTTCATGAACGGGATTTGCCGCTCTTCCTCGCTGCCGTCCTCGGTCTCTTCGGTCTTGGTGATCGTGTTGGCGTAAACGACCAGATTGCCGCGCTCGCCCTTGCGGACATGCGCCCCGAATTCCTTGGCCTGTTTGAAGGTCATCCAGAACGGCGAAAGATAGCCGCCCTCCATCGCCGCGCCCCAAAGCATCAGGACGTTGATCCCGCTATAGGGCATGCCGTTGTGGCGCAGCGGCTTGACGATCCGCCCGTCCATGTTGCCGGCGCTCCATGGCTTGAGCCATGTCAGTTCGCCTTGCTCCAGATCGGCAATAATCTTGTCGGTCACTTTTTGATAGATATCGGTTTTCATTGGCTTTTCCTCCTTATAAAGCCGGTTGCACATGCAACCGGACTAGGCCCGCGCCAATGAGCGGGGGGAGACCGTCAGGACCGCAGACAGCGGAGGGGGATCACCCGTCCTGCACAAGCCGCAGGTGCGGAAGGACGGGGAAACCGCTGGCTGCGCCCGCAGCACATGCGGAGGGCTTGGTCTTGACGGAGGACGGGGCCGCAGGCCCCAAAGCAAAGAAGGTGTCAGCCCGTCAGGGCTGGCCGATAATGCGCAAGGGATGGAAGCCGGATGGCCGAGACAAGCCAACGGCGCAGGCTCGGTTCACGACAGCCCGGCCCGCAGGGTGCGCCGATAGCGTACTAAAGGGTTGAGATATTCCTATTTTTCCCGTATTTTCCCGATTAGTGCTGATTGTTCCGAGGCGGACATGGATACGGACATAATGACGATCAAGGACGTTTCGGCCTATCTGAAGATCACGGAAAAGACCGCCTACCGCCTCACAGCGGAAGGGAAAATTCCTGGCTTCAAGGTCGGGGGTGCGTGGCGATTTAGGAAGCAGGAGATTGATGCCTGGATTGAAGAGCAAATGAAAGACAGCGAGACGCACAAATAATGCTGCTGGACAACAAAAAGAACGGCAAAGTCGGAGACGCCCTGCGTGAGCATTTAAACACGGGGTCACGGCTGTCTGTGATTTCGGGCCTGTTCTCGATCTACGGCTTTGAATCCCTGAAGAACGAGTTGAAGGGACTCGACGCATTTCGTCTCATCCTGGCTCAAGAGCCCGCGAACGATTTGTCAGACGGAAATGCAGCCGCGTTGGCGGGCGACGAGTTCGAGCTGCGCTTTCGGAACCGCCTCGACCAGAGCCGCATAGCGAAAGAATGCGCGAAATGGCTGTCGGAAAAGGCCGACATTAAAATTGCGAAAAACCCCCGTGCCTTTGGGCAGAATCTTCTGTTCGCCCAGGGCAAGGACGGTGATGCCATCGGCATTCAGGGCAGTTCCACCTTTACGTCTACGGGCTTCGGCTACTCTGAGTCCAATCGCTTCCACATGAATATGTGCGCCAAGGACGCGCCGAGTACCGAGGCGATGCTGGAGTGGTTCGAGACGATCTGGAACGACCCGTCTGCGGTCGAAGATGCAAAGTCCATCCTACTCGAAAGGCTTGAAAAGCTCGTCGCCGACCAAACGCCCGAATTCATTTATTTCCTGACGCTCTATAATATCTTCAAAGATTTCCTGGAAGATATTGATGAGGAAAACATCATCAAATCGAAGACGGGATTCAAGGACACGACAGTATGGAACAAGCTCTACAAGTTCCAGCAAGACGGCGTTCTGGGTGCTATCGACAAACTTGAAAAATATAATGGCTGCATAATCGCAGATAGCGTGGGCTTGGGTAAGACGTTCGAGGCCCTCGCCGTCATCAAATACTACGAGCTGCGCAATGACCGCGTTCTGGTTCTCTGCCCTAAGAAACTTCGGGATAACTGGACGGTCTTCACGGTAAACGACAAGCGCAATCTGCTAGCGACGGATCGCTTCAATTATGATGTTTTAAATCACACCGACCTGACCCGCCTCCAAGGCCGATCAGGCGAGATCAATCTCGAAACGCTGAATTGGGGAAATTATGATCTGGTCGTCATCGACGAGTCCCACAATTTCCGGAACGCAAGCTCCGCCAAGGAAGGGCTGACGCGCTACTCGCGGCTGATGGATGAGATCATTCGTTCGGGCGTGAAGACCAAGGTGCTGATGCTTTCAGCGACCCCCGTGAACAACCGCATGAACGACCTGAAGAACCAGGTCGCCTTTATCACGGAAGGCATAGACAGTGCCTACAGTGAACAGGGCATCGGCAGCATCGAAGAGACGTTGCGCAAGGCGCAGACGCGCTTCAATAACTGGCTGCGCCAGGGCGAGGACGAAAGAACGGTCGAAGCCCTTCTCGACGGTATGAACTTCGATTATTTCAAGTTGCTCGACCTTTTGACGATTGCACGGTCGCGCAAGCATATCGAGAAATATTACGATGTGACGGAGATCGGCTCATTTCCCGAACGGCTCCAGCCGGTCAACATCAAGGCGGATATCGACACGTTGGGGCAGTTTCCGCCTCTGCGTGAAATCAACCGGACAATCCGCAAGTTGAACCTGAGCGCCTACTCGCCGCTGAAATATGTGCGGACAGACAAGCGCGAGGAATACAGCCGCAAATACGACGTGAAGGTAAAAGGCGGTCAGTCGGTGTTCCGGCAGATCGACCGTGAAGAGAGTCTTATCCACCTGATGCGCGTGAACCTTCTCAAGCGCATGGAAAGCTCGATCAACTCCTTCGCCCTGACACTGGAAAAGCTGCTCGGAGAGGTAGAAAGCCTGCTCGAAAAGCTGGAAAGCCATAGCTCCGAGGATATCGAAGAGATCGGAATCGAGGATGTCGAAACCGATGCCCCTGAATTCGATGCCTATCTGATCGGGCGCAAGGTGAAGGTGCTCATCAAGGATATGGATGAGCATCGCTGGCGGCAGGATTTGCAGGACGACCGCACCAAGCTTGCAGAGTTGCTGGACGAAGCTCGCAAGATCGAGGCAAGCCGCGACGCCAAGCTCCACCGATTGCGGGACTTGATCGCCGAGAAATGCAACAATCCGATCAACGCGGGCAACCGCAAGATCATCGTCTTCACGGCTTTCACCGATACGGCGAACTATCTCTACGAGAATATCGCGGGATGGGCCAAGGACACGCTAGGCATCAACGCCGCACAGATCACGGGCAGCGGGACAAACAAGACAAACATGCCCGGCCAGAGCAGCAACTTCGATAACCTGCTAGCCGCCTTCTCCCCTGTTTCGAAGGAGCGGGCAAAAATCGACGAAGGCGCGACCGACGAGATCGACTTGCTCATCGCGACCGACTGCATCTCTGAGGGGCAAAACCTTCAGGATTGCGATTACCTTATCAACTACGACATCCACTGGAATCCTGTTCGCATCATCCAGCGATTTGGGCGCATCGACCGCCTTGGCTCGAAAAACGCCGTGATTCAGCTTGTGAACTTCTGGCCAAACATGGAGCTGGACGAGTACATCAACCTGGAGGCTCGGGTCAGCGGGCGCATGGTGCTGCTCGATATCTCTGCGACGGGCGAAGAGAACGTCATTGAGCAGGACAGTGCAGGTCAGATGAACGATCTGGAATATCGGCGTAAGCAGCTTGAACAGCTCCAGAAGACTGTCGTCGATCTGGAGGATATGTCGGGCGGTGTGTCGATCACCGACCTGACGCTCAACGACTTCCGCATGGATTTGTCGGCCTTCATGAAGGAACACCTGCATGAGCTGGAAAGCGCCCCCACGGGCTTGTTCGCCGCCGCGACGCTCGATCACGCGCTCAGGCTGGATGGCCTGCCTTCGGGCGTGGTTTTCTGCCTAAGAAATGTCGGCAAGCCCGTCAGCAACGATGACGGCTACGCGCTTGCGCCTTACTATCTCACCTATGTCAGCGATGACGGCCAGGTCAGCCTGACCTTCACGCAGTCGAAGAAAGTCCTCGATGTCCTGAAAAAGCACGGCCACGGCAAGCGTTCCGTGGACACGGAGGCCGTCGCCCGCATGAACGCGAAGACGAAGAGCGGGCGTGACATGGGCCACTACCGCGCCTTGCTCGAAGCTGCCGTCGCGAGCGTGGTCGGCAAGTCCGAGGAAAAAGGCGTGGAAAGTCTCTTCTCGCGCGGCGGCACGAACCTTACCAAGGACAGCTTTCAGGGCATGGAGGATTTCGAGGTTGTCAGCTTCATGGTGGTGAATGCGCCATGACTGATATTCGCAACCTTGACCAATTCTATGACAACTTGTCCCTACCGGACGCCTGCGTCCTCAGCAAACGCCTGTTCAAAAAGCAGTTTTACCAGCATGGCCAGCTCGGCGCAGCTGACAAGAAAGCCTTTGTCGAAGATATCGACGGGATTGAATGGCGCTACACGATCAAACCCTCGACGATCAACATCCCCAAGCACGAAAACGACACGCTTGAGTATCTGGAGATCGCCATTTTGCAGGTGGTTCTCACCGCCGCCGAACGTCACCTCCGCATCGCTGCGGTCATCCAGAAGGCAATCCCCTATCCCCTGCTGATCGTCTTCGTTTGCGGTTCGCGGCTGGCGATCACCGCCACCGACAAACGGATTAACCGTGCCGACGCGAACAAGATCGTTGCAGAGGGCAGCTATGATACGGGCTGGATCGACCTGACCGCACCTGATGCCGCGCAAACTGCCTTCCTGAACGATTTCCGCGTCACGAAATTCAGCTACCGCAACCTCTACGACTTCTATCAGGATGCGGTCGCACGGATCATCGCCCTGAACTGCGCCGTCCACACGGGACGCTATGCGCTGCAAGCCGAAGCGGACAAAACACCCAAGGGCAAGACGGAGCGCCTGGAGGCGCTGCGTCAGATCGAGAAGTTTCACCAGGAGCGGAGCGAACTCCGCAACAAACTGAAGAAAGAGAAGAACCTTGGGACTCAGGTCAGCCTGAACACCAGGATCAAGCAACTGAGTGACCGCATCGAGGCGGCGCGCAACAAACTCTGAGGGGGCGAGCTATGGACGCACTGAAAAAAGAAGACGGTGAGAGCCTGAACATCATCGACGAAAACATCGAGGCGCTGAAAAATATCCTGCCCGATGCCTTCACCGAGGACGGGATCGATTTCGATACGCTGCGCCAACTTCTCGGCGACACTGTTGCGGACGGCGACGAGAAATACGGCCTCACATGGCACGGCAAAAAGAAGGCCCGCCAGATCGCCCTCACGCCGTCCACAGGCACGCTGCGTCCCTGCCCGGAGGAAAGCATTGATTGGGACACGACCCAGAACCTCTTCATTGAGGGCGATAATCTCGAAGTCTTGAAATTGCTGACGCGAAGCTACGGCAACAAGGTCAAGATGATCTACATCGACCCGCCGTATAACACGGGCCGGAATTTGATCTATCCGAACGACTTTCAAGATGGAGTTCGTGCTTATTTGGAAGTTACGGGTCAGAAAGAAGGGGGGACAAAGCTTACTAGCAACCCGGACGGCAGCGGTCGATTTCATACGAACTGGCTTTCAATGATCTATCCTCGCCTCAAGCTGGCTCGGAGATTGCTAAGTCCAGATGGGATACTAGTAGTTACCATTGATGATAACGAACAAAGCACGTTGGGAGTCATTTTAAGAGAAATATTTGAAGAAGGTTCATACGACCACGTTTGCGTACCGATAGTCCACAATCCTAGGGGAGTTCAGGGAAAGAATTTCTCCTACGTGCATGAGTACGCTTTCTTCGTATACCCCAGCGGAACCAAAGCAATCGCCAACACTAAGATTGAGGACACAGATATTGACTGGTCGCAGTTCCGAAACTGGGGAACCGAATCTGAACGGTCAGATGCTAAAAATTGCTTTTACCCAATCATTGTTCAGAACGATCAGATTGTCGGGTTCGGTGATGTATGCCCTGACGAGTTTCATCCCGATCAGACCGAATGGGACGGTGATACAGCCTACGTTTACCCGATTGACCGATCCGGTGTTGAGCGCAAGTGGCGATATGCAAAGCAATCGGTGGAAGCGATTAAGCATCTTCTTCGTGCCAAGAAGAGAAGATATGGTTACGAGATCGAACTGGGCAAAGATTTTGGACTGTATAAGACCATATGGAGTGACCCGCGATACGATGCCAATGACTATGGCACAGGTGTCGTGAACGACCTTGTTCCTGGCTCTCCATTTACATTCCCGAAAAGTCTTTGGGCCGTTTACGATAGCATATTAGCCGCCACGGCAGACGACAAGGATGCCATTGTGCTTGATTTCTTCGCAGGCAGTGGAACGACAGCACACTCAGTAATGCAGCTAAACAAAGATGATGGTGGGAACCGGCGCTTCATTCTTGTTCAGCTTCCTGAACCTATTGAGAAGAATGAAAAATTCTCCAATATTGCAGAAGTCACAAAAGCTCGCTTGCGAGCTGCTGCCGATGACATTCTACAGGACAGCCCCGGTTACGAAGGAGATTTTGGCTTCAAGGTCTTCAAGCTGGACAGTAGCAATATCCGCGCATGGAACCCCGATACTGCCGATCTCGAAAAGAGCCTGCTCGATCATGCCGAGCATCTGGTCGAAGGGCGGAGCGAGCAGGATGTGCTTTATGAGCTTCTGCTCAAGCGCGGCGTCGATTTGACCGTGCCGATTGAGGAAAAGGAGATTGCGGGGAAGGCGGTCTATAGCATCGGCTTCGGCGTGCTGTTCGCTTGTCTCGACGACAAGATCGAGAAGGACGAGATCGAGCCTTTGGCGCAAGGTATCACGGAATGGCACAAGGAGCTTGACCCCGCCTCGGACACGCAAGTTGTCTTCCGCGATAGCGCCTTTGCCGATGACATCGCCAAGACGAACATGACCGCCATTCTGGAGCAGAATGGCGTTGCTCATGTGCGCAGCTTGTAGAATCGGAGGGCGCACATGAAACTGCATTTTGAAGACGATTTGGACTATCAGCACGCGGCCATTGGCTCGGTCGTGGACTTGTTCCAAGGCCAGGACATCAACCGCACGGAATTTACCGTCACCTATCGCCCTGATGATACGGGGCAAGGCTCGTTCGGGATCACCGAGAGCGAGCTGGGGATCGGCAACCGTCTGGAGTTGCTGGACGATGAAATCTTGGAGAACCTGCGCACTATCCAGCTTCGCAACGGTCTGCGCCCTTCGGAATCGCTGACGAGCGGCGACTTCACAGTCGAGATGGAGACCGGCACGGGGAAGACATACGTCTATGTCCGCACCATCTTCGAGCTGAACAAACGCTACGGCTTCACTAAATTCGTGATTGTCGTGCCGTCCGTCGCGATCAAGGAAGGTGTTTACAAGACGCTCCAGATCACCCGCGAGCACTTCGAAAACCTCTACCCTATCGCCAAGGGCTACGAGTATTTCCTGTACGACTCCAACAAACTTGGTCAGGTGCGGAATTTCGCGACGAGCCCGAACATTCAGATCATGGTCGCTACGGTCGGGGCGATCAACAAGAAGGATGTGAACAACCTTTATAAGGACAGCGAGAAGACGGGCGGCGAAAAACCCATCGATCTTGTTCGTGCAACCCACCCGATCATCATTGTGGACGAACCGCAGAGCGTGGACGGCGGTTTGAAGGGCAAAGGCAAAGAAGCCCTGAACGACATGAACCCGCTCTGTACACTGCGATACTCGGCGACCCATGTGGAGAAACACCACATGGTCTACCGTCTAGATGCCGTGGATGCTTATGAGCGGGAGCTGGTGAAGCAGATCGAGGTCGCCTCGCTCGAAGTCGAGGGTGGTCATAACAAGCCCTACGTCAAGCTGCTCTCCACGCACAACCGAGGGGGCTCCATCACCGCGAAGATCGAGGCTGACTTCCTGCGCGGGGGCAATGTGCGGCGGGACATCTTGACCGTCGAAGACGGCGACGATCTGGAGCAAGAGACAGGCCGTCCGATCTACGAGAACTTCCGCATCGGCACGATCAACTGCGGCAAGGACAATGAGTCCGTCGAGCTGAGTATGCCAGGCGGCGAAGTCACGCTTCATCCTGGCGAGGAAGTCGGCGGGGTCAATCCTGACGATCTCAAGCGCCTGATGATACGCCGCACGATCAAGGAGCATCTGGACAAGGAAATGCGCTTCGCCGCGCAAAAACGCGACGTGAAGGTGCTGAGCCTGTTCTTCATCGACAGCGTGGAATTCTACCGCCAGTACGATGAGGACGGAAACATCGTGAAGGGCAAGTATGCCCTGATGTTCGAGGAAGAGTACCGCAAACTCGCCATGAGCGAGGCGTACCAGACGCTCTTCGAGAAGGTCGATCTCAATATCCAGGCGGATGAAGTTCATAACGGCTACTTCTCCATCGACAAGAAAGGCGGCTGGACGGAGACGGCAGAGAACAACCAGACGAACCGCGACAACGCTGAACGCGCTTACAACCTGATTATGAAGGACAAGGAGAAGCTGCTGAGCTTTGACTCGAAGCTCAAATTCATCTTCTCCCACTCGGCGCTGAAAGAAGGCTGGGACAACCCGAACGTCTTTCAGATTTGCACCCTGCGCGACATGGGCTCGGAGCGTGAGCGGCGGCAAACCCTCGGTCGGGGTCTGCGCCTTTGCGTCAATCAAGAAGGTAATCGCCTGCGCGGCTTCGATGTGAACACGCTGACCGTCATTGCGACGGAGAGCTACGAGCAATTCGCCGAAAACCTTCAAAAGGAAATCGAAGACGATACGGGCATCCGCTTCGGCGTGGTGGAGAAACACCAGTTCGCCAATATTGCTGTGACCGCCGACGATGGGACGACTGCGCCGCTCGGTGTGGATAAGTCAGAGGCGGTATGGGACTTCCTCAAGGACGAAGGCTTCCTGGATAGTCGCGGCAAGGTGCTGGATGCGCTGCGCACAGCTTTGAAGGAAGACACGCTGACGCTGCCCGACGAATTTGCGGGGCAAGAGGCGGAAATCAAAGACATCCTGCGCAAGCTCGCGGGTAAGCTGGATATCAAGAATGCCGATGAGCGCGTGACAATCCGCACCCGTGAAGCGGTTCTGGAAAGCGAGGAATTCAAGCAGCTTTGGGATAGGATAAAGCATAAGACCACCTACCGCGTGGACTTTGACAATCCGAAGCTCATCGAGGATTGCGCAACTGCTATTCGGGACGCCCCGCCGATCACCAAAACACGCGCTCGCTTCCGAAAGGCAGATATCGCCATCGGCAAAGGTGGGGTTCAGATAAACGAGGGTGATACGTCCGTTTTCACGTCAATTAGTGAGAGTGATATCGAATTGCCCGATTTGCTGACTGACCTTCAGGATAAAACACATCTAACGCGCAAGAGCTTGGTCGAAATCCTGACGAACAGTCGCCGCCTGCACGATTTCAAGAAGAACCCGCAGGAATTCATCGACATCGCCGAAGAAGCCATCAATCGCACCAAGCGCCTCGCGCTGGTGGACGGCATTCGCTATCAGCGCATCGGCGATGATCATTTCTACGCCCAAGAGCTGTTTGAGCAAGAAGAACTGACAGGCTATCTGAAGAACACTCTGGAAACCCAGAAATCAGTGTATCGGCATGTCGTGTACGATTCGGCGGGCGTCGAAAAGCGGTTCGCCGAAGACTTGGAAGCCAATGAGGCGGTAAAGGTCTACGCCAAGCTCCCACCGTGGTTCAAGGTGCCGACTCCGCTGGGAACGTATAACCCCGATTGGGCGGTGCTGGTTGAGGACGACGGGCAAGAAAAGCTGTACTTCGTCGTAGAGACGAAAGGCAGTGGTTGGTGGGATGATTTGCGCCACAAAGAAGGGGCGAAGATCAAGTGCGGCGAGCGACACTTTGCCGTGCTCGCCATAGGCGACAACCCTGCCCGCTACATCAAATCGACTTCCGTCGAGGAGATGCTTAAACATGACTGAGTGCGGCGAGGAGTGAAATATACATGGTAGAACAAGTCACAATCGATCTAACGAACTGCTATGGCATCGACGCGCTCAAGCATACGTTTGATTTCTCGAATAATAATATGCCAGTACTCATTTATGCGCCGAACGGTGTAATGAAGACATCGCTGGCGAAGTCGATGCGCAAGTATGCGGAGAACAGCAAACCCGAAGATATTTTCTTTCCAGAGCGGGAAAGCGAATTTACGGTCTGTGATGAATCCAGCGGCGCACTGGAGCGTGAGTCCATATTCGTCATCGACTCGATAGACGAGAAGTATCAATCTTCGCGAATATCGACACTGCTAGCAAGCGAAGAGCTAAAGGCCCGCTACGATGAGATTTTCGGTTCTATCGCCGAGAAAAAGGAGAAGCTGTTTAAGGCGCTGCGAAAGCCGTCGGGCCTGACTAAGGATATCGACCTCGCTATTGCCGGTGCGTTCAAGGTGCGGAGAGAGGATGTTCTCGTCGCTCTAGCGCGGCTGGAGCGCGAAGTGACAGAAGGTGCCCATTCGCAGTTCTCCGGCCTCAAATACAAGATATTGTTCAGCGACAAGGTTCTGGAGTTTCTGCAGAAATCGGACATCAAGGCACTTATCGACGATTATACGACGATCTACGAAAAGATTCTCGACAACTCCCTGTATTTCAAGAAGGGCGTATTCAACCACAGTAACGCCGAGACGATTGCGAAAAACCTGAAAGCCAACGGTTGGTTCGAGGGCGGACATACGGTGAATCTCAATCACGAAGGCGAGCGAAGCGAGATAACGACCGACGAGGAACTGATCGAGGCGATCGAGGCGGAGAAGCAGAAAATCCTGACCGATCCCAAACTGGCCGAGATGTTCCAGAAGGTCGATAGCACGCTGACGACCGCCGAACTTAGGAGCTTTCGGGACTACCTAATCGAGAATCCGTTTGTGGTTGCGGAACTGTCCGACATTGACGCGTTCAAGCAGAGGGTCTGGATTTCCTATCTCGTCGAGAACAGCAGCGAGTACTTCGACCTGATACAGGAATACGATTCCAGCAAGGAGAAGATCAAGGCGATCATCGGCGAGGCCGAGAAAGAGCAGACACGATGGGAATCCGTGATTAGTCTCTTCAATGATCGCTTCTCTGTCCCGTTCACCGTACATGTAGAGAACAAGGGCGATGCCGTCCTGAATGTGTCCGCCCCGCAGATTGCATTCTACATGGAAGACCGCGACGGCGGACAGGCCCGAAAGACGGACAGAGCTGTTCTCGACAAAGGGCTGAGCAACGGAGAGAGGCGCGCTCTCTATATCCTGAATATAATTTTCGAGGTCGAGGCGCGACGTAAGGATGGTATCGAAACATTGGTTGTTCTCGACGATATCGCGGATTCTTTTGATTATAAGAACAAGTACGCGATTATTGAATATCTGAACGACATGAGAGCCGAGCAAGGCTTCCACCTCGTTATTCTCACCCACAATTATGATTTCTACCGTACAGTGAGGGGGCGCCTCGGCATCTACGGTGAGAACAAGCTTTTGTGCAACCGGCTGAATGGCGCGCTCCAGTTGATACCGGACAGCATCAGCGATAATCCGTTTGAAGGCTGGAAGAACAATCTTGAAAATTCTGTCATTCTCGTAGCGTCCATACCGTTTGTACGAAATCTCGCCGAGTATGTCGGAAACGAGGCTGCTTTCGGCACCCTGACCTCGTTGTTGCACATCAAAGACCAGACGCAGACGCTGACCGTAAAGGACCTTCATGAGGTGTATCAGTCGGTGCTCGCAGAAGGGTCATTTTCGGATTTCAGCGGCATAAACGGCAGTGTGTTCGACCTTGTGATGACCGCTTGCGCCGAGATTTGCGACCTGGACGATGACAACCTGATGCTGGAACAGAAGATCGCGCTATCTGTTGGCATTCGGCTCGTGGCAGAGCAGGTTCTAATCGGCGAGATCAATGATCCGGATTATGTTGGCTCGATCCAGACAAGCCAGACAGGCAAGCTGATCCGTAAGTACGAGAAATCGGGCCAATGTGATGCGAAGATCCTGCGGGCTGTCAAGCGAGTTGCCCTGATGACGCCGGAAAACATCCATATGAACTCGTTCATGTTCGAACCGATCCTCGACATGTCGGGGCATCATCTGAAGTCCTTGTTCGAGGACATCAAGGCTTGCGGGGGTGCTTGATCGGGGCTCCGAGGGGCGCGGCACGCCCTTTGGTCGATGGGATGGGTCCAGGGCAAGGGTAGCGCGAAAGCTCCCTTCCATGGTCTCGATGAAGGCGTCTCCATGAAATGGTCATGGGGGTATCGGGGGTAGCAGGAACGCTCCCCTGATTGGTGATCGGACGGCCAGACGTTCGTGCATGGTTCGGTGCAGGTGGAGAGGCACGTCTCCAAGCCCTGCGAGTGATTGACCGGCGATACGGTCTTCTGGCCTGTAACCTGCTCGATGCGGGTGGAGGGCCACGGCGCGGGGGTATGCAACAGGGGGCGCGCAGCGGCCCCCTTTGCCAAGATGGTGTTGTAGTACAACACACATCTTGCGACGGCTCTAACGGGTCCGTTTTCGCCGTAATACTGATGGTTCGCAGGCGTGTAGTACAGGCGCGGTTTTGTACTACAGCGGTAACCGGTTTTCCAGCACTACCTGCTAAAGCGTCGATCCTGCCGGACGTGGGCGGTAGGTCAGCGTGATGCCTTGCTCTTGCGCCTGTGCCGCCTCCAGTGTTCGCAACCGGTCGGCAAGTTCGGGATTTTCACCGAACCGTCCCGCATGCTCCGAGGCCAGCCGTCCGAATCCGTCGCGTTTCAGGTGGTCAATCCCGCCTCTGGCCAGCAACATTTCCGTCACGGCATCAGCTTGTCTGGCCGCTGCATAGTGCAGTGCGGTAAGGGTTGATGTGGGTTCAACGGCGTTAATCGAGACACCGGCCTCCAACAGTTTTTCTGCCGCTTCCGCATCACCGGTTTTGACTGCTGAGAAATAATCGCGGAGCGGCTTCCATTCCTTATCACGTCTGTATTCCGCAATAAGCCTACGTTCCGCAATATTTTCCTTATCTATATTTATGATACTGCTCCAAAAATTCATAATAATTCTCCAAAAATCAAAACTTATACATGATTTATATTTCCGCCGTCAAACTTTACGCGCGCGAGGAAAGCGCGAGGGGCGGCCCGTGCGGGCGGGCGTATCTTTGCGGCATTGTTCAACGCAGGATGAGCCATGCCGGACCAGGACGCACTACAGAACGATCTGCCGCGCGGGGTGATGGGCCTCGCGCAACGGTATCAGGCGGCACCGCAAGCCCTGTGGGCGAGTACGGATGCCGTCCTGAAAAGCCGCGCGCTCGCCTATGATCCGGAAAATCCGGGCGGCAAGATACTGGTCGGCGCGGTCGGCGAGAGGCTGATCGGCATTGCCGACGACCGGCACCTTATGACGGTGGCCGGATCGCGCGGCGGCAAGTCGGTGGCGATCATCGCCAACCTGCTCTGCTATCGCGGCTCGGTCATGTGTACCGACCCGAAAGCGGAACTGGCCAGCATCACGGCGGCGCAACGGGCGCGGCTGGGGCAGAAGGTCGGCATCCTCGATCCGTTTGAGCGGTGCGCGCCAGACGTTGCGAAGTACCGCGTCAGCTACAATCCGCTCTCGGTGCTCGATCCGGACTCGGACACGATCATCGAGGATGCGGGGTTGATCGCCGATGCGCTCGTGATCGCCAGCCCCGACCAGAAAGAGCCGCATTGGGACGAAAGCGCGCGGAATTTCATCGAAGGGCTGATTCTGCATGTCGTCACCGCGCGGGAATTCTCCGGCGTGCGGAACCTGATCACGGTGCGCACGCTCATTCGGGATGCGCTGCTCGCCGATCCGCGCGCCGCGCTCGACCCCGCGCTGGAAGGCATATGCAAGGTCGAATACGCCATGCTGGAGAATGCCGGACGGCTCAAGGCGGATGACGAATTCGATCCGGTGGCGCTGGCCATCGAAGGCGCGGCGCGGGATTTCTACGACAAGGGCGACAACGAACGCTCCAGCGTCCTCTCGACCGTGCGCCGCCATACGAAGTTTCTGGACTATAAGGCCATGCACCGCGTGCTGGCCGGTCATGATCTGGACCTGTCCGAACTCAAGACCCGCGACGGCGGGCTGAGCATTTTCCTGTGCCTGCCAGCGGGGCGGCTGGCAAGCTGTGCGCGCTGGCTGCGCATGTTCATCTACCAGATTCTCGATGCGGTCGAGCGCACACCCGCGCGGCCCGGCGCACCGCCCGCGCTCATGATCCTCGACGAATTCGCCGCGCTTGGCCGGATGCGGGCGCTCGAAGATGCCGTTGCGCAGGTTGCGGGATTTGGCCTCAAGCTCTGGGTGATCGTGCAGGATTGGGGCCAGGGCCGCGCTCTATATAAGGAGCGGTGGGAAAGCTTCACGGCGAATGCGGGAATTTTCCAGGTCTTCGGCGTCAACGACGTGACCACGACCGAGTATGTCGCGCGCAAGCTCGGCAAAGCGCCGGTGGAAGTCGCGACGGAAGCGGAAATCGGAACAAAGCAGCGCGCCGAAGGGATTTCGGGGCGGCAGGCATCGGTGCAGATGTTCGACCTGCTCGCGCCGGAAGAGATTGCGCGGTATTTCGCGCGCAGCGACCGGCTCAAGCGCCAGCTCGTCATCTGGTCCGGTTTCCAGCCGATGATCCTGCAACGGGTCGAATATTACGACCGGGCCAGCCCCGTTTACGGGGCGTTCGCGGGCAAGTTCAGCTCTCCGTAGCAGGCGGGCGCGGACGATAGGTCAGTGTGATGCCCTGGCTGTCAGCCTGTTCGAGTTCACGGCTGCGCAGACGACCGGCCAGGGTGAAATCCTCGGCGACCGTGGCCGCCAACTCCGACGGCAGGCGGCCCAGATGGTCCCGCAAGAGAAAATCGAAGTCGTACCGGCGCAGCAGACCATGCACCGGCGCACCGATTCCTCTGGCCGCGATATAGTGCAGCAATGTGAATCCCGTGCTCGGTTCGGCCAGCGTGGGCGGCACGCCGCTATCGAGCAGGGTCTTGATCTTTCTGTAATCGCCGTACCGCGCGGCAAGGAAGAATTCGGCCAGCGTTGCCTCGTCAACAGCGGCCTCTTCGTGCGGCGCGGCGCGCGACCGGTATCGGCGCGGGTTATTCGCCATTGTCCGCCGTCCCGCGTCTTGTGAAATGCCAGGTATCGGTGGCCGCCTGCTGTGCCGAAAGGCTCACCGCTTCACCCGTTGTAGCTTCCTCATCCAGAAACAAGGGCCAGTCGAACCTGTTCAGCAACAGGTCACTCACGATCCCTTCTTCCCAGACCGGATGTTCAACCGCGAATTTCCAGTAGTGGTTTTCACGGGTGTCGATGTTCTTCACGAAGACCAGCATATTGTCTTCCGGCGTCATGATCGCCCACCCGCCATGTCTGATCCTGGCATCGGGACTCGCGCGCCTTGAAATCATCCGGCGTAGCCGCCTGCTGTCGGGTGTGATGGACGGCAGTACGACATTATAGACCTCGTGGGTTTCGCTTACCGAGGCAAAGCCTGGGCCTTCAAACAGAATCTGGAGATGCTTTTGAAGCACCCTGTCATCTGTGCAGCCAATGGATTCGTACTGCCCGACGAGTGCGCGCGGAAATTCTATCGGGACCGGTTCGGACAGCGAGACCAGGTAGCGCGACAGGTGAAGCGGCGCTTGCACACCAACCAATTCGGCATTGTCGAATTCGTCGGGTGTCAGCATCGCAATATGCTCGTCGGTCAGGAAGCGGAACACCGCATGCAGTCTGTGCAGTTGCGGCACGCGGAAATTGCCGTGTCCCTGCTTCTTGCCTTCGACGAATTGCCGGAGATCGTCTTTACCGAAATCAACGTCGGTATAAGCCCACACTTTCTCCCGTAGCGCGTTCCAGCTCAGAGGGCGCTTGCCGGTTTCGTGATCGGCGGTAAAGCGCCGGTAGGCTTCGAGGGCGTCGCGTAGCAGCAAGACCTGCCAGTGCGTGTAGTCCGGCTCCGGATCAATGCTTCTGTTCATTCGGGCTGTCCCTCCGCGAGGAATCCGCGAGGCACCCGCCGCCGCAGCACAGCTAAATTTTCTCCAGAAACGCGGCATCGCCGCACAATCTGGAGAACAGGTTAAATGGACTTTCTACGTGGAATCAAGGAATCGAAGGTCAAAGCCTTCAAGGGACGGCCAAGGGCCGTGTACCTGACCGACCATCGCAGTGCAACGCACGGCATCCGTATCGAAGGTCACTTCAAAACACCGGCCAGCAACAGGGTTGCCGATGTTGCCGCTATCGCGGGGACCGCCTGGCTGGTTGTCCAGAACATGATAGCGGTCGCGGACATGCCGCAGCCCGCTTTCGAACAGCCGCTTGCGGCGCTGCTGGCCTACCTGCCGCTCAAATTCGGCTTCCGGCACATGGCGCGGCCTCATCTGTCCATCGACGTGATGGCGGATGAAATCCGGATCACGCATCTCTTCCGGACGCGCCGCTTCGCCCGCGCGGATGTGCAGGGCTTCGCGGTGATCGACCAGCACGAACGGGCGCACGCCGAGAAGCGGCGTCTGGAGTTCGAGGCGCGCCGCGATCAGATGAAGCGGCGGGCGCGGCGGCGGACAACCTATTTCCAGGATGCCGCGCATCTCGTTCTCGTCGTCGGCGGTGAACGCGTCGATGTCGCCAGCACGGCGCGCGGCAAGGACGCGCACGCCTTCGCCGGACGCGGAAACCGCGCACTCCACCAAATGGACCGCCAGATCGAACGGCGTGAACTTGCCCTGCGCGAGCAGGCCGTCGCCGCCGTGCCTGGCCAACTTCCCGAATGAGGTTAGCAATGACGAAACCGACACAGGACTTTTCAAAGGTCAGCAAGGGCATGCAGGCCGCGCTGAACGGATTGAAAGACTACCGCGATGTAATCGAGGAAGAGCGTGCTCTGGCCCTGTTCAAGCACGATCTGGAATGGGATGCGGAACGCCGCAAACTCGGCTTCGACCGGAAGAACCACAAGCCGTTCGACTACGGCTTCACCCGCCCGCGCTCTGTTCTCCGGGAATACCGGCAGAAGGAGCACGAATTCGCGGAACGCCGCCGCCTGATCAAGCAGGAATTCGATGACCGGCTGAAAGACGTTCAACGGCTGAAGGACCGCCTGCTGGACTGGTCCAACGGGCGTGAAGAAGCCCGCGACAATGCCGCGCCCTCGGTGGTGAAGGCATTCAGCCGCTCGACACGTCAACGCGGCAATGATCGGGGCCGGTGACGGCGAGGAATCCGCGAGGCACGGCACCGGAGCCGCAGACCATATTCAGAATACCCGCAAGGGGTAACGCAACTGCAAAAGGAACCGAAAATGTCCAACCATCAGCATCAGCAGGGCCAGAACGACGCCCAGAAGGGCAACGGCCCGAAGAACACCAGCGGCATGAACCATCAGGCCGCCAACAGCTACAACGCGGGCTACAAGAGCGGCAAGAAGTGAGTGTCGTGCGGGCCGGTTTTAGGACCGGCCCGCGTTACCAGCCCAAAATTGCAATCAACTATAACACTTTGAGTTATCGGCGTTATCAGGCGCAATTTTTACGTAATACAACTAAATGTTGTATACTAAAAGAATATGCCTGTATTCGCGTTTTGGGAAAGGAAAAGGTGATGAAAGACGACAAACATTTCGAAAGGCCGCCTTCAATCACTGCGCCCTTCGAAACCTCGGCCAAGCCAACCCTCGCCGTCGATGTTGCGCGCTACGAGGAATATCTCGCCGGTTCCGGCATGTCGGATGCGGAGAAGCAGGAATTTCTGGAAGCGGTCTGGAGCATCATCTGGAACTTCGTCGAACTTGGCTTTGGCGTTCACCCCCTGCAAGAGGCGGGGCCGGAAATCTGCGGACAGAATGACGAAAATTCCGAATATTCTACCCATGGCGGGCAAGATCGTATAGGATCAAAGCAAGAACAAATGCAACCGCGCGAACCGTAAGACAAGCGCAAGACGAGGATCAAATGAACGATGCACAACAACAGATAGAGCCAGCGTCCGGCACACCGGCAATAATCTATTGCCGGGTGTCCAGCACGCGGCAGAAGACCGAAGGTGGCGGGCTGGACAGCCAGGAGTTTCGCTGCCGCCAGTATGCAGAGGCGCGCGGCTATAAGGTCGAAGCCGTGTTCCCCGATGATGCTTCGGGCGGCGGTGATTTTATCAACCGCCCCGGCATGGTCGCTCTGCTCAGCTTTCTGGATGCGCAGCCGGACCGGCAATATGTTGTTGTTTTCGACGATCTCAAACGCTTCGCGCGCGATACGGAGTTTCATATCAAGCTGCGGCGTGAGTTCGAATCCCGCCGCGCGCGGATTGAATGCCTGAATTTCAAGCTCGATGAATCACCGGAAGGCAAATTCGTCGAAACGATCTTTGCCGCGCAGGGCGAACTGGAGCGCGAACAAAACCGCCGCCAGGTCATCCAGAAGATGAAGGCCCGCGTCGAAAAAGGCTATTGGGTGTTCGCCGCGCCGATTGGCTATCGTTATGCTACGGATCGCGTTCACGGCAAGCTTCTGGTCAGGGATGAGCCTGTGGCCTCGATCCTCGCCGACGCGCTCGAAGGCTACGCGTCGGGCCATCTTCAAACCCAGAGCGAAGTGAAACGCTATCTGGAATCGAAGTGCGATTTTCCCAAGGAGAATGGCGAAATCCGGTGGCAAAAGATCGATGATATTTTGAACCGCGTGACCTACGCCGGTTATGTCGAGGCTCCGAAGTGGAACGTTTCCTTGCGCAAAGGGCATCACGAACCGCTGATCAGCTTCGAAACGTTCGAGCGCATCCAGGAGCGCATGAAAGGCCAGGCGAAAGCACCGGCACGCAAGGATATCAGCGAGGACTTCCCGCTGCGCGGTTTCGTGCTCTGTGATGACTGTGGCGAGCCGATGACGGCTTGCTGGTCCAAGGGTCGCAACAAGCTCTATCCGTATTATCTGTGCGACACGCGCGGCTGTGACAGCAACCGCAAGTCTGTTCCGCGCGCGCAGATCGAAGAAGGTTTTGCGGATATCCTGCGCAGGCTGCAACCGACAGGGCAGATGCTCAAGCTCGCCAAGGCCATGTTCCGCGATGCCTGGAACCTGCGCTTGTCAGAAGCGGAGCGGGAGAAGGAATCGCTTGCCGCGAAGATCGCCGACACGGAGAAACAGATCGAGTCGCTGCTCGACAGGATCGTTGATGCGTCCAGCCCGTCCGTGATCAACGCTTACGAAGCGCGTATCACCAAGCTGGAGAACGAGAAGTTTCGCCTGAGCGAAAAGGCGGCGGCAATCGTGCCACCAAAGGACAGGCGAGAGGAGTTTATCGAACCGGCATTGCGGTTTTTGACAAACCCTTGGAATCTTTACGAAAAAGGCAGTCTTACTCTCAAGAAAGCAGTCCTCAGACTGGCCTTTGAAGAGCCTCTGCGATACTCACGGGAAAATGGTTATCGAACCGCGAAAACCACCTTTCCTTTCAAGGTGTTAGCAGATTTGTACAACCCTAAAAGCGAGATGGTGGAGCCGAGGGGAGTCGAACCCCTGACCTCAGCAGTGCGATTGCTGCGCTCTCCCAACTGAGCTACGGCCCCAACCTTGGGTAGGCTCGCCCGGTGCCCGAAGGCGCCCTTGCGAAGCGGGCGGATAGTGTTCGGGCGGGCAGCGCTTGTCAAGCGCGTTGCCGGGGCGTTTCGCGATACGCCAGCGGCCGCGCGAAGGGTGGGTGCCGTGTGCTTGAAAGCGCCTCCAGGATCGCTGATTTCCTCTGCACCGCGATCGGCCGCATCCAGGGCTTCGGCCCCGGCGCACTCGCCCGGCTTGCGGGGCGGCGGGCGGGTCTTTAGGTTGTGCGCCGTATCGTCCCTGCCCCCGCATCGTCCCTGCCATGGAGCCGAAGCCCGATGGTTGCTCTCTTCTACCTGATCGACACCGTGATCAACATCTACATCTGGCTGCTGATCATCTGGGCGGTGCTCAGTTGGCTGGTGGCCTTCAATGTGGTGAACACGAGCAACCGCCTCGTCTATCTGGTCGGGGATTTCCTCAACCGGATCACCGAGCCGGCGCTGCGGCCGATTCGCCGCATCATGCCCAACCTCGGCGGCATCGACATCTCGCCGATGATCCTGATCCTGCTGCTGATCTTCCTGCGCAACCTGCTGCTCTACGACGTGGCGCCCGCCATGCTGCGATGACCGCCTGGCAGCAGGCACCCGAGGGCCTGCGCCTCTCGGTCCGGCTGCAGCCCGGCGCACGAACCGCCGGCATCGAGGGGGTTGAGCGCCTCGCCGATGGCCGCGCGGTTCTGAAGGTGAAGGTCACGGCCGCACCGGAAAGCGGCAAGGCCAACAGCGCGCTGATCGCCCTGCTCGCCAAGGAATGGAAGCTGCGCAAGAGCGACCTGGAGCTCATCGCCGGGCACAAGGCGCGCAACAAGACCCTGCTGCTGCGCGATGCCGGGGCCGAGGTGCAAGAGATGCTGGCGGAACGCTACCCGTCGACTGGGTGAGTCGGATGCGGGAGCAAAGTCGACGCTTTCCGGCAGGCCGCATTTGTCTCCCGCTGCATGATGGCGAGCAACAGGCAGGGTCGCAGCCGACCCGACACAAAGCACAGAGGATGCAGGCATGAGTGACAGCGCACAGGCCGAGAAGATCGCCGAGAAGATTATCGACGGCAAGGCCTTTGCGGCCGGACTGCGGGCGCGGGTCGGCGCCGCGGTGGCGAAGCTGAACGCCGCTCACGGCCTGACGCCGGGGCTGGCCGTGGTGCTGGTGGGCGAAGATCCGGCAAGCCATGTCTACGTGCGCAACAAGGCCAAGCAGACCAAGGAGGCCGGCATGGCCTCCTTCGAGCACCGCCTGCCCGACACCACCGGCCAGGAGGAGCTGCTGGCCCTGGTGAAGCAGCTCAACGAGGACCCGAGCGTCCACGGCATCCTGGTGCAGCTTCCCCTGCCCAAGCAGATCGATTCGGCCGCGGTGCTGGACACCATCGACCCGGCCAAGGACGTGGACGGCTTCCACGTCATCAACGCCGGCCGCCTGGCCACCGGTCAGGATGCCCTGGTGCCCTGCACGCCGCTGGGCTGCCTGATGCTGCTGAAGGACCGTCTGGGCGACCTCTCCGGCAAGCACGCCGTGGTGCTGGGCCGCTCCAACATCGTCGGCAAGCCCATGGCGCAGCTTCTCCTGGGCGCCAACTGCACCGTCACCATTGCCCACAGCCGCACCAAGGACCTGCCCGCGGAGTGCCGCCGGGCCGACATTCTCGTGGCCGCCGTCGGCCGGCCGGAAATGGTGCGCGGCGACTGGATCGCGCCGGGGGCAACGGTGATCGACGTGGGCATCAACCGCATCGAGGGCGAGGACGGCAAGAACCGCCTGGTGGGCGACGTGGCCTTCGACGAGGCCGTCAAGGTGGCCGGCGCCATCACCCCGGTGCCCGGCGGCGTGGGCCCCATGACCATCGCCTGCCTGCTGGCGAACACGCTGACCGCCGCCTGCCGCGCCAAGGGACTGCCCGCGCCGGAGCTGTGAGCGCGGAGGGGAGTCCGCGCCGCTGCCTTAAAGTAGGTCGCGCAGCAGCGCCACCAGAGGCTCGTCGGCCGGGGGCATGGGGTAGTCGGCAAGCCGCACCGGCTTGACCCAGGCGAGCTCCTGCCCCTCCCGGGCCGTGGGATTGCCCTGCCAG
The DNA here is from genome assembly GCF_040712085.1 of Aquibaculum sediminis. Lineage (NCBI taxonomy): Bacteria > Pseudomonadati > Pseudomonadota > Alphaproteobacteria > Rhodospirillales > Rhodovibrionaceae > Aquibaculum > Aquibaculum sediminis. Next base: position 216,049 of record NZ_JBFCVK010000005.1, read on the forward strand.
ACACGGCAGGCAAAAAGCGGCATCAGGAGGTGGAAGTCCTCATAGGCGTGGCTGGCAAAGGCGATGGGCGCCAGGCAGCTCGTCCGAGTGTCCAGCCCCAGTTCTTCATGCAGTTCGCGCACCAGGGCCTGCTCAGGCGTCTCGCCGGGGGCCACCTTGCCGCCGGGAAACTCCCACAGGCCGGCGAGCGGCTTGCCTTCCGGGCGGCGGGCGATCAGCACCCGGCCGTCGGCGTCCACCAGGGCCGCCGCCGCCACCAGCAGGAGCGGCTTGCCGTCGGCCGCGGCTCGGGCACCGGCCTCCCAGCAGCCCTGGGGCGCCTCGGGCTCGGCCACGTCTTGCGGACCCACTTGCCCGGCCACGCTCAGCTCCGATAGTCGGCGTTGATGTCGATGTAGCCGTGGGTCAGATCGCAGGTCCAGACCCGGGCCTTGCCGCGGCCGATGCCGATGTCGACCTGGATCAGGATGTCGCGGCCGCGCATGTGCTCGGCCACCGGGGCCTCGTCATAGCCTTCGACCGGTTGCCCCTTTTCGGCGATGGTCACGCCGCCGATGGCCACCGAAAGGCGATCGCGGTCGGCCTTCTCGCCGGCCTTGCCCACGGCCATGACCACGCGGCCCCAGTTGGCGTCCTCGCCGGCGATCGCGGTCTTGACCAAGGGGGAGTTGGCGATCGACAGGCCGATGCGCCGCGCCGCGCGCGCGCTGGCGGCGCCCTTGACCTCGATGGTGACGAACTTCTGGGCGCCCTCGCCGTCGCGCACCACCTGCTGCGCCAGATCGATCAGCAGCGATTCCAGCGCCTTATAGAAATCCCGCAGCCGCGGGTCGGCTGCATCCTCGATCGCCGCGTTGCCCGCGGCGCCGGTCGCGGCCAGCAGCAGCGTGTCGCTGGTGGAGGTGTCGCCGTCCACGGTGATCGAGTTGAAGGAGCGGTCGTTGGCCCGGGCCAGCAGGGGCTGTAGCACCGCCTGTGGCAGCGCAGCATCGGTGGCGACGAAGGCCAGCATGGTGGCCATGTCCGGCGCGATCATGCCGGAGCCCTTGGCGATGCCGTTCAGCGTGACCTCGACACCGTCGATGCGGGCCTTGCGGCTGGCGCCCTTGTGGAAGGTGTCGGTGGTCATGATCGCCCGCGCCGCCGCTTCCCAGCCCTCGGGCGCCAGGCGCTGGGCCAGATCGCCCAGGTGCGCGGTGATCTTCTCGTCGGGCAGCACCTCGCCGATGACGCCGGTCGAGGCGATGAAGACTTCGCTTTCCCAGCAGCCGATCTGCGCGGCACTGGCCTTCACCGTGCGCCGCACCGACTCCATGCCCTTGCTGCCGGTGAAGGCATTGGCGTTGCCGGCGTTGACCAGGACGGCCCGCGCCCGCCCCCCGGCCAGGGCCTCCCGGCACCAGACCACCGGCGCCCCGGCGGTCAGGGAGCGGGTGAGCACGCCGGCGACCGCGGTGCCCTCGGCAAAACGCATCAGCAGGACGTCATCGCGCCCGCGGTAGCGGACGCCGGTGGCGGCGGTTGCCAGCTCGACACCGGGAATGGCCGGGAGGACCGGAAAGGCCTCCGGCGCCAGAGGAGATTTCGAAAGCATCGCTAAAGGGATCCTTACAGTCTCGCTGCCGGCCCGCAGGGCCTCGCCGGGTTGAAACCCAGATTATTCGGCTTCCGGCTGCACGGCTTCCGGCTGCGCAGCGCCGCCGCTGAAGTCCTGAATCTCGATTTCGGCACCCTCACGCAGCTGCGCACGGACCTCCTCGATGGCCGCCGTTGCAATCATTTCCTGCAACTCGCCACGCACCTCGTCGCGTGAGGGCTGCTCGGCTTCGCGGCGGTCTTCGACCATGATGACGTGCCAGCCGAACTGCGTTTCCACCGGCTCCGCGCTGTGGCTGCCCGGCTCCATGTCGAAGGCAGCTTCGGCGAAGGGCCCGACCATGCGATCACGGGTGAAGTAGCCAAGATCGCCGCCACGCCCCTCGGCGCTGGGATCGGTGGAGTGCTCCTCGGCCAGCTCGGCAAAGTCAGCGCCCTCTTCAAGCTGCGCGATCAAGTCACGGGCTGCCTGCTCCTCCTCGACCAGGATGTGGCGTGCCTTGACCTCGTCCTGCGGCGGGTTCTCCGCCACCCAGGCGTCGTAGGCCTCGTCGAGGGCTTCCTCGGTCATGGCCGATTCCAGCCGCTGCTGCAGCCAGATCTGGCTGATGGCCTCGCTCTCCGCCTGGGCCACGCGGGCCTGCACCCGCTCGTTCTCTTCCAGGCCGTCTTCCCGGCCCTGCTGCTCCATCAGGCGCATGTCCACCAGGCGCTGAACCAGCGCCGGGAAGACCTGCATCAGGTTCTGCTGATACTGCGCCGGCAGGTCCTGGGCCGAGCGGATCACGTCGGAGTAGCGGATTTCGCTGCCGTTGACCGTGGCGACCACGGGGTCTTCCCCCATGCCTTCCTGCTGCGCGGCGGCAGCACCGGCAAAGCCGATGGCCAGACCGGTCGCCAGCACGACGGCGTGACAGAGGGGACGGACGGATGACAGTAGCTCAAAGCGCATGAAGGACTCCCTTTCGGGGAAATTCTGTGTCGAGTGCCGGCCGATCGACGACCTCACTTTCCGGGCTTCGCACTATGCAGAAGACTGCGCAAAGTACAAGTTGCGCCTGCGTAGCGGAGAGCAGCCCAGGGCTCGATCCGGCCCTTGGACGCGAGAGTACCGCGGCCTTGCGTCGGGCGGTGCGTTGACAGCCCCTGGAGCCGGTCCTAGCGTTCCCCGGCTCCCAGGCTGGGCCCGCGATGCAGGCTCCAGCCCCATGCGATCAGGAACACGACACCCCTTGTCCCGGCCACCCCCGTCCACACGCGACCAACTGGCCCAAGCGGCCGAGTTCTTCCAGTCCGGCATGAGCCTGGCCCTGCCGGTGGACTATGCCGGAGTCTCCATGGCGCTGACCTGGCCGCTGCTGGCAAGTGGGGCCAAGGACCTCGACCTGGTCTGCGTGCCGACCGGCGGCTTGCAGGCGGACATCCTGATCGGCGCCGGCCGGGTGCGATCGATCGAGACCAGCGCCATGACGCTGGGCGAAGCCGGCGGCGCGCCCTGCTTCAACCGGGCGGTGCGAGAGAGCAGCATCGCGATCCGCGACGCCACCTGCCCGGCCATCCATGCCGGCCTGCAGGCAGCCCAGCGCGGCGCCCCCTTCACGGCGATGCGCGGCCTGATCGGCACCGACGTGCTGGCCCAGCGAAGCGACTGGCGCGTGATCGACAATCCCTTTTCCGACGCGTCGGACCCGGTGGTGCTCATCCCGGCCATCTGCCCGGACCTCGCCCTCTTTCACTGCCCCCTGGGTGACCGGCAGGGCAATGTCTGGATCGGGCGGCGGCGCGAGCTGGCCTCCATGGCCTATGCCGCCCGGCGCTCCCTGGTCACGGTGGAGCGGCTGGTGGACGACCTCTTCGCCTCGGAAGAAACCGCCGCCGGCACCCTGCCCGCGCTCTATGTGGACCAGGTGATCGAGGCGCCGCAGGGGGCCAAGCCCTACGGCCTCTGGGGTGTCTACGGCGGCGACCTGCCGGCGCTCAAGCGCTATGCCGCCACGGCGCGCTCACCCGAAGGCTTCGCGGCCTGGCTGGAAGAGGCTCAGGCGGAAGCCAGGGGCACGAGGGACGGCGCGCCATGACCGCCGCCAGCAAGCGCGAGATCATGATCGCCACCATCGCCGAGTTGCTGCGCGGCGTCCGGCATGTGGCCGTCGGTGCGGCCTCGCCGATCCCGGCCGCCGGCGCCATGCTGCGCCGCGCGCTCGCCCAGGAGGAGGCAGCGCCGCCGGTGCGCCTGTCCATTCTCGGCTCGGTGGCGCACAACTTCTTCACCAACGGCTCGGTCGAGCTCTTCGACTGCGCCGGCCAGGGGCGGATCGACGCCTTCTTCCTGAGCGGTGGGCAGATCGACGGCCTGGGCAACGTCAATCTCGTGGGCGTGGGCGACTATCCCAGCGGCAAGGTGCGCTGGCCGGGGTCCTTCGGCTCCTCCTACCTCTATTTCGTGGTGCCGCGCGTTATCCTCTTCCGTGAGGAGCATAGCCCGCGCATCTTCGTGGAGAAGGTGGACTTCATTTCCGCCCCCGGCGCCTCGCCCGAGGGGGTCTACCGACCCGGCGGACCCAGCGCGTTGCTGACCGGCCTGGGGCTGTTCGATTTCCAGGCCAGCCGCCCCGGCTTCACGCTGCGCTCGGTGCATCCGGGCCACAGCCTGGAAGAGATCCGCGCGGCAACCGGCTTCAGCTTCGCGCACGATCCACAGCCGCCGCTAACGCAAGCGCCCCCACCCGAGACACTCGCCCTGCTGCGCGGACGCGTGCTGGATGAACTTGCGGAGACCTACCCCGGCTTCGCTGCCGAACTGGCCGCAGAGGTCGCCACGACTGGCGGCGCCTGACGGCAAGAACAGAAATGAACCGTATCGGCCTTGCAGCCGATCAGAGGAAGCATGTGCGATGAGTGACGTTAAAGCCGTACAACACGCCAGCCACTGGGGCGCCTATCGCGTCCTGGTCCAGGACGGCAGGATCGTCGGCACCGAGCCGATCCCCGAGGATCCGGCCCCCTCCCCCATCATCGGCTCGATCACCGACTGGGTCGATCGGGCGCGGCGTATCGCCCAGCCCATGGCGCGGGAGAGCTGGCTCGAGGCCAAACGCGCCGGCCGTCCCACCGACGGCAGCGGCCGCGGGCAGGAGCGTTTCGTGCCGCTGTCCTGGGAGGAGGCCTTTCGGCTCGTGGCCTCGGAGATCGACCGCGTGCGCCAGGACCACGGCAACGACGCCATCTTCGCCGGCTCCTACGGCTGGACGAGCTGCGGGCGCTTTCACCATGCGCCATCGCAGTTGAAGCGCATGCTCAATCTGGTGGGCGGCTACACCGGCCATGTGGACACCTACAGCATCGCCGCCGGCCCCGCGATCCTGCGGCATACGCTGGGCAACGACGAGGCCTGCGTTGGCAAGGCCTCGACCTTTGACGCCATCGCCGAACACACGCAGACACTGCTCGTCTTCGGCGCGCTGGCGCCCCGGACCGCGCAGAACGAGGCCGGCGGCATCGGCGCCCACACTCTGGAAGAGAACCTGAAGCGCATCGCCGAGCGCGGCGTGCGGGTGATCCACATTTCGCCGGTGAAGGACGACCTGCCGGAGTGGGTCGGCGCCGAGTGGTGGCCGATCCGCCCCAACAGCGACACCGCCCTGATGCTCGCCCTGGCGCAGGAAATCCGCCGTGCCGGCAACCACGACCTGGCCTTCCTGGAGCGCTATACCAGCGGCACCGACCTCTTCCTCGACTACCTCGCCGGCCACAGCGACGGCGTGGAAAAGACCGCCGAGTGGGCCGCTTCGCTCACCGGCCTGGATGCCCAGGCGATCCGCGACCTGGCGGCGCGGCTGCCCGCCACGCGCAGCATGATCACCGTGAGCTGGAGCCTGCAGCGCGCCCAGCATGGCGAGCAGCCCTACTGGGCGGCGCTGGGTCTGGCCTCCGTGATCGGCCAGATCGGCCTTCCCGGCGGCGGCGTGGGATACGGCTACGGCTCGCTGGGCGGCATGGGCGCCGCCATTCCGCTGTCCCGCTCCCCCTCGCTGCCGCAGCTGACCAAGCCGAACCGGGCCTTCATTCCCGTGGCGCGGATCACTGACCTATTGCTCAACCCCGGTGGGGCGTTCGACTACGAGGGCAAAAGCTACCGCTACCCGGAGACCCGCATGGTCTACTGGGCCGGCGGCAATCCCTACCATCACCACCAGGACCTGAACCGCCTGGAACGGGCCTGGGCGCGGCCGGAGACCATCGTGGTGCAAGATCCCTGCTGGACGGCAACGGCGCTGCGCGCCGACATCGTCCTGCCGGCCACCACCTCGCTGGAGCGCAACGACATCGCCGGCAACCGCCGCTGCGACCTGATCGTCGCCATGCAGAAGGCGGTGGAGCCTCTGGGCGAGGCCCGCAACGATTTCGACATCTTCTGCGGCCTGGCCAAGGAGCTGGGCGTGCTGGAGGACTTCACCGAAGGCCGCGACGAGATGGGCTGGTTGCGCCACATGTACGAGAAGGTCCGGCACAACAGCCAGGAGCGTTTCGGCCACGCGATGCCGGACTTCGAGGGCTTCTGGGAAGCGGGCTACGTGCCGGTGCCCACGAAGGAGAATCACACCTATCTGGAGGCCTTCCGCGCCGACCCGGACGCCAGCCCCCTCACCACGGAAAGCGGGCGCATCGTGCTGGGCAGCCAGCTTCTGGCGGAACGCTGTTACGAGGATTGCCTGGCGCATCCGGCCTGGCTGCCGCCGCAGGAGTGGCTCGACGGCAAACGCGCGGGCTTCCACCTGCTGTCCAACCAGCCCACGGGGCGCCTGCACAGCCAGCTGCACCAGGGACCGACCAGCCTGGCAGAAAAGCGCAACGGCCGCGAGCAGCTACGCCTCAACCCGGCCGATGCCGAGAAGCTCGCCATCGCCGACGGCGCGACGGTGCGCGTCTGGAACGAGCGCGGCAGCTGCCTCGCCACCGCCAGCCTGAGCGATGCGATGGCGCCCGGCGTGGTCGTGCTGCCCACCGGCTCCTGGCTCACCTATTCTCAGGATCGCAGCCTGGAGCTTTCCGGCAACCCCAACGTCCTCACCCCCGACGTGCCGACCTCCAGCTTCGGCCAGGGCTGCGCGGCCCACACCTGCATGGTGCAGATCGAGGCCTATGACGGCCCGGCACCGGACCCCACCGACTATTATGACCGCAGCTTGCGCCAGGCCGGTGTGCGGGTTTAGGTCATTGCTAGTGAGCCAGAAAAGGACGGCACGACAATGAGCGACATGGCAATCAGCCGCTTCCCGGTTCCCCGCATGGCCGACCTGCCCCAGGACATCGCCGAGCGCATCCTGGCGGTGCAGGAGAAGTCGGGCTTCGTGCCCAATGTCTTTCTGGCGCTGGCGTACCGGCCGGATGAGTTCCGCGCCTTCTTCGCCTATCATGACGCCCTGATGGAGCGGCCGGGCAACCTCAGCAAGGCCGAGCGGGAAATGATCGTGGTGGCGACCAGCGCGGCCAACCAGTGCCAGTACTGCGTCATCGCCCACGGCGCGATCCTGCGCATCCGCATGAAGAACCCGCTGATCGCCGACCAGGTGGCGATCAACTATCGCAAGGCGGACATCGCGCCGCGCCAGCGCGCCATGCTCGACTTCGCGCTCAAGGTCTCGAAGCAGGCCGAGAGCGTGGAGGACGCGGATTTCGCCGCGCTGCAGGAGCACGGTTTCACCGACGACGACATCTGGGACATCGCCGCCATCTCCGCCTTCTTCGCCCTGTCCAACCGCCTGGCGAACGTGATGGGCATGCGTCCGAACGACGAGTTCTACACGCTGGGCCGCGGCTGACAGCACAAGCGCACAGCGATACCCACAGCACGAGGGGCAGAACACCATGGCCGAACGCTTCCAAGCACTGCTGATCGAAGAGGTCGAGGGCAAGCCCAAGGCGCGCTTTGCCGAGCTGGGTCTCGACGACCTGCCGGACCATGAGGTGCTGGTGGAGGTCGCCTACTCGACGCTGAACTACAAGGACGGCCTGGCGGTCAGCGGCAAGGGACGCATCGCCCGGCGCCTGCCCATGGTGGCCGGCATCGACCTTGCCGGCACCGTGATCGAGTCCCGTTCACCCGACTGGCAGCCCGGGGACAAAGTGCTGGTCAACGGCTGGGGTCTCTCAGAAAGCGAATGGGGCGGCTACAGCCGCTATCAGCGCCTGAAACCGCAGTGGCTCACCCGGCTGCCCAAGGCCTTCAGCCTGGAGCAGGCCATGGCCATCGGCACCGCGGGCTACACGGCGGCGCTCTGCGTCCACGCCCTGGAGAAGTGGGGTTTGCCGGCCGGGCGCGAGGTGCTGGTGACCGGTGCGGCCGGCGGCGTCGGCTCCGTTGCCATCGCCCTGCTGTCCGCCCGCGACCATCAGGTGACCGCCGCCACCGGACGGCCCGAAACTCACGACTACCTGACGGCGCTGGGCGCCAGTGCCTTCGTGGCTCGCGAGGAGCTATCGGAGAAGGGCAAGCCGCTGCAGAAGGAGCGCTGGGGCGGCGCCGTGGACACGGTGGGCTCGACGACCTTGGCCAACGCGCTGGCCCAGACCTGCTACGGCAGCGCGGTGGCGGCCTGCGGTCTGGCCGGCGGCCCGGACCTGCCGGCCACCGTGCTCCCGCACATCCTGCGCAGTGTCGCTCTCATCGGCGTCGACTCGGTGATGGCGCCGCCGGCCCGGCGCGAGGAGGCCTGGGGCCTGCTGGCCGAAAGCCTTGATCCCAAGGCCCTGGACAGCATGACCCGGGTCGAGCCGCTGTCACGGCTGCCCGAGCTGGCCGACGAGATCCTGGCCGGCCAAGTCCGCGGCCGCGTGGTTATCGAGATCGGTTAAGCGAGCAACGCTGCCTAAACGTCCAGGCTATCGGCCGTTACGAAGCGGGCGTGCTCCTGGATGAAGGCGAAGCGCAGTTCGGCCTTGCGGCCCATGAGCTGCTCCACCCGCTCCTCGGCCAGGCGGCGTTCCGTGCCGTCCTCGTCCAGATCGGTGGCCTCCTGGATCACCACGCGCAGCAGCGTGCGCTTGTCGGGATCCATGGTGGTTTCCTTGAGTTGGCCCGGTGGCATCTCCCCCAGGCCCTTGAAGCGGCTCACCTCCACCTTGCCCTTGCCGCCGAAGCCTTCCTGCAACAGCCGTTCGCGATCATCCTCGTCCCGGGCATAGGCGACCTTGCCGCCCTGGCTGAGGCGGTAGAGCGGCGGCTGGGCCAGGAAGAGGCGCCCGGCCTCGATCAGGCCCGGCATCTCGCGGAAGAAGAAGGTGATTAGCAGGCTGGCGATATGGGCGCCGTCCACGTCCGCGTCGGTCATGATGATGACCCGCTCGTAACGCAGCTTGCTGACGTTGAAATCCTTGCGCAGCCCGCAGCCCAGGGCCAGGCCGATGTCCTGCACCTCCTGATTGCCGCGCAGCTTCTCCGGCGAAGCGGAAGCGACGTTCAGGATCTTGCCGCGCAGCGGCAACACGGCCTGGGTGTCGCGCCGGCGTGCCTGCTTGGCCGAGCCGCCGGCCGAATCGCCCTCCACCAGGAAGAGCTCCGTTCCATCCGCCCCGCTGCGCGCACAGTCCGCGAGCTTGCCGGGCAGGCGCAGTTTCCGGTTGGTGGCCGTCTTGCGCGACTGCTCCTTTTCCTGGCGCCGACGCAAGCGCTCCTCCGCGCGCTCCACCAGACGGTCGAGCAGTGCCGAAGCGCGGGCGGGATCGGCCGAAAGCCAGTGGTCGAAGTGGTCCTTGATCGCCGCTTCCACCAACTTTGCCGCCTCGGGAGAGGAGAGCTTCTCTTTCGTCTGACCCTGGAACTGGGGTTCGGGAATGAAGAGGGACAGCAGGGCACAGGAGCCGCCGAGCACGTCATCGCCGGTGATCTGGGCCACCTTGCGATTTCCGATCATCTCGCCGTGCGCCTTGATCGCCCGCAACAGGGCCGCGCGCAGGCCCTGCTCGTGGCTGCCTCCCTCGGGCGTGGGCACGGTGTTGCAGTAGGAGGAGGTGAAGCCGTCGTCGCGATCGGCCGGCCAGGTCACGGCCCACTCGACGCGACCCGCCTGGCCGGAAAACTCTGCCTGCCCGGCAAAGGGCTCGGGCACCAGGGTCGCCCGCTCGCCCATGACCGCCTGCAGGAAGTCCCGCAGACCGTCCGGGAAGTGCAGCGTCGCCTCCGGTGGCGTCTTGTCCCCCTCGCCCAGCAGGCCTGAATCGCAACTCCAGCGAATCTCGACACCGCGGTGGAGATAGGCCTTGGAGCGGGCCATGCGGTAGAGCCGCGCCGGGATAAAGCGAGCGTTGGCGCCGAAGATCTCCGGGTCGGGCTGAAACACGATGGTCGTGCCCCGGCGGTTGTGCACCGCTCCAGCGGACTCCAGCGGCCCCTGGGGCAGGCCACGGGCATAGACCTGCCGCCAGAGCTTGCGGTCGCGCGCCACCTCGACGGTGAGCTCCTCCGCAAGCGCGTTGACCACGGACAGACCGACACCGTGCAGGCCGCCCGAGGTCTGATAGGTCTTGGCCGTGAACTTGGCGCCCGAATGCAGGGTGGTGAGAATCACCTCCAGCGCCGACTTGTCGCGAAACTTGGGGTGCGGATCGATGGGAATGCCGCGGCCATTGTCGCGCACGCTCACACGGTTGCCCTGCTCCAGTGCCACCTCGATGCGCGTGGCATGTCCGGACACCGCCTCGTCCATGGCGTTGTCGAGCAGTTCGGCCACCAGGTGATGCAGCGCCCGCTCGTCCGTGCCGCCGATGTACATACCGGGGCGGCGGCGTACGGGCTCAAGACCCTCCAGGACCTCGATGTCCTTGGCGGAGTAGTCCTGCTCGTCTTCGGGAAGCGTTTGAAAGAGATCGGCCATGCGCGGCATTATAGGAGTCACCTTCTATGCCGCAAGCAGATGCGGTATTTCAGAACGCGAGGCTCCACGAAATATGGTAGAGATCGCCACCTATGACTGCTGACCCATCACCACCGCGCGAGCAACCCGCGCTGCGCACCCAGGCTATGCCCGCCGACGCCAACGTCAACGGCGACATCTTCGGCGGCTGGGTGCTGGCACAGATGGACCTTGCAGGCGCCGTTCCGGCCCACGCCCGGGCCCGGGGCCGCATCGCCACGGTGGCGGTTGAAGCCATGCGCTTCCACAAACCGGTCTTCGTGGGCGATCTGGTCTCCTGCTATGCCCGTCTGGCCCGTGTCGGCACCACCTCCCTGACCGTGGTGATCGAGACCTGGGCCAAGCGGCATCTCTCCGACGAGGAGGTGAAGGTGACGGAAGGCACCTTCGTCTATGTGGCCATCGACGATCAGGGACGCCCGCGCACACTGCCGGCGATCAATCCATGACGCCGGAACGCCAGCCAATTCGACTGGCCGAACTTGAGAACGAGCGCCTGCGCCATCTCTTTCATTACTGGCGGGAGCGCTGTCCGCCCGACGGGCGCCCCATGCCGCGTGCCGCCCTTGATCCGATTCCCCTGGGTCCGCTGCTGCCCTACATCATGCTGATCGAGGTCGTCTCTGTAGGCGAGGCTGGCAGCTTTCCTGAGCTGCGCTTCCGTCTGGTCGGCGACGAGATCGAGGGACGTTACGGCCGCTCGCTCAAAGGCACGGTGCTCAGCGAGACCTTCCCGCTGGTCCAGCGCAGCGACACCTCGCACCAGTGGAGCGAGATCCTGTCCGACTGGACACCCAAGTACCGCCGCGGTCCCATGGGATTTCCCAACGGCCGGCGCTTCGAGGCCGAACGTCTCCTCCTCCCCTTGTCTCAGGACGAAGCGCCCGTCGCCTTCCTGCTCGGCGCCATCTTCTATCAGCCCTTGGCCACAGATGAGGTTGAACCACAGACCGTGGCCGGCGATCTGGAGGGATGATACCAGGACTCCACCAATAGGCGCTGCGGAGACTGGTCCGCCGCGCTGTGCGCCAGAGAGGACGACTGCCGATGCGTATCCTCGCGATCGAGGAGGCCACCGCCTCCATCGCCTCGGACATCCGTAACGCCTACATCGACTTCAGCCGCATGGATGTCTCGGTGGTGAAGATCACCACCGACGTGCAGCGCGACGGCCAGCCCGTCGTGGGCTATGGCTTCAACAGCAACGGCCGCTATGCCCAGGCGGGCATCCTGCGTGAGCGCATTCTTCCCCGCCTGCGGGATGCCTCGCCCGAGAGTCTGCTCGATTGCGAGCGGGACAACCTCTGCCCCTTCCGGGCCTGGGACGTGATGCTGCGCAACGAGAAGCCCGGTGGGCATGGGGAGCGCTCCGTGGCTGTGGGCGTGGTCGACATGGCGCTCTGGGATGTCGTCGCCAAAGTCGAGGAGAAGCCGCTGCATCAGCTCCTGGCCGAGCGCTACGGCAACGGCACGGCGGCAAACTCCGCCTTCGTCTATGCCGCCGGCGGCTACTACTACCCGGAAAAGGGCTTGCCGGGGCTGCAGGAGGAGATGCGCGGCTACCTGGATCTCGGCTACGACACGGTGAAAATGAAGATCGGCGGTGCGACACTGCAGGAAGACTGCGAGCGGATCGAGGCGGTGCTGGACCTGCTGGGCGGCGACGGCCACCGCCTGGCGGTCGATGCCAATGGCCGCTTCGACCTGGAAACCGCCATCGCCTACGCCAAGGCCCTCTCTCCCTATGGTCTGCGCTGGTATGAAGAGCCGGGCGATCCGCTGGATTTCGCGCTGCAGGCCACGCTGGCCGCGTTCTACGACGGCCCCATGGCCACCGGAGAAAACCTCTTCTCGCACCAGGATGCCCGCAACCTGCTGCGCTACGCCGGGCTGCGCCCGGATCGCGATGTGCTGCAGTTCGACCCGGCGCTCTCCTATGGCCTGGTCGAGTATCTGCGCACGCTCGACGCCATGCGCCGCACCGGCTGGTCACCGGCCCGCTGCATTCCCCACGGCGGCCACCAGTTCGCGCTCTGCATCGCCGCGGGGCTGGGTCTGGGCGGCAATGAGTCCTACCCCGGCATCTTCGCGCCCTTCGGCGGCTTTGCCGACGAAATCCCCATCGAAAACGGCAGGGTCCGCCTGCCCGACACGCCGGGTATTGGCTTCGAGACCAAGGCGGCGCTGATGGCGCTGTTCGACGAACTCTTCGGGTAAGGCAGCCCCTACCACCAGCGGCGCAGTGCGGCCTTCTCGATCTCGACGACGAGGAAAAGCAGCAGGGCGCAGCCGACGATCAGGCCCCATTCCTGCCCACCCAGCGGGGCCGTGCCAAAGAGTAGGTGCATCGGAGGGGCGTAGGTGAAGAGTCCCTGCAGCACCACCACCAGCCCGATGGCGATCAAGGCGGGGCGACTGCCAGCGAGAGACTCCCAGGAAAGGCAGGACGCCCGCAGATGGCGAGTGTTGATGAGATAGGCAATCTCGCCGACCACCACGGCATTGACCGCCGCGGTGCGTGCAACCTCCAACGATGCGCCCTGCTGGGTCAGCCAGAGGAAGAGCCCCAGTGCCGCGCCGAGCAGCAGCACCGAAACCAGCACCAGACGCCAGAGCAGGAACCCGGACAACAGCGGTTCACGCGGTGGCCGCGGCGGGCGGTCCATGATGTCCGGCTCGGGCTGCTCGAAGGCCAGCGCCAGGGCCAGGGTGACGGCGGTGACCATGTTCACCCAAAGGATCTGCACCGGCGTGATCGGCAGGGCCAGGCCCAGAAGAATGGCGGAGATGATGACGAAGGCCTGGCCGCCATTGGTCGGCAGGATGAAGAGGATGGCTTTCTTCAGGTTGTCGTAAACCCGGCGCCCCTCCTCCACCGCCTGAGCGATGGAGGCGAAGTTGTCGTCGGCCAGAACCATCTCGCTGGCTTCCTTGGCCGCTTCCGTGCCCTTTTGCCCCATAGCCACGCCCACATCGGCCGTCTTGAGTGCCGGCGCGTCGTTGACGCCGTCACCGGTCATGGCCACGACCTCGCCGCGGCGTTGCAAGGCCTCCACCAGTCGCAGTTTCTGCTCCGGCGTGGTGCGAGCGAACACCTCGACCTCGCCCACTGCCTCTTCCAGCGCGGACTGGTCCATGGTGGCCAGGTCCTGGCCGGTCAGCACCTTGCCGTTCTGACCCAGCCCCAGCTTGCGCGCGATGGCCAGCGCGGTAGCGCCGTGATCTCCGGTGATCATGCGCACGGCGATCCCGGCCCGGCGACAGCGGGCGACGGCAGCGATCGCCTCGTCGCGCGGCAGATCTATGATGCCGAAGATGCCGAGCAGGGTCAGGCCGCCCTCCACATCATCGAAGGTCAAAGCCAGCTTGTCCTGCGCCGCATCGGCTTCGGCGATGGCCAGGACGCGCATGCCCTGGTCGGCCAGGGATTCGATCCGGGCCAGCCAGGCCTCCCGATCGATGGGCCGCCGTCCCGCCTCAGCCAGTTCCCGGTCGCAGCGCTCCAGCACGATCTCCGGGGCGCCCTTCACATAGATCATGCGCTGCCCACGGTGGTCGTGGTGCAGGCTTGCCATGAACTTGTGCTCGGACTCGAAGGGGATAACATCGCTGCGCGGGCAGGCTTTCTGCTCATAGCCCAGATCCCTGCCCGACTTTGCCGCCAGCGCCAGCAGGGCTCCGTCCGTTGGATTGCCGTGCAGGATCCAGCCTTCCGCGGTCTCGCGCAGCTCGGCGTCGTTGCAGCGCAGTCCGCCCAGCAGCGCCGCCTCCACGGCAGGAAGGTTTTTCGGATCGCAGCGGCTGCCATCGCAGGAGAAGGTGCCCTCGGGTCCATAGCCCGTGCCGGTCACCTCCAGGTCGTACTCCGCGGTGATCAGGCGCTGAACAGACAGTTCGTTGCGCGTCAGCGTGCCGGTCTTGTCGGAGCAGATCACCGTGACCGAGCCCAGGGTCTCCACCGCCGGCAGCCGCCGAATGATGGCATTGCGCCCGGCCATGCGAGTGACCCCGATCGCCAGCGTGATGGTCAGGATCGCCGGCAGACCTTCCGGAATGGCTGCCACTGCCAGACCGACCGCAGCCAGGAACATTTCGCTGGAACTGTAATCGCGCAACAGTATGCCGAAGGCGAAGGTGATTGCGGCAAGCAGCAGAATAGCCAGACTCAGCCAGCGGCCGAACTGCGCCACCTTATGCAGCAGCGGTGTGGTCATGGGCGCGACATCCGCCATCATGCCGCTGATGCGACCGATTTCCGTACGCGGGCCCGTCGCCACCACAACGCCGGCCGCCTTGCCCTGGGTCACAAGCGTGCCGGCATAAGCCATGGAGCGACGATCGCCCAGCAGAGCATCGATCTCGACCGGCTCGCTGTCCTTCTCGCTCGGCAGCGATTCGCCGGTCAATGCTGCCTCCTGCACCTGGAGACTGCGCGTCTGGTGCAGTCGCAGGTCGGCCGGGACCTTATCGCCCGATTTCAGCAGCACCAGATCGCCGGGCACCAGTGCACCGGCGTCGATTGTCCTGCGCTGGCCCTCCCGCACGACAGTGGCTTCCGGCGAGAGCATGTCGCGGATGGCTTCCAGGGCACGCTCCGCCTTGCCTTCCTGGAAGAAGCCGACGAAGGCGTTGATGATCACCACGCCGAAAATGACGCCGCTGTCGATCCAATGGCCGAGAAGCGCCGTGACCAAGGCTGCCACGACCAGAACCTGAATCAGGACATTCTCGAACTGCGCCAGAAAGCGCCGCAGCGGGCCACGTCCCTTGGGCGGCTGCAGACGGTTGGGTCCATGCTCCGCCAGCCGGCGCTCGACCTCCGCTTCCTCCAGTCCTCTTTCGGAGGTCGCGAGCTCCTCGAAGATTCCGCCAACCGGCCGGTGATGCCAGGACGGGGGAGTGTCGCTCGCGTCGGGCATGGAGAGCTTTCCGGATGAAGGGATGAATCCCGCCTTGATATGGGAGTCGGGCGGCGGAGAGACATGACATGAATCAAGCTCCCGGCCGAATTGCCCTACCCAGTATAAAGCAGGTTGAGTCTGGTTGGCCTCTCCTGGCGCTCCCGCCTAAGTTTCGGGCCGCAAAGCCTGCTGCAGCACACGTGCGACATGCAGCGCCTCGCGTTGGCTGCCGTCAGCGATCTGGTGGCGGCAGGAGGTGCCGTCGGCCACGATCAGGGTGTCCGCGGAGGCGGCGCGCACCGCCGGCAGGAGGTCGGCCTCGCCCATGGCGCGGGAAACCTCCAGGGTTTCCGCCTGATAGCCGAAGGCACCGGCCATGCCGCAGCAGGAGGTCTCCACCGTTTCCACCGAAAGGCCCGGGATCAGTTTCAGCACCCGTTCCACCGGCTTGAAGGCGGCGAAGGCCTTCTGGTGGCAATGCCCATGCAGCAGGGCACGGGTCTGCGGCAGCGCCTGCAGCGGGACGTCCAACCAGCCTTCGTCCAGTCCCAGGGCCAGGAACTCCTCGAAAAGCAGCGCCTTGCGCGAAAGGCGGTCGGTTTCCGCCCCCGGCTGCAGGGCCATGGCCTCGTCGCGGAAGGTGAGCAGGCAGGAAGGCTCGAGGCCGATCACCGGCAGATCGCGCTCCAGGAAGGGACGCAGCGCCGCCAGGGAGCGGCTCTGCTCGGCCCTTGCCTCATCCACCAAGCCGGCTGCGAGATAGGTGCGCCCGCAGCAGAGCGGACGTTCGCCGTCCGGTGCCTTGGCCAGATGCACCCGGCAGCCCGCAGCCACCAGCACGGCGCAGGCCGCCTCCAGGTTCTCCGGTTCGAACCAGCGATTGAAGCTGTCCGCGAGCAGCACGACCTCGCGCCCGCCTTCCGGTCCCAGCATGCTTTCGCGCGGCAGGAAGGGGCGAGAAGACCAGCGTGGCAGCGGCCGCTCCGCCGCAAGGCCCAGCAAACTCTCACTGAGCCGCGCCGCTCCCGGCAGATTGTCGCGCAGATTGGCTAGCCAGGGCGCGCGCGCCAGCCAGGGCGCATAGCGTGGCAGATGGGCGATCAGGCGCTCGCGCAGCGGCACACCCTTGGCCTTGGCGCGCTGATGCTGCACCTCGATCTTCATGCGCGCCATGTCGACGCCCGTGGGGCACTCGCGCTTGCAGCCCTTGCAGGAGACGCAAAGCTTCAAGGTCTCCGTCATCTCATCCGAGGTCAGGGCATCCGGCCCCAATTGGCCGGAGAGCGCCAGGCGCAGGCTGTTCGCCCGGCCGCGCACCAGGTGCTGCTCGTCGCGGGTCACGCGGTAGGAGGGGCACATCACCCCAGCATCGAACTTGCGGCAGGCGCCATTGTTGTTGCACATCTCCACCGCGCCGGCGAAGCCGCCCCAGGCGGTCCAGTCCAGCGCGGTGTCGAGCGGTGACACGCCGTAATCCGGCGGGTAGCGCATCAGGCTGCGGTCATCCATGGCCGGCGGTGCGACGATCTTGCCCGGGTTCAGCCGCCCCTCGGGATCCAGGCGCTGCTTCACATCGCCGAAAGCGTTCACGAGACGCTCGCCGAACATCTGCCGATGCGCTTCGGAGCGCACCAGGCCGTCGCCGTGCTCGCCCGAATGGCTGCCCTCATAGGCCCGCACCAGTTCGAAGGCCTCCTCGGCGATGGCGCGCATGGTGCTGGCGCCCACCGGATCCTTCATGTTCAGCACGGGACGCACATGCAGGCAGCCGACCGAGGCATGGGCATACCAGGTGCCGGTGGTGCCGTGACGCTCGAAGACCTCGGTCAGGCGCCGCGTGTACTCGGCCAGGTCCTCCAGGCGCACAGCACAGTCCTCGACGAAGGAGACGGGTTTGCCGTCGCCCTTCATCGACATCATGATATTGAGGCCCTGCTTTCGGACCTCCCAGATGGCGGACTGGAAGGCCGGGTCCACCGCCTGCACCACGGCGCCGGGATGGCCCAGGTCGCCCATCAGTTCCACCAGCCTGTCCAGCCGGCGCAGGTTCTCCGCCTGGTCTTCCTCCGCGAACTCCACAAGCAGCAGGGCATCGGGATCGCCCTGCACGAACTGATCCACGACCTCCCGAAAGGCCGGAATGTCGCGCGACAGACCGAGCATGGTGCGGTCGACCAGTTCCACTGCCGTCGGCCCGAGCTCAACGATGTGCTGCGGCGCCTGCATGGCCTGGTAGAAGGTGGGGAAGTGGCAGACGCCGAGCACCTTGTTGCGCGGCAGGGGCGCAAGCCGCAGTTCGATCTGCTTGAAGTAGGCCAGCGTCCCCTCGGATCCGACCAGCAGGTGCGCCAGGTTGGGCGGGTCGCCGGGCCGCCGCGCGATCTCGCCGGACAGCGCTTCTCCGGCCGGCAGGAGTGCGTCCAGGTTGTAGCCGCCCACCCGACGCATCAGGCGGGGAAAGCGCGTGGCGATCTCCTCGCGCTCACGCGTGGCGATCCCAAGCAGGTCGTCGATCAGGGCCTGCTGCGCGGAGGGGTGATTGCTGCGCGGCGCACCAGCTTCCAGCACGCCGCAGTCGAGCGTGCTGCCATCGGCCAGCACCGCGGCGATGCCCTCCACATTGTCGCGCATGGTGCCGTAGCGCAGCGAGCGTGAGCCGCAGGAGTTGTTGCCGGTCATGCCGCCAATGGTGGCGCGACTCGCGGTGGAGACATCGACGGGAAACCAGAGACCGTGCGGTTTGAGCTGGCGGTTCAGGTGGTCCAGGACGAGTCCCGGCTGCACCGTCGCGCGCCGCGCCTCGGGATCCAGAGAGACGAGCCCGCGCAGGTGCTTGGAGAGGTCGAGCACCAGCGCGTCACCCACCGTCTGGCCGCACTGGGAGGTGCCGCCACCGCGGGGCAACACCGGCACGCCCTCCTCGCGGGCGATGGTGAGCGCCTTCTCGACATCGTCTTCGCTCCGCGGCACCACCACGCCCAGCGGCTGGATCTGGTAGATCGAGGCATCGGTGGCATAGCGCCCCCGACTGAAGCCATCGAAGAGTACCTCCCCTTCCAGCTCCGCCGACAGGCGGCGTGCCAGGGCGGAATCGCTCGCATCGGCCCCGGCGGACTGGTCGAGTGGCATGGCTCTCTCCTTCGGCGCGTTCGCGCCAACTGTTCCTTCAAGTCTTAGGCAAGTCTCAGGCAAGTCTCAGGCGTGCGCCTGCTGGGACCGGCGCCGGGCCTGCTGCCGCTCGATCTCCTGTCTCAGCTTGAGCTTGAGCCCGACAACCTCATACATGCCGAGATCGGTGATTTCCGCAATGTCGCGCAACGGCAGGCCCGTTTCCAGCAGCAGCACGCGGGCAAAGTCGCCCCGCGGCATGGATCGGTCACTGCGTGGCTGATTGTGCCGCCCGCGCTTGGAATCGGCGCGGCGCTGGGCTTCCTCCTCGCGCTGGCGGCGAGCCACCTCCTCGCGATGGCGCTGGCGCGCCCTGCTGGCCGCGGCTTCCCAGGCATAACCGGCCCAGGCGGCCCGACGCATGGAGGGGCTCATAGTCTCGGTCCAGCCCGGTCCCATCTCCTCGCCAGCGCTGCGGCTCTGCCCGGCCGCTTCGCGCTCCTGTTCCTCCTGGCGCCCACAGGCGCGCGCCGCCTCCTCCAGGTCCATGCCCGCAGAATCGGCCATGCGCTCGGCCGCGGCCAAGGCCGCCTCGCGTTCGCCCGCGAAGGGGCTCTCCGCGGCAAGCGTGAGGAGCTTGCGGAAGCGCTGCTGTTGGGAGCTGCTCAAGGACTGTGTCATAACAAACGATCACTATAACGTCAGACGCCCCGGGCGCGGCGAAAATTCAACGAGGAGCCCGTGCTGCATGCGCCTGTTTGAAGAACTGGATCATCGGGAAACCCCGATCGGCCCCTTGAGCCTCCGCCGCCGGCAGGAGCTTTCTCTGAAGGTCGAAGTCTTCGAGATCAAGCTCGGCGACGAGTTTCTCATGTCGAGCCTCTTCACCGCTTCCGAGATTGCCCTGGCGCACCTGGGTCTCGATACCCTTTCCGAGCAGCAGGATGCCGCGGTCCTCGTCGGTGGTCTGGGGCTGGGCTACACGGCGCAGGCAGCGCTCGAACATCCCATCGGGTCCCTCCTGGTCGTCGACCTGTTGGAGCCGGTGATCGACTGGCATCGCCAGGGCCTGCTGCCCATCGGGCGCGCTCTGGCCGAGGATAAGCGATGTCGGCTCCTGGCCGGCGACTTCTTTGCCCTGGCACGCTGTGAGGCCGGTTTCGATCCCGACCAGCCCGGCCGCCGCTTCGATGCCATCCTCCTCGACATCGACCACTCGCCGGACGCCCTGCTGGACGACCGCAGCACAGCGTTTTATCGACCGGAAGGCCTGCAGGCTCTGGCCCGCCACCTGGCGCCGGGTGGTGTGTTCGGCCTCTGGTCGAACGAGCCTCCGGATCCCGCCTTCTCACGGCGCATGGAGGCTGCCTTTGCACAGGCCTGGGCGGTACCGGTGGAGTTCCACAATCCCTTGCAGAATCGCACCGTCGTCCAGGCGGTTTACCTCGGGCGCAAAGCTGAAAGGTCGTAGGGCTCGCCGCGCTTGGCCGCGGACTGAACCTTCAGTCAGCCGGCTCGACGGCACGGTCGAGCACTGCCAGGCCATGAGCCCGGTAACTGCGCTGGCCCTCCCGCAACGCCGCCACGAGGGTGTCGCGCACGATGCGGGTGTGAGCGATCACTGCGGCCGCCGCCTCTTCGGCCTGGCCCTGGGAGATAAACTGCAGGATCTCGCGGTGCTCGCGCAGGGAGTCCGCCCGCCCCTGCTCGGACTTGGCCATCATCCAGCGCGCACGCGCGATACGGGTGACCGTGTCCTGCACCGCCCGCGCCAGAAAGCGATTGCCACTGAGGCGCGCGAAGCTGACATGCACCTCGGTTCCAACGTCGAACCAGGTTTCCGGCGATTCATCTCCCTCGAGCCGATCGAGCATGCGCGCCACCTCGGCCAAGTCCTTCGCCTTGGCACGGCGACAGGCCAGGCGCACCGCTTCCGCTTCGATCACCTCGCGGTACTCGAAGACTTCAAGCAACTCGGCCAGATCGATGGGGGCGACGCGCAGGCTGCGGCCTGCGCGGCTGACCAGCCCTTCCACTTCGAGGCGCAGCAAGGCCTCGCGGATCGGCGTGCGCGAACTTCCAAGCCTCGCCTCCAGCGCCCGTTCGGAAATGCGCTCCCCGGGCAGCAGATGCAGGCTCAGGATATCCGCACGCAAACGCTCGTAAACGCCAACGCCGCCATTTCCCGCCTGACGTGATTCCACTGCCTCCACGCTTGCACCCCTTTTCCTGCTCCGCTTGACCGGCTAGGATAACGGTATACCAGTTTGGTACGCCAGAAAACGGGAAAGCGTCCGAACCGACAGCGGTCCCGCCGAGAGACACCCTTGAGGAGCAAGCGCGTTATGCCCGACGGAACGATCAGATCCCCCCGCCCGGACGGCTTTCCAGCCAAGGCGCGAGTCGTCGAAGTTGGCACCCGTGACGGCTTCCAGGCGGAATCGGAGTGGATTCCCACGGAAACGAAGATCGAGGTGCTGAACGCACTGATCGAGGCGGGCGTGCCGCAGTTCGAGGCGACGGCCTTCGTCTCCCCACGCGCCGTGCCGCAAATGCGCGACGCCGCCGAGGTCATGGCGGGCGTGACGCGCAAGGCGGGCGCCAAGCTGACGGCCCTGGTGCCCAATGCCCGCGGTGCCGAAGGGGCTGCCAAGGCCGGTGTCGATGCCATGGTGGTCTTCGTCTCGGCCTCCGAGAGCCACAACATCAAGAACATGAACAGTCCGCGGGCCAAGACCCTGGCCGGCTTCCGCGACGTCTGCCGGATCGCGGAGGAAGCAGGGATCGAAGTGCAGGGCGCCATCGCCACCTCCTTCGGCTGCCCCTTCGAGGGCGACGTGCCCGTGGAGTCGGTGCTGGAGATCGCCCGCGCCTACCGCGACCTCGGCATCACCCATGTGGCGCTGGGCGACACCACCGGCATGGCGACCCCGCCGCTGGTGACGGCGCTGTGCCGCGCGATGAAGGCGGAACTGCCGGAGATCGATCTGGCGCTGCACTTCCACAACACGCGTGGCGTTGGCCTGGTGAACGTCTATGCCGGCTTGGCGGAGGGTATTTCCACTTTCGAATCCTCCATCGGCGGACTGGGCGGCTGTCCCTTCGCGCCGGGTGCCACCGGCAACATCTGCACCGAGGATCTGGTCTACCTGCTGCACGAGTGCGGCGTGGAAACCGGCATTGACCTCGAGCGCCTCTGCACCGTGGCGCAGCGCGTGGAAGAGGTTGTCGGCCGCACGCTTCCCGGCCAGGTGATGAAGGCGGGGCCGCGGCTGCGCCTCAGCGCGCTTGACGAAGTGGCAACGGCCTGCGGGTGAGCCAGGACATGCGTCAGCCATTGGATGGCATTCGGGTGGTCGACCTCACCCGGGTGCTCTCGGGACCCTTCTGCACCATGCTGCTGGGCGACATGGGCGCCGAGGTCATCAAGATCGAGCCCCCCGGCAAGGGCGATCCCGTTCGCGCGCAAGGCGGGATCCGCGACGGCCTGAGCTGGTACTTCGCCTCCTTCAATCGCAACAAGAAATCCGTCGAGCTCGACCTCTACGGCGAGGAGGGCAAGGCACAGCTTGCCAAGCTGATCGAGACCGCTGACGTCCTGGTCGACAACTTCCGGCCGGGCGTGATGGCCCGCATGGGCTTCGGACCGGAACGACTCAAGGAGCTGAACCCGCGGCTGGTGACCGCCAACATCAACGGCTACGGCAGCACAGGCCCCTACGTCGACCGGCCGGCCTTCGACTTCATCACCCAGGCCATGAGCGGCTTCATGAGCGTCAACGGCCGCGCGGATCAGGAGCCGCTGCGCAGCGGGCAGCCGATCACCGACCTGGTTGCCGGCCTCTATGCCGCCTTCGGCATCGTCAATGCCCTGCGCGCCCGCGACATCAACGGCAGCGGCCAGCATGTGGAGAGCGCGATGCTGAACGGCATCCTCTCCTTCATGGCCTATCTCGGCAGCGAGCATCTCATGAGCGGGGAGTTGCCGCCGCGCACCGGCAATGACCACCCCCTGGTCGCGCCCTATGGCCTCTACAAGGCCAGCGACGGCGAAGTGGCGGTGGCGCCCAGCAACGAGGTCATCCTGCGGCGCTTCATGCGCACCATCGGGCTGGAAGAGCTGCTGGACGATCCGCGCTTCGATCACAACGACAAGCGCTTCGCCCGCCGCGACGAGTTGAATGCCCTGATCTCCCGGCGCATGCAGAGCGAAACCCAGGCCACCTGGATCGAGCGCCTGAACGCCGCCGGCGTGCCCAGCGGGCGGGTCCAGAATCTGGTGGAGGTTTTGGCCGACCCCCAGGTCCTCGCGCAGGAAATGGTCATGGAGGTGGAGCACCCGGGACACGGCAGCGTGCGTATGCTCGGCTTTCCGGTGAAACTCGACGGCACACCCTGTAGAGTCCGTTTGCCCGCTCCCGATCTGGGTGCGCACAATGATGAAGTGCTGGGGGCATTGCGGGATCTGCCGCAACGCGCCGCAAACGACGATTAGCGCGGCGTAACGTCTTGCAAGAGCAAAAAGAGAGGGAGGAAGAACCTTATGAATCTGAGAACTGGACTTATCAGCCGTACGGCGCTGGCCGCTTCGGTTGCCATGTCCCTGGGCCTGGTCGCGACAGCCCAGGCCCAGGATGTAATCGAGGTGCACAACACCATGAGTGCCGGCGGTTCCGAAGAAGCAGCCATGCTGCGCTTCAAGGAGATCGTCGAGGAGCGCTCCGACGGCAGCTTCGAGGTCAACGCCTACATGGGTGGACAGCTCGGCGACGAGGTGGAGGTGCTGGAACTCCTCAACCTCGGCCAGACGCAGATGGCCCTCACCGGCGGCGCCTTCATGGGCCAGTACGCGCCGGAATATGACGCCGTTTCCGTGCCCTTCGTCTTCCCCAACTGGGGCGCGGTCGAGCACTACATCATGGAGACCGACTCCGGTCAGGCCATGCAGGAGGTCTCGCGCGAGCGCGGCAACCTGCACTACATCGGCCCGCAGATGCGCGCCTTCCGGCACATGACCTCGACGCCGGCAATCAATTCACCGGACGATCTCGAAGGCCTGAAGATGCGCCTGCCGCAGATTCCGGTCTGGGTCGACGTGTGGGAGGAACTGGGCGTACAGGCCGTGGTGATCCCGGCCCCGGACATCTATCTGGCCATGCGTACGGGCCAGGTGGAGGCACATGAAAACAGCCTCGCCTCCCCCTATACGCGCCAGCTCTGGGAGGTGCAGGACCACATCATCACCACCTCTCACCTCTCCTTCCCCTGGCACTGGGTCGCATCAGGCCCCTGGTGGGACGGTCTGGACGAAGCCGACCGTGAAATGCTGACCGAGGCCGTGCATGAAGCCCGTCAGCATGGCTACGAGGTCGAGCTGGAGAAGGACGAGTATTATCGTGAGGCCCTGATCGAGAACGGCATGACCTTCATCGACGTCGATCAGGCACCCTTCCGCGAGAAGGCCGCCCCGGCGGTTGAGCGCGCGCTCGCCGACAAGGCGGAAGGCGTGGCCGCCGACATCGAGGCGGCAATCGCCGCCACCGAAGGGCAGTAATCAGGTACGGGGGCGTCGTCACGGCGCCCCCGCCCCTATCGATCAGCCCGGATACAGGAACCCCCATGACCCTGGATCGGATCGAAGCCGCCATCGCGCGGGTAATGGAGATTGGCGCGCTGATCCTGATGCTCACCCTGGTGGCGGTCATCGCCTGGTCGGTGGTCGGACGTCAGGTCTTTCACATCTCCGTGCCCTGGTCCGAGGAAATCGGCGCCGGACTGCTGATGTGGATGGTCATGCTGGGCGCCGCGGCGACCTGGTCACGCCGCCGGCACATCACCATCGACGTGCTGTTGCGACACATCGGTCTGCAGCCGCGCTATGTGCTCAGCATTTTTATTGAGCTCGCCTCGCTGTTGCTCTTCGCCGTGGCCTTCAAGGGCGCCTTTTCTATGATGTCGGTCAGCGCCAACAACTCCACCACGGCGCTGGGCATCAGTTACAGCTATCTCTACCTCGCCCTGGTCGTCGGCCTGGGCGCCATGATCCTGTTCAGCCTGCTGCATCTCGGGCGCCTGCTGCGCCGCGGGCCGAGCATGGTGGCCGTCACGGAAACGGAAACGGAATGGAATACCTCGTCGTCTTCCTAGGCCTGATGGTCCTGCTCTTCGCGCTGGGGGTTCCCGTCGCGATCTCCATCGGCCTGACCTGTCTGGCTGTCTTGGCGATCGACGGTGGCATTTCCGCCATTCCGACTGAGCTGTTCGCGCTGCAGATGATGCGCGGGCTCAACAGCTTCCCCATTCTGGCGATCCCCTTCTTCATCTTTGCCGCCTCCTTGATGAACGTGGGCTCGGTGACGAACCGGATCTTCGACTTCGCCAACGCACTGGTCGGCCACATTCGCGGTGGGCTCGGCCATGTGAACGTGGTGGCCAGCATGATTTTCGCCGGCATGTCCGCCACCGCGGTCGCCGACGTGGCCGGCATCGGGCAGCTCGAACTGAAGGCGATGCGAGACCGCGGCTATCCCATGCGCTTTGCCGCCGGCATCACCGGCGCGGCCTCCATCATCAGCCCGGTGATCCCGCCGTCGATCGCCATGGTGGTCTACGGCTGGCTCTCGGGCACCTCCATTGCCGCGCTCTTCATCGCCGGCCTGATCCCCGGCATCATCATCGGCCTGGCGCTCATGGCCACCAGCTTCATCGTCTCCTTCTGGATCGACCTGCCGCGCTCGCCGCGCGCGTCCGTCCTGGAGGTCGCCCGGCTGTTCTGGCGCGCCCTGCCACCGCTGCTCACCCCGCTGATCATCGTCGGCGGCATCTGGAGCGGCATCTTCACGCCGACCGAGGCCGGCGCCGTGGCTTGTGTCTACGCCCTGTTCCTCGCCTTCGTCGTCTATCGCGACGTCAGTGTCCGCGATCTGGTGGGCGTACTGGAACGCACCGTGCGTTTCACCTCGGTGATCATGTTCATCATCGCGATCGCCACCTTCTACGGCTGGCTGCTGGTGCGGCTGCGCATCCCGCAGGAACTGGCGATGGCGCTCACCAGCCTGGACGTCAGTCTGACGGTCATTCTTTTCCTCATCGCTGCCTTCTTCCTGATCATCGGCTGCTTCATGAGCGTGGTGGAGGCCGTGTTGATCTTCACGCCGATCTTCATGCTCACGGTGCAGTCGCTCGGCATCGATCCACTGTTCTTCGGCGTTCTGATGGTCATCACCCTGTCGGTCGGCGTGATCACCCCGCCGTTTGGCAACGTGCTCTTCGTGTTGGTGGAGATCGTCGGCATACCCTTCGAGAAGGTCGTGCGCGCCGTCCTGCCCTTCCTCATTCCGATTTTCGCGGTGATCGTCCTGCTCATCCTGGTACCGAACCTGGTCACCTGGCTGCCCAGTATCATCCAGTGATGCCGTCGTGAGCACCGCAAGCGAGGACAGCAAGACACAGCCCTCTGCGCCGCGCGGCGCAGGCTCGCTGTTGCTGGGCCTCCCGGGTGTGCTCGCGGCCACGCTCCTCACCCAAGGGATCGGTGCCTGGGCCGTACTGGCCTTGGCCGCCATCGCGCCCACGGTTGCGGAAGCCTTTGACCTGCCGCCGGTGCTGGTGGGCTACCAGATCACGATCATCTACTTCGTGGCCACCGGCACCTCACTCATCGCCGGCGGGCTGGTCTCGCGCTGGGGCCCCTGCCGGATCAGCCAGGTGTCCCTGATCTGCTGCGCGCTGGGCTGCGCCATTGTCGTGCTACCGGCCCTGCCGGCCATCGCGGTGGCGTCAGTGGCCATTGGCTTCTCCTACGGCCTGACCAACCCTTCGGCGGCGCACATCCTGGCGCGCTACACCACGACGCGAAACCGCAGCTTCGTCTTTTCGATCAAGCAGACCGGCGTTCCCATCGGTGGCATCGCCGCTGGCCTTCTCACACCCTGGATCGCAGTGAACTGGGGCTGGCAGCCGGCGGTGGCCGTCATCGTGCCTGTGGCCCTGTTGCTGGCAGTGATTCTCTCCCCAGCCCGGGAAACCTGGGACTGCGATCGCCGAGGCGATGCGCCCATCGGCCTCGGCGCGCTGCGCGGCGCGGGGCGGGTTTTCGCCCAGCCGGCACTGCGCTGGCTCTGCTTCTGTGGCTTCTGCTTCGGCGCGATCCAGCTCTGCCTGATGACCTTCGTGGTCTCGCTTGCAGTCACGGAACTGGCTTTCGGCGCCGTGCTGGCCGGCAGCCTGCTTGCGACAGTACAGGTTTTCGGCGTCGCCGGGCGCCTCTCCTGGGGCTTGGTGGCCGACCGGCTGCAGCGCAATGCGCTGGTGCTGGCGATCGTCGGTTTGATCACCGCCGCCTGCTGTCTCGGCTTTTCCCAGCTCGACGGCGACTCCCCGCGCTGGCTCGCCTTTGCCATCGCCGCGGTTTTCGGTGCCTCGGCCGTGGGCTGGAACGGCGTTTTCCTCTCCGAGGTGGTGCGCCTCACACCCCCCTCCATGGTGGGCACCTCCACGGGTGTCGCCACCTTCTGCACCTTCTCGGGCGTCCTGGTCGGGCCGGCAATTTTCGTGCAGCTCTATGGCTGGATCGACAGCTACGCCGCCACCTACGCCCTGCTCATCGCCCCGGCGCTGATCGGCGGCGCCGCCGGCCTGCTCACCCTGCGCTACAGCCGCCGCAGCGCGGAGGTGGGGGCCTAGCCTCCCCCACAGCACTCACATCCGGCGCAGCACTGTTCCGTCCTCGTCGCGCAGGGTGTCCGGGTCCAGGATCTCGAAGATGGAGCGCTCGTCCACCTCTTCGCGCTCTTCCAACTCCAACGCCGGCAGGCGCACGACCTGCGAGCCCTGTGTGTGCAGTTCGATACGGTTCGCATCGAGCGATCGGGCGCTCCAGCGCCCTTGCAGAAACAGTTCGAGATCGACCGGTTCAGGCATGCCCTGAGCACTGAGGTCGAGGCGGGAATGTGCATTGCCCGAATAGTCCCCGCCTTGCCCGAACTCCAGAAAGATGGTGAGCACGATGGGCTGCGCCATGCCGTCAAACTGTTCGCGCATCTCGGCCTGCCAGCGGCCCGGCAGCAGGGCTTGAGGATCGGACCCGGCGACCTCAGCTGTTGGCCCAGCCGGTTCGGGTGCCGCCACGGCAGGGGGCGCCGCAGACAGCAGCGCAGCCAGGGGTGTATCGCGCAAAGGCGCCCAATCGGCCATGCCGTCGAACCAGACCAGCGTGTCGGCCGAGGCCCGGCCTTCGGCAAGGCGCGAGGCAACGTCGTCACGGGTAAGGGGCGCCGACGCAGCGCCGCTTTCGTCGAGGAAGTACTCCCGCTCATCCGGGGGTTCGCTGGCCGCTCCGGGCAGTGGCGGTGGTGCAGCCGCCGTGCGGGCGGGGGCCTGCAGTTCCGCAAAGTCGCTCAGCGGAGCCCAGTCGGCTTCTCCCTCGCGCCAGACCAGAGTATCGGGCGCCAGATGCTGCACCTGGAGTTCCTCGGCCGTGAAGGGGCCCTGGCCGTCACCCTCGATGGCCGCATACCATTCGGCACGCTGCTCCGCCTGTGCCGGCAAGGCGAAGGACAGCAGTGCTGCGAGGGCGAGGGAGAGGGTGATGCCGTGCTTTCTCATGCTCTCAGACTTTCCTTGTGACCGGCCCCGGTTCCCGCGAAGCCTTGCCTGAACATGTCATCGGGGCGCGTTCTCGAGCCTTACCCAGTTTTCGTGTGGAAAGAGTTCATGGGCGCGAAACTCCGGGTTCGTGGACATAAGAAGCTCGCCCTGCGGGTTGCGGTAGAAGCTCTCGTAATGCTGCGGAAGTTCGAAGCTCTCGCCGGTCTGCGGGTCGCGCAGCGGTCGCACCTCCCGAATCTGGTCGCTGGTGAGCGCCATCATGCGCTCAGCGCTCTGTTGCCGGTTCTCCCAGCCCTGCATCTGGATGTCGGAGATCTGGCGGCTCGTTTCCGCCCAGATCGCGCTGCGATCGGCGGCGCCCTTGCGGGCGATCTCACCCATCTTCGCGCGATGCGCCGCCATGGCAGCTTCCCAGCGTGGGCTGAAGCGCAAGGACGAGAAAATTGCGGTGAACAGAGGCTCCGCCTGCTCGCGCGCGCCTGCCGGGTAGCGCATCAGCAGCACGGGCAGACCGGTCACGTCAAAGCTGATGGTGGCCGCGCCGTCGGCCATGGGCAGGCGCGTGGTCATGCGCCAGCCGGAGAACAGCAGCATCTCCTCCACCGGCCCGGCAGGGGTTTGCCGCTGCAGGCGATAACTCTCAGCCAGCGGCATCATGCGCACGTCGAGGCCCGCCGTCTGGATCTGCCCCAGTTCCCGCTCCACATAGGCCAGCACGTCGGGCACCGGCTCGCGGTCGATGATACGGGCATCGGGGCGCAGAGCGGGCAGGAAGGCATCCTCGGCCAGGCCCTCGACGCCCGTGCGCGGCGTGAGGCGACAGAAGCTGCCGGGACGATGCATGCTGGTTTCCGCCTGCACCATGAGCGGGCGAAGCATCAAGGCCTCGTGATCCAGCGCGCCGGTTAAACCCGGGAACAGTGTGGCGCCGGAGAGATCGAGCTCATACCAGACGGTCTTGGGTGCCGGCAGGACCTCGATCCCCCAGAGTCCATCTGCGCTGCCAGCCTGCAGAAGCAGTTGGGCGCCGTTGGCCATACAGGACAGAGAGGGCGAGACCCCGGCCCAGACGATCTCGCCCTCCACCTCCCAATCGGTCGGCAGCAAGGCGGCAGCCGCTTCCACAGCCTGTCCGAAGCCTTGGCGGTCGTAGAAGACCTGCTGCTGGAGGCGCAGCATCGGCGGCAGTGCATGACCATCCTGGCCCGTCCGCATGGGCGGCGGCAAACCTGCTGCGCCACCGGACAAGGGCGGTGGTCCAGCATTGGGAAGGGACGGCGGCCCTGCCCGCCCGCCGGTTGCGGCAGTGGGCAGCGGCGGCGGTTCCGCCGAGCGTGTCTCCAACGAGGGGAGGAACACTGCGACACCCGCCATCAGGGCGGCTACGAGGGCAAAGCTTATGCGGGATCGTGTCATCACCCTGGCCCCTATGCCGGCCGACCCATCCGCCTGCCGTTTGACCAGTATAAGCGGAAAATGCGACTCTCCATAGTCCCTCCAAAGCGAAACGCAATCATTCCGCACCCGCCTGTGCCATGGCAGGTGTAAAGCCTTTGGTAACGATACCGATTTCGAGGGCTACCCTGGATAGTCCGCCGAAACTTGACGACAGAAATCCCCAACTGGCAGTCTCTCCTTGAATCAGCACACGGGAGGATGGTCATGGCGTCGGTCGAACGTACGGCAACGCGTATCCGCGGCTTCGCGTCGGGAGAGCTCGATTTCCAACTCATGCGCCTGCTCGGCAGTTGCACCTCCGGCGGCGGCAGCCCGGGCGAAATCATGGCGGCCCGCGCGCGCATGGGAAGCGATGATCCGATCGCGTGGGTATCCGCATTTTCCGAACTTGCCGAAAGCCTGATGGCACTTGGCAAGGTGGCCGAGACAAAGGGCCACCTTGTCTCAGCGAGAGATCACTTTCTTAGAGCGGCCAGCTACTACCGCTCAGCAGAGTACTTCTCGGATCCCTATGGAGCCGAAGCGCAGCGGCTCGGCCTGGCCTGCGCTGACGCTTTCGCAGGCGCGGTTCCGCATCTTCCTGGAGTGGTCGAACCGGTCGCGATTCCCTATGAGGGGCTGACCCTGCCCGGCTACCTCGTACGCCCCGACCGCAGCGACACCCCCAACAAGACACTCATCTGCTTGACGGGCTTCGACGGCACCACAGAAGAACTCTGGTTCGAAGCCGCGCGCGATGGTCTCGATCGCGGCTGGACCCTGCTGATCGTCCAGGGCCCAGGTCAGGTAGCCACGATGCGGCTCCACCCCCAGCTTACATTCCGCCCGGACTATGAGGTGCCGGTGCGCGCCATCGTGGACTTCGCTTTGGCGCAAGCGGGAGTCGATGCCGAGCGCCTGGGCCTCTATGGAATCAGCTTTGGCGGCTACTTCGCGGTGCGTGGCACAGCCCATGAACCGCGGATCAAAGCCGTGATCGCCAATGCCCCGATCATTGATATGTACGCCTACATGTCGGGATTCCTCAAAGGCAGCTCCGGCACGTCCGACGACATGGGGGACCTGCGCGTGGACGAGGTGGACAGCCTACCGGACGAACAGATGCCGCCGGCCACCAAACTTGGCTTCAAGGCGACCTGCCGTCGCTATGGCGTGCAGAGTTTCCATGAATGGCTCGAGGCCATGAAGACCTATCGGGTCGATAATCTTCCGGACATCCGTTGCCCCGCCCTTGCCCTCGCCGGCAAGGGAGAAGGCGAGGAAACCCTGCGCCAGGTCGAGGCTTTCGCGCGCTCGGTTTCCGGCCCGGTGACGACCCGCGTCTTCACCACGGCCGAAGGAGCCGACATGCACTGTCAGATGGGTAATCTCCCGCTTTCCAACGCGGTCTTATTCGACTGGCTGGAGGAGACGTTCTCCGGCGCACGCTGAGGAGTGATGACATGGGCAGCGTCGAAGGCGGCACGACGGCCGGATCGCCGGAGCAGCCAAACCACCCAAACTGAAAGCACCTGCCTTGCCCCTGCCCCGCATCCGCTTTGCCTCTGCGCCCCAGCGCCTCGACGCCCTCTCGGACGGGGTCTTCGCCATCGTGCTGACCCTGCTGGCCCTGGAACTGCGCATCCCCGACCGGGAGGCCGGCGAGAGTTTCCTGAGGGTCCTGCTGGCGAATACGGCGGTGCTGGAGAGCTACATAATCTCCTTCTTCGTGGTCGGCGTGTTGTGGCGGTTGCAGCACATGGCAAGCGAGCTCACGCCGCGCGGCACGCCCTTCCACCACTCACTGACCATGGCCTTCCTGGCGACCGTGACCCTGGCACCCTGGAGCCTGAGCAACATCACCTCTTTTCCCGACGACCCCGTGGCGGTGATGGGCTTCTCAGGAACGCTGCTGGTGAGCTGGAGCCTGTTGATCGCTATTCTCTCCTTCGCCCAAGGGATCGCCCCGGAGGACAAGCGGGACGAGATCCGCGCCGCCCGGCGCAGCCTCTTCGGCGGCCCGCTGGTCGCCTGCGTCTCCCTCGCCATCGCACCACTGTCGACGGCCGGAGCGCTCTATGTATGGCTGCTGCTGATACCCTACGGCTTCTATGCCCGGCGTTCGGTAACCGTTGGAATAGATCAGAAGTGGTAGAGGAGTCGCCAGACCACGGGAATACCCGGAGAGGATCAGTCTGGATATGGGGCGTGCGGCGACCGCTGACGCGTTACACTTCTACTCATCCAGTCGGCACCGCCGTAGGTGACCGAATACACCATCACTTCTCGCGTGGCGTCATCTACCGAGAAAGCAACGACCGCCTTACGGCCGACTGGAATAGCGCGCAATCCTGGAGCAATCTCGTCCCTGACTGATCCTCTATGCGGCATTTCCGCAAGGCTCATCACTGCAGCTTCGATCTCAGACAGTTTGAGCACCGCTGTCTCGGGCCCGGCGTAATCGAAGAGCCAACGGCCAATAGCCTCAAAGTCGCCAGCTACAGCAGGGTGTAACCAGACCGCGTAGCTCACACCTTGCGCGTCGCCTGAAGAGCTATTCGGGCCTGAGCAAAAGCAACCTTCGGCTCTACGAACTCCGCCCTTGGCGTTTTCATTCGGGCAACAATCTCATCTGCCGCCGCCGCAAGGGCAGTGCTGCGCTCTTCCTCATCGCGGATCACCTGTTCTAAGGCCGCAGCGACTGCTGCGCTCGGCGAGGCATACTCGCCCTGCGCCACCTTCTCCTGCAGGTAACGATGGTGCCGTTCGGTAAAGCTAAGCGTGGTCTTTACAGTCACAGTCCCCTCCAGAGGTTAACTCTGAATTACGCAACACGACAGCAGTGATTATGGAATAATATGTGCCGCTCCCGCTAGCGCAACCTCTGTAGTAGAGGTTCGACCAGTCTGCTATCACGCCGGCAGCACCTTGCCGGGGTTCATGATGCCGTCGGGGTCCAGGGCCTGCTTGATCTGGCGCATCAGGGCCACGGCCTCGCCGTGTTCGGCCTGCAGGAAGGGAATCTTGCCGTAGCCGACGCCGTGCTCGCCGGTGCAGGTGCCGCCCATGGCGATGGCGCGCATCACCATGCGGTCGTTGTGGGCGCTGGCGCGGCGATACTCCTCCTCATCACCTTCAGCCAGCAGGTAGACGAGGTGGAAGTTGCCGTCGCCCACGTGTCCCACCAACGGCGCCAGCAGACCACTTTCCTCGATGTCACGCTTGGTCTCCATGATGCACTCGGCGAGGCGAGAGATCGGCACGCAGACATCGGTGGCCCATCCGCCGCTGCCGGGCTTGAGGGCCTTGGCCGCCCAGTAGGCATCGTGGCGCGCCTGCCAGAGCCGCGTGCGATCCTCCTGCTGCGTGGCCCACTGGAAATCGCGTCCGCCGAACTCGCTCGCCAACTCGGCAACCCGCTCTGCCTGCTCCTTCACGCCGGCTTCGGTGCCGTGGAACTCGAAAAAGAGGGTCGGCAACGCCGGGTAGCCGAGGTCCGAATAGGCCGAACAAGCTCCCATCTGCACCTCGTCCAGCAGCTCGATGCGGGCCACCGGGATGCCGGACTGAATCGTCAGAATGACGGTGTTGACCGCGCCCTCCAGGGTTTCGAAGGGGCAGACGGCGGCCGAGATGGCTTCGGGGATGCCGTGCAGGCGCAGCTGTACCTCGGTGATGACGCCCAGCGTGCCCTCGGATCCGACAAAAAGGCGCGTCAGGTCATAGCCGGCCGACGACTTGCGCGCCCGGCCGCCGGTGCGGATGATGCGACCGTCAGCGGTCACCACGGTGAGACCCAGCACATTCTCGCGCATGGTGCCGTAGCGCACCGCATTGGTGCCGCTCGCCCGCGTCGCCGCCATGCCGCCCAGAGACGCATCAGCGCCGGGATCGATGGGGAAGAACAGCCCGGTATCGCGCAGATACTCATTGAGCTGCTTGCGGGTGACGCCGGCCTGGACGCGGCAATCGAGATCTTCGCCGTTGACCTCGATGATGCTGTTCATACGGCCCAGGTCGATGCAGACCCCGCCCTTCAGGGCGGAGATGTGCCCTTCGAGGGAGGTACCGGTGCCAAAAGGAACGATGGGAGACTTGTGCGCGGCGCAGAGGCGCACGATCTCCGCCACCTCCTCGGTGGATTCGGCGAAGGCCACGGCGTCGGGCGGATGGCCTTCATGGAAGCTCACATCCTTGCCATGCTGCTCGCGCACCGCGGCAGAGGTGGAGAGCCGCTCGCCCAGCAGGGCCTTCAAAGCATCCATCAGTTCATCCGTGACGGCAGTCACTGCGCCCATTGCTTTCATCCTCCGACTGTTGCAGCCGACTCTAATCGCCTACACCTGTGGCACAAGAGTGGATCGCGCGCCTTGCCGCCCAGCCGCTTGGTCGCCGCGTCCGGAAACCGCCGGCAGGAGGCTCGACAGGCCGGAGGGCATGGGCTAGAAGGCGCGAACGATAGTGGTTCGCATTTGCAAGCGGAAGGACGCTCCGGCCTGACAGGCAGTCGCACAGGAGCATCGCAAGCGAGGACAGCAGTATGGACGAAAGCGAAACGCCTGCAGCCGAAGGCAGCACTGCAGCGCCAACAGCGGAAGAGGCCGGAAGTCCTGGGGTCGACGGCATTTCGGATTCAGCGCCACCGGAAATCCTGGGGCTGCCGGCCGAGATGCTGGGCCCGCTCGCCGAGCCGCTGGCGCTGCTTCAGGCTGGTGGCGCGGTCGTCGCCATCCTGCTGGTGCTCTCGGTCGTGGCCCTTGCCATCATCCTGATGAAGCTCTGGCAGTTCGGGCGACTGGGCGTCGGCATCAACCGCCATGCCCGCGCCGCCCTGGCGCTTTATCGCAGCGGCCAAGCAGAGGAAGCCCTCGGCCGCCTGGCCAGTGCGCGAAACCCGGGCGCGCGCCTGCTCGCCCTGGCGATCCGCGGCCGCCTGCGCGACGACCTGCCCGAGCCGCTGCTGCGCGAAGAATTGGCCCGGCTGGGCAGCGAGGAGGTGGAGGCCTTGCGCGGCGGCTTCCGGCCACTGGAAGTGATCGGTGCACTGGCCCCCCTGCTGGGTCTCTTCGGTACGGTGCTGGGCATGATTGCCGCCTTCCAGGCGCTGGAACAGGCGGGCAATCGCGTCGATCCCTCGATCCTGTCCGGCGGCATCTGGGAAGCCCTGCTGACCACCGCGGTGGGCCTGGCCGTGGCCATCCCGGTGGTGGCGCTGCTGAACCTGCTGGAGCGCCGGGTCGAGCGCCAGGCGCTCGAAATGGAAAGTCTGGTCACCCAGGTCTTCACCGTCGATCTCACTGCGGCGCCGCGCCCCCAGCGGTCCGCGGCGGACAGCCGCGAAGGAGCACTGCGCCTGCATGCCGCCGGGGAATGACAGTACCGCCGGACGCTTTGCGATCGCGCGTCCCCGCAGCCGCCGCGCCGGCATTTCGCTGACGCCGCTGATCGACGTCGTCTTCATCCTCCTGGTCTTCTTCATGCTGGCCTCGAACTTCATGGAGTGGCGGGCCTACGATCTGGGCACGCCGGTGCAGACGGCTGCGGCGGGCAGGGGCGAAGGCGCCATGCTGGTGGAGCTGCGCGCAGCCGACCAGGGTGCTGGAGTGATCCTTCGTCTGGCTGGCGATCAGATCAGCGTCGCTGACCTGGAACAGCGCCTGCGCACCCGTCTGGAGCGCGTGCCGGATCAGCGTGTGCTGCTGCGGGCCGGCCCGGGCGTGCCGCTGCAGGAGACGGTGCGCGTGCTGGACCGACTGGACAGCCTGGGCCTGCAGGAACTGGCCCTGCTGCCGCCGGCCGGCTGAGGAGGAAACCCGTGCGCTTTGCTCCCCGACATCGGCGTTGCAGCAGCGATGATTCACTGCTGCCCCTCATCAACATCGTCTTCCTGCTGCTGATCTTCTTCATGGTGGCCGGTCGACTGGCCAGCAGCGACCCCTTCGAGGTCGAGGCGCCGGAATCAATCAGCGAAGGCATCCCACAGCCGGAGATCCCAACCCTGCTGCTGGGGCGTGACGGCAGCCTGGCGCTCAACGGCGAGATCATCATGCGCGACGAACTGGGGCAGCACCTGGCCCCGCTTCTGGATGGAGAGGGACCGGCGAAGCTGCGGTTGCGCGCCGACGCCCGCACCGATACGCCGGAGGTAGTGGCCCTCATGGAAGTGCTGCGCAGCCACGGCGTCGAGCGGCTGCAACTCATCACCCAACCGCAACGAGACGCGCAACCGTGACGCCGAGCGAGCTGCGTCCCAAGCACTGGATCCTGGCGCTGCTGATCGCTTTCGGTCTGCATGCGGCGCTGCTGGCTGCCTTTCTCCAAACACCCGAGACTGGTGCGGCCGCCACCGGCGAGGGCGGTGTGGAAATCGCGCTCGGCCCGGCCGGCAGCGCGCCGAGCAGTATCAGCGCCACCGCCGCCAGTGAGACGGCGGAGCCAGCCGAAGAGCGCGAGACCGCCAGCCACGCCGAGGCACCGCAGCCCGAAAGGCCAGTGGAGGAAAGCCCGCTCGAGGAGAGTGTGAGCGAGCCACTGGAGCAGCCGGAACTGCCGGACACGGTGGAGGCAACTCAGTTGGCCGAAGCATCGCCAAGCGAGCCCTCGCCTCCCCAGGAGATGACCGAAGCCCAGGACGAAGCCGCGCCGGTGGAAAGCGAGACGGCGCCGGACGCGCAGGGGGTCGAAGTTGTACCGGTGGAGAACGAGCCAAAGAGTGAGGCGCAGCCCGAAGCGCAGGCCGATACCCCGCCCGAGACTGAGGCCCCTGCCCGCGAGAACGCGCTGGCCCCTGAGGCTGAGACGGTGGACGCTACCCCCACAGAAGCCACCGAAGCTCGCCTTGAGCCTCAATCGCAAGAAACGCCGCCTGACGAGGCACTCGAAGCACGCAGCGAGACGATAACTGCCACCGAACCCGAGCGTCGCCCTGCCCCGACCACGGCACCGCCGCCCAAACCCCGCTCTGCACCCAGACCGACGCCGGCCCCTGCCGCGGATCCACCGGCGACCCCGGCGCCACAGCAACCGACCACGACACCCGAACCGGCGGAGGCAGCGGAGGCACCCTCGCCCGACAGCGGAACGGACGAGACGAGCGACACCGCCGGCAATCAAGGCACGGCGGGCAGTGAAACGGCAGAGGAGGCCGGCAACGGGCCGGACAGCAGCAGTGGCGGCAATCCGGGCGCCGAGGCCGACTATCACGCGCTGCTGCTCGCCTGGCTGGAACGACACAAGGACTATCCGCGGCGTGCACAGCGGCTGCGCCAAGAGGGCACAGCCCAACTGCACGTCGAGATGGACCGCGAGGGCCGCGTGCTGAACTACGAGATCGTGCGCAGTGCCGGCCAGGGCGTGCTGGACCAGGCGGTGGAAGAGATGATCCGCCGGGCCGATCCCCTGCCCCCTCTGCCGCCGGAGATCGGCGGAGAACGCTACAGCTT
Source organism: Aquibaculum sediminis (assembly GCF_040712085.1). Lineage (NCBI taxonomy): Bacteria > Pseudomonadati > Pseudomonadota > Alphaproteobacteria > Rhodospirillales > Rhodovibrionaceae > Aquibaculum > Aquibaculum sediminis. Next base: position 253,054 of record NZ_JBFCVK010000005.1, read on the forward strand.
CACCGTCCCCGTGATCTTCTCGCTGCGCTGAAGCGACCTTTCCTCGTCGCGGCTGGAGCGGCATGATCGCCGGCGCTGCGAAACGGATTTGAGGGTGGAATGGAGCGCATAGACTGCGTTGTGATCGGGGCCGGCGTTGTGGGCCTGGCCTGCGCCCGGGCCCTGGCGCGTGCCGGGCGGGATGTCATCGTGCTGGAAGCGGCGACGGCCATCGGCACCGAGACCTCGTCACGCAACAGCGAGGTGATCCACGCCGGGATCTATTACCCCCAGGGCTCGCGCAAGGCCCGAAGCTGCGTGCGCGGCAAGGCCCTGCTCTATGACTACCTGGACAGTCGCGGCATCGCGCACCGCCGCTGCGGCAAGCTGATCGTCGCCACGGAGGAGGCACAGCTCCCGGTTTTGGAGACGTTGCAGCAAAAGGCCGCGGCCAACGGTGTGGACGACCTGGTGTTCCTGTCCGCAGCCGAGGTGAAGGCGCGCGAGCCGGCGCTTGCCAGCGTGGGCGCCCTGCTCTCCCCCTCGACCGGCATTCTCGACAGCCACGGCCTGATGCTCTCCTACCAGGGAGAGGCCGAGGATGCCGGCGCCATGCTCGCATTCGATGCGCCGGTCACCGGCGGCGCCGTGGAAGCGGGCGGCGTGGAAGGTGGCGGCATCCGCCTGGAGGTCGACGGCGCCGAGCCCATGACGCTCCTGGCCGGCCAGGTGATCAATGCCGCCGGCCTGCATGCACCCCGACTGGCTGCCAGCTTGGAGGGCTTTCCGGACTCCGCTGTCCCGCAAGCCTGGTACTGCAAGGGCAACTACTACACGCTGGCTGGCCGGGCGCCCTTCAGCCACCTGATCTATCCGGTGCCGGAAGCCGCCGGTCTGGGTGTGCACCTGACCCTCGATCTGGGTGGGCAGGCACGCTTCGGTCCCGATGTGGAATGGGTTGAGGGGCCGGAGGAGCTGGACGTGGACCCGACCCGGGCCGAGGCCTTCTATGCCGCGGTGCGCCGCTACTGGCCCGCCCTGCCCGACGCCTCGCTGCTGCCGGGATACGCGGGAATCCGGCCAAAGCTCACGCCGCCGGGCGCGCCGGCCTCCGACTTCGTGATCCAGGGCCCGCCAGACCATGGGGTTGCCGGGCTGGTCAATCTCTTCGGGATCGAGAGCCCCGGCCTGACCGCAAGCCTGGACCTGGCGGAAGAGGTCGCCGCCCTGCTCGACTGAGCTGGTCCGCGCTCAAGCGCGCAGCTTGCGATAGAGCCGGTCGATCACACCGTCCGAACTCGTCGGCGCTTCGCCCTCGCCCAGGAGATAGGTCGCCTGGGCCTGCAGCGCGGCCATGTCGGCGCGCAGCCGACGGCGCTGCTTGTCGTTGAGCGTCTCCGGCGTGAGGTCGCCCAGCATCTCCTTCGCCTTGGAGATGCGTGCCAGCGCACGCGCCGGGGCACGGCGTTCATGGTGCTCGGCGCGCAGCGCCTCCATCACTTCATAGAGCAGCTTGGCGTTGCGTGGGCTGTGCTGCGGGCTGGCGAGGATGAGATCGACGTCCTCCTGCCAGCCGGAGCCGTCGATGCCTGCGGTATCGCTGCCTGCTTCCTCGGCCACCGCCATCGCCCGCTCCTGGGCAAAGCGTCGCAATGCCTGGCTGGGGATCTGTTCAGGGACCGGGGCCGCAAAGGGAAAGTAGCTGCCCATGGGCCCCTGCACCGCCTGGCGCCCGTCAATCAGCGTGAAGCCGGCCAGACGCCAATGCCCGCGCAACTCCTTCGGCAAGGCAGCCAACTGCTCCTGCAGGCCGGCGAAGAGCGCCTCACAATCGCCCACCAGGCCATAGTGGCCGGGCTCCTCGCGGAAGTTCTCCAGGTAGTCATCCACCAGCGCCAGCTGCGCGATCTCACGGTCGAGCTGTTCCGGCTCGTCGATGCGATAGGCTTCGCAGATCCGCTCCGGCGCAAGCTTCAAGGTGTCGCGCTGGTGCTTCAGCTTCATGCGACGGTTGACCCAGCCGTACGCCAGCTTGGTCTCCGGCGCCATCTGCAGGGCGGCTTCCACGAACTCGACATCGGCTGGCTCAATATCCGCCGGCAGCACCGCCACGCGCAGTTCCGCAAAGCCGGCATAGCGCTGCGAGTCCCCATGCAGCAGTTCGCGCATCGCGGCCAGGCGCCGGTTGCCGTTGACCACGACGCCCTCCACGGTGATCAGCAGTGGCTCGATCTGCTGCGCTTGGCGCTCCAGTTCCTGATAGATCGGGCCCTTGGGATCACGCGCCTTGTCCAGCAGCAGTTCGTGCAGGGTCACCTGCACCTCGCGGCTGCCCTGCTCACGCTGCCAGGCCTCGCGTTCCAGGCCGCGGCCGAGCAGGTATTCCTGCATTTCGGCAATCAGGCGCCCGTTGTCGGCGCGGTAGATCAGCAGGTTGTGGGAAAGTGTGATGACCGGGGCGGTGATATAGCTGCCGCGAAAGGGAACGTAGTACTCGGCGCTGGTCTGGCGATAGTCGCGGTCGATGCTCTGCCGGCGCGTTTCGAGCGACGGCGTTTCGGGGACGCTGTTCTCTGACATCAAATCTCCCTTTCCCGGCCTGCCGGCAACTGCGGAGCGAGCCACCAGCGGGGCGCGAAGCCCTATGATACAGCTTTCGACATAAGAAGCCGGCGTTGGTCCAACAAGGCAGCGGCCTCGGCCACCGCCTCCTGCCGCACCGACAGCACCGGCGCCGCTTCCCGCTCGGTCAGCAGCGTCATCAGGGCGCGCTCGGCGGCCAAGTCCGGATCCTCGCCGTAACCGACCCAGGTGAGGCATCGCGCCAATTCGCTGGGCTCGAGCGGTACATAGCCGAGCTTTGCTTCCAAGTCGTCGTGATCCTGGCCGTGATTGCGCAGGAAGAGCAGAACCCCGGCCGTGGGCTGCGCTTGCGGATCATAGATCGCATTGCCGGCGAAGATGCCGCCGGAGAGATTGCCGGGCAGCGTCGGGAGGTGAAAGGACATGAAGTAGGTCCCGGCATTGGCGTCGCACTGCAGCACCAACTGGCCGCTGCGGCCGTCCTCCGCCCCCTCGCCGCTGAAGCGCACGCAGCGCCCCAGCAGCTGCTCGCTGTAGACGGCGGAGAGGCCCTCCTTGCTGGGCTCGAAGCGGATCGCGCCCAGCAGCAGTTGCCCCCGGGCCAGGGGCGACCAGGCCGCGCTCAGCACGAGAAAGCTGCCTTGCAGCAGCGAACCGTTGCGCCAGCTTGCCGGCGTCTGCATTGCCTCCCTGCGTCCTCGCCCCGAGAGACCCAGGGGCTCCAAGGCCGAGGCCGGCAGCGCAAAGCGCTGGCTCAGGGCGGCGGCAAAGTCCGCCAGGCTCGACGACATGATGAAGTGCGGGCCTTCAGGCAGGCGCAGAACCCGCGCCCAGTCCTCGAACAGGCTGAAATTGCGCGGCGCGGCGCGTCCACTCATCCAGTTGTAGCTGTTCTGCACCGTCAGCACGGTACTGGGATTGACCCGCTCAAATGCGGCGCAGAGTTCCTTTCGGGTAAGACAACCCAAGGCGGTGGCAGTCAACTCAAGCTTTTTACCAATCTCAACCAAATGGCGCATTGTGGCCCCATGCTCTTGCCTCCGCTTTTTACGATAAACAGCAAAACAATGCGAATCACTACGAGGGACAGGCTGCCCAAAAGAGGTACATAGTAGGTTCGGGCAGCCCAAAAGGGGGATGGGAGTCCCAAAATGCCACAAGCATCGATTCCCAAGCTTCGGGACTGGGAGACGCTGCTGCCCCATGCAGCGTCTCCCTCTTTTCCCGGCCCTTCCGAGCATTCCCAGCGGACCGGCCAGCGGGTCCGAATCGCCACGTCAAGAGTAGGACCCGGTTTACAGAAATGCCGAAGCGCTGTGCCGCACCCCAACGATCGCCCCTGAAATGGCTGCGGCGGCGTGCCGGGCTCTGTCTCGTATTGCTGCTCGTCGCGGCTTGCCTGGCCGGAGTCGATGAGGCCCACGCCCAGAACCGTGCCATCCAGAGCGTCATCGTCGAACAGAACAGGGTCATCCAGGAGTTCCGCCCGCCGCTGGAGATGCAGCGCCGGATCGCGCTTTCCGTGCCCCTGGAGCGGCGCAGCCTGGTCGACCTGCCGGAAGCGGCCTTCCGCCTGACCCGGGTCGAAATCAGCGGTGCCGAATTCCTGACGCGCGACGACCTGGCACCGCTTTGGCAGCCTCTGCTCGAGCAGAACATCGGGCGCAGAGACATCGAGGCGCTGATCGAGTCGATCGAGCGCTACTACCGCGAGTCCGATGTCTATGCCCGCGCCCTGGTCACCTCCTGGAACACGGACAACGGCGTGCTCAGCATCGAGGTGTTCGAGGGCTATCTGGAAGAGGTGAGGATCGAGAGCGAGATTCCCGACATCACCGAACGCCTGCAACCTTACATCGACCGGATGGTCGGCCAGGTGCCCTTGCGGGTGTCCCAGTTGGAGCGGCAACTGCTGCTGATCGCCGATCTGGAAGGGATCGACGTCGATGCGCTGCTGGAGCAGGTGCCCGAGCGTGTGGGGGCCGGGCGCCTGACTCTGGTGATCTCACGCATTCCCAGCTCGGCTGTCACGCAGCTCGACAACCTCACCAACGAGGATTCCGGCCCGCTGCAGCTCACCCTCGTGGGCACGGGTCTCAACCTGCTCGACCAGTTCGAGCAGAGCATGCTGGTGGGTGTCGTCAACCCGATCACCCCGCGGCGCTTCCGCCTGGGCCAGTTCACTCAGAGCTACCCTTTGGGCACGCACGGGCTCAGCGCCGGCTACAGCCTGACCTACGTCCGCTCTGCCCCCGGCGGCGATGCGCGCAAGCAGGACCTGCAGGTTGACAGCCGTGTGGGGACGCTCTGGCTGAAATACCCTTTCCTGCGCCGCATTCAGCACAACCTGATCGGCCAGGTGGAACTCACCGGGCAGAACGACAACATCCGTGCCGGGTCGCTCGAGGTGGTGGATGATCGCAAGCGCTGGCTGAGCGTCAGCGCCAGCTACGACCGCAGTCTGACGCGCGGCGGCCTGCTGGCCCGCCTGAACGTCTCCCAGGGCCTGAACGCGCTCGGTGCCACGGCGGCCGACGACCCCATGAGCGCGCGCTTCAAGGGCCGCCCCGATTTCAGTCTCGTCTCCAGCGACCTGAACATCAGTCATGGATTGACGGACACCCTCCGCGCGGACTTCGGTGCCCGCGGCCAGGTGGCGCTGACCCGCCTGCCCTCGGCCGCGCGCCTGTCAGTCGGCAGCGACAGCCTCGGCCGCGGCTTTGCGGCCGCCTCACTCTCCGGCGACAGCGGCGTCACCAGTTCACTGACCCTGGTACACGACCTCGCCTCGCACAGCGACGCGCTGTCCGGCTTCTCCGCCTTCGCCTTCGGCGACCACGCCTGGCTGCGCAACCAGATGGACGACATGGATTTCCGCTCGGCCCATGTCACGGCGGTGGGCGTCGGCATCACCTATCAGAACTACCTGCAGGTCGGCATCTCGACCCCGGCCTACAGCAGCCGCCACATCGACGACCTCGGGACCCGCGCCTTCTTCAAGCTGAGCTATCAATTCTGATCAGCCGACGATCCAGAGCAGGATCAGCGGCATGGGCAGGGTGCCGGCCAGAACCACGGGCAAGGCCCAGCGCAGCAGTCGGCCCTCCTGACCCACGCACTGCGTCACGGTTGCCGCCAGAACCACCCGCCCGGGCGAAGCCAGGGTGGCATTGGCGGCGGCCGCGTTCTGGGCAGCGGCAACGGCATCGCTGGGAAAGGCCAGCGCCTGGGCCGAGCTGACCTGGAACTGCATGAACATGGCATTGGCGCCGGCGTTGCTGGCGGTGAGAAAGCCACCCAATGCGCCGATGAAGGGCATCAGCAACAGCATGTTGGCGCCTAGCGCCGCGGCGATGCGCTCCGCCAGGGCGGCGATCATGCCGGCATCGAACATCACCTGCGCCATGCAGAGAAAGCCGGCCACCGCCAGGGTTGCCACCGCCCACTGCCGCAGCGCCTGCTCCGACAGGCGCACCACCTCCCGGCCGCTCAGGGAGAGGGCGAAGACGCCTGTGGCCGCGCCCAGCAGCATCCAGAAGCCCGGATGATGCAAAAGCGGCAGCGCGAAGCCCAGCCGCTCCACCTCGAACACCAGCAGGCCGCTGCTCAGTTCCCGCAGTGCGGGCCAGAGCCGGGTGAGCAGCAAGCCCAGCAGAAGTACCGAGACCGGCAGCAGGGCGCGGGCAAGCGCACCTGGAGGCTTCCGTTCCTCCGGCTGTGTCGCTGAGTCACGCCGTGCCACTGGGGCACGCCGCCCGCTGAGCAGACCCAGGAGCGTCACGGCCAATCCGGCCAGAATGCCCGCCAACTCCACCCCGACCCATAGCGAGGCGAGCCAGAGTACAGCGCACAGCAGTCCGGCATAGGCCAGAAGCTGGAGCGCGCGCTTGGGCAGCGGGCGCCACTGCCCGCCCACCACCATGGCCAAGGCCCCGCATAACAGTATGAAGGGCCACGACAGCGCGACCCCCAGGGTGCCCAGGACACCTGCCGGCACACCCGACAGCTCACTGCCCAGGATGGTGCCAATCGCCAGCGCGCCCCAGGGCACCGCACACTGCCCAAGGAGGGCCAGGAAGGCCGCACGCATCGGCGTGAAGCCCAGGGCCAGGAACAGCGGCGCGCAAACCACGATCCCGATGCCGAAACCGGTGGCCGACTCGAAGAAGACCGACACACCCAGCACCAGCGTGAAGAGGCGGTGCGCCGGATCGGGTATGGCCCGGGCGACAGCGGCCGAGAGGGTCTCCAGCGCCCCGCCCGCACGCATCACCTGATAGAGCAGCACGCCGCCGAGCAGGACGTAGGCGACCACCAGGGTGGTAAGCGCGCCGCGCAGCACCGCATCGAGCAGAGCCGTAGGCATCAGTCGGAACTGTGCCAGCGCCAGGGCAAGCACGATCGCCGTCAACAGGCCGAGCAATCCGGCGCGGGTGGCTGACTGGCGGGCAAACAGCAGGGCGCCGGCGGACAGCAGCACCGGCGAAGCCGCCAGCAGCAGCGTCATGTCGGAAGGCTGCCCAATCCTCGCCGCCGCGTCTCGCTTGGGTTCTCACCGAAGGCCAGGCGATACTGGCGGCTGAAGTGCCCCTGCTGCTGAAAGCCGCAAGACAGGCTGATCTCCGTGACCGACAGCGCGGAGTGGGCCAGAAGACGCCGCGCCTTCTGCAGGCGGCGCTCCAGGTAGTACTTCTTCGCCGTGGTCTTGATCTGGCTGCGGAACAGCCGCTCCAACTGGCGCGTGGAGATGTCCACGGCTTCGGCCAGATCCCGGATCGCCAGGGGCTCCTCCAGGTTCTCTTCCATCAACTCCACGACCTTGCGCAGGCGCGGATGGGAAATGCGCAGCCGGATCGACAGCGGCAGGGGCCCGCGCGCGCCATGTTCCTGTTCGCGCAGATAGAGGAAGTAGTCGGAGACCTGGTCGGCCAGGGCGGGCCCGAAGTCCCGCTCGATGAACTGCAGCATCATCTCGAAGGCCGCCGTACCGCCCGAGCAGGTGATGATGTTGCCGTCCACCAGGAAGGAATCGGGGCGTACATCGATTTCCGGATAGCTCTCGACGAAACCGTCAAGGCAGGTCCAATGGATGACGCTGCGCCGGTTGGTCAGCAGCCCCGCCTTGGCGAGCACGAATGTCGCATCGCCCAGCGCGCCCACCACGATGCCGCTGCGCGCCGCGCGGCGCAGCCAGGCCTGTAGGGCCTCGTCGGTGAAGCGATGCGCCTGCAGGCCGGAGCAGACGAGGATCAGGTCGTAGCCCTTGGGGTCGGGTGGCAGGGCCTGCACCTCGAAACCGATGCCGCAGGACGCCTCGGCGCGCGGTCCCGTTGCCGCGAACAGGTCCCAGGTGTAGGCCTCATGCCCCAGAAAGCGGTTGGCCGCGCGCAGGGGTTCGATGGCCGAACTGAATGGGAGCAGTGCAAACTCGGGCAAAAGCACCAGGGCGATCCGCCGCTTGGTCGTGTGCGACTCTTCCGTACGAGCTGTTTGGGTGGCCGTGGTCATAATGCCCCAAGCTTCTGGCGAGCGGGGGTTAAAGGCAAGGCCCCGCAACCGTCACTGACGGTGGCGAATGAAAGCGGCCGCTCACCGCCGCGCGCCTGGACTGGCGGTGCCTGCGCTGCCGCCTACTTTCCGAAGAAGCGAAGCAGCGCGTCCGCCGTGCGATCCGGCGCCTCTTCGGGCAGGAAATGGCCGCAGCCTGCGAAGCCCTTGCCCTCCACCTGTTCGGCCCAGCGGCGCCAGACATCCAGCGGCGATTCGCCGCCATGACCAAGATAGTCTCGCCCCCAAAGCACCAGTACCGGACAGGTGATCTTGCGCCCCACCTCGTGATCCTGGCGGTCATGCTCGCGGTCCAGCGTGGCGCCGGCGCGATAGTCCTCGCAGGTGGCCGCGATCACCGCCGGGTCGCGGAAATGCGTCAGGCAGTCCTCGAGCGCGGCGGGATCGAGGGCGGTCACATCCCCGGCCCAGCGCTCCAGCAGGTGGCGGAGATAGAAGTCCGGATCCGAACCGATCAGCCGTTCCGGCACCGGCGCGGGCACGGCCAGGAAGGGCCAGTGGTAGGTGGCGAGCGCGCCGTCCGCGTCCATTGCCTCCCAGACCTCCAGCGTCGGGATCACATCGAGGCTGGCATATCGCGTAACCCGTTCCGGGTGATCCAGGCAGAGGCGGTAGCCGACGCGCGCACCCCGGTCGTGCCCTGCCACGCCGAAGTTTTCGAAGCCGAGACGCTCCATCACCGCCACCATGTCGCCGGCCATGGCGCGCTTCGAATAGTGGCGATGCGCCGGATCGGGCGCGGGGCCCCGGCTGCGGCCGTAACCCCGCAGGTCGGGCATGACCAGCGTGAAGCGCTCCGCCAACCTCGGCGCAATACGGTTCCAGATGGCATGAGTTTGCGGATAGCCGTGGAGCAATAGGAGGGGCGGTCCGGAGCCGCCGCTGCGCAGGTAGATCTCTGCCTCGTCTAGTTCGATCCGGTGTTCCTGAAAGGTGTCCAACATGACCACGATCCTTCTACACCTGTGCCCTGCGTGGGTGGGAGATGGGATAGCCAGGAAGATCTGTAGCACAGGAAGCGATTGCTCGGGGGCCCGCCAAGCATTGCAAAGGCGGAGCCAGCCTCCATCGAAGCCCGCCCTGCGACGAATTGTCAGACACCTTGCCTTGCCGTCACGCCGGTCGAGGGGCAAGCTTGCCGGCACGCGGCGCGGCGATCGCACGGCAGGAAAGGAGCGCGACCTTGAGCGAGATTCAGTTGGCCCGGGAGCCGGGCGGCGTGGTGGTGGTGACACTGAACCGGCCGGAACGGCGCAACTGCCTCACGCTCGCGCTCTGGCGCCAACTGGCCGAACTCTATCGCGGCTTTGCCCACGACCCCGAAGTCCGCTGCGTCATCCTGACCGGCGCCGGCGGGCAGTTCTGTGCCGGCGCCGACATCTCGGAGTTCCCCAAGGTCCGCGCCACGCCGGAGCAGGCCGAGGCCTATGCCGAGGCGGTGGACGAAGCCAACGATGCCATGCTGGACCTGCCCCAGCCGACCATCGCCGCCATCGCTGGCTATTGCGTGGGCGGCGGCTGCGGCCTCGCCGTGGCGAACGACTTTCGCATCGCCGAGTCCAACGCGATCTTCTCGGTTCCGGCCGCCCGGCTGGGGATCGTCTATGGCGTCAAGGAAACCCGCAATCTGCTCAATGTCGTCGGGCTGACAAACGCCAAGCGCATCCTCTTCGCCGCCGAGCGGCTACCGGCGGGACAGGCGCAGGAAATGGGCCTGGTGGACGATTTGGTGGAGATCGACGCCCTGGCTTCGGCACGTGAGTTGGCCGGGCGACTGGCCCGCAACGCCCCCCTGTCCATTGCCGGAGCGAAGGCCATCCTGGGCCAACTGTCCGACGGCACCGGGGAGCTGGACGAAGCGGTGATCGATGCCGTGCAGCGACGGGCGATGGAGAGCGAGGACTATCGCGAAGCGGTTCAGGCCTTCGCCGAGAAACGCCAGCCCCGCTTCCAGGGTCGCTGATCCAGCGCTGCAGCGAAGTCCGGCCTATCCAGCGTCGAGCACCGTCCCGCTTTCGGAGATGTCATAGCCGCCCAGCGCCTTGGCCTTGGCGGCAAAGGCCGGCGTGCGGATGAACGCGAATAGCGCCTGCAACGGTGGCTGAAAGTAGGCCCGCCGGCGAATCGCGAGATCGAAGCGCTCATGGACGAGCGGCACGAACCCCAGCCGATAACGCGTCGCGACCGAGGCAATGGCAAGGCCGCAGTCCGCCTCACCGTCCGCCACGAAGGTGGCCACATCGCTCTCGGTCAGGGCCGCTCCATCCAGGGTGTGCAGGCTATCGAGCGTCACCCCGGCCTCCGAAAGCAAATGCAGCAGCAGCCTTTGCGCGCCCGCCCCGCTCTGCCGCAGCACCAACCGCCCTTTGCATTGGGCCAGATCGCTCAGCGACTGGATGTTCAGCGGGTTGCCGGGCGCCACCACCAGGCCCTGCTGCCGCCAGGCCCAGTGCAGTAGCACGGCGTCGTAGAGGCCGCCGGCCTCGCGCAGGGCGGGGAGGTTGTACTCGCCGCTGTCCGGATCGCGCAGATGCATCGCCGCAGCCATGGCCTCGCCGCGCGCCAGGCGCGCGAGCCCCTCCCCGCTGCCCTCAGACAGGATGGCCAACCCGGAGCCGGATTCCCGGAGAGCCCATTCCAGGAGCGGATCGCTGCTTCCGGCCACGATGGGCGGCGGCTCGCTCAGGTCGGGCCCCTCCATCGCCACCTCGCGCTCGATCCACATGTCGATCAGGCGCCGGGGAAACAGCAATTTCCCGCTGACTCGCGAGCAGGGAATGCTCTTGCGACGGACGAGATCGTACACCGTGCGCTCCCCGAGCCGAAGGTACTCGGCGACCTCTGCCGTGGTCATCAACTCCGGTGACTGCTGCATCGCTCCCGCAACATCCTGCATGGATTCCATTCTTGGCTTAATCATAGAGAATTCGCATACTGCCTGCAAAGGACGGAGAGGGATGGAGCAGGAAAACGCCTTCCTGGCCGCGTGGCGGCTCATCGTGGAACTGGATCCGGCACTCGTGCAGATCGTCGCGCTGTCGCTGCGCGTTAGCCTGACGGCCGTGCTGCTTGCATCGCTCGTGGGACTGCCGATTGGGGCGGCGCTGGCGATCTACCGGTTCCGCGGCAGGGGCGCGGCCATTGTGATGTTCAATGCCTTGATGGGCCTGCCGCCGGTGGTCGCAGGGCTGGTGGTCTATCTGCTGCTGTCGCGCGCGGGGCCCCTCGGCGGGCTCGGACTGCTGTTCACACCCGGCGCCATGATCATCGCGCAGACGCTGCTGATCCTGCCCATCGTCGTCTCCCTCACCCGCCAGGTCATCGAGGACCTCTGGCAGGAGTACGAGGAGCAGTTGCGCTCGCTCGGCTCCGGCACCGCCCGTGCCATCCCCACCCTGCTCTGGGATGCGCGCTTCAGCCTGATCACTTCCGTCCTGGCGGGTTTCGGGCGCGCGAGCGCCGAGGTGGGCGCGGTGCTGATCGTCGGCGGCAACATCGCCGGCTACACCCGGACCATGACCACCGCCATCGCACTGGAAACCGCCCGCGGGGATCTGGCCCTGGCCCTGGGCCTTGGCATCCTGCTGATCGTTTTGACGCTGCTGCTCAACACGCTGGCCTATGGAACCGGGCGCCTTGCACAGCGCACCACAGGATAGGGCGATGCACGGACTCCCGAGCATTCTCCCCCTAAGGCTGGAAGCGGTCGGCTACGTGATCCGCGGCAAGTCGCTGCTATCCGACCTCTCCCTGGACATCACCGCCGGACGGCGCACCCTTGTGCTCGGCCCCAATGGCGCCGGCAAGAGCCTGACCCTGCGCCTTTGCCACGGCCTGCTCCAGCCCACGAACGGACGCGTTGCGTGGCTGGGCGCCGGAGCCAGGTCGCCGCGGCGCCGTCACGCCATGGTTTTCCAGCGCCCGGTGATGCTGCGCCGTTCCGCCTTGGCCAACATTACCCACGCCCTGTCGCTTCAGGGGATCGGCCGCGAGCAGCGGGTGGAGCAGGCAGTGGCAGCCCTGCGGCATTTCGGCCTCGAAGCCCTGGCGGACCGTCCGGCTCGGGTTCTGTCCGGTGGCGAGCAGCAGCGCCTTGCCATGGCCCGCGCCTGGGCCCTGCGGCCCGAGGTACTCTTCCTCGATGAACCTTGCGCCGCGCTCGACCCTGGTGCCACCCGCACCATCGAGGACATGATCCAGGCCTTTCACCGTGCCGGCGTGACCATCGTGATGACCACCCACGACCTGGGCCAGGCCCGCCGCCTCGCCGACGAGGTGATCTTCCTCCACCACGGTCGACTGCTAGAGCAGACACCGGCGACCGAATTCTTCCAACAGCCTCGCAGCGAGGCTGCAGACGCCTTCATGAAAGGAGAACTGCTATGGTGAGGTGTGCAGAATCGCGATCTCTGCCACAACCCCCCGCCATTGCGAGCCGCTTGCACCGCTGCACGGCGATTGATCTGGGAAGAACCCTTCACCACAACCGTCATTGCGAGGAGGCGCAGCCGACGCGGCAATCCAGGGCTGTCGGGCAGCGGCCCTGGACTGCCGCGCTCCCTGCGGTCGCTCGCAGTGACGGCGGTTTTGGCCTTGCCATCTGCCCTGGATGGCTTCGCTGCGCTCGCCATGACGGAGGACGCGAAGGACGCGTCGCCGCAGCCGCTGTCGTTACACTCGCGGGATTGGCCTCATTCGCCCTGGGCAGCACTCAGGCTCTCGCGCAGGAAGTGTTCATCACCGTTGCCTCCACCACCTCGACCGAGCAGTCCGGACTTTTCGGTCACATTCTGCCGCTCTTCGAAAAGGAAACCGGCATCGAAGTCCGGGTGATCGCCCAGGGCACCGGCCAGGCGCTGGAAACCGGGCGGCGCGGCGACGCCGATGTGATCTTCGTCCACGCCAAGGCTGCCGAGGAGGCGTTCGTCTCCGGAGGCTATGGCGTCGAGCGTTTCGAGGTCATGTACAATGACTTCGTCGTGGTCGGGCCGAACAGCGATCCGGCCGGCATCGCGGGCTCTGACGACGTGGTGGAAGCCTTCTCAACCATCGCCGGGAACGAGAGCACCTTCGCGTCCCGCGGCGACGATTCCGGCACCCACAAGGCCGAGCTGGCGCTGTGGGGCATGGCCGCTGTCGAGCCGGGCGGAAGCTGGTATCGGGAAACCGGTTCCGGCATGGGGCCGACGCTGAACACCGCTGCCCAGATGCCGGCCTACGCCCTGGCCGATCGCGGCACCTGGATCAGCTTCCAGAACCGCGGCGACCTGGAAATCGCCGTCAAGGGCGATAACCGCCTGTTCAACCAGTACGGCGTCATCCTGGTGAACCCCGAGATGCACGAACACGTGAAGGCCGAGGAGGGCCAAGCCTTCATCGACTGGCTGGTGTCGCCCGAGGGCCAGGACGCGATCGCGTCCTACAAGCTGGACGGCGAGCAGCTCTTCTACCCCAACGCGGGACAAGGGAGCTCCTGACCGCCAGTTCTTGCATATCCAGTTCTTGCATATATGGGCGGCACGCAACTTGCCTTGACCCCGTGCCGACCAAGAGACAGGTATCCTCGAAACCTGTGAGGATCTGTCTTGCCTGCGCTCTATGCCATCAGCGACCTGCACGCTGCCATCGAAAGCAATCGCAATGCCATCGCTGAATTGGGCGATCATCCGCAGGACTGGCTGATCGTTGCCGGCGACGTCGCCGAGCGGCCGGATTCCCTGTGGGATGTGCTGGAAGCGCTCTGCGCGCGCTTTGCCAAGGTGATCTGGACCCCCGGCAACCACGAGCTCTGGACCCTGCGCGACGACCAGGGCAGCATCGGCGGCGAAGCCAAGTATGAGCTCATGGTGGAAACGGCGCGCGCCGCCGGGGCGGTTACGCCGGAAGACCCCTTTCCGCGCTGGACCGGACCCGGGGGTGAGTGCGTGATCGCGCCGCTGTTCCTTCTGTACGACTACAGCTTCCGGCCCTCAGACGTCGCCCTGGAGGGGGTGGTGGACTGGGCTGCCGAAGAGCGTTCGGTCTGTTCCGACGAAGTGCTGCTGTCGCCGGAGCCGCACCCTTCGCGCCAGGCCTGGTGTGCGGAGCGCATCAACCGCACGGCCGCGCGCCTCGAGCGGGAAGTGCCGGCGCACCTGCCGACCATCCTGGTGAACCACTATCCGCTGCGCCAGGAGTTCGTCTATCTGCCGCGCATCCCGCGTTTCGCCCCCTGGTGCGGCACACGGGCCACCGAGACCTGGCATCGGCGCTATCGCGCGCTCGCCTGCATCAGCGGTCACCTGCACATCCGCCGCACCGACTGGCGCGACGGCACGCGCTTCGAGGAGGTCTCGCTGGGCTACCCCAAGCAGTGGCGCCAGAGCGAGGGCCTGAAGCCCTACCTGCGGGAAATCCTGCCCGGCCCACCGCCACCGGCCGAGGAACCGGGCACGATCTTCCACGGGCACTGACGCATCAGCGGTCCGGAAGGTCCTGCAGCAGGCGCCAGCGCAGGGGCGGCGGACCGGCCGGCTCCCGCTGGCTCACCGCGACGATGAAGCCCTCGGGCAGGTGGCGCTGCTCGAAGTGCCAGGCCTTGGCATCATCATCCACGGACGGAGTGAAGCTGAGGCGAAAGGGATCGAGGTCGAAGGCGAAGGAGTCCAGCGGCATGCGCAGGCCGATACCGCTGCCCTTGAGGTAGGCCTCCTTCAGGGTCCAGATCCGGAAGAAGCGGTCCCAGCGCTCGCTCTCGTCCGGATGCTCGAGCTGCGCCACCTCACTGGGCGCGAAGAGCCTGCGTCCGACCTCCGCCGCCGTTCGCCGGTCTCGGCTTTCCACATCGACCCCGATGGCCGGGCGGCGCCCCACCACGCAGGCGACGCAGCCGCGGGTGTGGGAGATGTTGAAGAAGAGCTGATCCGCCTGTCCCGGCTGCAGCTCCGGCTTGCCCCCGGGGCCGGGGCGAAAGCGCCAGTCGCGCGGGTCGCGCGGCGCGGCGGCGCTGAGGAGGACCCGCAGCAGACCGTGGGCGAAGCGGTAGTCGCGGCGATCGCGCTCGAAGGCGAAGCGTGCGGCGCGGGCCTGCTCCTCGGCGCCCAGCAGGCCCGCCATGGCCATTTCCCGGTCGAACGCGAGCCTGCTGGTGGGCAAGACCCAGACCTCTGCCTCCACCTTCTCCAGCGCCGCTCCTTGCATCCCCTTGCCTTCCACCTCCATATCCCAAGACATGCCCTGCACGGGCCGTGTCCAAACAAGCTCAGGCTACACCTATCGGGCCGGCTCTGCTAAACCCGCTCAGACGCTCGCACAAGCAAGGCACC
Source organism: Aquibaculum sediminis (assembly GCF_040712085.1). Taxonomy (NCBI): domain Bacteria; kingdom Pseudomonadati; phylum Pseudomonadota; class Alphaproteobacteria; order Rhodospirillales; family Rhodovibrionaceae; genus Aquibaculum; species Aquibaculum sediminis. Next base: position 268,488 of record NZ_JBFCVK010000005.1, read on the forward strand.
TAGAATCTAAAGAACGAGGAAGACGCAAGACATGTCCGACGTCCATCGCAACCTCATCAACGGCGAGTGGATTGATGCCACCAACGCCCGCAAGAACATCAATCCCTCGAACACCGACGACGTGGTCGGCCTCTACGCTTCGGCCACGACCGACGAGACGCAGCAGGCCATCGCCGCCGCCAAGGCTGCAGCCCCGGCCTGGGGAACCTCCTCGATCCAGCAGCGCCACGACATCCTGAAGGCCGCTTCGGACGAGATCCTCGCCCGCAAGGCAGAGCTCGGCCGCCTGCTCGCCCGCGAAGAGGGCAAGACGCTGGCCGAGGGCATCGGCGAGGCAGCACGTGCCGGGCAGATCTTCGGCTTCTTCGCCGGCGAATGCCTGCGCCTGTCCGGCGAGATGCTCGACAGCGTGCGGCCCGGCGTCTCGGTCACTATGACCCGCGAGCCCATGGGCGTGGTCGGCATCATCACCCCCTGGAACTTCCCGATCGCGATTCCTGCCTGGAAGATCGCGCCGGCCCTGGCCTACGGCAACACGGTGGTGTTCAAGCCGGCCGACCTGGTGCCAGGCTGCGCCTGGGCACTGGTGGACATCCTGCAGCGCGCGGGCCTGCCGGCGGGTGTGCTGAACCTCGTCATGGGCAAGGGCTCGGTGGTGGGCCAGGCCATCCTGGACCACGACGACATCGACGCCGTGACCTTCACCGGCTCGGTCGGCACCGGCAAGCGTGTCGCCGCCGCCTGCGCCGAGAAGATGCGCAAGGTCCAGCTCGAGATGGGCGGCAAGAACCCGCTGGTGGTCCTCGATGACGCCGACCTCAAGTCGGCGGTCGAGGCCGCCGTCAATGGAGCCTTCTTCTCCACCGGCCAGCGCTGCACCGCCTCCTCCCGCCTGGTGGTCACGGAGGGCATCCATGACCGCTTCGTCGATGCGGTCACCGAGCGGCTCCAGGGCCTGGTGGTGGACGATGCCCTCAAGGACGGCACCCACATCGGCCCGGTGGTCGACGAGCGCCAGCTGGAGCAGGATCTTTCCTACATCGACGTTGGCCGCCAGGAAGGCGCGAAGCTGCATTGGGGCGGCGAGCGCCTGAACCGGGCCACTCCGGGCTTCTATCTGCAGCCGGCGCTTTTCACCGAGACCAAGAACGACATGCGGATCAACCGGGAAGAAATCTTCGGCCCGGTCGGGACTGTCATCAAGGTCGCGGACTACGACGAGGCCCTGGCCGTTGCCAACGACACCAGCTTCGGCCTCTCGTCGGGCATCTGCACCGGCAGCCTGAAGTACGCGAGCCACTTCCGCCGCCATTCCCAGGCCGGCATGGTGATGGTCAACCTGCCAACGGCGGGCGTTGACTACCACGTGCCCTTCGGCGGCCGGAAAGGCTCCTCGCTCGGCGCGCGCGAGCAGGGTCGCTACGCCGCCGAGTTCTACACCACGGTCAAGACCAGCTACACCCTGCCGCTCTGACCGGCGTTACCGTCCCGGCCGCAGTCTTTTCCTGCGGCCGGGGCAACATCTCTCTATCGCGGCACGAAGGTCACAAGCACGATGGCGAAAGCACGGATTTTCATCGACGGCGAAGCCGGAACCACCGGACTGCAGATCCGCGGCCGGCTGGAACAGCGCCCCGACATTGAGCTTCTCACCATCGACCCGGAGCTGCGCAAGGACACCGCCGAACGCCGGCGTCTCCTCAATGCCGCCGATCTGGTGGTGCTGTGCCTGCCCGATGATGCAGCACGAGACTCCGTGGCCATGATCGAGCGCCCCGGCGTGAAGGTGCTGGACGCCTCCACCGCCCATCGCATCTCCGATGGCTGGGCCTACGGCTTTCCCGAGATGACGCGCGAACAGCAGGCGGTCGTCGCCGAGGCCGAACGCGTGGCCAACCCCGGCTGCTACCCCACCGGAGCGATCGCGCTGCTGCGCCCGCTCACCGATGCCGGCCTGCTGCCGGGCGACTATCCCGTGGCCGTTCACGGCGTCTCCGGCTACAGCGGCGGTGGCCGGCAGTTGATCGAGTCCTTCGAGGGACGCGGCGACACGCCCACGCAGGAAAACTACCGCCTCTACGCCCTGGGACTGGCCCACAAGCATCTGCCGGAAATGCAGCGCTACGCCGGGCTGGCGCACAAGCCTCTATTCTTCCCGGCGGTCGGACGCTTTCGCCAGGGCATGCTGGTGCAGGTGCCGCTGCAGCTCTGGTCCCTGCCGAAACGGGCGAGCGGCCGCGACATCCATGCGATCCTGGCCGAGCACTATGAGGGCCAGCGCCACGTCCGCGTTCAGCCGCTCACCGACTCACCGCCCACCGGCCTGGAGCCGGAAGCGCTCAACGACAGCAACGACATGGAGCTGTTTGTCTTCGGCAACGAGGACAATGAGCAGGCGCTGCTGGTGGCCCGCCTGGACAATCTGGGCAAGGGCGCATCCGGCGCGGCGGTGCAGAATCTGGAGCTGATGCTGGCTCTGCGCTGACGTCTGCCCTTCCCGCTTTTGAATAGCTGACGCTGCCGCTCTCGACGTTTTCTTACATTCGATCACGGTCGAGCGCGTTGACCGCTGCAAAAAAATGGTATGCAATCCTGCCCTGGCGTAGATCGCGCCGCAGGAGGACGGAACAATCCGCCCCTGTTTTCTGGGAGGAAAACAATGACCCGCTGGAAGTATCTCGTTCCCGCTGTCGCCTTCGGCCTGCTGGCCGGTTTCTCGACACAAGAGAGCGAGGCCCAAGGCCTCGACATGCAGTTCGGCACCACCAGCCCGCCGGGCAACATGCAATCCATGTCCGCCGAGGAGTTTGCCCGGCGCGTCAATGAGAAGCTGGGCGATGCCGGAGCCGTGACCGTCTATACCGACAGCCAGCTCGGCAGTGACCGGGAGATGTTGCAGAAGCTGAAACTCGGCACCCAGGACATGTCCCAGCCTTCTACGATCATGTCGACCATCGTGCCGGAGTTTGGCCTCTTCGACTTGCCATACCTCGTGGCCTCGCGCGAGCACATGCGCTGCATCGGCGAGGAAATCGTCTGGCCCGAACTGGCGCCCAAGGTGGAAGAAGCCGGCTACAAGCTCATCGGCATCTGGGAAAACGGATTCCGCCACATCTCCAACAATGTCCGCCCCATCAACACCCCAGAGGATCTCGATGGCGTGAAACTGCGCGTGCCGCAGGGTGTGTGGCGTGTGCGCATGTTCGAGGCCTACGGCGCCAACCCGACGCCGATGGCTTTCTCCGAGGTCTTCGTCGGCCTGCAGACCGGCGTCATCGACGGCCAGGAAAACCCCTACTCCAACATCTACGCCGGTCGTTTCCAGGAGGTGCAGACCTACCTGACCGAAACCCGGCACGTCTACACGCCGAGCTTCCCGGCAGCCAGCCTGCGGCGCTTCGAGAGCTACCCGGAAGAGGTGCAGGAAGCGCTGCTTGAAGCCGGTCGCGAAACCCAGGACTGGACCTACGAGGAAGCGGCAGATCTGGAAGAGAAAACCAAGCAACAGCTCCTCGACGCCGGCATGGAGTTCAATGTCTCCGATCGCGAGGCCTTCGTCGCCGGTTCCCAGTCGGTTTACGACACTTTCGCCGAGGAGGTTCCCGGCGGGGCGGAATTGATCGAGCGCGCCCTGGCTCTGGCCGACGGCTGCTGATCGCGTTGCCCCCGCTGCGGCGCGTGATCCGTTCCGCAGCGGGGGCAGCCCATCGACACCACCCCCGGGCACGGCGGGCCCAAGCCTGCGCCCGCCGCGCACCGGGAGAACGGCATGGGGCTGTACAGGGAGTGAGCGATGCTCAAAGCGGTGAGCAAGAGCCTGGAATGGATACTGATCGTCTTCTGCGTGTTCCTGATTTCGGCCTTGGCCATTCTGATCGTCTGGGGGGTTACCACGAGGAAACTCGGCGCATCGCTGAGCTGGTATGACGAGGTCGCCTCGATCATGCTGGCCTGGATCACCTACTACGGCGCCGCCCTGGCCGCCCTGAAACGGGCGCATCTCGGCTTCCCCAACCTGGTCGCCCTGGCGCCCCCACCCTTGCGCATCGCGCTGGTCATCTTCTCCGAAACCATCGTCATCGGTTTCTTCGGTTTGGTGACTTGGTTCGGTTTTCAGGTGGTGATGATCCTTTGGGGCGACACGTTGATCTCCCTGCCCTGGGTCACCACCCAGTTCAGCCAGAGCGTCATCCCCATTGCGGGCGCGCTTTTCATACTGGCCGAGCTGCTCACCCTCCCCGATCGCCTCAAGGAGGCCGCACGCGGCGCTGGGCCGGTCGACCCTGAGCGGGTCCTCGGGGGGGAGATCAAGACATGACCCCCATTCTCATGTTCGTGGTGTTGATCGCCCTGGTGATGATCAACGTCCCCATTGCGGTCTCCCTGGGCGTCGTCGCCATGGGGGCGCTCTGGTACACCTATGGTTTCGACAATCTGGTGATGTCCGCAGTGGTGCTCTTCGAGGGCGCCACCTCCTTCCCGCTGCTCGCCATACCGCTGTTCGTCCTGGCCGGCGCGATCATGAACACCTCCGGCATCTCGCGCCGGCTGATCGCCTTTGCCTCGGCGCTGGTCGGTTTCGTGCGCGGCGGCCTGTCCATGGTCAACATCGGCACCTCGCTCTTCTTCGCAGAGATTTCCGGCTCGGCCGTGGCCGACGTGGCGGCCCTGGGCTCGATCCTGATCCCGGCCATGAAGCGCCTTGGCTATTCCAAGGAGTTCGCCGCCTCGATCACCTCTTCCTCGGCCTCGCTGGCGATCATCATCCCGCCCTCGATCCCGATGATCCTCTATGCGGTGATCGCCGATGCCTCGGTGGTGCAGCTCTTCGTGGCCGGCATCGTCCCCGGGATCATCGGCGCCGCCATGATGGCCGGGCTCGCCTACTGGTTCGCCGTTCGCTACAATTTCCCCGTCGAGGAAACCTTCCAGCTCCGGCGCGTCTGGGTGACCTTCAAGGAAGCCGCCTGGGCCTTCCTGCTGCCACTGATCATCCTGGGCGGCATCTTCGGCGGTTTCGTTACCGCTACCGAAGGCGCCGGGCTCGCGGTCGCGGCCGCACTCTTCGTCGGCGGCGTCGTCTATCGCGAGCTCAGCTTCCGCGAGCTTTTCGACAGCCTGCGCAGCGGCGTAATCCAGACGGCCGTGGTCATGCTGCTGGTGGCCACCTCGGCGCTGCTGGGCCAGTATCTCACCCAGGCGCGGGTGCCGCAGCAGCTCACCCAGGCGATCATCTCGGTCACCGAGAACCCCTACGCGGTTCTCGCCATGCTGAACGTGCTTTTCCTGCTCTTGGGGTGCTTTCTTCATGGGGCCGCGGCGATCATCCTGGTGGTGCCGATCGTCATGCCGATTGTGCACACCATCGGCATCGATCCCGTGCACTTCGGCCTGATCGTCACCCTCAACCTCGCCATCGGCCAGCAGACGCCGCCGGTTGCCAGCGTGCTGATGACCGCCTGCTCTATCGCGAAAGCCGATGTCTGGGACGTCAGCAAGGTGAACGTCGCCTTCATCGGCGTGCTGGTGGCACTTTTGCTGCTGATCACCTACGTGCCGCCGGTGTCGATGACGCTGGTGGAAATGTTCTATCGATAGGATGAGAGTCACCATGTCCGGAACAATCCGACACGAAATCCTCGATGACGGCATCGCGCGCGTCGTGCTCGACCACGAGCCACGCCTCAATGCCATCGACAACGCCATGTGGGACGAGCTGCGCAGCCTGTTCGAGCGCTTCGATGCCGACAGCGACCTGCGCTGCATCGTTATCACCGGTGCCGGCGAGAAGGCCTTCAGCACCGGCGCGGACATCTCCGAGTTCGAGGAGAACCGCTCGACCGTCGAGAAGGCCCGCGCCTATGCCAAGCGCACTCACGGCGCCTTGCGCACCATTCAGTCCTGCCGCCATCCGGTGATTGCCGAGATCCGCGGGCTGTGCGTCGGTGGCGGGCTGGAGACGGCGCTCTGTGCAGACCTGCGCATTGCCGGCAAGAGCGCACGCTTCGGCATTCCGGTGAAGCGCCTGGGACTGGTTGTCGCCTACGACGAGATGCGCGGCCTGATCGAAACGGTGGGGCGCTCGAACAGCCTGCGCATCCTGCTGGAGGGCGACATCTTCGGCGCCGAGGAAGCATTGGGCATGGGCCTGATCAACCGCGTGGTCGAGGACGCGCAGGTGGCGGAGGAGAGTCTCGCCACCGCCAAGCGCATCGCCGAAGGCGCACCGCTGGTCGCCCGCTGGCACAAGAAGTTCGCGCGACGCCTGCTGGACCCCGCACCCCTAACCGCCGAAGAGAACGACGAGAGCTTTACCTGCTTTGGCACCGAGGATTTCCAGATCGGCTACCGCGCGTTCCTGGACAAGCAGAAGCCGGCCTTCACCGGCCGCTGAACTCCTAGTCAGAAGAGAAGACATGACTGCACTGAAGGGCCTCAAGGTCGTCGACCTGACTCACATCATGGCCGGTCCGGCCTGCACCCTGATGCTGGCCGACATGGGGGCCGACGTCATTAAGGTGGAGAAAATCCCCGGTGGCGACGACACCCGCCGTTCCATTCCTCCCAGTGTCGGGGACCAGGCCGCCTCCTTCCTGATGATGAACCGCAACAAGCGCGGCATTGCCGTGGATCTCCGCAGCGAGGGCGGCAAGGAAGTGCTGCGCCGCCTGCTCAAGGACGCGGATGTGGTGGTCGAGAACTACCGACGCCAGACCCTGCCGAAGCTTGGCTTCGACTATGAGGATCTCCGCAAGGAGAACCCCGGCCTGATCTACTGCGCCATCTCCGGCTTCGGCCGGACCGGCCCCTATGCCGATCGCGGCGGCTTCGATCTCGTGGCGCAGGCCATGAGCGGCATCATGAGCATCACCGGCACCTCACCCAACGAACCGCCGGTAAAGTGCGGCCCGCCGCTCACCGACATCACGGCCGGCCTGCTGGCGGTGATCGGCATCCTGGCGGCTCTGCGCAACCGCGAGAGCACCGGCCAGGGACAGATGGTGGAGACCTCGCTGCTGGAGGCCGGCATCATCCACACCTATTGGCAGTCGGCCATGGCCCTGGCCACCGGCGAGGCACCGGGGCCCATGGGCTCCGCCCACCCCCTTTCCGCGCCCTATCAGGCCTTCGAGGCGCGCGACGGCTGGATTGTCGTGGGTGGGGCCAATCAGGCCAACTGGCTGCGTCTCGTCGATGTGCTGGAAGCCCCGCAGCTCGCCGAAGACCCGCGCTTCAACACCAACGCGGACCGCATGACCAACCTCCCGGCCCTGGAAGCGGAACTCAACGCCTGCTTCCGGCAGCGTGACAGTGCCGAGTGGCTGGAACTGCTCGACGCTGCCGGCGTGCCCTCGGGCCCGGTGAACGACGTGGTGCAGATGCACCAGGACCCGCAGGTCCTGGCCCGGGAGATGGTGACGGAGATTCCCCACACCACGCTGGGCTCCGTGAAGACCCTGGGGTTGCCCATCAAGTTCTCCGACACGCCCGGCGGGCCGCGTCAGGGGGCACCGGTGCTGGGCGAGCATACCCGCGAAGTGCTGGCGGAGCAGGGCTTCACGGCCGAGGAGATCGACCGGCTGGTGAGCGAGGGTGCAGTGATCGCTGCCGACCTCGCCTCAGGCGCCTGAGGCGCGGGAGGTCGAGCGTGGCGCGGTCGAGCAGCTCAGGAGGCGTTGCGCTTCGGTTCGGCCGCCGCCTCTTCGAGCATCACGACCATCTTGTCCCAGGCCTGCAGCACATGGTTGCGCAGAATGCTGGTGATCCGCGCCTCGTCCCGGGCCTCCAGGGCTTCCAGGATTTCCTCGTGCTCCTGCAGGGCCGAGGTCCAGCGCCGGGTGCGCAGGTTGCAGATATAGCGCGCCCGGTAGAGGCGCGCGTTGGCGACCTCGTGATGTTGGATCAGGGAACGGTTGCGCGATGCCCTGACGATCTTCACATGAATCGCCTGGTTGCAGCGGAAATACCCCAAGCGGTCGTCGCGAGCAAAGGCTTGCTCCATCTCATTCTGCAGCAAACGAAGTTCCTGCAAGTCCGCTTCGGTGCGGTGCCGGCAGGCCAGCTCACCGGCATAGGCCTCGAGCACGCCCAGCAGTTCGACCAGACCGCGCAGTTCCTCATTGCTCGGATTGGCCACCACCGCGCCCCGGTGCGGCTGCACCTCCACAAGGCCCTCGGCCGAAAGAATCTTGATCGCCTCGCGCAGGGGCGTGCGCGACACCTGCAGACGCTCCGACAGCGCGCGCTCACGCACCGGAGCGCCCGGCGGCAGCTCGTCCTGAATGATCATTTCCCGGATGCGCGCCGCCACGCGGGAGCCTTTTCGCCCCCCATCGCTCGGAGCGCTCAGCGCCGCAGGATCGGCAATCTGTGTGATCTTGTTGGTCATTCCTTGCCTCCGCATATTGCATACCACGGCAAGCGACCTGCGCGGAAGTCCAACCCCGCCACCCTTACCACTGGAGGAACAGAAGCGTGACACCAAGAATCGCACTGGTCATGGGCGACCCGGCAGGCATCGGCCCGGAACTGATGGCGGGTGTGCTCAACTTGCCGGAATCCTGCGCGGACGCCGGCGTGCTCGCCATCGGTGACCGGCGTGTGCTGGCCAAGGGTGAGGCGGCACTGGGCATCAGCCTGGATATCGAAACCCGCCCTCGCGACGCCGCTCCGCCCCAGCCGGAGCCCGGCCGGCCGATCTTCTACGACATGGGCAATCTCGACCCGGCCGAACTGCCCGCCGCCACGGCGTCTGCCATCGGCGGCCGCTCGGCCTTGGAGAACTTCGGCCTTGCCCTCGACCTCGCCCGCGAGGGGCAGATGGATGCCATCACCTTCGTGCCCTTTAACAAGGAAGCGCTGCGTCTCGGTGGCAATCCCTTCGATGACGAGATGAGCTTTGCCGCCGACCGCCTGGGTCACAGCGGCACGGTCGCGGAGTTCAATGTCGTCGACAATCTCTGGAACGCCCGAGTGACTTCGCATGTGCCGCTGCGCGATGTGGCCGATCTGATCACCGAGGAGCGGCTGCTGGAGCACCTGGACCTGGCGGTTCGTGCCCTGAAGGAAGCGGGTTTCGAGCGGCCGCGGATTGCCGTGGCCGCGCTCAATCCACACGCGGGTGACGGCGGCTCCTTCGGGCGGGAAGAGATCGACGTGATCGAGCCCACCGTGCGCAAGGCGCAGGCGCTGGCCCAGACGCAGGGCTTCGTGGTCGAGGGTCCCTACCCTTCCGACACGGTCTTCGTGCGTGCGCGCGACGGGCACTTCGATGCGGTGCTGACCATGTTCCACGACCAGGGGCAGATCGCCATCAAGCTGTTGGGCTTCGACCGCGGCATCACCGTGCTCTCCGGCTTCGCCGTGCCGATCACCACCCCGGCCCATGGCACCGCCTACGACATCGCCGGCAAGGGCATCGCCCGCCTGGAGCCAACGCGTCTCGCCTTCAACATGGCGAAGCAGATGGCCGCAAGCCGCAAGTGATGTGAGCGCTCGAGCGGGTCGCGTTACTGTGTGAAGACCCGGTCCTGCTCAGCGCGCAGCCGCCAGAGGACCGAGTCTTCGGGCGGCGCCACCATAGCGCGGGTGACCGGGGCGCCGGCAGGTATATCCATCCGCGCCCGCGCGCCCGGCAGCAGGTAATAGGGCAAGGGGCTTTCGGCCCCGCCCATCTCTCCGGTCAGCAGCATTTCCGGCGCCAAGCCAGCGATGCTGTGCCGCCAGCCAAGTTCAAAAACCGTCCCGGCCGGAATGTCCTGCTCTGCACGGGCCACCAGGTCGACAAGCGGCTGTGGCGCCGCACCGCCGGTGGATTTCCGCGCCAGGCAGGCTGACAGCACCGACATCGGCGCCTCCGCCCCCAAGAGGTGAACCGGGTTATGCACCAGGACACGCTTGCGGTCGGCGCTCACCGGGATGCCCTTTTCGGCGAAGAGGCCCGCCGTCTCCGGGTCCGGAGCGGCGGCGATGACGTAGACGCCGCCGGCGAAGCTCAGCTCGTCGGGGCGGCGCAGGCAGTTGAAGATGTCGACGCTGCCGCGCCGTGCAGTCAGTCCACCCTCCGACTGAAGGCCGAAGAGATCCGGCAGTTCCACGGTCCGGGCGATCGGCGCATGCAATGCCGGTGCATCCGGCAGCAGACCCGTGGCGTTTGCCACGATGGTCATCTCGCAGAGGTCAGGCACGGTGCGGTGCCAGAAGTCGGCGAGCAACGCTGCCCTCTGCCGGGCGCTGTCCGCGAGCCGGTCGGCCGGCACATCCCAAAGCGCTCGCATCTCGGGCAGCGAGACGCTGCGTCCCTGGGCGCTGACCTCATCGCTGGCGGAATCGTAGACGAAATCGTACTCGCTGGCCTTCCCGGCGGAGAGGACATCCAGGCCGAGCAGTTGGCACCAGCCCACCAGCCCGATGAGCAGGCTGGGCTGATCGCCGTCGACTGGCGTGTAGACCAGTCCCGCGTCGTGCGCCCGCCGACCCAGAATCGGACCCACGACACTTTCCGCCTCCTTGGTCACCATGGCGACGTGCATGCCGCTGGACAGGGCCCGCTCGGCAATGGCGGCGGCGGCTTCGGGAATGCCGGTTGCCTCCACGACCATGTCGAGCGGCAGATCGAGCAGCAGCGTCGAATCCTCGACCACCACATGCCGGCCCGCCTCGAAGGCCTCGCTGGCCGCCTTCGCGCTCTCGCAGCGCCGGATGTCCTCCGCCGCGATACCGATGGCGCGCAGCGTCTCCACGGCTCGTGCACCGTCGCGATCGCAGACCACCCGCCCGCGCATGCCCGCAACGCGTCGGACCTGGGACAGGAAGGTCCGACCGAACTCACCCGCTCCGACCAGAGCGACTTCGACGGGGCGCGCGCCGGGCGCCGGGAGCAGGGCTTGCAGGTTCATGGGGACTCCTGTCTGCCCGGGCTTACCGAAGCATTTTCGGCAGCCAGAGCGAAATTTCCGGGAAGAAGGTGATCAACATCAAGGTCCCAAACAGCGGGATATAGAAGGGAACAAGTTCCCTCAGGATGGCGCGCATGGAGACCCTGGCGATATCGGTCATCAGGAAGAGCGCCAGTCCCATGGGCGGCGTCAGCAGCCCCAGCATGAGGTTAAGGATCGCCACGACACCAAGGTGCACCGGATCGACGCCGGCCATGTGCAACGGGCCGGCTATGATGGGAATGACCAGCAGCGTGGCCGTGGTGCTGTCCAGGATCATGCCGACCAGCAGCAAGATGACATTGACGATCAGCAGCAGGACCAACGGATCGGTGCTGAGCGAGAGGAGCTGCTGAGCGAAGACCTGCGGCACCTGTTCGATGGCCATAATCCAGCCGAAGATTGCCGCCGCGGAGACAATGATCAGGATGGCCGAGGTGCTCTTCAGCGTCTCGTAAGCCGCGTAGCGGATGTGGGCCCAGGAAAGGCTGCGATAGACGAAGGCACTGATCAGCAGCACATAGACCACGGTGACTGCGGCGGCTTCCGTCGGTGTAAAGTATCCCAGCAGCATGCCCAGCACGAGCAGCACCGGCGTCAGCAACGCCGGGGCTGCTGGCTTCAGGTCGCGCCAAATTTCGCTCGGCCGAGACCAGCGCTCTGAGCGGGGAAACTTGCGCCAGCGCGACATGATCGCGACCGTCAGCATCAGCAGCATCACACAGATCAGCGCCGGAATGATGCCGGCCAGCAGGAGCTGCACGATGGAGACACTGGTGACCGAGCCGTAGATGATCAGGGGAATGGAAGGCGGAAAGATCGGTCCCACGACCGCCGAGGCACAGGTCAAGGCGCCGGAAAACTGCGGGGTGAAGCCGCGCTTCGTCATCGCCTTGACCTCGATGCGGCCGAGCCCGCCCACATCCGCCAGCGCAGCCCCGCTCATGCCGGAAAAGATCAGGCTGGAGAAGATGTTGACCTGCCCCAATCCGCCCGGAACGCGCCCGACCAGCGTGTCGGCGAAGCGGAAGATGCGCTCGGTGATTCCGGCCTGGTTCATCAGGTTGCCGACCAGGATGAAGAGCGGCACAGCGACCAGAGGAAAGGAATCCAGCGCATATGTCATGCGCTGCCCGACGAGCTGGAACGGAAGGTCGTTCAACAGAATGTAGACAATGGCCGGCAGCATGATGGCCAGCACCACCGGCCAGCCGAGCATGAAGAAGACGCAGAAGGCGCCGATGATCAGCAGGGTCATGGCCGCGCGCTCAGTCGGCTGCCGGAGACTGCCACTGAGGGCTGCCCGTTCAGGTTACTCATCACATCAGATCTCCGGCAGGTCTTCCGGCGGCAATTCTTCTTCGAAGCTCACGTAGAGTGGCGTGCCGCGCCAAGCCTTGACCATCTGAATGGCACATTCCAAGGCGGCGAACAGCAGGCCCACGAAGGCAGCGGAAAAGAAGACCCAGTAGGGGATGCCAAGCGTTGGCGTGGCGTTGTTGAGGTTGTTCACGGTGGCCAGCCCCACCGACCAGGCGGCCACGCCGAAACCGATCATGCCGCTGGCCGCAATGAGCATGCGCAGGGCCTTGCCCCAATGCGCACGCAGATTGGCCGTCAGCTCCTCCATTCGGATCGAAACGCCGGAAGCCGCGACATAGGGCAGCGTAATAAAGACGATGCAGATCAGCATGAAACGCGTCAGTTCGCCCGCACCGACGAAGGTGAAAGGCGTGAACTCGCGCAGCGCCACCTGCAGCACCGGCAGGCCGACCATGACGGCCAGAAGCACCAGACCCAGTTTGCGCAGGGTCACGCGCGCCGGCCGCATCAGGCGGTCAACGAGGGTGTGATCCTCGGGCGGCGGCAGGGGAGCATCGATCGTCGGAGGCGACATACAGCGGGCACTCTACACGGGCGCCGGGGCCGGAGGCAGCAACCTCCGGCCCCGGCAAGCACCGAGACCTATTCGATCGCGCGGATACGCTCCATGTAGGGGCCCCAGGTCGGGAAGTCCTCATTCACCTGGGCGTTGACGCCCTCGCGGAAGGCCTCGATATCCAGGCCATCCTCCTCGGTGATGAAGGTCATGCCCTTGCCTTCCAGTTCGGCAATCAGGTCCTGCTCGGCCTGCGTGGCCTGGGCCAGGGTCTCCTGGGCCATTTCGTCGAGCTCGGCGAGAATGGCCTGCTGGTCCTCCTCGCTGATGCTCTGCCAGACCTCTTCATTGATGAAGACCGGCAGCACGTTCTGCATATGCGCGGTCAGCATCACATGGGTCTGAACCTCATAGATCTTGTTGGCATTGATCATGGTCAGCGGGTTCTCCTGACCCACGACCATGCCGGTCATCAGCGCCGTCGGCAGTTCGCTCACCTCGACCGGAGTCGGAGTCGCACCGAAGCCGCTGACCATGCTGGTCCAGAGCTGCAGCGGAACGCCACGGAAGGGCTTGCCCTCCAGATCCGCCGGCGAGAGCACTTCCTGATTGGCGGTCATCTGGCGCGCGCCTCGGTAGAGGCGCCCGATGATGCGCATGTCGCCATTCTCGATCAGGCGCTCGTTGAACTCCTGCATGATTTCCGAGTTGGCGGGATCAGTCGCGGCAAGCGCGTGCTCACCGTCACGATAGACGAAGGGAGCGCTGAAGACGGCGATGTCTTCCGCGAGCTGCGCCAGGGAGGCGAACTCGTGGTGCGCCATGGCGATAGAGCCGCTGCGCACGCCGTCGATGGTTTCCTGCACACCGCCAAGCTGCGAGTTGGGGAAGACGGTCACGGTAATGCGTCCGTCGGTCACTTCGGGAATCCGCTCGGCGGCCTCGGCCCCGTACCAGTATTGGATATCCCCTTCGGCGCCCACATGGGCGTAGCGCAGGTTCACTTCCTGCGCCGAAAGGTCGGTGGCCTGCATGCCAAGCCCGAGGCTGGCAGCAACGCCTGCGGCAATAAGACTCCGGTGGAGCATCGGTCTGTTCCTCCCATCTAGGTGTTGTTGGCCCATCGTTCTTGTTGGACAGCACGATCAAGGCTCCCCTAGAATTGCATACCAAAATTCCCAAGGGAAGAGCCGACGAAACGACAGCCGGACCCTAATGCCGGCAGGAAGGACGACCGCATGAGTGAAGCCGAGGCCGCCGCACCGCTGCCCATCGTCGACGCGCACCAGCACTTCTGGAACCTCCAGGAAAACTACCATCCCTGGCTTTGTGATCCGGAGCCGATCCCCTTCCGCTATGGCGACTACAGCGCCATCCGCCGCAATTATCTTCCCGCGGACTACCGGCGGGACAGCCAGGATTTCCGCATCGTCAAGACGGTCCACATCGAGGCCGAACACGACCCGAGTGACGCGCTGGGCGAAACCCGCTGGCTGGAGGCCCTGGCCGAGCGGGAGGGCCTGCCCAGCGCCTGCGTCGCCCAGGCTTGGCTGGACCGCCCCGATGTGGAGGAGGTGCTGGCGGCGCAGGCGGCACATTCGCTGGTGCGCGGCATCCGGCACAAGCCACGCTCGGCCGGCAGCCCCGATGCCGCGCAGCGTGGCGAAGCCGGCTCGATGGACTGTCCGACCTGGCGCGCCGGCTATGCCCTGCTGGCGCAACACGGCCTGTCCTTCGACCTGCAGACGCCCTGGTGGCACCTGGACGCGGCAGCCGACCTCGCGCGCGACTTCCCGCAGACCCAGATCATCATCAACCACACGGCCTTGCCTGCCGACCGCAGTGAAGAAGGGCTGGGTGCCTGGCGGCGGGCGCTGGAGACCGTTTCCGACCTGCCCAATGTGGCGATGAAGATCTCCGGCCTGGGGCGGCCGGGACTGCCCTGGGCCGTGGAGGCCAATCGGCCCATTATTCGCGACGCCATCGGGATCCTGGGCGTCACGCGCTGCCTTTTTGCCAGCAACTATCCGGTGGACAGCCTGGTCGGCAGCTTCAGCGAGATCTTCGGCGGCTTCCTGGCCGCGGTGGACGATCTCTCTCCAGTCGCCAAGCACGCCCTCTTCCACGAGAACGCGGTTCGCATCTATCGCCTGTAAGCCTTCATAAACAGAACGGGAGGAATAGCATGTCTCAAACAGTTGGTTTCATCGGCCTGGGCCTCATGGGCACCGGATTCACGACACGCCTGATCGCCACTGGCCACAAGGTGGTCGGCTTCGATCTCGACGAGACCCGCCGGCAGGAAGCGCAGAGCCGCGGCGTTGAGGTGGCCGAGTCCGCCAGTGCCGTTGCCGCGCAGAGCCACATTCTGGCCATCTGCGTCACCACGACCGCCGCCGTGGCAGCCGTGGTGGAGGAACTGGCCGGCAGCGGCCAGATAAAGGGCAAAACCGTCGCCGACTTCTCGACCACCGAGATGGACACCACCATGAAGGCCGCCGCTCAGGTGGCCGAGGCGGGCGGCCAGTTCCTGGATGCCCCCGTTTCCGGCGGCCCGCCGGCCGCCGAAGCCGGCACGCTTGCCATCATGGCCGGCGGCGACAGCGCGGCCGTGGAAGCCGCCCGGCCGCTGCTGGAGCAGTTGGGTCGCCTGACCTACATGGGCCCCAGCGGGGCCGGGCAGGCAACCAAGCTCGTCAACCAGGCGCTCTGCCTCACCAACTACTGCATCGTGGCCGAAGGGCTGCGCCTGGCCGAGGCCTATGGCGTCGATGCCCGCAAGATCCCCGAGGCCCTGGAGCCCGGCCTGGGCAACTCCGCGGTGCTGCAGAACATCTTCCCGCGCATGGTCGAACGGGACTATGCGCCGCGCGGCTATGCGCGCCAGATTCTCAAGGATCTGGAAATGCTGCACGAGGCCACGCGCAAGCAGCATATCGCGATGCCCATGGCGGCTACCGCGACCACGCTGTTCCGCCTGCTGGTTTCTCAGGGGCACAGCGAGCTGGATGGGGCGGCCGTGGTGAAGCTCTACCCCGAGCAAAACAAGGAGTAAGTCCTCCAACCCGGAACCTCTCAATTGGGCGCAGGGTTCACCGCAGCATAGGCCGCACGCCGCGGCACCTGCGGGAGGCAGCGTCGATGGAGAGGGTCGGGGGCCGGTTGTATCGAAGGCTATCGATTTGCCATTTGGCATTCAGCCTGGGCCATGGAGGCATCTGATCCGCCATGCTGTCGTTAGAGGCACTCCTTCCATCCGGTCGCTACAAGGATGCGCTGCGGATCGCGCTGCAGTCGGTGGCGGCGGCGCTGCTGGCTTATGGCGTTATGCTGCAACTGGGCCTGGGTCAGCTTTCCTGGGCGATCATCGCAGCGCTCTTCTCCATCCACGCCAGCCTGGACGCCACCGTTGGCGCGAGCATGCAGCGCCTCGTAGCCGCTGGGCTGGGCGCTGGGCTGGGCGTGGCCGTGGTTTATTTCTTCAGCGGCTTCGAGTTGATGCCGCTGCGCATCGCCCTGGTCGCCGCGATCACCAATGCGCTGGCAAACCTGGAACCCGAGCTGGACTATGCGGCCGCTGCCGGCGCAGTGGTCGCACTTCAGCCGACAGCCGACCTGGAAGGTGCCGCTGGAACGGCACTGGCGGTGGGCATCGGCGGTGCGGCGGGGGCCGTCGCCAGCGTGACCATCTGGCCGGAACTGGGCCGCCACAGGGCCCAGCGCTCCCTCGCCACTGCCTTGCGTCAGTGCCTGAAGCTTGTGGAATTCACCCTAAGGGCCACGTCCCGCGAGTTGAGCCGGGAGGAGCGGCGCGAGCGTAGCGACGTCCAGCGTTCCACGTTGGAGACCCTGCAGGAAGCCCGCAGCGTTGCCGACGCGACCCGCTTTCGGGCGCGCTTGGCCAGTGGGGCTGGCATTCGCGAGATGACCCGCCAGACGGAAAAGCTCTGGTACAGCCTGATCATCATTGATCGCGTCGTCGCCCGCGGGCGCGATCAGTTCGGGCCGAAAGATCACGAAGCCATCATGCCGCACTTCACCGAGGCGCATCGAGCGCTTTGTGAGTTGCTGCCCGCCTTGGCCGAAATGATCGAGAAGAACCAGACCACCGGTCCCGACCAGGACCTCTGGGAGCGCTTCCACGAGGCGCAGCGCTCTGCACAGAGCTGTCTGAGCGAACGCGAGGCAGAGCGAAACAGCATTCATGAACGCGCGATCCAGGCGCTGCTGTTCGGTCTTGACGAATTGCGCCTCGCCATAAGCGAACTGCAGAACCTGGCGACCTGCGGCAAGACCGACGGTCCGGACTGAACGCAGCGGGCGGGTTTACCCTTTCTTGTCGTCCTTCTCGTCGGAAAGCTTGTCGAGTTGCTGGCGCAGCAGCTCGACCTGTTCGCGCAGGCTGTCCAATTGCGCCCCGGCATCGGCTGGCCCTTCCGGCGGGGTGCCGGGACCGGAGGGTGCGGCGCCGGCAGAGGGGTTGGAGCCGGAAGCAGAACCTGACGCTCCCTGCCCCTGGAAGGGCGCAAACATCTGCATGGCCCGTTCGAACATGGCCATATTCTGCTTGCTCATCTCCTCGATGCCGCGCATCGGCAAGGAACCGCCCATGGCATCCTGCATGGCCTTGGCCATGGCTTCCTGGTTGCCGGTGAAGGACTGCATCATCTGCTCTAGGTAGCCCGGAACCATCCAACCCATGCCGTGACCGTAAAAGGAGATGAGCTGGCGCAGGAAGGATATGGGAAGCAGGTTCTCGCCCTTGGCCTCCTCTTCCACGATGATCTGCGTCAGCACCGGGCGGGTGATGTCCTCCCCGCTCTTGGCGTCATAGACCACGAATTCCACACCTTCCTTCACCATCTGGCACAGATGATCCAGGGTGACGTAGCTGCTGGTCGCCGTGTTATAGAGCCGTCGGTTGGCATATTTCTTGATAATGATCGGCGACGTTTCGTCCCTGGTGCCGTTTTTTGCGGTCACGTCCCTCGCCTCTCGCCGTTGCGTTGTATCAGCTATCCGCTGGCGGGCGATTGTGCGGTGCCGCACAATTTACTGTCAATGTAATGATTCCCGGGCGGTGGCCGAGGCCACCCATAGCGGGCTATAGTGCCGCCATGAACCGGCAGCATGATCTCGAGACCCTGGCGCAGCGCTATATCGACGCCTTTGAGGCCGAAGACAGCGCCCTGCCCGCCGACACCGCGTTCGGCGAAGCGATGGACCGCCTCACTCGAGCCTGGTTCGAAGCGGCCGGCGCCGGCTGGGCGCTTGCGCCGCGTCTCTGGAACGCCGGCCCCCTGGCTCCAAGCGAAACAGCCTCGGCGCACGCCACGGGAGAACAGGCACGCCATGACCGCACCCCCGCACCCGCAGCGGCAACCGGAAAAGCAGCCACCACGCCCCCGCCTGGGCCCTCGCCCGCTCAGCCTGCATCTGGCGGCAGCGCAGGCGACCTGGCGGCGCTCCGTGCTCGCCTGGCAGAACTGGAGCGCCAGCTCGCCGCCATGGAAGGCGCCACCAAGCGCAGCCCTGGCTCTCGCTGAAGACCTGTCGGACGTCGTTCCCGAGCACTTCACCGCAGCGCTGGAAAAGGAGATCGCGGCACGCAGCAGCGCCTTCCTTGCCGCCATAGCCGCCTATCGCCGACACCCCTATTGCCGCCGCCTGACCGACCCACCCACACTCTGGGAGGCTGGCGCAACGCGGTTGTTGGATTTCGGAGACCCGGAGGAGGAGCGGCCGCCCATCCTGCTGGTGCCCTCCCTGGTCAATCGCGCCTACATCCTCGACCTGATGGAAGACCGCAGCTTTGCCCGCTGGCTCGCCACGCCGGAGGCGGCCGGCGGCTTCCGCCCGCTGCTGCTGGACTGGGGCGCGCCCGGCGAGGCGGAAAGCGGCTTCACCCTCACCGATTATATTGTCGGCCGCCTGGAAGGCGCTTTCGACCGGGTGTTAGCGGAAACCGGTCGCCCGCCACTGGTGCTCGGCTACTGCATGGGCGGTCTGCTCACACTCGCCCTGGCCCAGCGGCGCGGGCAAGAAATGAGCGGCCTCGCCCTGATGGCAACGCCCTGGGACTTCCATGCCGCACCCGGCCAGGCCGGCGTTGCGCGCAGCGCGCTGCTCAGCTGGTCGCCGGTCATGGAGTTGCTCGGCCAGTTGCCCGTGGACGCGGTACAGGCACTCTTCACCACGCTCGATCCGCTGACGGCCGTGCACAAGTTCCGGCGCTTCGCCCGACTCGACCCGAACAGTCCTGAGGCACAGGCCTTTGTTGCCCTGGAGGACTGGCTGAACGACGGCGTGGCGCTCACCGCCCCGGTCGCCCGGGAATGCCTGGGCGGCTGGTACGCCCGCAACGAGCCGGTGAAGGGACGCTGGCGTGTCGCCGGGCAGCCGGTGGAACCGGCGGCGATCGAGGTATCCACACTCTGTGTCATTCCCAAGAGCGACCGCATCGTGCCCCCGGCCTCCGCCCGTGCCCTGGCTGCTGCACTGCCGCACGCCAGCCTGCAGCAACCTGCGGCCGGGCACATCGGCATGATCGCCAGCGCCCGTGCGCGCAAGACCCTCTGGCCCGAACTGGCCGAATGGCTGGCGCAAAAGGCCCGGACCGGAACCTTGAGGGGGCGTGGCGGGCGCAGTAAGGTGCAGCATAATGCTGCGTTGCGGCGAGAGGGGCCCGCACGCGGTGCCAGACTGCAAAGCGCGGCCGCGAAAGGCCGCAAGCGCAAAAGGAGCGATCCAACATGACGAACGTGGTGATCGTCGGCGCCGCCCGGACTCCGGTCGGTGCATTCAACGGCGGACTGTCCAGCCTGGCTGCTTCCTACCTCGGCGGCGTGGCCATCGAAGCCGCGCTGCAGCGTGCCAAGGTGGAGCCCGGCGATGTGGACGAGGTGGTGCTCGGCCAGATCCTCACCGCCGGAACCGGCCAGAACCCGGCCCGCCAGGCGGCCATGCAGGCCCAGGTGCCGCAGGAAAAGACCGCCTATCAGATCAACCAGCTTTGCGGCTCCGGACTGCGCGCCGTGGCGCTCGGCTACCAGGCGATTGCCACCGGCGATGCCAACATCATCGTGGCCGGCGGCCAGGAATCCATGAGCCAGGCCCCGCACTGCGCCAACCTGCGCAACGGCCACAAGATGGGCGACGTGAAGTTCATCGACACCATGCTCAAGGACGGCCTCTGGGACGCTTTCCACGGCTATCACATGGGCAATACCGCAGAGAACGTGGCCCGCAAGTGGCAACTCACCCGCGATGAGCAGGACGCTTTTGCCGCCGCCTCCCAGCAGAAGACCGAGGCGGCGCAGAAGGCCGGCCGCTTCCAGGAGGAAATCGTTCCGGTCACCATCAAGACCCGCAAGGGCGAGACCGTGGTGAGCCATGATGAGCACCCGAAGCATGGAACCACGGCGGAAAGCCTGACCAAGCTGCGCCCGGCCTTCGACAAGGAAGGCACGGTGACGGCCGGCAATGCCAGCGGCATCAACGACGGCGCTGCCGCGGTCGTGCTGATGAGCGCCGAAGAGGCCCAGCGTCGCGGCCTCGCACCCATGGCGCGCATCGTCTCCTGGGCCACCTGCGGCGTCGATCCGGCGATCATGGGCACCGGGCCGATCCCGGCCAGCCGCAAGGCACTGGAGAAGGCCGGCTGGTCCGTGGAGGATCTCGACCTGATCGAGGCCAACGAGGCCTTCGCCGCCCAGGCGCTGGCGGTGAACAAGGACATGGGCTGGGACCCGGAGAAGGTGAACGTCAACGGCGGTGCCATCGCGCTCGGCCACCCCATCGGGGCCTCCGGCGCCCGCGTGCTCAACACCCTGCTGTTCGAGATGGCGCGGCGCGATGCCAAGAAGGGCCTCGCCACGCTTTGCATCGGCGGCGGCATGGGCATCGCCATGTGCCTGGCCCGCGACTGAGTTGACAGGCGCGACCCCGCGCGGGTGATCGATGCCGGCGGAACGGCTCCGCATATCCTCGATCCCGAGCGGGGTCGCCTTCGTCGATACGCTGGCGCGGGGCCTGCTGTGGCGCTTTCCCGAGCCCGAGGCTCTGGCCGGCGTCACCCTGCTCCTACCGACCCGGCGCGCCTGCCGCGCGCTCCGCGATGCCTTCCTGCGGGTGACGGACGGCGCGCCGCTGCTGTTGCCGCGGTTGCTGCCGCTGGGCGATCTGGACGCCGACGAGCTGCTGCTCTCCGCCGATGAGGGCCTCCCCGCCGACGACCTGACGCTGCCGCAGGCGGTCCCGCCCCTGCTGCGCCAGCTTCAACTGGCTCGCTTGATCGTTGCCTGGGGTCAGGCCGCCGGCCGGGCCGAAGCGCCCGATGAGGAGCGGGTGGCCCCGCTGGCGCAGGAATTGGCCCGCCTCATCGACCAGGTCGACACTGAAGGCCTGGACTTCACGCATCTGAAGGATCTGGTGCCCGAGCGCTATGCGGAGCACTGGGGCGAGACCCTTCGCTTCCTGGAGATCGTCGCCACCCATTGGCCCCAGGTGCAGGACGAACTCGGCTGCCTCGGCCCGGCCGAGCGGCGGCGGCGCCTGCACGAAGCCCAGGTGGCGGCCTGGATCAGCAATCCGCCGGACAGGCCCATCATCGCCGCCGGCTCCACCGGTTCCATTCCCTCGACCGCGGCGCTCCTGGGCACCATCGCCGCACTGCCGCAGGGAGAAGTGGTTCTGCCCGGCCTGGATCGGGACAGCGATGCCGCAGCCTGGGCCTCCATTGCCGAGGATCCGGCGCATCCCCAGCACACCATGGCGCGCCTGCTCGCCCAACTCGGCGTGGAGCGCGAAGCGGTCGGGGCGTGGCCGGGCCGCTCCAGTTTCGAAGACAGACCGCCCTTTGCACCGCTTCCTGCCGATCGGACCGCAAGAAACAGGCTACTGCACGCGGCCATGCTGCCCGCCGCCGCCACCCAACAATGGAGTGCCTTCAAGGACCCGCCGGAGGCGGTGCGCGCGGCCTTTGCCGGTGTCACGCGCCTCGAGGCGGAAACCCAGGGTGAGGAGGCCACGGCCATCGCGCTGCTGCTGCGCGAGGCCCTGGAGACGGCCGAGCGCACCGCCGCCCTGGTCACACCGGACCGGGCGCTGGCGCGGCGCGTGGCGGCCGAGCTGGCGCGCTGGGACATCGCCATCGACGACTCCGCCGGACGGCCCCTGACGGAGACCGAAGCCGGCAGTTTCCTGCGCCTGACCGCTGCCGCGGTCTGGGAAGGCTTCGCCCCGGTGCCGCTGCTTGCCTGCCTGAAGCATCCCTTAGCCGCCGGCGGCGCCGCGCTTGGGAACTTCCATGGCCAAGTGCGCGCGCTCGATCGCCTGGTGCTGCGCGGGCCGCGCCCGGCTCCTGGCATCGAAGGGCTGCGCGCCGCCCTGCTGCAGGCAGGTGACGTCGCCGCCTCCTTGACGCCACTGCTGGACAGCCTCGAGGTCCTGGCCGCCCCCTTCGTGAGAGCCCTGCGCGTGGGCCGGACTCTCACCGATGTGCTGGCCGCCCACATCGCCTTTGCCGAGGGCCTGGCAAGCAGCAGCGAGGCTGCGGGCGCCGAGCGTCTCTGGTCCGGCGAGGAAGGCGAGGCAGCGGCGGACTTCCTGCAGGAGTTTTCCGAGGCCGCCAAGGCCAGCGCAGGCATGGCCAGCCTGGATTACCCGGCACTGCTCGACACTCTACTGGCCCAGCGCGTGGTGCGCCCCCGCTTCGGCCGCCATCCGCGCCTGGCCATTCTGGGCCCCATCGAGGCGCGCCTGCAGCAACCGGACCTCGTCATTCTTGGCAGCCTCGTTGAGGGCACCTGGCCGGCGGAGAGCGATCCCGGTCCCTGGCTGTCGCGCCCCATGCGCGTCGACTTCGGCCTGCCGCCGCTGGAACGGCGTGTCGGGCTGGCGGCACACGACTTCATCCAGGCCCTTGGCGCCGAACAGGTGGTCCTCACCCGGGCTCGCAAGGTCGATGGGACGCCAACGGTGCCCTCGCGCTGGCTCTTGCGCCTGGAGGCTCTCTTCCAGGCGCTGGGCGTCCCCGACGCCATCCGTGACGACAGCGCCCGCTGGGCGGGCTGGGCCCAGGCCCTGGACCGTGCGGAGCGACACGAGCCACAGGGCCGTCCGGCGCCACGACCACCCTTGACCGCGCGCCCGACCCGCTTGCCGGTCACCGGGGTGGAGGAGTGGATCCGCGACCCCTACTCGCTTTACGCAAGGCGCATACTCAAGCTGCGCAAACTGGACCCACTGGA
Organism: Aquibaculum sediminis; assembly: GCF_040712085.1. NCBI lineage: Bacteria > Pseudomonadati > Pseudomonadota > Alphaproteobacteria > Rhodospirillales > Rhodovibrionaceae > Aquibaculum > Aquibaculum sediminis. Next base: position 291,554 of record NZ_JBFCVK010000005.1, read on the forward strand.
CGCGGACCCCAGTGCGGCCGATCGCGGCAGCATGATCCACAGCGTGCTGGAAGGCTTTGTCGCCGCCTTCCCTGCAGACTTGCCGGCAGAAGCCGAGCCGCGCCTGCTGGAGCTGGCGCGGACGCATTTCGAGCCGCTGCGCGCCCGTCCCGGCCTCTACGCCTTCTGGTGGCCGCGCTTCCAGCGCATCGCCGCCTGGATCGTTCAGCAGGAGCGCCAGCGCCGGGCCACCAATCCGCGTCTGTTTGCGGAGGTCAGCGGACGCCTGGAGTTCGGCGGCTTCATCCTGACGGCCAAGGCCGACCGCATTGAGCAGCACCCCGTCGGCTCGCTCACCCTCGTCGACTACAAGACCGGTAGCCCGCCGAGCGGCAAGGAGGTGGTTGCCGGCTACGCACCGCAGCTGTCGCTTGAAGCCGCGATCGCCGCAAGTGGAGGCTTTCCCGGCATTCCGGCGACCCCGGTGGCGGAACTGCTTTACTGGAAGCTGACCGGCGGCACCCCGGCGGGCGAAGAACGCTCGGCCCTGGGCCAGTCACGCACGTCGCCCTCGGAGGTGGCTGAGATCGCGCTCGAAGGCCTGCGCCGGCGGATCGAGGACTTCGCCGATCCGCAAACGCCCTACCCCGCACTGCCACGTCCCGGCCGGGCGCCGCGCTTCAACGACTATGCCCACCTCGCGCGCCACAAGGAATGGGCCAGTTCTGGCGGGGAGAATGAGGCATGAGCCAGGCGAAAGGATCGGCCGCAACCCCGGAAGACCTGCGCCTGGAAAAGCGCGCGCGCGCCACGGCGCTGCAGTTACGCGCTGCCGACCCGGAAGCCTCGGTCTGGGTCAACGCCTCGGCGGGGACCGGCAAGACCAAGGTGCTGACCGACCGGGTGCTGACCCTGCTGCTGCGCGGCACGCCGCCGGAGCGACTGCTTTGCCTGACCTTCACCAAGGCGGCGGCGGCGGAGATGCGCAACCGCCTGGCAAAGGTGCTGCAGCATTGGGCGACCTCCGATGAGGAGGTGCTGACGGACAGGCTCTTTCAGCTGCTCGGTCGGCCTGCGGAGCCGGAGGAAAGCCTGCGTGCCCGCCAACTCCTGGCGCGGGTGCTCGATTCCCCCGGCGGCATGAAGATCCAGACGATCCACGGCTTCTGCCAGTCGGTCCTGAGCCGCTTTCCCCTGGAAGCCGGCGTGGCACCGCACTTTCGTCTGATCGAGGAGCAGGGCGCGGGCGAGCGTCTCGCCGCTGCCCGCGACCGCGTGCTGGCCGACGCCGGCCGCAATCCGGCTCTCGCCGAGGCCCTCGCGCGCATCACGCCCCTGGTGGGGGAAGGCGACTTCGCGAGCCTGCTGCAGGCGCTCGTCGGCGAACGTGGCCGGTTGCACGAACTGCTCGCCCACTTCAAGGGGCCGGAAGCCCTCTCCGATGCCGTTGCCCGGCAGCTCGGCGTGCCCGCTGATGCGACTCCGGAAGCTTGTCTGGCGAGCGCCTGCGCGGAAGCCTCTTTCGAGGGAGCCGCACTGCGTCGGGCGGTCGTCGTCATGGAGACCGGCACGACGCAGGACTGGAAACGTGCAGCCCTGCTGCGGCCGTGGCTTGCGGCCGGAGACACCGATCGCCAAGAGCTCTGGGAGAGCTATCTCTCCGTGTTCTTCAAGTCCGATGGGGAAAAGCGCGATGCCTATCTGACCAAGAAACTCTGCACCGCCCACCCCGACGCCGAAGAAGCGTTGCAGAACGAAGCCCTGCGTCTTGAAAGAGTACGGGAAACTCACCGCGCCCTCACGCTGGCCTGCGGCACGCGGGCGCTGCTGCGGCTGGGCGCAGCGGTTCTGAAGGACTATGAGCGCGGCAAGCGGGAACATGCCCTGCTCGACTATGACGACCTGATCTTGTGCACCCGTGATCTGCTGCGCCGCGCCCAGATCACCCCCTGGGTGCTCTACAAGCTGGATGGTGGCCTCGATCACCTGCTGATCGACGAGGCCCAGGACACCAACCCAGAGCAGTGGGAGGTGGTCAAGCTCCTGACCGAGGAGTTCTTCGCCGGCGAAGGCGCAGCGGAAGCACGTCTCGCCGGGCCGGCGCGCTCTCTTTTCGCCGTGGGCGATGCCAAGCAGTCGATCTACCGCTTCCAGCGCGCCGATCCGGAGCAGTTCACCCACATGCAAGGCTACTTCGCCGGCCGGGCGCGGGAGGCCGAGCGGCGCTGGGACCCGGTGGACCTGATCCACTCCTTCCGCTCGAATGCCGCGGTGCTGCGCCTCGTCGACCAGGTATTCCAGGACGATGAGGCCCAGCGCGGCCTGCACTTCCGCCAGCCCTGGCTGGCGCATGATCCCGTGCGTGTCGGTCAGGGCGGCCGGGTCGAACTTTGGCCCGCACCGAGCCCGGAAAAGGAGGAGGAAGAGGATCCCTGGGTGGCGGTTCCAGGGCGTCGCAGCCAAGCCGCACCGCTCACCCGTCTGGCGCGCCTGATCGCCACGCGCATCTCTGCCTGGATCAACAGCCCTCACGCCCAGACTGGCGACGAGGCCTGGCTCGACTCCCGTGATCGCCCCTTACGCGCCGGCGACATTCTGGTGCTGGTGCGGCGCCGCAACGCCTTCGTCGAGGAGCTGATTCGCGAACTCAAGCAGCGCAACGTGCCGGTCGCCGGCAGCGATCGCATGACTCTGATGGAGCAGCTGGCGGTCATGGATCTGGTGGCGCTGGGCCGTTCCCTGCTGTTACCGGAGGACGACCTCACCCTCGCCACTGCGTTGAAGGGGCCGCTCATCGGCTTCAGCGAGGAACAACTCTTCGACCTGGCCTGGAATCGCCCCGGCAGTCTCTGGGCGGCGCTGCAGGCGCGCGCTGCCGATGACGAAGCCTGCCATCAGGCACTCGATTTCCTGAAGCGCTTGAGCAGCCAGGCGCGCACCCGGCCACCCTTCGAACTCTACGCCGAGCTGCTGGCGCAGGGCGGGCGCACCCAGCTGCTGCGCCGCCTCGGCCCCGACGCGGCTGACCCCATCGAAGAGTTCCTGAACCTCGCCCGTGCCTATGAGCGCGATTCCACGGTCTCCCTCGAGGGCTTCCTCCATTGGCTGGAAAGCAGCCCGCGCCAGATCAAGCGCGACATGGAGGCCGGTGGCGAGGAAGTGCGGATCATGACGGTGCATGGCGCCAAGGGACTCCAGGCGCCGGTGGTATTCCTGCCCGATACCCTGCAACTACCCAACGACCGCACCCGCCTGCTCTGGTTGGTGCCGCAGCAAGACGAACCCGCGCCCCTGCCGCTCTGGACACCGCGGCAGGAACTGGAGGTGCGTGCCGCAGCGACAGCTCGCCGGGCCGAGCGCGAGGCGATGGCCGAGGAGCAGCATCGCCTGCTCTACGTGGCCCTGACCCGCGCGGAAGACCGTCTCTATATCTGTGGCTGGCACACCAGCAAGCGTGCCCCGCAGGGCAACTGGTATGAGTTGGTCCAGCAGGCCTTTGCCAGCGGACTGGCGCAGCAGGTGGAGTTCGATTTCACGGAAGAACTGCCCGAGGGCGAAGGCTGGAGTGGCGAAGGCTGGCGCATCGAGGCAGCACAGACCACCAGTCCGGACACGCTGGGCGAGACGGCGAATGCCGCCCGAACGCCCCCCTTGCCGGCCTGGGTCCAACAGCAGCCCATGCCTGAACAGGCGCCAACGCGACCCCTCGCTCCTTCGCGCCCCGCCCAAAACGATCCGGCGCCCCGCTCGCCGCTGCAAGGTTCGCAGGACGGCACCTTCCGCCGCGGCATCCTGATCCACCGGCTGCTGCAAAGCCTGCCCGATCTGCCTGCCGGGCAGCGGGCAGCGGTCGGACGGCGCTGGTTGGCCCAGCCACAGCACGGCCTGGCGGACGATACGGCGGAGTCGTTGTTGGCCGAAGTCCTGGCCGTGCTGGATACACCGGATTTCGCGCCGCTGTTCGGCCCCGGTAGCCGCGCCGAAGTACCGATCGCCGGGCTGGTGCAGACACCCGAGGGCCCTCTCGCCCTTTCGGGGCAGTTGGATCGGCTCTACGTGGATAGCGAGCAGGTGCTGGTGGTCGATTTCAAGACCAACCGCCCGCCGCCACAGACCGCCGCCCAGGTGGCACCAGCCTACCTGCGGCAGATGGCCGCCTACCGCGCCCTGCTGCGCGATATCTACCCCGGCCGGCAGCTGCATTGCGCCCTGCTCTGGACCGACGGGCCCCGGCTCATGCCTTTGGACTCGGCTATACTGGATACAATTCTGGCGTGAATAGCGGTGCCTTGACGCTCCCGGCGGGCTTCCCAATACTCTGCCCAACCAAATGACGGCCCCCAACAGGCAAGAGGAAGCCATGAGCACCTCCAAAGTGACCGACGCGAGTTTCGACACCGACGTCCTGAAGTCCGGAAAACCCGTGGTGGTGGATTTCTGGGCCGAGTGGTGCGGCCCCTGCAAGATGATCTCTCCGGCCTTGGAAGAGATTTCCCAGGCCCTGGGAGAAAAGGTGGAGATCGCCAAGCTCAACATCGACGAGAACCCCATGACGCCCTCCAAGTATGGCGTCCGCGGCATCCCGACTCTGATGATCTTCCGCGACGGCCAGGTAGCCTCGACGAAGATCGGTGCCCTGCCGAAAAACCAGCTTCAGGCCTGGATCGAAGAGAATATAGAAGCCTGAATTCCTCTGTGGGCGGGCCCGCGGCCTTGACGCAGCGGGCCCGCTTGCGTAGAAGCACCCGACCGCGACCGGAGGCCTCTGCGGCATCCGGCGTTTCTTTATGACATGCAGCAAGTGGAATCGGAATCATGGCACGACGTTGCGCCTTCACCGGCAAGGGCGTGCAGTCCGGCAACAACGTGAGCCACGCGAACAATAAGTCGCGGCGTCGCTTTCTGCCGAATTTGCAGCAAACCTCCCTGTACAGCGATGCGCTCAAGCGCATGGTGCGCCTGCGCCTGACGACCTCGGCGATTCGTACCATTGAGCACAAGGGTGGCCTCGACGCCTTCCTGCTCAACACGAACAACAGCCGCCTGAGCCCGGAGGCGCAGCGCCTCAAGCGCCAGGTGTCCCACGCCGGGGCGACCGCCCAAGCCTGACACGTCTGGGCGCGGGCAAGCGTCCAGACGACTCCCTGCCGCCACGGCGGGGTAGTGCAGAACCAAGTCGCTGGCCCGTGAGTTGCATAAGCAGCTCGCGGGTTTTTGCATTGCAGGGTTGCTTTGCCGACAGCTGCCATTGCGTTTATTGTACAAACGGAAAAAACATATTGGCGCAGTGCCAAGGCAGACCGTACTCTCAATACTAGATGATCCAGCGTCAGTTACGTCTGAAATGGTGCGGTCAAGAGCGCCCCGCGACAGTCAGGAGAGAGACAAATGAGTGACGCCTGCAAACCTATGCCAGCGTCCAGCGGTCTCGAAGCCGTTCGGAGGATTTGACTCCGTGACGTCGCAGTTCTCACCCACCCCGCGCCTGCTGGCCATCGACGATGATCCCGCGATCGGTCGCATGCTCGAACTCTTGGCGCGCAACAGTGGCTTCGAAGCCAAGGCCACCACCGACAGCGAAGAGTTCGCGCGTCTGGCGGAAGAGTGGCAGCCGACGCACGTTTCCGTCGATCTGGCGATGCCGGGTGAGGACGGACTGTCGGTGCTGCGGCGGCTGGCATCCATGGGGTGCAAGGCCCGGATCATCATCCTCAGCGGCCTCGACGATCCGGTGCTCGGTGCCGCGCGTGCCATGGCCGAGGAAGACGGTCTCACGGTCGCCGGTGTCCTGATCAAGCCGTTCAGCAGCAGCAAGCTGCGCGCCTTGCTCTTTGACACGAGCGAGACATCCACTGTCCCGAAGCCCAGCGAGACAGATTACAAGCCCAAGGCCCATCCCGCTGTCTCGGCAGACAGCATTGCCCAGGGATTAAACGACAGCCATTTCACGCTTCACTACCAGCCGGTGATAAACTGTGCCACCGGCACCCCTGCCGGCTTCGAGGCCCTGGTGCGCTGGTCCCACCCGCAAGCGGGCTTGCTCCTGCCGCAGCATTTCATTTCAGTTGCGGAGACAGCCGGACTCATCGACCGACTGTCCGAGACCATCGTCTCTCAGGGTCTAATGTGGTTCAGCAGGCATTTTCGCGAGTCGGAGCTGTTTCTTGCCTTTAATCTTTCGGCACACAGCTTCCACGGCGATTCCTTCATCGACCGCATCGCGGCAGCCTCCAAGTCCATAGACATTGCCCCCGAACGCATTGTGCTGGAGCTGTCGGACACCGGTCGCGTGTCGGACCCGACCACCACGCTCAACATCCTGACGCGCCTGCGAGTAAACGGCTTTCAGCTGAGCATCGACGACTTCGGCATCGGCTATTCCTCGATGTCGGAACTGCTGCGCCTGCCGTGTACGACGATCAAGATCGACCGAAAGTTCGTAACGACAGCAAAGCAGTCGGAGGAGGCGCAGAAGATCATCACCTCGATTACCGACCTGGGCCGTCGCCTGGGACTGCGGGTCACTGCGGAAGGCGTGGAAGACGAATGGACCCTGTCTTTCCTGGCGACAGTGGGCTGTGCCTACGCTCAAGGCTACTTCATCGGCCACCCCATGGAAGGGAGGACCGCCGTGGAGTGGTTCAATCAGCAGGAGGACAGCAACGGCGGCAGGGGCTCTGCCTCCTCCTTACGCGCCTGAGCCCCAGACCGGATCGCATTTAATCTGAACCACATCGGGTTCAGATTAAATGCGTGAATCCGGTCTGATTTCAAAGGGTGTAGAGCACGCGTACTATTGGATCGCATAGCGATTCCAATTGAACGCGACCCGCTCTAAGCCCCGGGTTAGCGTTCGTAGGCGCTGGTATACTGCGTTGGAGTGGACCAGTAGCGCAGCAGCCGCGTGAGCACACTGCCGGTCTTCTCCAAATCCGACTCTTCCAACCCGATCTCGTCCAGCCCTTTGGCGTGCTGCTCGAAGAACTCATCGAGATAGCGTGAGATCTTCTGCCCCTTCTCGCTGACCCGCACATGGGTCGAGCGGCGATCATGCGCCGAGCGCTCCTGGATCAGGTAGCCGTTCTCGACCAGCTTCTTCACGTTATAGGAAACATTGGAGCCCAGATAATAACCGCGCTGGGTCAGCTCGCCCACGGACAGCTCGCCATCTCCGATGTTGTAGAGAATCAAGGCCTGGATATTGTTCAGGTCCCGAATGCCCCGCCGATCGATTTCCCCTTTGATCACTTCCATGCACTGTCGATGCAATCTCTCGACCATGCGAATGGTTTCTATGTAAGTGGCCTTCACTCCGATCCTCCAACCAAGCCCATCAAGCGACTCGCCCAAAGAGCCTTTAGTAGTATATTTCATAAGTCAGTACTACAGGGTAGCCTGCATTCAAAGGGAAATAACCTGCCAGTTCCACTGAAGGAGATTCAGACATAACAACTCTCGGTTACTCTGTGGCCTTACCTTGTATCATACGAACGATGGCCGAATAATCGAGATGACCGTGGCCGGCCGCCACGAAAAGACTATAGAGCTGGGCCGCTTCCGCACCGATCGGGGTCGCGCAGTCGGCCAGCGCGGCCGCTTCCTGCGCCAGTTTCAGGTCCTTGTGCATCATGGCTGCGGCAAAGCCTGGCTTGTAGTCACGATTGGCTGCGGCGGTGGGAACGATGCCGGGCAAGGGATGATGGTTCAGCATTGCCCAGCAGGAGCCTGAAGAGGCCGAGGAGATCTCGAAAAGCGTATTGGGATCGAGGCCAAGTTTCTCGCCCAGCGAGAAACTTTCGCACACAGCCAGCATGGAGATACCCAGCATCATGTTGTTGCAGACCTTGGCAACCTGACCGTTGCCCGGCTGGCCCGCGTGCACGACCTTGCCGCCGACCACGTCCAGGAAGGGCTGTGCCTTGGCAAAGGCGGCCTCGCTGCCCCCCACCATCATGGTCAGGGTTCCGGCCTCCGCTCCGGCAACGCCGCCCGAGACCGGCGCATCCACCATGAGGAAGCCGGCCGCCGCACTGGCCTCATGCACCGCGCGGGCACTGGCGACGTCAATGGTGGAGGAATCGATGAAGAGGGCGCCGGGTTGGGTGCTGGCGAGAATACCGCCCTCCCCCAGGTAGGCTTCGCGCACATGGCTGCCGGCCGGCAGCATGGTGAAGACAACCCCGGCCGCAGCACAGGCCGCGGCCGCGCTTTCCGCAATCTCAACGCCGCCTTCCGAAGCCGCCTGCCTGGCACCCTCGGAGGGATCGAAGCCGCGCACCTGGTGGCCCGCCGCCACCAGGTTGCGTGCCATCGGGCCGCCCATGTTGCCCAGACCCAGGAATGCGATTGCCGCCATATCTTTCCTCCCTGTTCTCGCTCGGCCTGGCCGGTCGATGCGCCGGCCTTTCTGGCCCCTGGCCCCGCTCAGACCTTGAACAGCAGATCACGCTCTCCCAGTGGCGCGAAGTGCCGCTCCACCAGCGCCGCATCGACCGCTTCGAGGCTCGCCGGGTCCCAGGTGGGGCTGTGATCCTTGTCCACCAGAACCGCGCGAATGCCTTCGTAGAAGTCGTGTCCCGCCATGCAGGCCTGGCTCATACGATACTCCATGGTCATGCAGTCGTCGAAGCTCATATCGGCGCCGCGCTTGAGCTGCTCCGCAGTGATCTTCATCGAGGTGGGGGAGCGTGTGGCGAGAATGTCGCGCTGTTCGCGCGCCCAATCACCGCCATCGGCGTTCAGAGCCTCCAGGATCGCTTCCGGCGTTTCCGCCGCGAAGAGGCGGGTAATGTCGGAGAGGTAGGGCTGCACAGCCGAGGGCCCCGGATCGCCAGACAACCGACCCAGAACGCCATTGACTGCCGCGGCCGCATCCTCGCCGTAATCGGCCTCGGCCAAAGCATCGATCAGGTCGCCATGCCGTGCGCTCTGCACGAAGTGCGTGGCGATGCCAAGCTGCAAGCAGTCGGCCGCCTTCAGGCGCGCACCCGTCAGCGCCATCCACAGTCCGCAGCGGCCGGGCAGGCGCGGCAGAAACCAGGAGCCGCCGACATCGGGAAAGAGACCGATGGCCGTCTCCGGCATGGCCAGCATTGTCTTGTCGCCGACCACGCGGTGGCTGCCATGAATCGACAGCCCGACCCCGCCGCCCATGCAGACCTTGTCGACCAAGGCGACGAAGGGCTTCGGGAAGGCATGGATGGTCCGATTGACGGTGTATTCCTCATAGAAGAACTCGCGGCTGAGGGAGCCGCCCTCCTTGCCCGCGGACCAGACCGCACGCACGTCACCGCCGGCGCAGAAAGCCTTTTCCCCGGCCCCCTGGATCGCCACCACGGCCACTGAGGGGTCCTGGGCCCAGGCATGGAGCCTGGTCTGCAGTTCCCTGATCATGCCGAGTGTAAGCGCGTTCAGCGCCGTGGGCCGGTTGAGCGTGACAAGCCCCAGCGGGCCACGCTGTTCGAAAAGGATCTCTGGCTCTTCGGTCATACTGTTTCCTTCTTGTTGGTCAAAACTGCTTCGTTCATCAGTTAGAGCCGCGCTCACTGGGCCAGGAGGCGGCGCGCGATGATCACGCGCATGATCTCGTTGGTCCCTTCCAGGATCTGATGCACACGGAGATCGCGCAGGTAGCGCTCGATGGGATACTCGCGAATATAGCCGTAGCCGCCGTGAAGCTGCAGCGCTTCGTTGGCAACCCTGAACCCCACATCGGTGGCGAAGCGCTTGGCCATGGCGCAGAGCTGGGTCGCATCCGGCGCAGCGGCATCCAAAGCCATTGCTGCGCGGTGCAGCAGCAGGCGTGCGGCCTCCAGTTCCGTCGCCATATCCGCCAGCTTGAATTGCGTGGCCTGGAATTCGGCCAACGGCTTCCCGAACTGCTGCCGCTCCTTCACGTGGGCCAACGCAGCCTCCAGTGAAGCACGTCCGCCCCCCAGGGAACAGGCCGCGATGTTCAGGCGGCCGCCATCGAGGCCCATCATCGCGATTCTGAAGCCATCACCCTCCTCGCCAAGGCGGTTGGCGACCGGCACCCGCGCGTTCTCGAAAATCACGGCGGCTGTGGGTTGGCTGTTCCAGCCCAGCTTCTCTTCCTTGCGCCCGAAGGACAGCCCGGGCGTGTCCTTGGGCACGACCAGTGTGGAGATGCCCTTGGCCCCCTCTCCTCCGGTCCGGCACATCACGACATAGATGTCGCTGCTGCCGCCGCCGGAGATGAAGGCCTTGCTGCCGTTCAGCACATAGTGATCGCCGTCACGTTCCGCGCGGGTGCGCAGGTTGGCCGCATCGGAGCCGGCACCCGGTTCCGTCAGGCAGTAGGAGGCAAAATGCTCCATGCTCATCAACTTCGGCAGGAAGGCGTTGCGCTGCGCGTCGCTGCCGAAACGATCGATCATCCAGGCGGCCATGTTGTGAATAGACATGTAGGCCGCTGTCGAGGGGCACGCCGCCGCCAACTCCTCAAAGATAATCGCCGCATCAAGGCGCGAGAGACCCGACCCGGCCACATCCTCGCCGACATAGATGCCGGCAAATCCCAGGCTGGCTGCCTTGCGCAACGCTTCAACCGGGAAGACGCATTCGGAATCCCATTTGGCGGCATGGGGCGCCATCTCCGCGCGTGCGAAATCACGCGCCATGGCCTGGAAGGCGCGCTGTTCCTCTGCGAGTTGGAAATCCATGACCCAATCTCCCCACCTGCGCGCTAAAACGCGGTCGCAGGCATCATAATCAAAGCAGCCGCACCGCGATCATAGAAAGGGCCCGCGACCTGTCAATTCGCTGCCCTGCGGAACGAAACCGCCGGGCTCACCACAGCCTTAGAGGGAATGTTGTTCAAATACGTCAGATCGGGTTGTAGCCCCGCCAAACAAAGGTCTAGCATGCCGGTCAGGAATGGGAAGTAACCGCCCAAAACAGAGGCGGGCTGGGGGGTATATGGCAGGCGTGGCAGTTCGGCGGCGGCAAGTGCGTGAAGAGGCAGAGCCGTGCCCAAAGGTGTGGTGGATCGACGATCGGGGGCGGTGGAACCCCGTCGGCGAGGCCGCAGAGAGCCAGGCGACGGGGGAGCACAACGCGGTCCTGGACACCCCGCTCGGCCGGGAAATGATGTACCGCCATTTCGGGATGCTGCGCCTGGAAGAGACAGGCCACCGCGTGAGCGTAAGCTGGGACATCCGCCACGTCTGCGAACCGGCCCTGAACGAGGCCTGTAATTATCTGCGCCAGGTGCGCGTTCCGGTACAACTGCGGTTCTGCTTCGTCGGCTGGCACGAGGAGCTTCACGTCAAAGGGGGCAGCGCCCTGGACCGCATGCGCTGGACCCGCGCCTACAGCGGTGTCACGCCCCTGCCCCGCCCCAGCATTTTGCAGCGGTCACTATCCGAGGCAATGAACTCCCACAATGGCTTCGGCTTGCTGCTCAAGGGGCTTCAGGACAGCGACGGCTATCTCACACCGGAACTGCGCGCGGAGTTCGAGCGGCGCGGCCTGATGGACAAGCTGGTGCTCTTTGACGAGGACGAGGAGGATGCCAGTCTCCTCTTCTCTCACATTGGCGAGAGCTCGGCGCTGCGGCAGGTCTTCGGCGAAAGCTGGGCTGCCGAGGCGAAGGGACGCCGCTACGATTTCGCGCCCTGCGCCGATAGTCTGCTGCGGCGCGTCTGGGATCCCTACAAGCCGACGCTCGAATCGGCACGGCCGCGCTTCGACCATGTACGGACGCTGATCTCCCCGTCACAGGGGGAAAGCCATTGGGTCACCTACAAGCGGCTGCTGGTGCCCTACCGACAACCCGGCCAGGGGCGCGGCCTGGCCCTGCTGTCGCGCCTGACCCGCGCGGTCGCAATCCCCTTCATGGACCCGCATCGCGTGTCATGGAGTTGAGCCCGCTGCCGGCAGGGTGAAGCACTCCACCCACATCGGGTGAAAGCGGCCCCCAAAGGTGCTGCCCGTCCCTGGCCGGCAATGGCGCCAGCCTATTGCTAATTTATCCATAATATTTCACAGTTCGTCTCCAGCTGACCGGCGCGGCGCTCGAACATTGCGAACGCCATGATCGCGTACCGGAGAGGCACCAGGGTCCGGACCGGCCCAGGGAGCAGACGTGCACACGATCCGCGACCGCCTGCTACAGAACAACCATCACGGCATGGTTGGACGGGAGCGCGAGCAGGACGCGCTGCTTCGCTGCCTGGACGGGGACGCCCCGATCGTCACGCATGTGCATGGCATGTCGGGAATCGGCAAGACCACGCTTCTGCGGAACCTGGCCGAGCAAGCGACCAGTGCCGCGAACGAGAGCGTCCTTTTGGACGGCACAGGTATCGAGCCCACGGCCACAGGGCTGCTGCACAGCCTCTCCGAAGCGCTCGGCCAGTCGGTTCTGTCTCCCCTGGAAGCCGGCAGGGTCTTGGCCGGACGCGAGCATCCGGTCCTCCTGATACTCGACCACTACGAAAATCTCAGTCTGCTGGACACCTGGCTGCGCCAGTCGCTGCTGCCGGCACTCCCCGCGAGCGCGCGCCTGGTGCTCGCAAGCCGCCTTCCTCCCAATCCATCCTGGCTGATGGATCCGGACTGGCACGGCCTGTTTCGGGCGCTGCACCTGCGGCCGCTCGACGACGCGGCTGCACGCCAGCTGGTCGAACATGCCGGTGCGCCGCCACATGCCGCAGAAACGATCGTGCGATTTGCCCACGGCCACCCGCTCGCTCTCACGATGGCAGCGACCCTGGCCCGCAGCGAAGGTCTGGACAGCGACGCCCCTCTGGAGCGCGTTCTCCATCAACTGTCCCGCCTCTACCTCGGTTCGGTGGAAGACTCCGAGCTGCGCGATGTCCTGCGCGCCAGTTCGGTCGTCCGTCGCATTACGGTGCCCCTTATCGAGGCAGTCGCGCCCACTGCAGGCGGCCAGGCGCTTCTGGACCGCATTGCTCACCTCCCCTTCATCGATTCCGACCAAAGCGGTCTGTCGCTGCACGACGCCATCCGCGAAGCGATCGCCGCCGATTTCGAAGCCTGCAACCCAGAGGGCTTCCGCCAGGCCCGACGCGCTGCCTGGCGCCTGCTCAGGGAAGCGGCAGCCGGCACCCACGGGGGTGAACTGTGGCGATATACCGCTGATCTGATCTATCTGCTGCGCAACCCGGCCGTACGAGACGCTTTCTTTCCGCGGGAATCCTCGTCGCTGGCGGTAACCGAGGCGCAGCCCGAACACGGGGCGGCGATCAAGGCTGTGGCGGGATCCCATGAGCCGGCCGGCTGCCGCTCCGCCCTGGAGCGCCTGTGGGACCGCGCACCCCAGACTTTTTCCGTGGTCCTGCAGCCGGAGCAGGAGGTTGCCGGATTCTATGTAATGTTCGATCCGGCGACCTTGCCGGAACCTTTGCTGCGAGATGATCCCATCACCGCGCGCTGGTGGAACCACCTTCGCGAAAACCGGCTGCCCCGCGGGCAGTGCGCCCTGTTCCTGCGACGTTGGCTGAGCTGGCGGGAGGGCGAACAGGCCTCGCCGGTGCAGGCGGCCGCCTGGCTCGACATCAAGCGCTGCTACATGGAGCAGCGCCCGCGGCTGCGCCGGGTCTACCTGACCCTGGCAGAGCCGGCGGCCTACAGTGCCGTTGCAACGCAACTTGGCTTTCGCATGCTCCCGGAGTGTGCCGTGGAGTTCGAGGGCACGACCTTCCACACGGCGATGCTGGACATGGGCCCGGCGTCGGTGGATGGCTGGCTGTCCTGGCTCGTCGGCAAGGAACTGGGGGAGGAAGAGCAGGGGCTCCTGGATGTCACGGGACGCAGCCTGCGCGGTGAGGCCGGGCCGGTCCCCCTCACCCGGCTCGAGTTCGAGGTGATACGCTACCTCTGGGAACGTCCCGGCCAGGCAGTCGCGCGCGACGCTCTGCTGAATGACATCTGGGGGCGACACTTTGACGGCGGCAGCAACGTCGTCGATACCGTGGTGGCGTCCCTGCGTCGCAAGCTCGGCACGCGAGCCGCCCTGATTCGAACGGTGCGTGGATATGGCTACGCCCTGCGCGAGGAGGAAGACGACCAGGTCCGCCGAGCCTGAAGTCGCTGCAGTCCCTCCCATGAAATTCTCATGCAGTCCTCATGCAGAAACGTAAGGACGGCGCCACACTTTAACCTTCACCGCTTCAACACAGAGGAGGCTGTCATGGCCAGTTGGAACCTGAAGGGATTCTACGCGGAAGCCTGCACCTGCGAAGGCGCCTGCCCTTGTGTCTATACCGAGAAGCCGACCGGCGGCACCTGTACCGGACTGGTGGGCTGGCACATCGACGAAGGCGAGGACGGCGGCGTCCGGCTGGAGGACCTCAACGTCGCGCTCGCCCTCCACTCCCCCGGCCGTATGACGGATGGCAACTGGCGGGTGGCCCTCTATCTCGACGATCGCGCCGATGATCAACAGCGAGCGGCACTGCAGCGCATCTTCTCCGGCGCGGCTGGCGGGCACCCTGCCAATCTGTCCCCGCTGATCGGCGAAGTGACGGAGGTGGCACCGGCGCGCATCCGCTTCGAGCAGTCCGAGGGTGGATGCCGGCTCGACGTGGGCTCCGTGGCGGAAGCCGACATGCAGGCGATCGAAGGGCTCGACGGCGGCAAGGCCTCGATCAGCGGGCATCCGCTCGCCGTGGCGCCGGGATTCCCGGCCACTGTCGCGAAGTCCAGCACCTTCAAGCTTCAGGCGGGTGACATCCGCTGCGACGTGACGGGCCGCACCGCCTTCTATTCACCCTTCGCCTACGAAGGCTGAACCATGCAACGCGAAGGAGGTATCCTCCGCACCAGCAGCCCCGCAACACTCGCGGGGCTGCTGGCCGCCATCCTGGTGGCCTGGGGTCTCGTTGTCTGGCCAGCAATGACCATGCATACGGGCAGTATGCATTCGGGACTGGTCCACCTGATGATGCCGGGCACAGCCGTATGGACTCCCACGAACGTCGCGGCCGTGTTCGTGATGTGGTCCGTGATGATGGCGGCAATGATGCTGCCGGGCGCAGTGCCCATGGTGCTGCTGTACAGGCAGCTCGTGGCGCGACGGCAGCCCGAAGTGGCGCGGCGGCGGAGCATTCTCTTCACCGGCGCCTATCTGGTTGCCTGGGCCGGCTACAGCATTGCGGCCACTGGAATGCAGTGGGGTCTTCAGGCGGGCCTGGTTCTCTCCCCCATGGGCGTGCTCACCAGCCCCTGGGTGGCGGCGACGCTGCTGCTTACGGCCGGGATCTATCAACTGACAGGGTTCAAAGACGCCTGTTTGACCAAATGTCGCTCGCCCTTCGGCTTCCTCATGTCCGCCTGGCGCGACGGCGACCGTGGCGCCCTGCTCATGGGACTGTTGCACGGAAGCTGGTGCATCGGCTGCTGCTGGGCGCTGATGGTGCTTGCCTTCGTGGGCGGCACGATGAACCTGGCCTGGATGGCACTGCTGACCCTGCTGGTGACGGCGGAAAAGGTGGCACCCTTTGGCGCGACCATCTCACGTTTCACTGGCATCCTGCTGATAGGCGGCGCAGTCTACTTTGCCCTGCTGGCAATCTAGCAAAGGCGCTGCCTTTCTTGACGGCATAGAATGGCAATGCTAGGTCAGGAACAGCGCCGATTTGAGTGAGACAGCTTGCGGGCGCTATAAAAGTACGGCTAAAGCGTTGGGAGCACCGCCCGGCCTTGGCCGAGCGGTGTTTTTTTGTTTTGTGGTGCGGACTGGCCGGCCCAACCGGCTCCCGGGATTTGAGGGGGCAGCTTGCTCCGGGTTACCAAATGCTAAAGCGCCACGGCATCGTGGAGCCCCTCGCCCGCCGGCGGACTGCGCCGGAGACGTGAAAACCAGAGGAGTGAACCATGAGCCAGAATTCCCGAAATCCCGAGACCCTTGCCCTGCACGCCGGCTATCGCGCCGATCCCACCACCGGCGCGGTGGCCGTGCCGATCTATCAGACCACCTCCTACCAGTTCCAGAGCACGGACCACGCGGCCGATCTCTTCGCGTTGAAGGAACTGGGCAACATCTACACCCGGATCATGAATCCGACCTGCGACGTGCTGGAGAAGCGCGTTGCGGCGATCGAGGGGGGTGCTGCAGCGCTGGCCGTCGCCTCTGGACAGGCGGCTTCCGCCTACTCCATCCAGAACATCGCCCAGGCAGGCGACAATATCGTCAGCGCCACCGACCTCTACGGCGGCACCTGGAACCTCTTTGCCCATACCCTGCGCCAGCAGGGCATCGAGGTGCGGTTTGTCGACCCCACCGATCCGGAGAACTTCCGCCGGGCGACGGACGCCAAGACCCGCGCCTACTATGCCGAGACGCTGCCGAATCCCAAGCTGAACGTCTTCCCGATCGGGGAGGTGGCCGCCATCGGACGTGAAGTGGGCGTGCCCCTGATCATGGACAACACGGCCGCCCCGCTCCTGTGCCGGCCGCTCGAGCACGGCGCCGCCGTCGTGGTCTATTCCACCACGAAATATATCGGCGGCCATGGCACCTCGATCGGCGGCCTCATCGTCGATGGCGGCAACTTCGATTGGGAAGCCCATGCAGAGCGCTTCCCGCTGCTGAATCAGCCAGACCCCAGCTATCACGGCGCGGTCTGGACCGAAGCGGTAAAGCCGCTCGGCCCCATCGCCTATGGCCTCAAGGCGCGGGTCACGCTGCTGCGCGACCTCGGCGCGGCGATGAGCCCCTTCAACGCTTTTCAGTTCATCCAGGGGCTGGAGACCCTCCCGCTGCGCATTCGCGAGCACAGCCGCAATGGGCAGCAGGTGGCCGAGTGGCTGCGTGACCGGCCGGAAGTCGCCCGGGTCATCTACCCCTCACTGCACGAAGATGCCGAACAGCGGCGCCGGGCCGAGACCTACCTGAAGGGCGGCTTCGGCGGTCTCGTGGGTTTCGAACTGAAGGACGGCATCGAGGCGGGTCGCGCCTTCATCGACGGCCTGGAGATGCTGTATCACGTCGCCAACATCGGAGATGCCCGCAGCCTGGCGATCCACCCGGCCACGACCACGCACTCCCAGCTGACGCCGGAAGAACTGCAGGCCACTGGCGCGACGCCCAGCTACGTCCGCCTCTCCGTCGGCATCGAGCACATCGACGACATCCTGGCCGATCTCGACCGCGGCCTGGCCGCTGCCGCCAAGGCAGCCGGCTGAGCACAGCATCCTGACAAGCGCCCAGGGGAACAGTCTCCCCCTGGGCGCCAGTCCCCTACCCACTACTCCGGCGGCCAGCCGCGCAGGCGGCAGAAGAGGCTCAGGGCGTCTCGCAGGCCCTGGGCCGCCCTGCCCTTGCGTTGCCGCCGACGTCGGTCGGTTTCGCTGCAGGAATAGCCCTGGCCGAGCACGTCCATGACCATGTCGTGGTCGAGCCCTTCCTGACGACAGGCCCGGCTCCAGCGCAGGTAATCCTCCACCAATTCCTGCGGGTAGTCTGGCTCCTGGGGCGTGCCGTCGAGCCGCGGCCGGCCGATGGCGCTGGCCTGCATGCCGATGCCCCGGGACAGGATGGAAAAGCCGGCTTCCAGCCGCAAAGCTGCGCGCTGCTGCCCCGCTCCCAGTGATCCCCAGAGCCGCGCGTCCAGCACACGGCGTTCGACGGACTGGCGCTCTTCGCGCACCACGCTCATTTCGTCCGCCGTCTCGAGCCAGCGGTCCAGCAGAATGTCCACACGCTCGGTCGGACTGTGGCGCCGCTGCAGCGCGAGCGCGTCCTGCCCTCTTTCGCCCCTGCCGGGGTCGCCACGACCGCGCCCCCGCTTCATGCCGAGCCTCCTTTCACCGTCGTTGCGACCGGACGGGCGCGCCAGCGTCGCCGCCGCGACTTGGCCGGCTGGCCGTGGCGCCAGCCCAACCGAAACGCCAGACTGCCAACTTGGGGCAGAGGATCGCCGGCACCGCGTGCCAGGCGGCCGCAAAGGTACTCCTGGCCCTCTCGGCAGCCCTCCGGAGCCAGCCCCAAGGCAGATCGCACGGACTCGGGGCTCATCCGCTCCCAGTCCACGCCGGGATGCAGTCGGGCGGCCATGGCGTGCAGGCTTTCCCGCACCTCCTCCTCTGCCTCGTTGTCGAGTGGATCAGGTCTCTCAACTGGTTCCCTGACCGATTCCTGCTTTTCCTTGCGCTGGGCCGCCATCGCCTGCCTCCCTCTCGGCTTGCCTATCGACCCGGGAAGTATGTTCGGTGTTTGTTCTCTTTTCAACTATTTTTCTTGTTGTTCGCTACATTCCTTGTTGCCCGATCCAGAGCGTTATGGCAAAGTGCGGCCATGGATACGCTGGCTCAGACTCTACGGCGCTGGCGCCGCTCGGCCGGGCTGTCACAGCCGCAGCTCGCAGCACGCCTCGGCGTGTCGCAGCAGGCGGTGCAGCAGCTCGAGGCCGGCAGCATCCGCAACCCGCGCTACCTTCTGCGACTGGCCGAGGTGATGGGCGCCGACCCCAAGGCTCTGGCCGAGGGCCGCTACCAGCCCGCCGCAACCGAGGCGGCGGAGCCGCTGGCCGGCGGGGCTCTGCTCAACGCCCGCGACCTGCCGGTCTTTGCCAGCGCCCAGGCCGGTCCCGACGGCATGGTGGTCACCTTCGACCCCATCGAGTGGATCCAACGCCCCGCCCCTCTGGCCACCGTGCGCGACGCCTTCGCCATGTACGTGGTCAACGATTCCATGGAGCCGCGCTATCGCCAGGGCGACCTGCTGCTGATCCATCCGCAGCGGCCGGTGCGTCCCGGGCGCGACGTGCTGGTCATCGTGGCGGCCGAGGACGGCGAGCATCGCGCCTGGGTGAAGGAACTGGTCAGCCTCGACGCCGGGCGGCTACGCCTGCGCCAACTCAATCCCGCGCAGGAGTTCGAGATCGCCCGCAGCCAGGTGAACGACCTGCACCTGGTGGTGGGCGTCTACTACAACGGATAAACAATTTTTCTTGTTACAATGGGATGGCTCATGCTGCGCCCGGAGCGCCGTCCCGGTAGAAGTCGCGCCCCTTGTCGTCGATCACCAGGAAGGCCGGCAAGTCGACGACCTCGATCCGGCGCACCGCCTCCATCCCCAACTCTTCCATGTCCAACGTTTCCACCGAACGGATGTGGTCGCGCGCGATGGCCGCAGCCGCGCCGCCGATGGTGCCGAGGTAGAAACCGCCGTGGCGCGCGCAGGCTTCGGCCGCCGCCGCACTCCGATTGCCCTTGCCGAGGCTGATTGGCCAGGCGCCGGCGGCGAGAAAGGCCTCCATGTAGCCGTCCATGCGCGCGGCCGTGGTCGGTCCGAAGGCGCCGCTGACCATGCCCTCAGGTGTCTTGGCCGGGCCGGCGTAGTAAACGGGATGGTCGCGCACATAGTCCGGCAGGGGCTCTCCCGCCGCGAGACGCGCGGCCAGCGCCGCATGGGCCTTGTCCCGTGCCACCACCAAAGGACCGGTGAGCGAGAGCCGTGTGCCCACGGGCAAGGTGGAAAGCTGACGCCGAATGGCCGCCATGGGCTGGGTGAGATCAATGGAAACCGCCGGCGCGACGCGCTCATCCAACTCCGGCAGGAAGCGTTCCGGATGAGCTTCCAGGCGCTCCAGAAAGACGCCCTCCGCCGTGATCCTTGCCGCCGCCTGCCGGTCGGCGGAGCAGGACACCCCCAGCCCGACCGGCAGCGAGCCGGCGTGACGCGGCAGTCGGATCACCCGCACGTCATGGCAGAAGTACCTGCCGCCGAACTGCGCGCCGATCCCCAGTTCGCGTGTGATCGCCAGCACCTCGGCCTCGAGCGCCCGGTCGCGAAAAGCCCGACCACTGGCATCGCCGCTCTCCGGCAAGTTATCCAGCGCCCGGCAGCTCGCCAACTTGACGGTCTTGAGGGTCTGTTCGGCCGACAGTCCCCCGATCACCAGGGCCAGGTGATAGGGCGGACAGGCCGCAGCGCCTAGGGTCGCCACCTTCTCCGCCAGAAAGGCCCGCAGGCGCTCGGGCGAAAGCAGCGCGGTGTTCTGCTGGAAGAGGAAGGTCTTGTTGGCGCTGCCTCCGCCTTTGGCGACGAACAGCAGGCGATAGTCGCTGCCCGGTCCGGCGGCGACCTCGATCTGAGCCGGCAGGTTGCTGCCGGTGTTGCGCTCCTCATAGAGGGAGAGCGGTGCGAGCTGGCTGAAGCGCAGATTGCGAGTGGCATAGGTGCGCGCAATGCCGTCCGAGAAAGCGGCGGCGTCCTCCCCGCCGGTCAGCACCCCCTCCCCCTTCTCGCCGATGACGATGGCGGTGCCGGTATCCTGGCAGAGCGGCAAGGCGCCGGCGGCGGCGATCACCGCATTGTGCAGCAGGGCCCTGGCCACGCTGCGGTCGTTGTCGCTGGCCTCCGGGTCGTCGAGGATGGCGCGCAACTGGGCCAGATGGCTGGGACGCAGCTGATGCGCCATGCGGGAAAAGGCCTCCGCCGCCAGGTCGGCCAGGGCTTCCCGCGGTACGATCAGCCAATCGCGGCCCCGCCAGCGCTCGCGCACCACGCCTCCGTCGCCCAGGCGCTCGTAGTCCGTGCGATCGGGCCCGTGCTGGAAAAGCGGCGCATAGTCAGCCTCGGCCATGAGTGCCATCTCCCTTTCAGGCGGGACATGCGGGATAGCGATGAGAACTATGTCTACTCTATAGCCCTCTATACCCCTCCAAAATAGGCTAAGGGGAAGGCTGAGCTGCCTGATAGCCACCAGATGTCCGCTTCGCGCGCCCATATAGGACGTGGGGACCAATTCTGCCGCGTCTTGAAAGCCGACATTCCAGAACGCTCAATAGCCAGCGCAAGGGATAGTCGCCGCATGACGGAAGTACCGGAGGCGGTTCCGAGCGCGCAGCGCCTATAGCCCGGTTCGGCGTGCCGGACGCACCTTCACCGATCAGACGATGCCCGTACTATGCCTGCGCCCGAACAAGCAATGCCTGCTCGATTTCCTGATGAATATCGAACTGGACCTCGGCTTCGACTTGAAGCGTCACGGCTATGGCATACAGGATATCTTCATCCTGATTCAGCCCGCCACCGGATGCGTCACGGCACTGCACCCGGATCGGGATGTCGGCGTCATCACCGAATTCGGGTATCGTCTGGATTCTGTTCTTCAGCCGCTTGGACCATACTGATCCGCGCTTGATGATGTTCGCATCAAGCCCGTCGGGGGTCATGTCGAAACCCCACCTGTCGTCGTCTTCATCGGCGTCGTTGACCGCTACGGCTTCCAACGCAGCCAGCCGGTATTGAGCGCGCGAAGGATTGACCGGTGAAAACCAGGCGAGGGTCACGCGCATGGAACGGGGAAGCTTCTCTCCCGACAGTGATGGCGGTACGGGCATCCTAAAAACCTGCGCACCATTCTTGCGGATCGATCCCAGGCCGACCATCGTCACGCCTGCCTCAGGAGACTCCTGCATCAATCCGCCGTCCAAATAACCGTGCCCAAAATGGCGGCAGACTTCCTCCTTTGCGCGAAGATGTTGGCTGCTTCCTAGCCGAGTTTTCTCTTCATCATAGAGATCGAGCGCATCCTGGGGCCATCTGGCGGCATTCACCGCCAACGCCCGGGTCAGAAGTGCGTTCTGCTGACGGGACAGTTCCAGTCCCTCATAGGGGCCATCTTCTCCCGTGAGCGCTGCGGCTGCGCGTAATAGCGAACGGGTGACTAGGGCAGCCGCAGGACTCGTGCCGCGGGATTTTTGCGTCGCGTCTTGTCCTGGCGGTGACGCTGCAACCAAACCGGTCCGACTGGACTGCATGCCCCGCAAGCTGACATCTGTCCCTTGGGGCATAGCGCGCACTTCAAGGCACCCGCCCGCCTCAACGAGATCGGGCTTGATGGACCGGCGGGAGCCCAGCCCAAGCGCGCTGGTCATCTGCGGCACGAACTCGCCGTCCTCCTCCAGTTCTAGAATGCCGGCCTGCTGCGGAGGCGTTTGATTAACGTGATCAAGCGACAATGCGCCCACGGTCAGGCCGTTCAATGACTCCGCCGGCGCCAGAAGCGTGCGGTTGAAAATGCCATCGCGCATTGCCTCGCGAACTGTAGCCCGGCGGGCAGCGATCGTGGCGTTCTCGAAATCCATCGCAGTCGTCCCGGGAAGGGCGAGATTGCCGACATTGCCTGCCGAAATAACAAACAACAGTCCTTCCTTCGCCGCCCACCAGTCCATCAGCCGCGCGAGCGCGCTGATGCGGCCGGAGAAGTGACTGTCGCGGACCCCGATCGAGAAATTGACGACAAAGACGTCCGGTGCCGCCGGCTCGTCGGTGCCGATCAGCCGCATCAGAGTAGTGTGCACCATATCGACGAAGAGGCGGTTCCCCGCAGTTTCAGCGCCATCCTGCTGGTCGATCAAAACCGGTACGCTAATGAGCCGCGAATCTGTTAGAGGCGTGCCGTCGGCCTGGAGATCGCCGCGCAGGATCAGCGAAGCCATCGCGGTAGCGTGATAACGCTGGGCCACCGGCGACAACCTTACCAGGTCGTGAATATCTTCGATGACGACACCGCCATCGAGGGACCGATGGGCCGCTACAGGTGTGCCGTCGAGAAGCGCGGCGCGGATCGGCGCGTCGGGATCGAATGCGCCTTCAACGACGCGATCCTCTCCTGCGGCGTCGGCACCATCCGGTATGGCCTGGCCGATAGTCTGTGGCAGGATGAACTGTACGCCTTCAAGGGTGGCTAGACCGTTGATATCGGCAGGATCGGCCAGCATCTCGCGCACGGCAATGCAAGGCAGTTCAACGAGAAGCGCTTCATAGATAAAGCCATCTTCGGAAATCGAGCTGCGATCCAAGATCGAGCCTTCCCGTGCGGCCACCCGTTGTTCCAGCTCGCTGCGCCAGCTTGCCCGCTTCGCGGCGCTCACGGTCGGCCAGATTTCAAACTCGATGGAGATTGGATCTTCGTCCAGCCGGAAGGCGAGCCGATCTTCGATAACAGCGCGCGCCGTGTCGCCAAGCCGGTCCTGCGGCCCCCACGGGCGCAATTCGAGGAGCAGGTCGAAGACGTTCCACCAGGGGCCGGCGCCATGCGGCGCGTTTTCTCCCCGCTGGTGAGCCTTCCACAGCGACAGCATCTGCTGGAATGACTCAACGGTGGGAATGGTCGCATATAATGTGCGCGCCAGTCTCGCTGCGTCTCCCGCCGGCTGAAAACCGTCCGGATAGTCCTCCAAGGACCCTAGCTCCTCTTCGGAGAAGACTTCGAGCCCGGCCTCGCGCGCTACTTTGGCGAAATTTGAAACACTGCCAGCCGTCACGAAAACGAGCGCGCGCTCCGGCGCAATGCCGGCAGGGTCCTGACGAAGCGCGACCAGCGGGTCGTCGCCGGCAAGCGTCGCGCTGAGTCTGTCGAAAGTAGCCTGAAAGCGCTCGCCCTGCCGGGCCCGCCCGGGTCCCGATGGTCTCGGGGGGACACGTGGACTTCCTGTAGGACGAGTAGCATTCACCGGATCAGGAAACTGGAGGATCGGTCGTTCCACCATCTATGCCCCCTGTCTCCCGCATGCCGGAACGTGCACGGAAAGCTTTGACGCGATCATCTAATATATATCGGAGTTCACGAGCGCCCTGAGACAAAGCTATTCTCCGCCTCACATCAAGAAAAAAAGCCTCCGCCTCTGAAAAGCTGACAGGATTGACCGACTCGCATAAGCGTTTGGCGGTATATCCCGGCTGACCGTTCAGCGTATCGAGTTGGTCATCGAAATACTTGATCATTTCCTTGACGGATGGAGCATCGAGGTTCAGCCGCAGTTCAAATCGACGCCAGGTGGCGCGATCCAACAATTCGGGGTGATTCGTTGCCCCGACCAGTACGCAATAAGGAGGCAGGTCATCGATCTGAAGCAGGAGCGTCGTGATGACCCGCTTGATCTCGCCGGTCTCGTGGATATCGCCCCGTTCCTTGCCGATGGCGTCGAACTCATCGAAAAAGAGGACGCAGGGTTCCGTCCGGGCGAAATCGAACAGCCGGCGTAGGCGTTGCGCCGTTTCGCCGAGATAGCTTGTCACGACCGCGTCATAGCGAACCGTGAAGAGCGGCAAGGCCAACTCGTAAGCTATCGCTTCCGCAAGCGAGGTTTTCCCGTTCCCAGGGGGGCCGGCCAGAAGCAACCGATGGCGGGGCTCCAGACCGTGCACCCGCAGGACATCGGCCCTGCGCTGCTCTTCGATCAGCTCGTCACAAGCTTTGCGGATAGCCTCGTCAAGATATAGAGCTGACAGAGGGCGCCGGGGCTCGGTGCGTTGAATGCCGCCCGAGCCGTCGCGAACCCGGATGCCCGGCGCCTGTCCGTTCCGCTGCGTTGGTTGCGGTGTATCAAGGACGCGCGCTATGCGCTCTGCGACGCCGGAATGTTTCTTCGACCGCTCGTCCGCGGCGATGGCTTCGGCGACAGCGCGCGCATCGGCAACGTCACCGCGGACGCTGGC
The DNA here is from genome assembly GCF_040712085.1 of Aquibaculum sediminis. NCBI lineage: Bacteria > Pseudomonadati > Pseudomonadota > Alphaproteobacteria > Rhodospirillales > Rhodovibrionaceae > Aquibaculum > Aquibaculum sediminis. The sequence continues at coordinate 315,972 of NZ_JBFCVK010000005.1, forward strand.
CTTGACGAGATTGATCATGAGGTCGCTGCGCGCCATTTAGTTCCGTGCCCTACGAACAACAGCACTACAAAGATTCGCACCGTATATGTTGGTTTTGGCACGGATTCAGGTACTATGCCAACCGGAAAACGCATTTCTGCCCCGGGGAGCGGTATGTCCGTTCGATAGTTGGTCGGCTGTCAGACGGTTGATCTGCCGGAACAGCCGTCTCCGAGAAGCTCGCCGGAAACGAGTTCGACCAAACGGGAAATCATCCGTGGAATGGCAGCTTCAGCCAAAGGCATTCCAGTAGCGGCCCAATCCGGTCATGCCCAAGCAAGAACAAAGCGGGCCGTGGGTGATATCGGCGGTTACACCGGTAGGACTTCCCACCTGGCTGGGCATGTGAGAACCCTCTCTGCAGGCCAATCGCGGCGTGGCGATCTATCTGATTGATATTAAAGAAAATATCCGCTCAATTTGTGCGGTAATCGGCGGCAAATGGCGGGTCGCGTGGTTGTCAGAACAGCCTGTCTAAAGGAAGCTACGCCGCCCGTGCCTGGGGAACCAGTCTGGGCCGGACCTGGCAAGAAGGGAAAACCATGCCGCGCGATCTCGAAGGCCTGCTCGTCGTTGCCCTGGAACAGGCCGTCGCCGCCCCCTACTGCTCCTCGCGCCTGGCCGACGCGGGCGCCCGGGTCATCAAGCTGGAGCGACCCGAGGGGGATTTCGCCCGGCGCTATGATCGCCATGTCAGGGGCGAGAGCGCCTACTTCGTCTGGCTGAACCGGGGCAAGGAATCCTGCCGGGTCGACCTCAAGCAAGCGGACGACCTCGCTCTCGTCCGCAAGCTGATCGCGCGCGCCGACGTCTTCATCCAGAACCTGGCCCCGGGCGCCACCACCCGCCTGGGCCTGGGCAGCGCCGCGCTGCGCAACGCCCATCCGCGGCTCATCACCTGCGACATCTCCGGCTACGGCGATAGTGGACCGCTGGCGCATCTCAAGGCCTACGATCTCCTGGTGCAGGCGGAGTCGGGCCTGGCCGAGTTGACCGGCTCACCGGCCGAGCCGGGGCGGGTCGCGGTTTCGGTCTGCGACATTGCCTGCGGCATGTACGCCCACCAAGCGGTGCTTCAGGCCCTCTTCGCCCGCGAACGCAGTGGCCAGGGGCGCGGCATTCAGGTCTCGCTGTTCCACGCCATGGCCGATTGGATGAACGTGCCCTACCTGCAGCACGTCTACGGCGGCATCATTCCCGAGCGACCGGGCCTGAACCATCCCACGATTGCCCCCTACGGCCTCTATCGCTGCGGAGACGCGCAGGGAATCCTGCTCTCGATCCAGAACGAGCGCGAATGGCTGGCCTTCTGCGAACAGGTGCTCAGCCGGCCGGAGCTGGCCGGCGATCCGCGCTTTGCCAGCGGTCCCGATCGGGTCACCAACCGCCCGGCACTCAACGCCGAGATCGATGCTGTCTTCGCCACGCTGTCCCGGCCCGAGGTGATCGCGCGGCTGGAGGGCGCGCGCATCGCCTATGGCCGCCTCTCCACCCTGCCCGACCTCGCCGCCCACCCGCAAAACCGCTACGTGCAGGTCGCCACCAGCGGCGGTGACGTGCAACTCCTGGCGCCGCCTCCAGTGGTTCCGGGCATGGAGGAAGACCGCCTCGGGGCCGTGCCGGCCTTGGGCGAGCATGACGAAGCGGTCCGTGCGGAGTTTGCCGGTGACGGCCAGCAGCACGGTAGCTGAGGGCGGCACCGCGGGCCGGCTGCTCCACGGCCTGGACCGGAGCATCGCCGCCCTGGCGACGCTCTGCCTGTCGGGGCTCATCCTCATCCTGCTGGCCAATGTCACCGGGCGCTACCTCCTGGGCACCTCCCTGGTCTGGGCGCAGGAAGCAGCAATCTGGCTGTTCATCTACATAATCTTTCTGGGATTGCCGCTGGCGCTCAGGGCGCGCCAGCACATCGCACTCACCCTGCTGCGCGACCGCTTGCCGCCGGCGTGGCAACCGGCGCTCGCCATTCTGATCGACGGGATCGTTGCCTACGTCACCCTCATGCTGCTGATTGCGGGCCTGGAGCTGATGCAGCGTATCGGCGGCACCAGTCCGGCGCTGCTGCTGCCGGTCTGGCTCAAGTTCCTCTTCATCCCGCTGAGCTGTCTCGCCAGCCTGCTCTGCATCGCGCTGGCCGGCTTCGAGCGGGGCATCGCCCGCTGGCAGGGACCGCTCAGCCTGCTGCTGGGCGCGCTGCTCTATCTGCTGCTGCATCACGTCGAAGCGGTGAGCCTGCCGGCAGCCTCGGTCAGCCTGGTCATGGGCCTGGGCTTTCTCGCCACCCTGCTCCTGGGTGTGCCGGTGGCCTTCGCGCTGCTGTTCGGGGTGTTCCTTTCCGGCGTCGCCCTGCCGTTGCTGCCGCCGCCGGCGCTGGTGCAGAACCTGGTCAACGGCGCTGGCAAGTTCCTGCTGCTTGCCGTGCCGCTCTTCCTGACGGCCGGCACGCTGATGAACGCCGGGGGCCTCACCCGCCGCCTGATGGACTTCGCCTTCAGCCTGGTGGGGCATCTGCGCGGCGGCCATGGGCAGGTGAGCGTGGTCTCCAGCCTGCTCTACGGCGGCATCTCGGGCTCCTCCTATTCGGAAGCCTCGCTCAGCGCCAAGCTGCTGGCCCCGCAGATGATTCGCCACGGCTACTCGCCGCCCCTGGCCTGCGCCATCACGGCCGCCTCCGGGGTGCTGCCCAACATCGTGCCGCCCTCGGTGGCGCTGTTAATCCTGGCGGCTGCGGGCAACCTTTCCGTGGGCGCGCTCTGGCTTGCCGGCATCGGTCCGGGACTTCTGCTTGCACTCTGCCTGATGCTCGCCGTCCACCTTCTGGCCCGGCGGCAGGGACAGGCCCCGGCCGGGGCGCGAGCCGACGGCGCCACCCGGCTGCGCCACGGGCTTCACGCCGCCCCGGTGCTCTTCCTCGCGGTGGTGATCATCGGCGGCATCCGGATCGGCGCGGTGACACCGACCGAGGCGGGCGTGCTGGCCGTTACCTATGCCCTGCTGCTCGGCCTCTTCATCTACCGCGCCTACGGCCTGCGTGGCCTCTGGGACAGTCTGGAGCGCTCGGCCCAGGAAAGCGCGCTGATCGGCCTGCTGATCGGCGCCGCCGCACCCTTCGCCTTCATCCTGGCCGCCGAGCAGGTGCCGCAGGATCTGGTGCGCAGCCTGACCGGCCTCACCGAGAATCCCTGGTTGATCCTGCTGCTCGCCAACCTGCTGCTGCTTCTGTTCGGCATGATCCTGGACATCGGAGCCGCGATTTTGATCCTGGCACCGCTGCTCCTGCCGGTGGCCGTGGCAGTGGGAATCGATCCGATCCACTTCGGCCTGGTGATCGTCGTCAACCTGATGCTCGGCGGTCTGACCCCGCCGGTGGGCATGCTGGCCTTCATCGCAGCCACCGTCACGGAAACGCCGGTGCACAAGGTGTTCCGCGCCCTGCTGCCGCTGTTGGCCGCATTGCTGATCGGGCTCGCCATCGTGACCTATGTCCCGGCGGTGTCCATTGGCCTGCTGGAGCTTATTCGTTAGGCTTGGGCGAAATAGGGAATTGGGGAACAAGGAGTTTTTCATGCGCTTGCACCAGCTGCCAGCCTTGCTGCTGGCCGGCCTCTTGGTTGCTGCGGCCGGCACCGCCGAGGCCCAGCGTCCGGTCACCATTGCCTCGCTGTTGGGACCGGACAAACCGGAGACGCTGGTCTGGACCTACATCGAGGAGCGGCTGGAGGAGCGGCTTCCGGGCGCCTTCGATCTGCGCATCGCCACCGACTCCTCCCTGGGCGGTGAGCGCGAGGTGGCGGAAGGGGCCCGCCTCGGCTCCATCCACGGCAGCCTGTCCACGCTTGCTAACATGAGCGCCTGGGTTCCCGAGGGGCAGGTCTTCGACATGCCCTTCGTGTTCCGCGACGCCGAGCATGTGGATCAGGTCATGAAGGGCCCCATCGGCGATGAGTTCCGCGAACTCTATCGCGAACAGGGCTTCCGTGTGCTGGGCTATGTGAACTACGGCGCCCGCCACCTCCTGGCCAAGGAGCCGCTGGACAGCCCCGAGGACGTGGCCGGGCAGAGCATCCGGGTGATTCAGAGCCCGCTGCACACCCAGCTCTGGGAGAGCCTGGACGCCAACCCGACGCCGATTCCCATTCCCGAAGTTTACAACGCCTTGCAGACCGGCGTTGTCGACATGATGGACCTTACCAAGTCCGCCACTGTCGGCTTCCGCCTGCACGAGGTGGTGCCCTATGTGGTGGAAACCGGCCACATCTGGGCGCTCGGCATTCTCTTCCTGGCGGAAGACTTCTACCAGAGCCTGACCCCGGAGCAGCAGGAGGCCTTCGTGGAAATCGGCGCCGAGGCGGCGGACCATTTCAATGCGCTGATGGCTGAGGATCACGCCAGCTCCATGGCCCTGGCCGAGAGCGAAGGCGCCCAGGTGGTGCCGGTGGACCGTGCCGCCTGGCAGCAGGCCATCCAGCCCTTCTGGGAGAGCTACGCGCCGGAAGTGGGCGGCATGGAGCGCATCGAGGCCATCGTCGCCACCGAGTGACTGGGGTTGGACTGCGCGGCACCCGCTCCGTCAAGTCTCGAGCAAGCGACGGCGCCTGGCAGCAAAATCTTCGGCGATCAGGCCGTAGAGCACATGGTCTTGCCAGCGCCCGGCGATGCGCAGATAGCCGCGCGCCATGCCCTCCTCGCGAAAGCCGAGCTTCATCAGCAACGCGCGGCTGGCCGCATTGTGCGGCAGGCAGGCCGCCTCGGCCCGATGCAGCCCCAGCGGACCGAAGGCGAAATCCAGCAGAGCGAACAGCGCCTCGCTCATATAGCCCTGGCCCGCATAAGGCTCGCCCATCCAGTAGCCCAGGCTGCCGGTCTGGGCCACGCCGCGACGGAGATTCCCCAGGGTGATGCCGCCGAGCAGTTCCCGATCGTCGCGCCGGAAAATGAACAGCGTGTAGCCCCAGCCCTCGCGCTGGTCCCGCTCGTAGTGGCGCAGGCGCCAGCGCCAGGCGCGGCGGCTCAAGGCATCCGCCGGCCAGGTGGGCTCCCAGGGTTCGAGGAAGGCACGGCTGCGCTCGCGCAGGATCGCCCAGGCGTCGTAGTCGCGGGCCTGGGGCGGGCGTAGCAGCACGCGCTTGTGCGTCAGGACCGGTCCGGCTGCCCCACCCAGGAGTAGCGGGCGCAGCACCACATGACCTCTCAGACAGCGGCCCGAGCCGCCTGTGGCGCCGCGAAGCGCTCACAGACCTGCTCGAAGGACTCGACCCCGCTGAGCGGCCCGAGGGCAACCAAGGTCGGACGGCTGGCAAGCAGGCGTCGGGCAACCCGGGAAATATCCGCCTGGTCCACGGCCTCCACCTTGGCAAGGATCTCCTCGGCCGAAAGCGGACGGCCATGCACGAGAATTTGATTGGCCAGATGCTCGACGCGGTTCTCGTTGCGCTCCCGCCCCATGGCGATGCTCGCGCGCAGCTGGGCCTTGGCGCGCGCCAGTTCGGCGTCGCTCAGCCCCTCTTCCGCCACCCGCTGCCACTCGTCGCAGAGCACGGGCAGAAGCTCGCGCGCCTCACGCTCGCCGGTGCCGGCATAGACACCGAAGATTCCGCTGTCCACCTGTGCCGCGGCGAAGGAGAAGACAGAGTAGACCAGCCCGCGGCGCTCGCGCAGCTCCTGGAAGAGGCGCGAGGACATGCCGCCGCCGAAGGCGGTCGAGAAGGCGGCACAGGCGTGATAGTCGGAATCGCGAAAGCCGATGCCGTCGAAGCCAAGGATCAGATGCACCTGCTCCAGCTCACGGGCCTCGCGGTAGTCACCGCCGCGGTAATGCGGCTGGTCGATCGCCGCGCGACTCTCGCGCTGCAGGCCGGAGAAGTGGCGCTCCGCCAGGTCGACCAGGCGCGCATGCTCCACCGCGCCGGCTGCTGCGAGCACGATGCAGTCTCCGCCGTAGTTGGCCTGCTGGAAACCGCGCACGGCCTCGCGGTCCAGCCGAGCCACGATGTCCGGCCGGCCGAGCACCGGTCGCCCGACGCCTTGATCCGGGAAGGCGGTTTCCTGAAAGTGGTCGAAAATGATGTCGTCGGGCGTATCGGCCGCCTGCCCGATCTCCTGCAACACCACCTGGCGCTCGCGCTCCAGCTCCGCGTCCTCAAAGAGAGAGTTCTGCAGAATGTCGGCGATGAGCTCCAGGCCCAGCGGCAGGTCTTCGGTCAGCACCTTGGCATGATAGGCGGTGATCTCGCGGCCCGTATAGGCGTTGAGGTGACCACCCACCGCCTCAATCTGCTCGGCGATGTCCTGCGCCGAGCGGCTGGGGGTGCCCTTGAAGAGCATGTGCTCCAGCAGGTGCGCCACACCGTTGGTCTGCGGCGTCTCGTGCCGGGTGCCGACGCCGATCCACACGCCCAGCGACACAGACTGGGCTTCCGCCATGCTGTCGCTGGCGACCGTCAGCCCATTGGCGAGCCGCGTAACCTCCACCGTCATGCCGCCTCCGTCTGCACGCGTGCGCGCGCGCCGATGAAGGCCTTGAGCTGCGCCTCGTCGGCGGGCACGACCGTCAGGCACTCCGGACGCTCATGCAGGTCCGCCAAGCGCGGCGGCAGGGCCGGCCGCTGGCCGATGGCGCGCTCCACGGCATCGGGGAACTTGGCTGGATGGGCAGTGGCCAGGGTGATCATCGGCACCGCCGGATCGCCCCGTCTCTCCCGCGCGGCCGCCAGACCGACAGCGCTGTGCGGATCGAGCACCGCGCCACAGGCCGCATAGCAGCGCGCGATCTCCGCCACGGTCCCCGCGTCGTCGAGCCTGTAGCCATCAAAGCCGGCGCGCACCTGCTCCATGACCGAATCCGGCAGGGCGAAACGCCCCTCGCGCCGGAAAGTGGTCAAGGTTTCGGCCACCGCAGCCCCCTGCCCGTCCAGCAGCTCGAACAGCAGCCGCTCGAAGTTGCTCGACACCTGGATGTCCATCGAGGGCGAGAGCGTCGGCACCACGGTTTCAATCGCCATTTCTCCGCGCTCGAAGAAGCGGGCCAGGATGTCGTTGCTGTTGGAGGCGACCACCAGCCGCTCCATCGGCAGCCCCATGCAGCGCGCGGCGTGACCGGCGAAGACATTGCCGAAGTTGCCCGTGGGCACGGCAAAGGCTACCCGCCGCTCCGGCGCGCCCAAAGCCACCGCCGAGGCCACGTAGTAGACGATCTGGGCCATGACCCGGGCCCAGTTGATCGAGTTGACCGCCGAGAGGTGCAGACCGTCGCGGAAACCATGGTCGTTGAAGCAGGCCTTCACCAGATCCTGGCAGTCGTCGAAGGTGCCGCGGACCGCCAGATTGTGGACGTTGTCGGCCTGCACCGTGGTCATCTGCCGGCGCTGTACCTCGGAGACACGGCCCTCGGGGTGCAGCATGAAGAGATCGACGCGGCTGCGCCCGGCAAAGGCCTCTACGGCCGCCGCGCCGGTATCGCCCGACGTGGCGCCCAGAATGGTCACCCGCTCATCCCGGGCTTCCAGCACCGCATCGAAAATGCGGCCCAGGAACTGCATGGCCACGTCCTTGAAGGCCAGCGTGGGCCCGTGGAACAGTTCCAGCAGCCATTCATTGGCGTCCAGCTGACGCAGCGGGGTCACCGCGCTGTGCTCAAAGCCGGCGTAAGCCTCGGCCACCAACTGGTCGAAGCGATCCTCGACCGCGGAACCCGCCACGAAAGGGCGCATCACTTCCGCGGCAAGCTGCGGATAGGACAGTCCGGCAAGGCTGCGCAGGCGGTCCGGCGTCAACGCGGGCCAGCTTTCCGGCAGATAGAGGCCGCCATCGCGCGCCAGACCGGCCAACAACACCTCGTCGAAACCCAACGCCGGCGCCTGGCCGCGGGTGGAGATATAACGCATGCTTGATTTATCCGTGCCGGGAGCGTGATCCGCCCGGCCCGCTTGACCTGAAGGGAACATCGAACTCCGTTGTATCCTGTCTCATCCCGCCGGCAAGGGCCGAAACCCGGCCAGACAGGCTCCATAAGGCGGCACTCTAGTCCTGCCTCCGCGGACGAACAAGGCAGCGGTGACACGCCATTGGGATTGATCCTGGCCCGCTGGCCCCTCACCTTTGCAGGAATCGGCGGCGCGCCCCAGGCAGCGCTTCAGGACCGGGCCAGGACCGGGGAGGCAAGCAGGAGGGTCACTTTCCATGACAGCAGACAGTCCCAGTATCACCTTTCCCGATGGCACCAGCGTTCCGAAACTCGGCCTTGGCACCTGGGGCATGGGCGAACGCTCGCAGGAGCGCGCCCGCGAGGTCCGGGCGCTGCAAGCCGGACTGGACCGCGGCCTGACGCTCGTCGACACCGCGGAGATGTATGGCTCCGGCGGCGCCGAAGAGGTGGTGGGCGAAGCCATTACCGGCCGACGGGACTCGGTGTTCCTGGTCACCAAGGTGCTGCCGCACAACGCCAGCCGCGAGGGCACCCGGCGCGCCTGCGAAGCGAGCCTGCGCCGCATGGGCACGGATCGGCTCGATCTCTACCTGCTGCACTGGCGCGGCAGCTGGCCGCTGGAGGAAACGCTGGAGGCCTTCGCGGCGTTGCAGGCAGAGGGCAAGATCCGCGCCTGGGGCGTGAGCAATCTCGACATGGAGGACTGCCAGGAGCTCGACGCGCTTCCGGGCAGCGAGGGCCTGGCCACCAATCAGCTGCTCTATAATCTCTCGCGCCGCGGCATCGAGGCCGACCTGCTGCCCTGGTGCCAGGCGCGCGGCGTGCCGGTGATGGCCTATTCACCCATCGAACAGGGGCGGCTGCTGCGCCAACGCCCCCTGAAGCGCATCGCACAGCGCCACGAGGCGACGGCGGCCCAGATCGCCCTTGCCTGGCTGCTGCGTCAGGAGGGGGTGCTTCCCATCCCAAAGGCCAGCGATCTGGGCCACCTGGAGGAGAACATTGCGGCCTTGTCGGAGGAGTTGACGCAAGAGGATCTCGAGGAGCTGGACCAGGGCTTTCCACCGCCCGACGGCCCGCAGCCGCTGGACATCCTCTAGGCACAAGAGACAGGACGGAGTTCACCGACGTTTCACGAACAGCAAGCGGGGGATGAGGGATATGGGCGATGTCAGCCGAGGCATTCTTGTCGCAGCCATAGTCGGGGTGGCGAGTTTCGCCGGCGCGGTGTTGCAATCGGATAGAGCAGCCGCGGCCGGCGGCGACGGGGAACTGACCATCGGCATCACCCAGTTTCCCGGCACGCTGCACCCCAACATCGATGCCATGGCCGCGAAGTACTACGTGCTCGCCATGACCAACCGCCCGCTCAGTCACTTCGATCACGACTGGGAACCGAGCTGCATGCTCTGCACCGAGCTGCCGACCCTGGAGAACGGCCTGGTCGAGCGTGAGGCCCTGCCCGACGGCGGCGAGGGATTGGCCATCACGTTGGAGCTGCATCCCGAGGCGACTTGGGGCGACGGCACCCCGGTGACCACCGAGGACGTGGTCTTCACCTGGGAGGTGGGGCGCCACTCGGGCTCCGGCATCTCCAACGCAGAGCTCTATCGCCGGCTGCTGGAGGTGCGCGTGCATGACGAAAAGCGCTTCACCTTCCTGACCGACCGCGTGACGTTTCAGTACAACGTCTTTGCCGACTTCCGTCTGCTGCCGGCCCACATCGAGCGACCGATATTCGAGGCCGCTCCCGACGCCTATCGCAACCGCACCGCCTTCGATGCCGATCCCACCAATCCTGCGCTTTCCTGGGGCCCCTACCGCATCACCGACATCACGCCGGGCGCCGAGATCTCCCTGGAACTGAACGAAACCTGGTACGGACAGCCGCCGGCCTTCGATCGCATCACCGTACGCGCCATCGAGAACAGCGCCGCCCTGGAGGCCAACCTGCTCTCCGGCTCGATCGACATGATCGCCGGCGAACTGGGGCTGGAGGTGGACCAGGCCATGGCGCTGGAGCCGCGACTGGGCGGGAACTACCAGGTGGAATACGTGCCCGGCCTCTTCTACGAGCACATCGACCTGCTGCTCGACAATCCGATCCTGGCCGATCGCTCGGTGCGACAGGCCCTGCTCTATGCCGTCGACCGGGAGGCAGTCTCCGAGCGGCTGTTCGGCGGTCACAATCCGGTCGCCCACAGCAGCGTCTCGCCCCTGGACCGTGTCCACACTGAAGACATCCAGCACTACGCCTACGACCCGGAGCGTGCCGGGGCATTGCTCGACGAGGCCGGCTGGTCGGAGCTGCGCGACGGCGTGCGGCACAATGCCGAGGGCGAGGCGCTGCGGCTCGATTTCATGACCACCGCCGGCAACCGCACCCGCGAGCTGCTGCAGCAGGTGCTCCAAAGCCAGTGGCGCGAGGTGGGGATCGACGCGCGCATTCGCAACGAGACGCCGCGGGTCTTCTTCGGCCAGACCCTGGACCGCCGCAACTACGGCGCCATGGCGCTCTTCGCCTGGCTTTCCTCGCCCGAAAACGTGCCCCGCACCACGCTGCATTCCGAAGAGATCCCCGCGGCCGACAATGGCTGGACCGGACAGAACTACCCCGGCTTCAGTGACCCACGGGTGGACGAACTGATCGACCGCATCGAGGTGGAACTCGACCCGGAAGCCCGGCTGGAGCTGTGGCACGAGCTGCAGGCCATCTACGCCGAGGAGCTGCCCGCCCTGCCGCTCTTCTGGCGGGCCCAGCCCTTCATCGTGCCGGACTGGCTGGCCGGACTGCACCCGACCGGGCATATGCTCGCCTCCAGCAACTGGGTCGAGGAGTGGCATCGCCGTGACTGAGCTGTGATGGCGCCGGCCGCAAAGATCGAGATCCCATGAGCCGCTTCCTGCTGCAGCGCCTGCTCGAATCCCTGCTGGTGCTCGCGCTCATGTCCTTCCTGGTCTATCTGCTGATCGGGCTGATGCCGGGCGACCCGATCGACATCATGATCTCCGGCGATCCCAACATGAGCGCGGCCGACGCCGAGCGCCTGCGCGCCGTCTACGGCCTGGACCAACCGCTGCTCGCCCGCTACTGGGCCTGGCTGACCTCCGTCCTGTCGGGCGACCTGGGCTACTCGCGCCTCTTCAACCGCCCGGTGGAGACAATTCTGTTGCCGCGCCTGGGCAACACCCTGTTGCTGATGGGCGCCGCCCTGCTGCTGGCACTGATCGTTGCGCTCCCTCTGGGCGTCGCGGCTGCGCGGCGGCCCGGCAGCCTCCTGGATGTCAGCGTCAATCTCGGCGCCTTCGCCGGCGCCTCGCTGCCGCCCTTCTGGCTGGCCATCCTGCTGATCCTGCTTTTTGCCGTGTACCTCGGCTGGCTACCGGCCGGCGGCATGGGGGACGGCAGCTTGGCGGAGCGCCTGCGCCACATGATCCTGCCGGTCGTGGCGCTCTCGGTTGCCAGCGTCGCGGGCCTGCTGCGCCACATCCGCGCCGCCCTGCGCGAAGCCCTGCGCCAGGACTATGTGCGCACTGCCCGGGCCAAGGGCCTCTCCGACCGCCAGGTCGTCTATCGCCACGCCCTGCGCAACGCCATGATCCCGGTGGTGACCATCCTGGCGCTGGACCTGGGCATGCTGTTCAGCGGCGCGCTGATCACCGAGACGGTCTTCGGCTGGCTCGGCATGGGCAAGACCATTTACGACGCCATCATGGGCAATGACTACAACCTCGCCCTCATCGGTCTGCTGCTGGCCACGGGTACGGTGCTGCTGGCCAATCTATTGGCCGATCTCGTCTATGCCTGGCTCGACCCGAGGATCGAGTATCGATGAGCGACAGCCACGGTCTCGCCGCAGAGAGACGCGCCGCGCTTGCCCCCTCGGCCTCGCCACGGCGACTGGCCTGGCAGCGGTTCTTGCGCCATCCGGCGGCGCTGCCCTCCCTGGTCCTGCTGCTGCTCCTGACGCTCGGTGCCCTGGCGGCGCCGCTGGTAGAGCAGATCCTGGGGGTGGATGCGACACGCGCCGACCTGCTCGGCCGCTATGAGGTGCCCTCGGCCGGACACCCGCTGGGCAAGGACGAACTGGGTCGCGACCTGCTGGTGCGTCTGCTCTACGGCGGGCGCATCTCGCTTGCCGTCGGGCTGGCCGCCGCCCTGGCCGCCATGGTAATCGGCAGCCTGTTGGGCCTCCTGGCCGGCTACTTCGGCGGCCGCCTCGATGCCCTGCTGATGCGCCTGGCCGACACGGTCATCGCCCTGCCCCTGCTGCCGCTGCTGATCGTGCTGGCCGCCGTCGACTTCACCAAGCTGGGACTGCCGGAATCCGCCGCCCGTTCGGAGATGGCGAGCTTCTGGCAGATCGTCATCCTGATCAGCCTCTTCGGCTGGACGACGGTGGCGCGCCTCGTGCGCGGTGCGGTGATGAGCCTGAAGCGCCGCGAGTTCGTGCGCGCGGCCGAAGCCCTCGGCGCCGGGCCCTGGCGCATCATGCTGCGCCACCTGCTGCCGAACGCCGTCTCGCCGATCCTGGTGGCGACCACACTGTCCATCGGCAACGTGATCCTGCTGGAATCGGTGCTGTCCTTCCTCGGACTGGGCATCCAGCCACCACTGCCCAGTTGGGGCAACATGCTGAGCGGTGCCCAGGAAACCCTCTGGGCCGCGCCCCGCCTGGCGGTGCTGCCGGGGCTGCTGATCTTCGTGACGGTGATCGCCTTCAATTTCCTCGGCGATGCTTTGCAGGATGCCTTCGATCCCCGGGCCTCCATCACGCAGCGGTGAGGCGGCCCGGGAGTGAGGCTTTCATGCCCGCGCCCAGGTCAGGCGCGCATCTCGGCCACGGTCTGCGCCGCACCGGCGGCGATGAAGCGGGCGTCGGAGCCGATGGTCACCAGACGGAAGCCCTTCTCGATCATCTGTCGGGCATAGGCCGTGCTGCCGTTGTGGATGCCGGCGACCAGACCGTGCTCCCGGGCCTTGGCCAGAACGAGATCGATCGCCTCCACCAGCTCCGGCTCCTGCCGGTCGAAGCCCGGCGCGTAGCCCAGTGCCGAGGCCAGATCGGAGGGCCCGACGTAGACGCCATCCAGACCCTCGACCGACATGATGGCATCCAGATTGTCCAGCGCGCGGCGGGTTTCCACCATGGCAAAGACCGCCACGGTCTCGTTGGCATGGGCCGGATAGTCCGCACCGCCATAGAGGCTGGCGCGGATCGGCCCGAAGCTGCGCCCGCCCAGCGGCGGATAGCGGCAGGCGGAGACCAGGCGCGCGGCTTCCTCGCCATCGTTGATCATGGGGCAGATCACGCCATAGGCACCGGCGTCGAGCATCTTCATCAGGATGCCCGGCTCCAGCCAGGGCACCCGGACCATGGGCACGGTGTCGGTGGTCGAGATGGCCTGCAACAGGGTCACGGCGGTCTGGTAGTCGACCACCCCGTGCTGCAAGTCGATGGTCAGGGAATCCCATCCCTGATGGGCCATCACCTCGGCCGCAAAGGAGGAGGGAACGGCGCACCAGCCGTTCACCGCCGCCTTATCCGCCGCCCAGAGTCGCCTCAGAAGATTCTCGCGCATTGTCGTTTCCGTCTCCAATGATCACCAGCAAGAGCGCGGGCGCGAGTATGACGGCTTCAACCGACGGGGAAAACGACGATCACCCGAAAAGTCCCTATTGCGCCGCCGTTTCCCGCGGTGCCGAGAAGACTTCGGCGAGAAAGCGCCCGAGATCGACGTTGGAACGCGCGCGCACCGCCTCGTCCCGGCCCATGAGATAGCCTTCGGAGCCGGCGCAAAGGCCCAGGATCAGCCGCCGGGTCAGGGGATCAGCCATGGGAATGAAGGTCCGCCCGCCGCGCACCCGGCCCGAAGCGGTGACGGTCAGTTCGCAGGGCGCGAGGTTGCGACCGGTTCGCCGCGGGCCCGGGCGTGCCCCGTCCCACTGGTGATAGGCACCCTCGTAGACGATCACCTCCACCTCGGCGCCGCCGTCGCGCAGTTCCTCGGCTACCGCTGCACAGCGCGCGGGGTCGGTGATCTCGTCCTCGCTGCCGATCAGCATCAGCAGCGGGGCACCGGTGGCGCGATTGTCGCGAAAACGAGCAATGCAGGGGCCATAGAATGTGGCGTGGCCGGCAAAGCGCCGGCCCTCGGGACTGTAGATCTCCGCCACCTGTTCGTAAGCGGCAAACATGGTGGCCATGGCACCGTAGGAAAAGCCGATCAGGGCGACCCGCTCGACATCCACCTCCGGCCGGTCATCGAGGTAGGCGAGCCCGGCAAAGGCATCCGCCAGAAGCATCGCCTCGGTGATCTCCAACAGCCTCTGAATGAAACCCCTCGCCATCTCCCGGCGATTACCGAAGGCGTCGAGCACCAGGGCTGCCACGCCCATGTCGGCGAACTGCCGGGCATAGGTCAGTTCCCGGGCGCCCATCACGCCGCCGGCCCCATGCAACAGGACGACGGCCGGCACGGGCTCTTCGGTGTTCTCGGGAAGAAAGAGGCGGGCCGAGACCTCGCGCTTGGGCGCCGTGCCCACATGGCGCAGGGTGAAGGGATCCTCCGACTCGAAGCTCACCTGCTCTTCCCCTTGCGGGCCTGCACTGCCGCTGGGCCAGCTTTCCTGCAACAGGGCGGCTGCGGCATCGCGTGCCTGCGCCGGGCCGGAGGCGAATGCCAGCAGCAGTGCCAGCGCCAGAAGCGGGAAGATCAGAGCCGCTGAGCCGACCCTCCTGCCCCGCCAGCCCGTCCACGCAGCAGCCCCCTGCCCCCGCGAGTGAGGGGTCTGTGCAACGGGGCGGGGAACAATCAGCCGGATTGCAGTCATTCTTTTGCCTAAAAGGGGACGTTATTGCTATAGCTGCAGGATAGGTGGCGAAGGGGTCGAAAGTGGACAAGTCCTGTCGGGACGAAAGCGCACGCTCATCGCAACTCTCGCCCGCCGGCCGGTTGCGGGTTACCGGGATTGTGGGAGGAACATTCGGGCTTGCCGCCCTGTTCCTGCTTACGGCACCCCCCGATCTCTCGGCGGCAGCACCCGGCGTGCCTGGCTCACTGGAGGCGGTGACCGCCGGCATCGAGCCGCATCGCGCCGCCTACGACCTTTCCCTCGATCGGGCGCTGAGCAGCCCGGAGATCGCCTCGGCAGTGGGACGACTGGAGTTCGAGTGGGCCGACGTCTGTTCCGGCTGGACCGTGCAGCAGCGCTCGCGCGTGCTGCTCGATCGCGCCGAGGGCCCGCGGGTCGACTTCGGCTGGACCCTGAACGCCTGGGAGGCCAAGAGCGGACAGCGCTACCGCTTCATCATCCGCCGTTTCTTCGACGGTCTCGAGACGGAGGAAACCCGCGGAGAGGCGGAACTGGGCGATGGGGACAGCCCCGGGCGTGCCCGCTTCGAGGATCCCGACGGCTTCGAGGTTGCCCTGCCCACCGGTACGGTTTTCCCGACCGCGCACAGCATCGAGATCTTGGCCCACGCCGCTGAGGAAAGTCTGCCGTTCTGGCGGCTGGTCTTCGACGGTTCAGGCGACGATGGCGGCCTTTCCGGCGTGTCCGTGCTTCCGGTGGCTGCCTACGCGCCGGGCGAACGCAGCCTGCCCCTGCCCGAAGACAGCAACGGGGCGGCTCTGCTGCGTGACCAAGCCGGCTGGCGGGTGCAACTGGCCTTCTTCGCACCGAGTGAAGTGGATGCCCTGCCCCTGCACGAGCAGACCTTGACCCTCTACGGCAACGGTGTCGCCGACAACCTGCTGTTCGACTATGGGGACTTCTCGCTGCGCGCGCGCCTGGTGGAGCTGGAAGCGCTGCCCGACCCGGGCTGCTGATCCCCAGCGGGCGCTATCACGTTGAAGCCGGACTACCCGGTGGCCGCACTGCCGGCCAGATCCATAAGGCAGTCCTGCGGCGCAAGGGGATTGGCGCGCCCATCGCGCGCCTCCAGGTGCACCACCTGGGAACCGCTGTCGCCTTCATAGAGAAAGACGTCGAGCACGCAGTCCCCGCCACGGTACTGCCAGATCTCAGCCGGCCGGTCGCGGCGCAGCACCGGTGGCTGCCCCAGGGTTTCCGCCAGCGCCGAGGGCGGCAGTCCGATCAGCTCTTCCGATCGGACGTCCGGGTTGACCTGCGAGGGAACGGCAGCTTCCGATTGCCCCTCGGAGCCGGCGTGCGGCATGCCGTTGGTCACACAGCCCGCCAGCAGCAAGGTGGAGAGCAGGACCGCGCTCTGCGCGATCCTGCCTCCGTGCAATCGGTTGTTTGCTTTCCTGGTCACCGCCGCGGCGCTGCTGCTGATTGATCAGGAAATCGCCGCCTCTTCTTCCTTGGCCGCCGGAGCGGTACGGCCATTGCCACCGCCGTTCGATGCCTTTTCCGTCTTGTTGGCTTCGGCACCGCGCGGCTTGGCCTTGCCGGCGCTGTCGTCCTGCTCGCCGATGGTGCCGCGGATGCGTCCACCGCGTTCCACCTCGATCTCCGCATAACGCAGATCGCCGTCGATCTGGCCCGTTCCGCGCAGCAGCAGTCGGTCGCGCACGGTCAGTTCACCGTCGAAGCTGCCGGAGATCTCGGCATAGTCCACGGTGGCCCGGCCCTTGAAGAGGCCGCTTTCCGCAATCTCCAGCACCAGCGCGCCGGTGAGGTCGGCATGGACTTCGCCCTCGACCACCAGCTTCTCGCAGGCCTGGATCTCGCCGGAGAGGCGGATGCCCTTGCCTACGATGAGCTTCTTGCCCTCTCCTTCGGTCTTTTCCATCGGCTTCTCCTGGCTGGCTGCGGCGGTCGGGGACTGGTCGGGGGCGCGGCGCGCCTGAGCGGGAGCGGCACTTGACGGCTCCACGGGACGCCGCACCGGGGGCACGGGCTGACGGTCAAGCACCGCCGAGGCGTCGGGGCGGCTGGATCGGGGGGTGGGCGCCATACGAGGCTCCTCCGGATTGTGGGATTCTTCGTCGTGACTGCTCTTCTTGCGTCCAAACATGCGTTGCTTCCTCGTCTGGTCGTCGGTTGAACCAGCAGCCTACAGACCGACTCCCCCGTCCCCGAACCGCTCCCGAACCCGAAGGGTGTGGAAGCGGTGCACCATGAAGGCCGTGGCCACGATCGGCATGACGAGATTCACCACCGGCACGGTGAAAAGCAGTGCTATGATGATCCCCGCCGTGAAGACATTTCCCCTGTTGCGTCGCCGCAAGGCCCGGACCTCCCCCGAGTCCAAGCGCCTCGCACCGGCGACCTCGAAATACTCCCGCCCGAGAAGATAGCCGTTCACTCCGTAGAAGACAAAGAGATTGAAGGGCGGAAAAAAGAGCAAAATCAGGTACAGCGGCAAAGCAACCAGGTTCACCGCCACGGTCACCCCCGTAAGGCGGGCAGCGTCCCAGAGCATTTCCCGCCAGGGCTGGCTGCGCCCGTCCGGCAGCTGCGGATACCAGCGTCGCTCGACCGCCTCACAGATGGGATCGAGCAGCAGCGTCATCATCAGGATCGCCACGGCCGGAAACAGCAGGAAGGTGGTGACAAGCACGCCACTGAACGCCGCAGCCGCGTAGACCCATTCGATGGTCTCGAGCCAAAAGCCTTCCCACCCACGGGCCTGGGCCCAGCCCACCAGGGCCTCGCCCAGCCAGGACAGGCCCAAGGTCGCACCGGCCCAGAGCAGGCCGAAGGTAAGAAGGGAAAGCCCCAGAGCCTGCCACAGCACGCGCCGCGCAGCGGGATCGGAAAGCTGGCCGAAGGCCCTCATCAAGTCGGAAAGCATGGCGCCCGCAGCCTTAATGCCGCCGCCCTCGCCTTGCAAGTCGTCGTAAGGCGGATCGGCGTTTCCCGGCAGCGCACCCCAACTCGCGAGCGCGCGCCTTCGCCTTTGGTGCGCTGATGGTTACACGAACAGCGGGTCCGGAACGGTCTTCGGCATCGGCGCGTTTGGCGGCAGAATACCTTCCCGACGGCTCCAGCCGGAGGCCTCATCGAACTCGATCAGGTCGGGGTCCAGCTTGCGGAAGCCCGGCACCTTGAGCCAAAGGCGCAGCATGTGGCGGCGCCGGGCCGGTTCGTCGAAATCGACGTAATCAGTGCGGGAATGCAGCACCGTGTAATTGTTGACGAATTGGATATCACCCTGTGCCAGGGTGTAGCGAAGCTGCAGTTCGCGGCGCATGGTTACAGAATCGATGTAGTCGAGAACTTCCAGTTCCTCATCGCTGAAGGGCTGCCCCAGCTTCTCCCGTGCGGTCTCCATGGATTTGCGCACGTAGCGGATGCTCAGTTCGCCATCCACATGGGCAAATACGGGAACGGGATCACTGATCGGTTTCTGGAAATAGGTTTCTTCTCCCCGCCGGTCATAGACGAAGCCCTTGTAGAGCATCGGCAGAAACTGTGGGCGCTCGGCCAGCACGGCGTTGTAGATCGACAGGCCGCTGATGATGGAGGATTCCCCGCCTTCCTTGGCGGTCTGCACGCAGAGCAGACCCACGACATCCGAAGGATCGCAGTGGTAGGGCAACTCCGCATTGGTCTGGTAGCCGCGCACGTTGAGCGCGTTGTAGTCCTTGCCCTGGCTGCGAACATGACCGACCCGATGTCCCTCGGCGTTCTGGGAGACGCCGACACCCATGTGCAGCCCAATGCCCCAGTAGAGCATTTCCAGCTCTTCCACGCTGTAGTCCTCGACCGGCAACCCGCGGATCACGCAGAAACCACGCCCCGCCACATCGTTCCAAAGAAGCCGCTTGAGGAAGACGGAAAAAGTCGGAAAGGAGAAGTCGGAGCGGGTGACCGTGTTCAGCGTCCGCCCACTGCGCCGCAGCCCGCGCACCGCCGCGTCGATCTCCTCAAGATAGCGCGGCGTGAGATGGTACTGCCAGAGCGCGCTGTCCCGCTCCATATCCACACCGCGCCAGGCCCCGTCACCGCTGACGGGTGAATGCAGGATGCTGTCCTCACTACTCATGGCTTACTTCTCCGACACAACTGGCATTGGGTGCGGCCAAAGGGCTTGTGAAGCCCCATTGCGCCACGATGGATCGACCGCTCAGAGATTGACGCGCTTCATCTGCCCGGGCGGGAAGCGCTCCCCCGCCACGGCATCCGGGCGGAAGACCTGGTCGAGGGCGGTCAACTCCGCCGCGGACAGGGTGACGTCCAAGGACTCGAGGTTTTCTTCCAGGTACCTGCGTCGCTTGGTGCCAGGGATGGGAACAACATGTTCCCCCCTGCTCAGCACCCAGGCGATCGCCAGTTGCGCCGCGCTGCAGCCCTTGGCCTGTGCCATCTCTGCCAGTCGGTCAGCCAGGCCGAGATTCGCCTTGAGGTTCTCGCCCTGGAAGCGTGGAAAGTCCGGTCTGCGATCGGCGTCTCCGAACTGCGAGGAATCACGCAACTGCCCGGAAAGGAAGCCCCTGCCGATGGGGCTGTAGGCGACGAAACCGAGGCCGAGTTCCTGGCAGGTCTGCAACACGTCCTGTTCCGGATCGCGCGTCCAAAGCGAGTATTCGCTTTGGACAGCGGTCAAGGGATGCACGGCTTGCGCTCGCCGGATGGTCGCCGAGGCCGCTTCAGACAGCCCAATCCAGCGCACCTTTCCCGCCTCGACGAGGCGGCCCATGGCGCCCACGGTCTCCTCGATGGGAGTTTCGGGGTCGACCCGGTGCAGGTAGTAGAGGTCAATGAAATCCCGACCCAGGCGCTGAAGACTGGCGTTGCAAGCCTCCTCGACATACTCGGGGCGGCCATTCACGCCGCGGCTGCCATCGGGCAGCGTGACATTGCCGAACTTGGTGGCGATCAGGACCTTGTGACGATCACCGCCCAGGCCCCTGGCCAGGAGCGTTTCATTGTGGCCGTCGCCATAGATGTCGGCCGTATCGAAAAAGGTGACCCCGCGATCCAAGGCGAGGCGAAGTGTGGCCTCGGACTCCGCGTCGTTGCGCGGACCATAGGAAAATGACATTCCCATGGTTCCCAGGCCCAGCGCAGAAACCTGAGGCCCCTCGGGACCAAGGCGGCGCGTCTGCATGGCGTTCTCCCGTTGGAAGCGAAGCTGTTCTCGGTGCGAGAAAAACGACCAGAAGCCGCTTGCTTCACCTATATTCCTATTGATAGGTTTTTAGGATGTTGATGATTGAGCTGTCAAGGCAGCCAGCATGATCGGTTCCACTCCGCACGAGAGAAGAGGCGGAGACGAAAAAGATAAAAGACGACTTAATCCAACCAGCGGAGGAAGCGGTGACAGTGAAGAAACAGAACCTGATGATGGGAGGCCTCGCAGCGGCGGTCGCCTTTGGACTTATGGGCGCTGCGGCGGATCAGGTCCGGGCGGAGTATCCCGAAAAGCGCATTGAGATGTTGATCGGCTTCGCGGCCGGCGGCGGAACCGACCTTGTCTCCCGGCGGATCGCCGAAGGCATGGAAAGAGAGCTGGGCCAGACCGTGACCCCGATCAACAAGCCCGGCGCCGGAGGCCTCATCGCCCTGCAGGAAGCAGCGGCTGCGGCGCCCGATGGCTATACGCTCTCCTCTTTCGTGGCCAACAATTCCCTGATCCAGAAGCACTTCGAGGAGATCGTCAACTTTGTCGATCCTTTGGACGAGCTGACGATCCTGGGCATGGTCAATGCCGATTACTGGGCCATTGCCGTGCCTTCGGATGCACCCTACGACACCATTCCGGAATTCATCGAATACCTGGAAGAGAATCCGGGAGCGAAAGTCAGCGATGGCGGCCCCGGTTCCGCCTACCACTGGGGCTGGCGCACCTTCGAGGACACCACCGGCGTTTCGGTCGAGACCGTGACATATGGCGGCACCGCCGCGGCGCTCAGCGCCCTGGCCGGCCGGGAGCTGACAGCCTCTTCCACCGCGGTGCCCGAGGCCGCCTCCCTGGTCGATGCCGGTTTGATCAAGGTTCTGGGTGTCGCAGCGCCCGAACGCTATGAGAACTTCCCCGACGTGGCCACCTTCTCCGAACAGGGCATTGAGATGGTCTACGGTCCCACCCGCGGCATTGCCGGACCGGCAGGCCTGTCGGATGAGGTTGTGCAGACACTCTCCGACGCCATCCGCGTGGCCTTCGAATCCGACGAATACCAGAAGTTCCTCAGCGACAGTGGCTACAGCGGCTTCTACCTCGATCACGAGGACGCAACCGCGTTCGTGGCAAGCGAGGAAGAGCGCCTCATGGGCTTGATGGAGCGCGCCGGGGTCCTGCGCCAGCCGTAACGGACCCAGCCGCTACGCACGGGGGCTTCGCATCCAAGCGACGGGCTTCCGGCATGGACCGGATCGCGCCTAATCTGAACCTGAGGGTCAGATTAGGCGCGCAAAATCCGGTTCATGTCAAAACGATAGAGCAGGTACAAAGCAGACGCACATGCAAGACCGCGCAAGCTTTCGGGTAACCGGTCTACTGGGCCTCATGGTCTGCGGCGGCGCCTGGCTGGAAGCCCGTCACATGCCCTCGCAACCTCTGAGCGCCGGTCTCGGGCCAGCCTTCTTTCCTACCCTGCTATTGGGACTGCTGGCGACCTTGAGCGTTGGCCTGCTGCTCTACAGCGCTCTCGGTCGCTTTGCCTCTGCCACGGAAGCAGGCGGTTCCGAGGCTGAAACGGGAGCAAGCGGGAACTGGGCGGCCTGCGGCCTACTTTTCTTGCTCCTGCTTCTGTTCGGCATTTCCCTGGAAAGAGTGAATGCCCTAATCACCAGCTTCGCCTTCCTCGGCGCCAGTATGATGCTTCTGGGCGAACGCTGGTGGAAGGCACTGGTTTACGCCGCAATCGTCACAGCGCCGGTGTACATCCTGTTCGGCCTCGTCTTCGGCCTGTCGATCTTCAGATAACTGCCCTGCGGGAGAGTTCCTCGTGTTCGATATGTGGAGCGCCCTGACCGCAGGGCTGCCGCTGATCCTGACGCCGACGGTGCTGCTGCTAGCGGTAGCCGGCGCCTTGCTGGGTGTGGTGATCGGTGCCCTGCCCGGCCTGTCAGGGACCATGGCCCTGGCCATTATGGTCACCCTGACCTATCCGCTGAGCCCGGCCGAAGCCTTTGCGTTGCTGCTGCCCACCTATGCGGCTGCCACCTTCGGTGGCTCGATTGGCGCCATCCTGCTGAACATTCCCGGCACCGGCGCCGCGGTGATGACCACCTTCGACGGCACGCCCCTGCGCGAGCAGGGAAAAGCGGGATTCGCCATCGGCGTCGCCTGCGTCACCTCCTTCTTCGGCGGTATCGTCAGCGCGCTCTTCCTGGCAGCTCTGGCGCCGGTGGTGGCGCTCTGGGCTTTGCGCTTCGGCGCGCACGAGTACTTCGCCGTCGCGATATTTGGCCTGGGGGTTATTGCCTACATCAGCCCTTCGATCGGCAAGGGCCTGATGGCCGCTATTCTGGGTCTGTTGCTTGGAACCATCGGTGCCGATCCCCAGACCGCCTATCCCCGCTTCACCTACGGTGAGACGGCGCTCACCAGCGGCCTGCAGTTCGTCCCGGTCATGATCGGGCTCTTCGGCGTGAGCGAAATCTTCCTCTCTCTGAAGCAGGGCATCATTCAGCGCGAGGTGATTCGCCAGAAGCTCACCAGCGTGTTGCCCTCCGTCAGGCAGTTGATCAGGCTCCTGCCGACCACTCTGCGCTCGACGCTGGTGGGATTGTCCATCGGCGTGCTGCCCGCCGCCGGGCCGACCATCGCCACCGTGGTCTCCTACGGGCTGGAAAAGCGCTTCGGCAAGAACCGTGCGCAGATGGGACGCGGCGCACCGGAAGGCATCGCCGCTGCAGAAAGCGCCAACAACGCCGCAACCGGCGCCTCCATGGTCCCCATGGTGGCTCTCGGGATCCCCGGCGACGCCGTCACCGCAATCCTGATCGGAGCGCTGATGATCCACGGCATCCGGCCGGGGCCGGCCATGTTCCTGTCGAACGGCGACGTGGTCTCCAGCCTGTTTCTGCTGTTTATCATCGGCAACATTCTCTTCCTCATCGTCGGACTCTTCGCTGTGCGCTATCTGGTGCGCGCTCTAGACGTGCCGCCGCGGGTGCTGCTACCGACGATGCTGTTGCTCTGCGTGCTTGGAAGCTACGCGGTCCAGAACAATCCCTTCGATGTGCTGGTCCTCTTCGCCTTCGGCCTGATTGGCTTCGTGATGCGACTTCTGACCATGCCGATCGCCCCGATGCTGCTCGGATTCATCCTCGGCCCACTGGTCGAGGACAACCTCCGCCGGGCCCTGATGCTCTCCGATGGGCGCGTCGAGGACTTCTTTACCCGCCCGCTCAGCGGCACGCTCCTGGCAATCACGCTCTTCGTCGTCGCCAGCCCCTTCGTCACGCGCCTGCTCTTCCGTGGCACAAGCCGGGTGCAGAAGTGATCGAGATCGGCTAGAGATAACCTACCGGAGATTGTGAGACAGGTAGGCATGCCGCAGAAGCCCAGTTCGACAGCGGTCCGGGTCAGCGCCGAAGACCTGCGGCGCAACCGGGTGCCGCTCTATGTGCAGTTGGCTGACATCATGCGCCGGCGGATCAGCGACGGGACCTGGCCGCTGGGCGAGCGCATTCCGACGCTCAATCTGCTGGTGGCCGAGTTCGGCGTGGCCCGGATCACCGTTCGCCAGGCGCTGACCATTCTCGAGCAGGAAGGCCTGGTCGCGCGTTATCGAGCCAAAGGCAGTTTTGCCGTCAAACGGCCGCCCAGCGAGCGCTGGCTGCGCCTGCGCACCGACGTCCACTCTCTGGAGAGTGTCGTCCTGACCTCCGACACCCGCTTTCTCGCCTGCCATCCCGCCGCGGATCCGCCGGAACTGGACGAGGAGGACGGGCGGGCGGCCGAGGCCTACCAGTTTCTCCGCCGGGAGATCTCCCGCGACGGCATCCGCTACGCCCTGGTGGATGTGCACCTCGCCCGCCACCTCTTCGATTCCTACGATCTCGCGGACCTGGAGAGGCGGACCATCACTACAATGTTGCAGGAAGATCCCACTGTAGGCCCGATGGACGGCCACCAGACGCTGACCATCGCATCAGCGGACGCCGAGACCTCGAAATTGATGGACATGCCGCTCAACGCCCCCATCGCGCTTGTACGCAGGGTCTTGCGCTCGGCGGACGGCACCGCCATCTACGTTGCACACGCGACTTATCGCGGGGAGTTCGTGCGGCTCGACATCGCGCTGTCCTGACAGCGGACTGCGGCTTTCGGTGCACCGCCCGGCTTCTCGTGCGGGGCGGTCTTGCGTTCTTCGCAGGTGCAGCACACTGGACGCGAGCGGTCTGAAGCTGTATTCCTGCGCCCCGCGAAAATCCTGACAGCACAGCATTCAAGGGAGGCGCGCATGCGGAATGAGCCGCTCGACGTCGTAGGTATCGGTAATGCCATTGTCGACGTTCTGGCCCAGGCAAGCGACAGCTTCGTCACCGAACAAGATCTGCCGAAAGGCTCCATGACCCTGATCGACATGAGCAGGGCGGAGCACCTCTACGGCGTCATGGGACCGGCCACCGAAGTGTCCGGCGGGTCCTGCGCCAACACCATGGCCGGCCTGGCCTCGCTCGGAGGTTCCGGCGGTTTCATCGGCAAGATTCGCAATGATCAGCTTGGCGGCATCTTCCGCCACGACATTCGCGCCACAGGGATCGAGTTCACCAGCGACGCGGCGACCGACGGCGCGCCGACGGCGCGCTGCCTGATCTTCGTGACACCGGACGCCCAGCGCACCATGGCCACCTATCTCGGCATTTCGGTGCAGCTCGGGCCCCAGGACGTGGATCACGATCTGATCAAGCGGGCCAAGGTGCTCTATCTCGAAGGCTATCTCTGGGACAGCCCCGACGCCAAGCAGGCCTTCCTGGAGGCGGCCGAGACCGCTCGCGCCAGTGGCGCCAAGGTGGCGCTTACCCTCTCCGACCCCTTCTGCGTCGACCGCCACCGCGAGTCTTTCCGCGAGCTGGTGGACGGGCACGTGGACCTGCTCTTCGCCAATGAGTCCGAGATCGTCTCGCTTTACGAGAGCGCCGATTTCGACGAGGCGCTGCAGCATGTGCGCGGCCACTGCGAAGTGGCGGCTCTCACCCGCAGCGAGAAGGGCTCGGTGGTGCTCAAGGGCGACGAGGTGCATGTGGTGGACGCCATCAAGGTTGGCGATCTGCTCGACAGCACCGGCGCCGGCGACCTCTACGCTGCCGGCTTCCTCTATGGCTACACCCAGGGCCGCGATCTGCACGAGTGCGGTCGCCTGGCCTCCCTCGCGGCCGGTGAGGCCGTGAGCCACCTGGGACCGCGCCCGGCGCGATCCCTTTCCGATCTCGCTGCCAAGTACGGTCTCTGAGGACCGGGCACGAGAAAGCACTCTGCTGGAGTAATCGGCGCGTGACCAACGCCCTGCGTAACATCGCTATCATCGCCCACGTCGACCACGGAAAGACCACCATGGTCGACCAGTTGCTGCGCCAGTCGGGCGCGGTCCGCGCCCATCAGCAGGTGGCCGAGCGTGCCATGGACTCCGGCGATCTGGAGCGCGAGCGGGGCATCACCATCCTCGCCAAGTGCACTTCGATCGAGTGGGAGGGCACGCGCATCAATATTGTCGACACCCCAGGCCACGCCGACTTCGGCGGTGAGGTGGAGCGCATCCTCTCCATGGTCGACGGCGTGTTGCTGCTGGTCGACGCCTCGGAAGGGCCGATGCCCCAGACCAAGTTCGTCACCATGAAGGCGCTCGCCCGTGGCCTGCGCCCGATCGTGGTGGTGAACAAGGCCGACAAGCCGGACGGGCGCCCCTTCGAGGTGCAGGACGAGGTCTTCGACCTCTTCGCCGCGCTCGACGCCAACGAAGAGCAGCTCGACTTCCCCACCCTCTTTGCCTCCGCCAAGGAAGGCTGGGCGGTGACCGATCCCGCCGCGCCGCGCGACGCGGGCATGACGCCGCTGTTCCAGGCCATTGTCGACCGGGTGCCGGCACCGACCGAGAAGAGCGACGGACCCTTCCGCATGCTGGCCACCACCCTGGAGATGGACCCCTATCTCGGCCGGGTGCTGACCGGGCGCATCCATTCGGGCGTCGCCAAGCACAACATGACGGTGCGTGCCCTGTCGCGCGACGGCAAGTTGCTTCAGGAGGGCCGCCTGACCAAGCTGCTGGCCTTCCGCGGCCTGCAGCGCGTGCCGGTGGAGCGTGCCGAAGCCGGCGACCTCATCGCCGTGGCCGGTCTCGACGGCGCGACCGTGGCCGACACCCTCTGCGCGCCCGAGGTGAGCGAGCCGCTCCCTTCCCAGCCGATCGATCCGCCCACCCTGGCCATGACCTTCTCGGTCAACGATGCGCCGCTGGCCGGCCGCGAGGGCGACAAGGTCACCAGCCGCATGATCCGCGACCGACTGATACGCGAGGCCGAGGGCAATGTCGCCATCGAGATCAAGGAAACCGAGGAAAAGGACGCCTTCCAGGTGGCCGGCCGCGGCGAACTGCAGCTCGGCGTGCTGATCGAAACCATGCGCCGCGAAGGCTACGAACTCTCCATCAGCCGCCCGCGCGTGCTCTTCAAGAACGAGAACGGCCAGCGCCTGGAGCCGGTGGAAGAGGTGCAGGTCGACGTTGACGAGGAGTTCGCCGGCGTCGTCGTGGAGAAGCTGAGCCAGCGCCGCGCCGAAGTGCAGGAAATGCGCCCCTCCGGCGGCGGCAAGCAGCGCCTCGTCTTCCACGCGCCCTCGCGCGGCCTGATCGGCTACCACGGCGAGTTCCTCACGGACACCCGTGGCACCGGCATCATGCACCGCCTGTTCCACGGTTATGCGCCTTACAAGGGGCCACTGCAGGGCCGGCGTAACGGCGTGCTGATCTCCAACGCCGGCGGCGCCGCCACGGCCTACGCCCTCTGGAACCTGGAGGAGCGCGGGGTGATCTTCATCTCCCCGGGCGACCAGGTCTATGAAGGCATGGTGATCGGCGAGAACGCCCGCGGCAACGACCTCGAGGTCAATCCGCTGAAAGCCAAGCAGCTCAGCAACGTCCGCGCCTCGGGCAAGGACGAGAGCATCCGCCTGACCCCGCCGCGGGTCTTCGCCCTGGAGCAGGCGCTGAGCTACATCGAGGACGACGAACTGGTGGAGGTCACGCCCCAGTCCATCCGCCTGCGCAAGCGCCTGCTCGACCCGCACGAGCGCAAAAAGGACCAGCGCCGCCGCGAAGCCGAGGCAGGCTGAGGCACGCAAGAATGGGTGCCGCGTAGCCCTGCGCGGCACCGCTTCGGAGCCCTTGCGCCGCACCAAGGCTCGGTGTAGTCAAAAGGCACGCGGCGGGTGTAGCTCAATGGTAGAGCAGCAGCTTCCCAAGCTGACGACGAGGGTTCGATTCCCTTCACCCGCTCCAACGCTCACGTCGCACATGTCGCGTTCCGAGCGTCACTTTCCGACCCGCACAAGCAGCGCCACTTCCTTCGCCCCGTCCTCGTTCTCCTGCCGCCCCACCTCGGTGAAACCCAGGCTGGCGTGGAAGCGCAGGGAGGGGGTGTTGAGGGGCGCAGGTTGACTTCGCAGCAGAGCGGCCGCTCCGCCGCCCGCTCCATCGCGGCCTGGTAGAGGGCGCGGCCGGCGCCCCTGCCGCGGGCGGCCTCGGCAACGACAATGCGATCCACATAAAGGAAATCGTCGTAGCGCGCCGCGAACCAGCGGTAGTTGAGGCTATCGTAGGCAAGCCCGGGCCCCATGGCCAGCATGAAGCCCAGGGGCGCACCGACCGGACCCAGGGCCAGCGCCGCTTCGCTCTGCGCCACCAGATCTTCCAAGCGCGCGGCATCGAGCCTGTTCACTGTCGGCACGGCGGCGTTGTTGAGCTGCAAGACCCTCTCGAGATCATCCGAGTCCAAAGGCCGCACCGGCCAGGATTGACGCATCGCTGTTCATTCCTTCTGAGTTGATCAGCAGCGCCATAGAAGGCCTCATCGAAGATGGCAAGCCGCTTGGCCATCCGCGAATTGAAGGTGCGAGACTCCCGCATTTGTGCTTACCTTTCTCCATGGGGAGAAGGGAGCGGCCTGGGAACTTGAAACCATCGAAAAAGGGCGCGATCAACCAACGCTTCGCCAAGCCGGCGACGCTGATGGAAGAGCGTTTCCGGGATTTTCTGGAAACCAGCGCCGACTGGTTGTGGGAAACCGACCTGGAGCAGCGCTACACCTTCTACTCCGGTGGCGGCCCGACTGAGCTGGGCCGGCGGCCTGAAGGGCGCTTGCGGCATGAACTGCTGCAGGAGATCGGCGTCGAGCCCAAGGATCTGCCCGAGACCATTGCCGGCTATATGGCTGAAGAACAGCTCTTCCGCGATCTCGAGTACCACTTCGACCGACCGGACGGCTCGCGCGTCTGGGTGCGCCTGTCCGGCAAGCCCGTCTACGACGACGGGCAGCTTGTGGGCTATCGCGGCAGCGCACGCAACGTCACCGAGGCCAAGCTCGCCGAGCACGAATTGGCCGAGCGCCATTTGCGCTATCAGTCCATTTTCGCCAACGCGGTGGAGGGCATCTACCGCACCGCGCTGGACGGGCGCTATCTCGAGGTCAATCCGGCGCTGGCACGCATGCACGGCTTCGAGAGCGTCGAGGCGTTCCTGCAGACCTTTCCCTACAGCATCGACATGTACGCCGACCCCCGGGATCGAGGGCGTGTTGTGCGCCTGGCCACAAAAAGGGGCGCCCTGCGCGGCTTCGAAGCCTATGCACTGCGTCGCGACGGCAGCCGATTCCTCATGTCGGAGACCTGCTGGCCGGTCTATGGGCCCAACGGCCGCATCCTCGGCTTCGAGGGCCTGGTGGAGGACATCACCGAGCGCAAGCGTGCGGAGCAGGCCCTGGAACAGGCGCGCAACGATGCCCTGGAGGCCAGCCGTGCCAAGTCAGACTTCCTGGCCCACATCAGCCACGAACTGCGCACGCCGCTCAATGCGGTGATCGGCTATTCTGATGCCATGATGACCCAGCTATTCGGACCGCTGGGATCCGCCCGCTACGAGGAGTACTGCCGGCACATCCGCGACAGCGGCCTGCATCTGCTCTCGATCATCACCAACATCCTCGATCTCTCCAAGGTCGAGGCGGGGCAGCTGGTCCTGCGTCCGGAAGACTGCGACCTGGTCGAATCGGCCCAGTCAGCGCTGCGCCTGGTGGAGCACCTGGCCCACGAGCAGGGTGTGCGCGCTACCTTGCGCGATATGCCCGAGACCCTGCCCTTTGTTGGCGACCCTCTTGCCGTGCGCCAGATCCTGGTCAACCTGCTGGCCAACGCCATCAGGTTCACACCGCCACCGGGACGAGTCTGGCTGTCGGGCGGTCGCACGGGCCAGCAGTGCTATCTCGCGGTCATCGATGAGGGCATCGGCATGACCAAAGAGGAGATCGCCCAGGCCCTGCTGCCCTTCCGCCAGGTCGACAACCCCATGACCCGCAGCACGGCCGGGACAGGGCTGGGGCTCTCACTGGTCAAGGGGCTGGCCGAGGCGCATGGCGGCGGGCTGAAGATCCACAGCGAACCCGGCCACGGCACCCGCATCACTGTGACTCTGGGCGAGCTGGAAAGCGTGAAGTCCATCGTCACCAGCCCCTCTCCGCCCACGACATCCAGCGACAACTCTCAGGAGCATGACGATGAGCAATCCAGAAAGTGATCCGGAGCATGTCCTCGCCTTCTGGTTTGCGCCAGGACGCGAAGCACAGTGGTTCGTGCGCTCCGACGATTTCGACGCCCAGGTGGCCGAGGCGCTGAGCCCCGCCTACCGCCGGGCCCGCGAGGGCGAACTCAGCGATTGGGCCCGCGAGGCGCGCGGCGCGCTTGCCCTGATCCTGCTGCTCGACCAGGTGCCACGCCAGCTACACCGAGGCACGCCGGAGGCCTTTGTCTGTGACGCGCGGGCTCGCGCGATCACCGAAGCGGCCATTGCTGCAGGCCAGGACCAGGAGCTGAGGCCGGCCGAACGGCTGTTTCTCTATCTACCGCTGGAGCACAGCGAGGATCTGGCCGATCAGGAGCGGGCGGTTGACCTGATTTCGGCCCTGGGCGATGACCAGTGGACGCGCTACGCCGTGATCCACCGCGACATCATCGCGCGCTTCGGCCGCTTCCCCCACCGCAACGCCGCCCTCGGCCGGCAGACGACTGCCGAGGAAGCGGACTTCCTGCAGGAGCCGGATTCCAGCTTCTGAGACGATAACACATCGCCCTCCCCCGTCATCGCGAGCCGCCGAAGGCGGCGTGGCGATCCAGGGCCAAAAGCTAACTCCCCTGGATTGCTTCGTCGGCTTCGCCTTCTCGCAATGACGGTGAGGAGTCGTTGACCTCCTCGCAGTGACGGCGTGGTGGGCGCTTCACGCAACAGAGGAAAATGCGCCGCCTTAGCCGCGCAGCCGCTGCACCAGAGCCGCAGCGCAGGCGTCGAGGATGGCGTCGCGGTCCAGGCCGTACTCACGGTAGAGGTCGATGAGGTCGCCGGACTGACCGAAGTGCTCCACGCCCAGGGACTGCACCCGGTGGCCACGCACCGAACCCAGCCAGCCCAGCGTCGCCGGGTGGCCGTCCAGGACCGTCACCAGTCCCGCATCCGGCGCCAGGGGCGCCAGCAGCCGGTCGGCATGGCAGGCGGCGTCGGGCCGGCCGGCCTGGCGGGCGCGGGCCGCGGCGGTCCACTCGGCGTTCAGGCGGTCGGCCGAGGTCACCGCCAGCAGGCCGGCACCCGGCACCTCTTCGGCAATGGCTTCCCAGGCCGCAAGGGCCTCCGGCGCCACCGCGCCGCTATAGACGATGGCGAGTTCCGCGCCCTCTGCCGGGGGCTTCAGCCAGTAGCCTCCGGTGATAATCTGTTCGCGCAGCGTGGCGTCGATCTCGCGCTCCGGCTGCTCCAACGGGCGGGTTGAAAGGCGCAGATAGACCGAACCACCCTTCTCGTCGCGCAGCCATTGCGTCCCCGGCAGCGCATCATGCCCCGGATGGTCCGGCCCGCGCTGCAGATAGTCGAAGGACCAGCCGAGGATGGCGGCCAGTTCGTCGGCAAAGGCCGGCTCGAAGGCGGCAAGGCCGTCCTGCGACATGCCGATCAGGGGCGTGCCCACGGACTGGTGCGCGCCGCCCTCCGGCGCCAGGCTGATGCCCGAGGGCGTGCCCACCACGATGAAGCGGGCCTCCTGGTAGCAGGCGTAGTTCAGGGCATCGAGGCCGCGCTGGATGAAGGGGTCGTAAAGCGTGCCTATGGGCAGGAGGCGCGTGCCGAAGAGGGAATGCGACAGGCCCAGCGCCGCCAGCGCCAGGAAGAGGTTGTTCTCGGCGATGCCCAGCTCGACGTGCTGCCCCTGGGGCGACATGGCCCAGCGCTGGGCCGAGATAACCTTTTCCTCCTTGAAGACATCCTCGCGCGGATGGCGGTCGAAGATGCCGCGGCGATTCACCCAGGCGCCGAGATTGGTGGAGACCGTCACGTCCGGCGAGGTGGTGACGATCCGCTCCGCCAGCGGGCTGTCCTCACGCGCGATCTCGCCCAGGATCCGGCCGAAAGCCTCCTGGGTGCTCATGCGATGGCCCTCGGGCTTGGGCAGGCTTTCGGGCACCGGCACATAGTCGCCGGGATAGCGGCGCTCCCCGCGAGCGTTGAAAGGCACCTGATCGAGGAAACCGCGCAGCTTCTCCTCGGGGAGGGAGAGGCCGGAGAAGGGCTCCCACTCCCGCCCCTCCGGGACACCCTGGCGCCGCTGGAACTCGGCCATCTGCTCCGGGTTCATCAGTCCGGCGTGGTTATCCTTGTGGCCGGCAAAGGGCAGGCGGAAGCCCTTGACCGTGTAGCAAATGAAGCAGGTGGGCTTGTCGTCTTCGATGCTGTGGAAGGCCTCCAGCACGGCCTCGAGATCATGGCCGGCAAGATTGGTCATCAGCGCTTCCAGCGCCGCATCATCCAACTCGTCGAGCAGGGCCCGAATGCCGGCCAGATCGCCCAGGTCGGCCAGCAGGTGTTTGCGCCAGCCCGCGGCGCCGGTGAAAACCAGGGCCGAATAGAGGCTGTTGGGGCAGTCATCGATCCATTGACGCAGCGCGTCACCGTCCGGGCGCTTGAAGGCCTCCTGCAGCAGCTTGCCGTACTTCAGCGTGATCACCCGCCAGCCCATGGTGTCGAAGAGCTTGTCGATTTGGCCGAAGAGGCGGTCGGTGACCACGGAATCCAGGCTCTGGCGGTTGTAGTCGATCACCCACCAGACATTGCGCACGTCGTGCTTCCAGCCCTCAAGCAGCGCCTCATAGACGTTGCCTTCGTCGAGCTCGGCATCGCCCACCAGTGCCACCATGCGCCCCGGTTCCTGCCCCTTGGGCAGCAGGCCCTTCATGTCGAGGTAGTCCTGGGTGAGCGAGGCGAAGCTGGTCATGGCCACGCCCAGGCCCACGGAGCCGGTCGAGAAGTCGACGTCGTCCTTGTCCTTGGTGCGCGAGGGATAGGACTGCGCGCCGCCGAAGGCGCGGAAGTCGCGCAGCGCCTCGACGTCCTGATTGCCCAGCAGGTACTGGATGGCGTGGAACACGGGGCTGGCGTGCGGCTTGACCGCGACCCGATCTTCCGGGCGCAGGACGTTGAAGTAGAGCGCCGTCATCATCGCCGACATGGAGGCGGACGACGCCTGATGCCCGCCAACCTTCAGGCCGTCGCGGCTGTTGCGCAGGTGATTGGCCTGATGGATCGTCCAGGTCGACAGCCAGAGCACCTTGCGCTCCAACTCGCCGAGCACTTCCAGCTCTTCCTTGCGCGCGGGTTGATCGGCGGCGGACAGGGCCGTGGACATGGCAGAGGACTCCAGGGGCATTGGCAGATGGCAGCGATCATAGTGAAAGCCAAGGCCGGCGGCAAACCCACCCCACGCACTTTTCCTGCACCACAAGCAGCCCGCACGCAATCTTTGCAAAGGCACCCATAGGCCTGCCTTTCTGGACCGCGCCTGTCGTGGCACGCTGAAGGCGGAATCGAAACACGAGGGAGTCGTCATGAACCAGCTCACGGGTGCCGAGGCCACGGTACGACTGCTGCAGCATCACGGGGTCGAGGTGATCTTCGGTCTCTGCGGAGACACCTCCCTGCCCTGGTACGACGCCCTCTATCGCCTCGACCACGGCATGCGCCACGTCCTGACCCGCGATGAGCGTTCCGCCGGCTACATGGCCGACGTCTACGCCCGGGTCAGCGGCAAGATCGGTGTCTGCGAAGGACCGAGCGGCGGCGGGGCCACCTACATCCTGCCGGCCGTGGCCGAGGCCAATGAATCCTCCGTGCCGCTGCTTGCCATCACCAGCGATATCGGCGTGGGCGCGCGCGGACGCTACGCCCTGACCGAGCTGGACCAGGAGGCTCTCTTCCGCCCGGTCACCAAGTGGAACGCTGTGATCGACAGCGCCGGGCGCCTGCCGTCGCTCATCCGCCGTGCCTTCAAGGAAGCGACCGGCGGGCGCGGCGGTGCCGTCCATCTCGGCCTGCCCTTCGATGTGCAGAAGGCGCCGGTAGACGCTGACGCGGTCTGGGCCGACAGCCGTTTCGGCCAGTTTCCTGCCGAGCGCAGCGGCGCGGATGAGCAGGCGGTGGAAGCGGCCGCCAAGGCTATACTGGCCGCGTCGCGTCCGATCATCCTCTGCGGCGGTGGCCCGGTCCTCTCGGGCGCAGAAGCGGAGGTGCAGGCGCTCGCCGAACTGCTGGCCGCGCCCGTGGTCACTTCGGTCAGCGGCAAAGGCAGCCTGGCGGAGACCCATCCCCTGGCCGCCGGCGTCGTGGGCAGCAACGGCGGCTGCGTCGAAACCCGCGAGCTGCTGGACAGCGCCGACCTGGTCATCATGATCGGCTGCCGGGCCGGCTCGGTCACCACCGAGCGCTGGCGTCATCCGGCTCCCGACACCAAGATCGTCCACATCGATGCCGACCCCGCGGTGCCCGGCGCCAACTACCGCCCCGAAGCGGCGGCCATCGGCGATGCCCGCCGTGTCCTGCAAGCACTGCTTCCGCTGCTGCGCGAAGCCTTACCGGCGCCCCGGGACGCCACGCAGGTGCAGGCGCAGGTGGCACAGGTCAGGGCCACCAAGTTCGCGCGCTTCCTGGAACTCGCAAATTCCAGCCAGCGTCCGATCCGGCCGGAAGCCGTGGTGCATCACCTGCGCGAGCTGCTGCCAAAGGACTCCGTGGTCGTTGCCGACCCCGGCACGCCCTGTCCCTACTTCTCCGCCTACCTTGAGCAGGAGGAGTCCGGTCGCCGCTTTATCAGCAATCGGGCCCACGGGGCACTCGGCTACTCGCTGTCCGGCGTGGTGGGTGCCTGGTTCGCCCGGCCGCAGGCCAAGTGCGTCGCCGTCATGGGCGACGGCAGTTTCGGCTTTACCGCTGGCGAGATGGAAACCCTGGTGCGCCTCGGAGCGCCGGTGACCCTGATCGTCTTCTCCAACGCCAGCTTCGGCTGGATCAAGGCGGGCCAGCATGCCGGTTTCGGGGAGCGCTACTACTCCGTCGATTTCGACCGCACCGACCACGCCCGTGTTGCCGAAGCCTTCGGTCTCAAGGCCTGGCGGGTGGAAGACCCAGCCGAACTGCGCGGTGCTCTGGCCGCAGCATTGGAACAGGGCGGGCCGACGCTGGTTGATGTGATCTCCCAGCCGCTGCATGAGGCCGCCGCACCGGTCACGGAGTGGATTGCCTGAGCCGGTAGCGAGGCAGATGCACAGCATTGCGGCAGGTCAATGCCCGGCAGGCGGCGGGAGCGGAAGATTGATGCGCTTCTTGCACGACTTTGCAATCGGGAACCGCGGACATGCTCACCATCCCCCTGGAAAAGGTCTGCTACATCATCGTCAAGGCACGGGAGTTCGATGAGAAGGAACCCGTCGTCGACCCGGACGAGGGCTCAAACCCCAGCGACGACCGCGCCATCGACATCCTGGAGGACCTGCCCGACGACCCGACGTTCGAGGAACTGAGCGGCGCGATCAGCGGCCTGAACGAGGACGAACAGATCGATCTCGTTGCCCTGGCCTGGATCGGACGAGAGGACTTCACCGCCCAGGAGTGGGAGGAGGCGCGCCGGGAAGCGGCGGACGTTCGCGACAAGCACGTCCCCGACTACCTTCTGGGCATACCGCAGTTGGGCGATTTTCTGGAAGAGGGCCTGGCGGCGCTGGGCTTTTCCTGCACGGACTACGAGATGGGCAGGCTGTAGACGCGGATCGCGTCCAATCTTAGACCGGATCGCATTTAATCTGAACCACCCCGGGTTCGGATTAAATGCGTGAATCCGGTCTAAATTAAAGTGTTAGAGCCGATTCACGTCTCTGTTCGGATCGCTCCGCGAATCCGATCAGAGACGACCGGCTTGTCTTATGAAGATGGCGGTTCATCGGTAGAAGATGAACCATCGCCGGTGCCTGACCCGCACCGGCGATGGCGGGGGACGGATCGTCGATCGGCAG
>NZ_JBFCVK010000006.1:0-350017 GCF_040712085.1 Aquibaculum sediminis
GTCCGCCGACGACATCCTCGCTTCCATCGAGCGCTTCTGCCTGCGAAACTGCCCAGAGCAAGCCAATCAATGATTAGAACTTCTGAACCAGGACACTAGTCCCGGAAATCGTCGCCGATCATCGCCTTCATGCCTTCGAAGTGCGGCATGTAATGCGCGCCACCCTTCTCGTACTCGCCCTTGGTCTTGCCGGCCATGTTGTCGCCCAGCACGTTCAGCGGTCGGCCGGTGGAATAGGCCAGTACCTGCAGGCGGGCCGCCTGCTCCAGGTAGTAGAGCGCGTCGAAGGTCTCGGGGATCGACTCGCCCACCACGGTGACGCCGTGATTGGCCATGAAGAGCACCTTCTTGTCGCCCAACGCCCGGGCAATGCGGTCGCCTTCCTCACGGTCCTCGGCGAGGCCGTTGTAGTCCATGTCGTAAGCCACATCGCCCCAGAAGCGCAGGGACTGCTGGCTCAGCGGCAGCAGGGTCGGATCCTCCAGCATCGCCAGCGCCGTGGTGTTGGGCATGTGCGTGTGCATGACACAGCGTGCGCGCGGATTGTTGGCATGGATGCGGCCATGGATCGTGAAGGCCGTCAGTTCGGCCTCCGTCTTGCCCTCGATGGTCCGCCCCTCGGAATCGATGAGCAGGATGTCGGAGGTCTTGACCCGGGACCAATGAATGCCATGCGGGTTGAGCAGAAAGCGGTCGTCCATGCCCGGGAGGGCATAGCTGAAGTGGTTGCAGACACCCTCGTTCAGGCCATACCAGGCTGCCATGCGCAGCGACGCCGCCAGATCCTCTTTAGCCTTGGCAATGATCGCTTCCACCGTTCCCTCCTGCTTATGCAATACTGTCCGTCGAGCGCGCCGCATCCGGCCGCCGTTTCCCGCAAATCTTAGTCTTTCGCCTGCGCCGGGGCAATGACAGCCCAAGCGCGAGCAGGTCGATCCCGAACTCAGAGATAGAGCCAACCCAGCAACACCAGCCCCAGCGCCAGGCGGTAGATCACGAAAGGTGTGAAACTGGCCTGCCGCAGCCAGGCCATCATCCCGCCGATGGCCAGCCATGCCGCCATGAACGCAAAGCAGGCCGCCAGGATGGCATCGCCCTGCAAGGCCAGATCGCCGCTTTTCCACAGTTCGCGGCCCATGAGCAAACCGGCGGCGGCGGTCGTGGGAATAGAGAGCAACAGGGAGAAGCGCGCCGCCTCCGCCCGCTGGTAGCCGAGGAAGAGCGCTGCGGTGATGGTGATGCCCGAACGGCTTGTGCCCGGTACCAGGGCCAGGCACTGCGCCAATCCGATCAGGAGCGCATGGCGCCAGGGCATCCCTTCCATGACAGCCTGGCGCCGCCCCAGCCTGTCGGCCAGGTAGAGCACGAGGCCGAAGCCGATCGTTGTTCCGGCGATCAGGGCCGGGTTGCGAAATTCACCCGAAACGAGGTCGCGCAGCGAAAAGCCCGCGGCCACGACCGGCAGCGTTCCGATGATCACCAGCAGCAGCAGCCGCGAACCGCTGTCGAGCCGGCCGCGGGCCAGCGACAGGCTCCCCTCCGCCATGCGCAAGGTCTCGCGCCAAAAATAGGTCATGACCGCCGCAAGCGTGCCGACGTGTAGCGCCACGTCGATCATCAGACCCTGATCCGACCAACCGGTCAGCGCCGGCACCAGGATCAGGTGCGCGGAGGAGGAGATCGGCAGGAATTCGGTGATGCCCTGTACCAGGGCGAGGAAGAGCAGCTGCAGAAAGTCCATGGGGCGACCGAAGCAGGCTGGGAGCGGCACGGAGGCCGTAAAATCGGGGGCGTGGCGGACAGAAGGTCAGTGGCCACGGCCCGATGCATGGGCCCAGAAATACGATGGGCCGGCACAAGGGCCGGCCCATCGGGTCAAGGATGTTCCCGCGATTACTGCAGGATGATCTCGACGCGGCGGTTACGCTGCTCGCGGACGTTCGGACCGGTCGGAACGGCCGGCTCGGAGAAGCCGCGACCGGCAACCGAGGTAGCATTGCCCGGAACGCCACGCTGCTCCAGCCAGTTCTGGACTGACTCGGCGCGACGCAGGGACAGACCCATGTTGTACTGGGCGCTACCGACGGTGTCGGTGTGACCGGTCAGAGCGAAGCTCTGGTTACCAGCCTGAGCCGCTTCGAGCGCCTGGCGCAGCACCGGTTCGGCGTCGGCGCGGATGTTGGAGCGATCGAAGTCGAAGTACACGGTGTAGGTCTGCGGCGCGGCCGGGGCCGGAGCCGGGGCCGGAGCCGGGGCCTCAGCCACCGGGCAGGGATAGGACGACTGCTGCAGCACCAGATTGCCATTCAAGGAATGGATCGGGTTCTGCGGCGTAATGTTGGTGATCGGATTGCACATTTCGTGGCCGTGCGAGTCGACCTGTGCGGCTGCAGGCGCAGCCTCAACAGCCATTGTCAGCGCAAAGGCCGAAGCCACTGCAAAGCAGGTCTTGCGGAGTGAAATCATTTCGAGAGGTCCCCCTAGGGTTGGTTTGGTTACTGCTCGCTCCTCGGGGCACGAGGAACCCCGTTCAGCAGGGTTACAGTGTTCGTTCCAAGACAACATTTAACACCGTATAACCAATGATTGGAAGCCAAAGTTGGTCAACAAGCTGTGCAAAAGCGGCGACAAGTGCAGTAAACCCGTCACCTTCGAACCTCCCATCGACCAGCGTCCGGCGCCCAATCACTGCGCCGATTGCACCTCCCCGAAAGCGGGCCACCACTTGAGCGGACACCCCGCGACCCGGGAATGGCTCTCCCTCGTCCACGGCGAACAGCGTGCACGAGGCTGTTTGCTGCCTACACCCGCTCTATGATGCACGCAAGAACAATAGCGGCATCCGTGACTTCATTCACACAGTGGTGGTGCGTTCATGCAACAGATGGGGCCACAAGCGAGCAAAACCGCGGAGTTCAGCCCTCTTGGGGCAAGAGGAATATCTGTCCCGGGTATATCAAATCGGGATCGCGGATCTGATTCTGGTTGGCCTGGAAGATGAGCGTGTACTGCGTGCCCTGGCCGTAGCTGCGTCGGGCGATGCGCCACAGGCTGTTGCCGGGCTGGACCACCACGAAGCGCTCGCCCGCGCCGGCGTCTGCAACGAAGTCGGAGCGCACGAAGGGGGTTTCCAGCCGGGCGAGCACCTTGCCCGCGGCATCGACCTGATCGAGGCGCAGCTGGTGCAGCCCCTCGGAAAGCTGGATTTCCGGGCGCGACAGCCAGCGCCCCTCTTCATCGCCGCTCACGTCGTCGACAAAGGCATCGTCAATATAGACAAAGACGGTGCCCTCCGGCGTGACGCGTCCTGAGATCGTGACCCAGCCCTCCGCGTCATAGCGCAGGGTTTCCAGACTCAGATCACCCGTTTCCAGCCCTTCTTGCGGCCCCTGAAGAATGCGCGGCATCGCTTCGGGATCGGAGGGCAGCAGCACGGCCAAGGCCTCCGGCTGGTCCGCCTCGTCCAGCACCGCATCGCCTGCCGTTTCGTCAACAGGCCCAGCGTCGCTCGCTGTGTCCCCGGCAGTCGGGCTGCGCAAGGGAACCGAGACGATGACCACATCGTCGCCCAGGCGCTCCACGTCGGCCTCGCGGGCCACGAGCTGCAGTTCGTGGTCGCCCTCCGGCAGGGTCTCCGGCGGGATCATCAGCCATTCGCCGCGGCTGTCGGCCTCGACGCTGTCGACGACCTCCGTGCCGCGACGCAGTTCCACCACCGCACCGGGGTTCGCCCGGCCGGCGGCCACCACGCTGCCGGATCGATCCACCCTGACGATATCGAACTGCGGCGACTGCTGAGCCTCCGCCCCCTCCTCCGTCACCTCCGCCGCGATGCTCGCAGGCTCTTCAGTCGGAGAGGACTCGTCTGGGACCGCTTCTTCAGCGGCCGCATCCTCAAGGTCCTCGGAGACTGCGGCTGCGAGTTCATCCTGATCGACCTCGGGCATCTCCTGGCTTGCGGCCTCGGCCTCTTCTGCGTCGGGAGACGCTTCCTCGACCTGCTGCAGGTCCGGCAATGAGTCGGCCTCGTCTTCGGCCGGAGGTTCGTTTCTCTCCTCCAAGCGGCGAGGCGGCTCTTCCTCGTCCAGCGCCAGCGCGGCGGAGTCATCATCGCCCTGCGCTTCCGACTGGGGCGTTTCATCCTGGGACGTTTCATCCTGGGACGATTCAGCGGGCGCGACATCGGTCGCCGGCGTCTGCCCATCGCGCGGCGGACCAAAATAATAGTAGGCGACAGCACCCGCTGCGAGCAGGGCCAGGATCGCCAGGACGAGACGGTTCACGAAAGGCGACTCCAACAGGCAGATAGGAGAAAGGCTAAGGCCGACCGGAAAGTAGTACTTGAACTCCACTGCGCGCAACGGCGGGAGTCACACAAACGATGACGGGCACCCAGGCAGGCCCTGGAAGACCCCGGTCGGGAGCGATAGCTTGCTGCTATCAACCACCTCCATCTCGTTCGTCTTTCATCGGAGCGCCGTCCATGTCCCTGCCCGCCTCCCTCTGTCTCTATTGCGGATCCAAGCCCGGCAAGGATCCCGCCTATATGGAGGCCGCGCAGGCTTTGGGACGCTTTGCGGCGCAGGCGGGCATCCGATTGGTCTATGGCGGCGGGCGCGTCGGCCTCATGGGCGCCGCAGCCGACGCCTGTCTGGAAGCCGGCGGCGAGGTGGTCGGCATCATTCCAGACTTCCTGATGCGACATGAGGTGGGCCACCGCGGCCTGACGCAGCTGGAAGTGGTGGGCAGCATGCACGAGCGTAAAATGCGCATGTCCGAACTGGCCGAGGCCTTCTGCATCCTGCCCGGCGGCCTCGGCACGCTGGAGGAGCTCTTCGAGGTGCTGACCTGGCGCCAGCTCGGCCTGCACGCCAAGCCCATCGTCGTGCTCGACATCCAGGGTTACTGGCAGCCGCTGTCCCACCTGCTCCAGGCCCAGCTCGCGGGCGGCTTCCTGCGCGAAGTTGATCTGGAGCTCTTGCGCTTCGTTCCAAGTGTGGAAGAACTGGCCGAGGCCTTACGCGCGCACCCTGCAGTCCGGGCCGACATCACCGGGAAGTGGGCCTAAACCACGCCTTATCGCCCCTTCTTCAGGCCCGGCCGAGCATACTCTGGAACACGAAAACGTTTGCGGTAGGCACCCGGAGGCAGACCAGTCACCCGCTTGAAGAGCCGCCTGAAGAAGGCCGGCTCCTCGTAACCGACTTGCCAGCTTATCTCGTCGACAGAGGCTTCCGTCCGCTCCAGGCGGCGCTTGGCATCCTCGACACGCACTCGCTGAACGTAGGTGATCGGGCTGAGTCCTGTAGCGGCGGCAAAGCGACGCTTGAAAGTCCGTTCTCCGAGCCCGGCCCGCTGGACCATCTCTTCTACGGGATTGGCGACGGAGAAATGCGTGGCGATCCAGTCCTGGGCCTTCTGGATCGAAAAGTCCCCGTGATCCTTGCGCCCCTCAAATACCATGTAGGGCGTCAGTCCGTCTTGGTGCCACTGCAGCGCAAAAAGGCGCGCGACGCTTTGAGCGGCCGACGCCCCTGCATGCCGCGCAATCAGATAGAGCACAAGATCGTGCCACGTCATGGAGGCGCCGGAGGAGATCAGCTCATTGCGGCTGCCGGACACGACCAGAACGCGCTCAGGATGAATCCTCACCGCCGGGAAGGCCGAAGCAAAGGGGCTCGCATAACCAAAATGGACGGTCGCATCCACGCCATCAAAGAGCCCGGACTCGGCAAGAAGAAAGATACCTGAGCATGCAGAACAGAGGAGTGCGCCGCGGCGGTGCATGGCGGCGCACCACTCCACCAGTTCTGCGTGCCTCTCCTTCTGCCAATTGCCTTCCAACAGCAGGATCGAGGGCACTATGACGATGTCTGTGTGTTCGATCTCAGCGACGCTGCGATGAACCGAGACGGGTACGCCGCTCGCCAGTTCGAGGGGTCCCCGCTGCAATCCGACAATCTCCACGTGGAAGGGCGGGCCTTGGAAGCGGGCATCCAGCGCCGTGGGCATCATCGCAAAAACGTTCATCACGTCGAATATGCCGGAGAGGGTCGAAACCACGGCATCCGGAAGCGCAATCAAGCTCACGTGGAGCGGATCGACCCGGCCCTGTTCCAAGCGCAGCGTCATTTGTCAGCCCTCTGAAACGAGAGTCTAGCGCTGGCCAATCATTCAAGCCATGCGCCTTTTGGGGCACCCAGCAGCCGCCATCTGACTATTCTTCACGCGATGGCACAAACGGCCCGATAATGGACCATGCCGCTCTGCTGCTCTTCAGGTGCCCATGCGATCCATGTGCATCGTCACGCTGCCGCCCGTGGACATCATCAATCCTGGCGGCATCACACAGGAGCGCAGCAATGCAACACACTACGACAATCGACTCCACCAAGCTCGACGCGCTGGTATCACGTGCGGTGGGTGACCTTTCATCCGGCTATGGCGGCGTCATGATCAGCCTTGGACACCAACTCGGCTTGTTTAAGGCAATGGCCGGTGCCGGTCCGGTGACAGCGCGCGAACTTGCCATTCGTGCCGACTGCGCTGAACGCTATGTGTTGGAGTGGCTCAACTCGCAAGTGGCCGGCGGCTACCTCGATTATCATAAGATCAGCGACAGTTACGAAATGACGCCGGAGCAAGCCCTGGTCCTGGCCGACGAGGACAGTCCCGTCTTCTTCCCCAGTGCCTGGGCCGTCCCGGCTTCGATGTGGGCCGATGAAGACAAGGCAATAGAGGCATTCCGCAGCGGCAAGGGCATTCCCTGGGGAGATCATGATGGCCGACTTGCCTGCGGTGTCGCAGCCTTCTACCGCAATGGCTACAAGGCGAGCCTGGTTCCCGAATGGCTCCCGGCACTGGATGGCGTGGTAGAGAAGCTCACTGTCGGGGCGCGTGTGGCGGATATCGGATGCGGTTTCGGCAATTCCACCACACTCATGGCCAAGGCCTTTCCGACATCCGAGTTCTACGGCTTCGATGCCCACCAGGGTTCCATTGAGGAGGCACGCAAGCTTGCCTCTGACACAGGCGTGTCCGAGCGGTGCCATTTTGAGCTCGCACGTGCCGACACCTATCCGGCCAAGGGCTACGACCTGATTTGCTTTTTCGATGCGCTGCACGACATGGGCGATCCGGTCGCAGCGGCTTCACATGCCGCCGAATCGCTTGCGCCTGGCGGGACGGTGATGCTGGTCGAGCCCTTCGCCAACGACAGGCTCGAAGACAACATCTCCACGGTGGCGAGAATGTACTACGCAGCCTCCACGACCATCTGCTGCGCTCATGCGATTTCCGATGGCGGGCGAATGGTGCTTGGAGCCCAGGCTGGCGAATCACGTCTCGCCGATGTCTTCCGTAAGGCCGGATTCACCCGTTTCACCCGCGCTTTCGAAACGCCCTTCAATCTCGTTCTCGAGGCGCGGCTCTAGCAGCGAACTCGCGGCCCGACAGAACCCAGCTCTCCCGGCGGGAATTGCGCGGGTGTGGAACCCACTAACTCCACACCCGAGTGATCCCCGCTGCGAG
Organism: Aquibaculum sediminis; assembly: GCF_040712085.1. Taxonomy (NCBI): domain Bacteria; kingdom Pseudomonadati; phylum Pseudomonadota; class Alphaproteobacteria; order Rhodospirillales; family Rhodovibrionaceae; genus Aquibaculum; species Aquibaculum sediminis. The sequence continues at coordinate 7,531 of NZ_JBFCVK010000006.1, forward strand.
TGCCGGCTGCTGGCGTCATCTGGAACCCGCCATGACAATCGCACAGACAGCATCTGCCGCACGTCCCGATTCCGAGGCAATCACCCAATGGGAGCTATACCTTCGGGAAGGGCGTGCGATCATCCGGCTCGCCACACCGATCGCGCTAATTGCCCTGGTCAACATGGGCATGAGCATCACCGACAGTGTGATGGTCTCGTTGCTTTTCGGCACCGAGGCTCTGGCTTCGGTGGCGGTCGGCAGCGACCTCTATTCCATCTTCTTCTACCTCTGCGCCGGAGTGCTCGCCGGTCTCGCTCCTTTCTACACGGCCGCTGTAACGCGCGCAGATGCGCAAGATCGGGCAAAACTGGAACGGATCGGATGGGCGACGGTGAGCCTGCTTGCGGTGCTGATCGTTCCGCTGGTGTGGTTCGCCCCCCTGTGGTTGAGCACTTTCGGCCTCCAGGCCAGTCTGCTCGAAGAAGGTCAGGGCTACACGCGCGCCATGGCCTTGACCCTTATCCCAATGCTTGGGGTCGTCCTATACCGGACGCTGCTGACTGCGGCGGAAAGGCCCAAGCTGTTCCTGAAGGTCACTCTGGCGATGGTGCCGCTCAACGCAGTCGCCAACTACCTCTTCATGACTGGCATTGGGCCCATGCCGACATTGGGTGCGACAGGTGCAGGCGTCGCGTCACTGCTTGTGGCTATTGTCAGCCTTGCCGCAATTGCCACGCTAGCGCGCCACAGCGCCACGGCTGGCAAGAACGGTGAGCATGGCCCGAATGGAAGGGCTGTGGTGGACTGGCAGGCGATGGCTGCCGTACTCCGCGTAGGAGTCCCCATCGGCATCGCGACGGTCACTGAAATCGGCATCTTTCTGGCAGCTACCCTCTATGCCGCGCGCCTGGGCGTGGCGGATGTGGCCGCACATACCCTGGCATTGCGGACCGCAGGCGTGGCCTACGCAATCCCGGCCGCTCTCTTGCAGGCTTCGATGGTGCGGGCGGCGCGAGCAGAGAGTCTGGATGATCGGGGCGCGCGCCAAGCTGTGATGGTCAGCAGCCTCGGCCTCTCGGTCATCCTTGGGATTGCACTCTGCCTGCTGCTCGCGGGGGGCGCCGAAATGCTCGCCCGAGCCTTCTTTGATCACAGTGCCGAAGGCATTTCTGCGATGCGACTGGCCATGGGCTTGCTCCTTCTGCTTGACCTGATCGAACTCATCGCCGGCCCTTCCTGTGCCGCTTCGGGTCTCCTGCGCGGTCGCAGAATCACACGCCTGCCCATGATCTATGTCCTGCTCGGGTACTGGGGCATCAGTGCACCGCTCGCCATCTATCTCTGCGAAGCTAAGGGGTTTGGCATCACGGGACTCTGGATCGGCCTCGCCGCCGGCACCTCGATGACCGCCATTCTGATGATTCGTAAGCTGCTTGCCAGTAACGGTTAACGCCGCTGGAGCCGAAAGCAGGGTCGCATGAGGGCAGGCAGCGAGTCTTGCCCGCTCCCGCAAGCCTGTTATTGTGCGCCCGCCGCGCGCCCTCGAGGCTGCGCGATCCTTCTGATGAACGCGGAAACGAGAGAGGCCATGGCAAAGATCAAGGTTGCAAACCCGGTCGTCGAACTCGACGGCGACGAGATGACGCGGATCATCTGGGACTTCATCAAGCAGAAGCTGATCCTGCCCTACCTCGACATCGACCTGAAGTACTACGACCTCTCGGTGCAGGAGCGTGACCGCACCGACGACCAGATCACCGTCGACGCTGCCAATGCCATCAAGGAGCATGGCGTCGGCGTGAAGTGCGCCACCATCACCCCGGACGAGGCGCGCGTCGAGGAATTCGACCTCAAGAAGATGTGGCGCTCGCCCAACGGCACCATCCGCAACATCCTGGGCGGCACCGTCTTCCGCGAGCCCATCATCATGCAGAACGTGCCGCGCCTGGTGCCGGGTTGGACCCAGCCGATCATCATCGGCCGTCATGCCTTCGGCGATCAGTACCGCGCCACCGACTTCAAGGTGCCCGGCCCCGGCAAGCTGACCATGACCTTCCAGCCGGCCGACGGCGGCGAAGCCACGGTCTACGAAGTCCACGACTTCCCCGATTCCGGCGTGGCCATGGGCATGTACAACCACGACGAATCGATCCGGGGCTTCGCGCGCGCCTGCTTCAACTACGGCCTGCAGCGCGGCTATCCGGTCTACATGTCGACCAAGAACACGATCCTCAAGGCCTATGACGGGCGCTTCAAGGACCTGTTCCAGGAGGTGTTCGACGCCGAATTCAAGAAGGAGTTCGACGCCAAGGGGCTGACCTACGAGCATCGCCTGATCGATGACATGGTCGCCGCCGCACTGAAGTGGTCCGGCGGCTTCGTCTGGGCCTGCAAGAACTACGACGGCGACGTACAGTCCGACATCGTCGCCCAGGGCTTCGGCTCGCTCGGTCTCATGACCTCCGTGCTCATGACCCCGGACGGCAAGACCATCGAGGCCGAGGCGGCCCACGGCACCGTGACCCGCCACTACCGCCTGCACCAGCAGGGCAAGGAGACCTCGACCAACCCGATCGCCTCGATCTTCGCCTGGACCCGCGGCCTCTTCTACCGCGGCACCTTCGACAACACGCCGGAGGTGGTGCGCTTCGCCCAGACCCTGGAGAAGGTCTGCATCGATACGGTCGAGAGCGGTCACATGACCAAGGACCTGGCGCTGCTGATCAGCCCGGACCAGACCTGGCTGACCACCAACCAGTTCCTCGACAAGCTGGACGAGAACCTGCAGAAGGCGATGAGCTGAGGTCATGCGCCGTCTGCTCACCGCCGCTGCCGCGGCAATCTTCCTCCTCGGCTCGGGCGCGCCCCGGGCTGAGGCGGAGCCCGACCCCGAGAACGTGCTCGTCATGGAACTCGCCCACGGCACCGTGGAAATCGAGATGCTGCCGGAGCTCGCCCCGCAACACGTGGAGCGCATCCGCAGCCTGACGCGCGACGGCTTCTACGACGGGATTGTCTTCCACCGCGTGATCGACGGCTTCATGGCCCAGACCGGTGACCCCACGGGCACCGGCATGGGCGGCTCGGACCTGCCCGACCTGGAGGCCGAGTTCTCCCGCCGCCACTTCCAGCGCGGCATCCTCGGCATGGCCCGTGCACAGGACCCCGACAGCGCCAACAGTCAGTTCTTCATCATGCTGGCCAGCGCCCCCAACCTGAACGGTCAGTACACCGCCTGGGGTCAGGTGGTCTCCGGCATGGAGGCTGTTGACGCGATCAAGAAGGGTGACCAGGCCAACAACGGCATGGTCGACGACCCCGACCGCATCGAGCGCATGCGCGTTCTTGCCGACATCGATTGATTTGTAAGGGAGTTAGGCGACATGGCGACTGCGCCCGAAGACACACTGGTGATGGAGCTGCCCTCCGGGCGCGTCGTCATCGCCCTGCGCCCGGATCTTGCGCCCAACCACGTGGCCCGGGTCAAGGAACTGGTGCGCGACGGCTTCTATGACGGCCTGGCCTTCCACCGGGTCATCGACGGCTTCATGGCCCAGACCGGCTGCCCCCAAGGCACCGGCACGGGCGGCAGCGGCCAGAAGCTGAAGGCCGAGTTCTCCAACACCCCGTTCAAGCGCGGCACCATTGGTGCGGCACGGACCCAGGACCCCAACAGCGCCGACAGCCAGTGGTTCATCTGCTTCGGCGATGCCTCTTGGCTCAACGGCCAGTACACGGTCTGGGGCGAGGTGGTCGAAGGCATGGAGGCGATCGACGCCCTGAGCAAGGCACCGGCAAGCGATCCCTCCGGCAGCGTGCCCAAGCCCGACAAGATCGTTTCGATCAAGGTCCAGGCAGACGCTGCCTGATCGCACTCAGAGGCTGATAGAGGCTCAGGCGCGCGCCTGAGCCTCCACCTCTGCATCCAGGTGCTGCACCAGCTCTCTCGGCAGATCGAGCCTGACGGAGAGTTCGCGCAGGAAGTGCTGCTCCTGCGGATCGTCGGGATCGATGGTCATGCGTGCAGCGAGGTAGATCTCTGCCGCCTGCTCCGGGCCCTTCGCCGCCCGCGCCAGCTCGGCCACATCCTGATCCTTGCGCAGTTCATCGAACATCCAGGCCTTGGTCTCGTTGTCGAAGCCCTGGTCGTCGACATGGTCGAAGAGCTTCTTCTGCTCCGCGGCATCCACGTGCCCGTCCGCCTTGGCTGCTGCGATCATGGTGCGCACCAAGGTCAACGCGAAGGGCAGCCCATCGGCGGCAGCCGTATTCTCCGCATCGAATGCGCTGTCCTTTGGCGGTGGCAGCGGCTCGGTCGGAGTCTCGGCGGCACCGGGTTGCTTGCCGTCGCGGTAGTTCTGCCAGGCCCGAAAGGCCAGCGCGCCAACCGCGGCAGCCCCGCCATAGGTCAGGGCCTTGCCGCCAAGCTTGCGCGCGCCCTTCGAACTGACCAGCAAGGCCAGGAGACCACCGGCCGCGGCGCCGCCAAGGGCGCCAGACATGCCACCACCGGACATGCCGCCCCCGGACATACCGCCACCGCCCATGGCGCTTTTCGCCTTCTCGCCCAGGCCGCTCGTACCCCCCGATCCCATGAACTGGTCGAGGAGGGACTTGGCGTTGATCATGGCTGGCTCCTTGTTCGCGCTTTTGCTCGCGAGAGATCGTTACGCCGCCAGCCCATTCCAAGTCCCCGGCATCAATCTCTTGCTTCAGGTGCCTTTGCCCTGGAACCCACTCGAACAGCGCGGCATAGTCTCCGCCGATGCACCGGGGGAGCCGCTTTACGCGCGGCTGAGAGGCGACGACAGGTCGCGACCCCCTGAACCTGCCGGGATAATGCCCGCGAAGGGAGCGTTGCCGACCTTGTTTTGCGCACGATTCGATACGCCAGGTGCCGCTCCCGGCATCAGGCTGAGCGGTGCCCGCCTGCATTTCGAGGGGGCAGCGCTCTTCGACGACCTCTCCATCGAGTTGCCGGCCGGCCAGACGAGTTGCCTCCTCGGCCCCTCCGGCGTGGGGAAATCCAGCCTCCTTGCCCTGCTTGCGGGGCTAAACGCCGCAGCCGAAGGCAAGATTGAGGCCAGCGACGGCGCCGCCCTGCAGGGCCGGATAGCCTGGATGGCGCAGCAGGACCTGCTCCTCCCCTGGCTGAGCGTCCAGGATAACGTCACGCTCGGCGACCGCCTGCGCCGGCAGCGGCCGAGCCGAACGCGATGCATGCAACTTCTGGAACAGGTGGGGCTCGCCGATCGCGCCCAAGCCCGGCCGGCCGCGCTGTCAGGCGGCATGCGCCAGCGTGTTGCTTTGGCCCGCACCCTCTACGAGGATCGGCCCATCATCCTCATGGACGAACCCTTCTCTGCGCTCGACGCAGTAACCCGCCTGGAATTGCAGGATCTCGCCGGTGATCTGTTGGCCGGGCGCACCGTACTGCTGGTGACCCACGATCCGCTGGAGGCCCTGCGCCTGGGCCATCATCTGCTGGTCCTCACAGGCCGCCCGGCGCGGATCAGTGAAGCCTTCGCCCCATCTGGCGCGCCGCCACGTGCGCCGGACGATCCCGGGCTGCTCGCGCTGCAGGCGCGCCTGCTCGCCGCCCTACGCCACGGTGGAAGTGCCCGCTTGCGCGAGCAAGAAGGGGCATAGGCCATGGGATTGCTGCGCGCCGCGACGGTGACCATCGGGCTGCTGCTGCTCTGGCAGTTGGTGGTTTGGGTCACGGCCGTCCCGCCCTTCATCCTGCCCAGCCCGCAGGCCGTTGGCGCGACGCTTTTACAGCGCTGGTCCCTGTTGCTGGGGCATGCCGGCGTCACCGCCGCGGAGATCCTTCTGGGTCTCTTGCTGGGCGTGCTGCTTGGAAGCATAGCCGCCCTGCTGCTGGCCTCCGCCGCGGTCCTGCGTCGCTGGCTTTTGCCGCTGCTGGTGGCCAGCCAGGCGATCCCGGTCTTCGCCCTGGCGCCACTGCTGGTGCTCTGGCTGGGCTACGGCATGGCCAGCAAGGTTGCCATGGCGACATTGATCATCTTCTTTCCTGTCACGGCCGCCTTCTATGACGGGCTGAGGCGCACCGATCCGGGCTGGCTGGCGCTGGCCCAGACCATGGGGGGCACCCGTTATGCCGTCCTGCGCCACATCGCGATTCCCGCCGCCCTGCCCGCCTTCACCTCGGGCCTGCGTGTCGCCACCGCCGTCGCCCCCATCGGAGCCGTGGTGGGTGAGTGGGTGGGCTCCAGCGCCGGCCTGGGCCACCTGATGCTCAACGCCAACGCGCGCATGCAAACCGACCTGATGTTCGCGGCCTTGCTGGTCCTCACCGCCATGGCACTGCTGCTTTACTACTCGGTCGACCTGCTCGGCCGGCGACTCCTGCCCTGGCTGCCCGAGACACACCCGCGCCCCTGACTCTAACAAAAAACCGACACGAGCATATCCGGGTTTTCTTGACCCCGAAGGCCCGGTCCCTAATCTTGCGCCAGCCTTCCGGGGGGTTCCGGAACCGTCAGGCCAACGCTAGGGAGAGCCATGAGTCTCGTCCTGATCGCCCTGCTACCGTTTATCGGGGCCATTCTGCCCGCGCTCATGATCCGCGCCGGCCGGAACGCCTGCGCGCTGACCGCAGGTTCCGTAACGCTTACATCCCTCATCCTGCTGTTGAGCTACGCTCCGGCGGTTTTTGGGGGCGAGGTGATCCAGGCGCGATTCGAATGGCTGCCGGGGCTGGGTCTCAATGCCAATTTCTTCCTGGACGGCCTCGGGTTCTTTTTCGCGCTTCTGATCCTTGGCATCGGCCTGCTGATCATCGTTTACGCGCGCTTCTACCTGAGCAAGCAGGACCCCATGGGCCTGTTCTATGTCTACCTGCTGCTCTTTCAGGGCGCGATGGTGGGCATCACGCTCTCAGACAATATCCTGCTGCTGCTGATCTTCTGGGAGCTGACCAGCCTCTCGTCGTTCCTGCTGATCGGCTACTGGAAGCACCTACCGGAGGGCCGCCAGGGCGCGCGCATGGCGCTGATGGTCACCGGGTCGGGCGGCATGGCGATGATCGCCGGCATGCTGATCCTCGGCAACATCGCCGGTTCCTATGACCTCACGGTCATTCTTCAGTCCAGTGCGGCGATCAAGGCTTCGCCCCTGTACCTGCCGGCCCTGCTGCTGATCCTGGGCGGCGCCTTTACCAAGTCGGCGCAGTTCCCCTTCCACTTCTGGCTGCCGCACGCCATGGCCGCCCCCACGCCGGTCAGCGCCTACCTGCACAGCGCCACCATGGTGAAGGCCGGCGTGTTCCTGATGGCGCGGATGTGGCCGGCGCTAGCGGGCACGCCGGAGTGGTTCTACATCGTCGCGACTGCCGGCCTCGTGACCATGATCGTCGGCGCCTGGATCTCCATCTTCAAGGACGACCTGAAGGGCCTGCTTGCCTTTTCCACGGTCAGCCAGCTCGGCCTGATGACCATGCTGCTGGGCTTCGGCACGCCCATGGCCGCGCTCGCAGCCGTGTTCCACATCCTCAATCACGCCACCTTCAAGGCGGCGCTCTTCATGACCGCGGGCATCGTCGACCACGAGGCGGGGACCCGTGATGCCAAGCGGTTGGGTGGCCTGGTCACCCTGATGCCGATCACAGCGACCATCGCCATGATCGCCGCCGCTTCCTCGGCCGGCCTGCCGCTGTTCAATGGTTTCCTCTCGAAAGAGATGATGCTGTACGAGGCGAGCCACACCTACTACCTGGGCCAAGAGTGGATCCTGCCGGTGCTGGCCACGGTCGGCGCGGTCTTTTCGGTCGCCTATTCGGCGCGCTACGCCATCCACGTCTTCCTGGGCAAGGAGCGGCACGACTACCCGAGCCACCCCCACGACCCGCCCTTCGGCATGTGGGCGCCGGCCGGCCTCCTGGTGGTGCTGGTGGTGGCCATCGGCCTGCTGCCGCAGACCATCGCGGGGCCGTTGGTGCAGGTGGCTTCCAATGCAGTCACCAACGGGGCCGCGCCGGTCGTCGACATCCAGATCTGGCACGGTGTGAACGCCGCACTCATCATGAGCATGATCGCGCTCGCCCTCGGCCTGCTGCTGCTCTGGCGCTACGGCAATTTCGTGGCGCTGCGTCAGCGTTTCCCGCGCCCCGAGGCCAAGGAGATCTTCGATCGCCTGGTCGACCGTACCGCAGCAGCAGCGACCTTCATCACCGATGGCCTGCAGAACGGCTCCTTGCAGCGCTACCTCGCCACCATGGTGGCGACAGTTATCCTAGTGGGTGCCGTCGGTTTCTTCGGCGGCAACCATGCGGCCGGTGCGCGCGCCACGCTGCCGGTCTCGCCCATCGGTCTCATTGCCTGGCTGCTGCTTGTAGTCGCCTGCCTGACCCTCGTCTTCTTCCATCACCGCAGGCTCCTGTCGCTGATCCTGGTGGGCGTCATCGGTCTTATCGTCTCGCTAGGCTTCTTCTACTTTGCCGCGCCCGACCTGGCGCTGACCCAGATCTCGGTGGAGGTGGTGACGGTGATCCTGCTGCTGCTCGCCCTCAACTTCCTGCCGAAGCAGACCCCCGTGGCCGAATACACGCCACGGCGCTGGCGCGATGCGGCCCTGGCCGGGCTTGCCGGCCTCGGCGTCGCCGGACTCACGCTGGCAGTTACCACGCGCGATTTCTTCGCCGGCAGCATCTCCGACTTCCATCTGGCCAACTCCTATCCCGGGGGTGGCGGCACCAACGTGGTGAACGTGATCCTGGTGGACTTCCGCGGCTTCGACACCTACGGCGAGATCATCGTGCTCGGCGTCGCGGCATTGGCCATTTTCGCCCTGCTGGAAAGCAGCCTGCACGGCAAAGCCAGCAAGCGTCTCGCCAACTGGGTTCCGGAGACGGCCCGGGCCTTCGACACCCACCCGCTGCTGCTGGTTGTGGCGTCCCGTGCGATGCTGCCCTTCGCGCTGCTGGTGGGCATCTTCATCTTCCTGCGCGGTCACAACGAGCCGGGCGGTGGCTTCATTGCCGGCTTGGTCGTCTCTATCGCCCTGATCATCCAGTACATGGCCAGCGGCTTTCAATGGGCTCACGCCCGGGTCCGGATCGACTATCACGCCGTCATCGGCCTCGGCGTTCTGATCGCCGGGCTGACCGGTGTGGCGGCCTGGATCGCGGAGCGACCCTTCCTGACCAGCGACTTCACCTATGTGACCCTGCCGGTGGTGGGAACCTTCGAAGTCGCCACAGCCATGGCCTTCGACGTGGGTGTGTTCCTCACGGTCGTGGGGGCCGTGATGCTGGCACTGGCCAACCTTTCGCGGATCGGACGGCGCGCCGAAACAGGCGGCGGCTCACACCCGATCGCCTCGCAACACTAGGGAGCGGGCAATGGAGTATCTCCTCGCAAGCGGTGTCGGCGTGCTGACCGCGACAGGCGTCTACATGATCCTGCGCGGTCGGAGCTTCCCCGTGGTTGTGGGCTTCGCGCTGCTGTCCTACGCGGTCAATGTGCTGCTGTTCAGCATGGGTCGTTTGACCCTCAACCGTCCGCCGGTGCTGACCCTCGACCTCGAGAGCTACAGCGATCCCTTGCCGCAGGCTCTGGTGCTGACAGCCATCGTCATCTCCTTCGGAATGACGGCGCTGATCGTCGTGCTGGCCTTGCGCTCCTTTCTGGAAAGCGGCAGCGACCATGTGGACGGTGAGACTGCCGAGGGCGGAACGCGCGAATGAACCATTGGATTCTCGTCCCTATCGTCCTGCCGTCGCTGCTGGCGCCACTGATCGTTCTGGCGGCGCGGCACGATATCGTGCTGCAGCGCTGCTTCTCCCTGGCCGGGGTGACGGCCATGCTGGCGGTGTCCATCGGACTGCTCGTCCAGGCAGCCGGCAGGCCGCCGCAGGTCTATGACCTTGGCAACTGGCCGGCGCCTTTCGGGATCGTCATGGTCCTGGACCGCCTGTCGGCGCTGATGCTGGTGCTGGCTTCCCTGCTGGCCCTGCTGGTGCTGATCTATGCCGTGCAGACCTGGGACTCCCGCGGTCGACACTTCCACGCGCTGTTCCAGTTCCAGATGATGGGCGTCGCCGGGGCCTTCCTCACCGGCGACCTCTTCAACCTCTTCGTCTTCTTCGAGGTGCTGCTGATCGCCTCCTACGGCCTCATGCTGCACGGCGCCGGCGCCGAACGCCTGCGTGCCGGCTTTCAGTACGTGGCCGTCAACCTGGCGGGGTCCACTCTCTTCCTCGTGGCGCTTGGCCTGATCTACGGCGTCACCGGTACGCTGAACATGGCCGACCTGGCCGTGCGCGTGCCGCTGGTGCCGGAGTCCGATCAGGCATTGCTGCGCACCGGTGGTCTGCTGCTCCTCATCGTGTTCGCCATCAAGGCGGCACTGGTCCCGCTGCACTTCTGGCTGCCGCAGACCTATGCCGCCGCCAGCGCGCCGGTTGCGGCCCTCTTCGCCATCATGACCAAGGTGGGTGCCTATTCCATCCTGCGGGTCTTCACCCTGATCTTCGGAGAGGGGGCCGGCGAGATGGCCTGGCTGGCCGCACCCTGGCTGATGCCCGCAGCCCTGGTCACCCTGGTGCTGGGCATGGTGGGAGTGGTGGCGGCGCGCAACCTGCGCTGGATGGTCTGTTTCGGCACCATCGGCTCCATGGGCACCCTCCTGATCGCCTTGGGCGCCTTCACCGTCACGGCGACATCTGCCGGGCTGTACTATCTCGTGCATTCCACCTTCGTGGCAGCGGCCCTGTTTCTCCTGGCGGACCAGGTTGCCCAGCGACGGGGCAGCCATGACGACAGCCTGGCTCCCGCGCCGCGCTATCCGCACATCGGCCTGCTCTCGGCACTCTTCTTCGTTGCCGCCATCGCCATGGTGGGTATGCCGCCCCTGAGCGGATTCGTCGGCAAGCTGCTGATTCTCGACGGCGTGCGCGGGGTGCCGCTCGGAAGCTGGGCCTGGGTGCTGCTCCTTAGCACCTCGGTGTTGATGCTGCTGGGCTTCGCGCGTGCCGGTAGCCGGGTCTTCTGGAAGCCCACGGCAATCGAGGAAGATGCCGGTGAGGCCGAAGTTGCGGCACGTCCGGCCGCCCTGCCGCTGGTGGCGATCGCCCTGCTGCTGTTCTCGACGGTGCTACTCACGGCCTTTGCCGGCCCGGTGATGGACTTCCTCGACGGCACGGCAGCGCAGCTTTTCGAGCCTCGCGGTTACATCGCGGCGGTCTTGGGCCCGGAAGCCCCTTTCACGGTGTCAGATTTCTGAGGCAGGACGAGCCGATGCTCAAACGCGTCATTCCGAACCCCCTTCTGACCCTCGTGCTGACCGGGGTCTGGCTGCTGTTGATGAACGACTTCAGCGTCGGGGCCCTCATCCTGGGCCTGCTGCTCGGCCTGCTGATCCCCTACTTCACCCGGCGGTTCTGGCCCAATGCGCCGCGGGTCTACAAACCCTTCCGGATCGCCAGCTACTGCCTTGTGGTGCTCTGGGACATCGTGATCGCCAACGTCCAGGTGGCTTACCTGATCCTGTTCAAGAAGAACGAGGAACTGCGCCCGATCTTCGTGAGCATCCCGCTGGATCTCAAGACCCCGGAGGCGATTGCCGTTCTCGCAGGCACGATCACCATGACGCCGGGCACGGTCAGCAGCGACCTTTCCGCGGACAACCGCAGCCTCTTGGTGCATTGCCTAGATACCGGCGATCCGGAGACGACGGTGCGGGACATCAAGCAGCGCTATGAAGCGCGCCTCAGGGAGATCTTCGAATGATCGCCGCTGCCATCACCTTCGGCTTTGCCGCCATCGGCCTGGCGCTTCTGCTGAATCTCTACCGACTGGCGCTCGGACCCGGCATGCCCGACCGAATCCTGGCGCTGGACACCATGGTCATCAACGCCATCGCCCTGATCATGCTCTACGGCATCGCCCAGGAAACCACGGTCTACTTCGAAGCGGCCCTGCTGTTCGCGATGGTCGGATTCGTCTCCACCGTGGCCTTTTGCAAGTTCATCCTGCGCGGCGACATCATCGAATAGGGAGGAGAGGACATGGACTTTCTTGCGGAAGCATTCGTTGCCTTCCTGATCGTCGTCGGCGGCATCTTCGGGCTGGTGGGTTCCTATGGCCTGGCAAAGCTCCCGGACACCATGATGCGCCTGCACGCCCCTACCAAGGCCACCACGCTGGGCGTCGGCAGCATCCTGATCGCGTCGATGGCCTATTTCCTGTTCTTCGAGAACCTTTTCTCCGTCCATGAACTGCTCATCACGCTGTTCCTCTTCATCGCAGCGCCGCTGACCGCCAACGTGATCGCCAAGGCGCATCTGCACGACGACCGCGTCGACCCCAAACAGCTCCCCGCCCCCGATCCCCAGGCCTCGGGTCAGGTGCCCGGCTGGTCCACCTTCGACCCGGAGGCTGAGCGCCAGGACGTGCGCTAAAGTCTCGACGTGCGTTGAGGTAACGCTGCCACCACGGCGGGCTTGACCAGGAATCAGAACAACACTAGAACAAGTGTAGGTTTCCGCTTCGTTCCGTTGCGGGCCGGCAAAGGAGACGCCCGTCATGCTGACCCGTAAGCAGCACCAGCTCCTGCTCTTTCTTCATCGCCACCTGAGCGAGGAAGGCGTATCGCCGTCCTTCGACGAGATGAAGGATGCGCTCTCGCTCAAATCGAAATCCGGTATCCACCGATTGATTACCGGCCTGGAGGAGCGGGGCTTCATTCGCCGCCTGCCGCACCGCGCCCGCGCCATCGAGATCCTGCGGCTGCCTGACGAAGTGGCAGGGCAGCATGGCCATAGTCCCTCTGCCGTCACCGGCGAAGCGCGGCGTTTCACTCCGAGTGTGGTGGAGGGCGCGCGGGCTTCAGCCGCCCCGCTGCGCGCACAGGGAAAGCCGCCGCAGGGAGCAGCAATTCCGGGTGGCGAAAGCGCAATCGCCGCACTCCCGCTCTATGGACGCATTGCCGCCGGCACGCCGATCGAGGCATTGCGCGACGAGTCGAACTATATGCAGGTGCCGCGCAGCCTGCTGAGCCGCGGCGACCACTACGCCCTCGAGGTCGAAGGCGATTCGATGATCGAGGCCGGCATTCACGACGGTGACACGGTCATCATCCAGCGATGCGAGGACGCCGAGAACGGGGAAATCGTGGTCGCGCTTGTGGACGGCGAAGAAGTCACCCTCAAACGCCTGCGCAAGCGCAAGGGCGCAATCGCTCTCGAGCCTGCCAATCCCACCTTCGAAACCCGGCTTTTCCCGCCGGATCGGGTGCAGGTGCAGGGACGCCTGGTCGGACTGATTCGCCGCTACTGAGAGACAGGCCGGCGGTGCCATCGGCTGACAACAGCTAGTCCGCATTGATCCGGCTCCAAGGGCGGTGACCACGCTGTTCCGAAACTCGCTGCAAGCGATAGCGCCCCGCACCTTCCAGCCACAGTGCCAGTCCGCCATGGCGGCGAAGGTCGCGCCGATCGATCACCTGTTCTGGTCGACCGACACCTTCAGCGCAGCCGGGCGGTACGGGAATCGCGGCCAACAGCAGGTCGGCCCGCCGGCAATCCTCCTCCAGGGCGTCCCCCTCGAAGACCACAGCCACCTCGAGTCCGCCGCGAGCCAGTACGCACCCCAGGTCGTCGCAGGCGATGCGAGGATGGGAAAGATCTCCGGCCTGCGGCAAGCGTTCGCCTTCCGCCAGCCCTGCCCGCCCGAGCCACTGCTCGGCGGAGAAGCGATTGACGCGGCGCGAATTGAACAGCAGTTCACCTTCCCGCCCCTGAACCGCCAGCAGCCGTCCGTCCCCTGACAGCACCAGGTCCGGGGGCGAGGTCCAGGCGCTGGATGCCAGGCCGAACAGAAGCGGCAGCAGCCCGGCGAACCGCCAGGGCCTGCGCCAAAGACACAGCCAGAGTCCGCCAGCAACGCAGGCGATGAACCCCCAGGACGCCATGGCCGGTAGACGCAGGACCGCGCCTTCGAGTGCGGCGACCGAGCCGGCAACCCGCAGAACGACGTCGATCCCCTGCCCCATCAACCAGAGCGGCGGCGCCTCCCATCCCAGCGGCATGACCAGCAAGGACACAATGGCGAGCGGCATGACCAGCATCGCGGTGACAGGCACGGCGAAAAGATTGGCCACTATGCCGTAGAGGGGCACGGTCTCGAAGTGGTGCAGGGTGAAGGGCGCTGTGGCCACACCGGCGATGAGCGAGGTCAACAGCAGTCCGCCGAGATAGACCAGGGGCCGGGGATACTGCCGTATACCACCGTCGCGCCAGCGCCGTTCGCGCCAGGACCGCAGCGCCTCGTAGCCGGCAACCAGTGCCACGACGGCGGCGAAGGACAGCTGGAAGCTGGCGGACAGTAGACTTTCCGGGGTTAAGAGCAGCACCGCAATCGCTGCCCAGGCGACCAGACGCAAGCTGATGGCGGTGCGGTCGGTCAGAACCCCCAGCAGCACCAGCGCCGTCATCAGGAATGCCCTCTGGGTCGGAACCGGCGCGCCCGCAAGCAGCAGATAGACTCCGGCTCCGAGCAGGGCCACCACGGCGGCATAGCGTTTGATGGGATGGCGCAGCGCCACTGCCGGCCAGAGCGCCAGGCCTGAGCGGACGACGAGGAAGAGCGATCCGGCCACGAGCCCGATATGAAGGCCTGAGATAGCCAACAGATGCGCCAGCCCCGAATCCCGCACGGCCTCCAGCGCCTCCGACTGGATGGCGCCGCGCTGACCCGTCAGCAGCGCCACCGCCACCCCGGCACTGGGCTGAGGCAGAGCGGCCAGCACCCGTTCGGTTACGGTCTGACGCATGCCGCTCCAGAAGCCTTGCCAGCGCGCAGCCAGCCCCTGCGTCTGCGGTGCTTCGGCTATCAGTTCGGGCGGCCCGAAGGCAAAGCCCACGCCACCCAGCCGCTGAAACCAGGCAGCACGGGCGAAATCGTAATCGCCCGGCGCCGCCGGAGCCGGCGGCGGGCGCACGCGCGCGAGAAAGCGTAGTCGGGTTCCCGGCGCGACCGAGCCGCTGGCCGAACGCGCGGCGATGCGCAGGTAGGCCGGCGTGGCATCGGAGGACACGTCCTCGAGCACTGCCTCGTCGAGCAGGAAGCGATAGCCGCGCAACAACGGCTCCGCGGCCACCACCCGCCCTTCCACGTTGATCGGCCCGATCTCACGCGTCAGCACCGGAGCCGCAACGGAGTGGCTGCGCAGTTGCGCAACCTGGAAGCCGAGCAGGCAGACGGCGCAGATCAGCGTCAGCAGCACCCGCTCCCGGTCGCGCCGCCAGCGCAATGCCGTCGCAGCCAGCGCGCCCCAGAGTGGGAGCGTCGTCAACAGCGGCGGCTCGACAGGCAAGAGGAAGTAAATCGCGATGCCAAGCGCCAGCAGCGGCGCAAGCCAGAGGATCCAGCGCTCCCGCTCCTCCAGCAGGCGGGTGAACAGGAAAGCGCGCAGATGGGCTGCTGTCGGCATGACCCGCCTTGTGCGGCCGGTGAAAGGGGCGATTGCTATTTTAGACTGTTTTTCTAACCTGAACACTCCTTGAGACGGAAGCGACAAGCAGGCCTGAACGGGCCCAGCTGTCGTCGCCCGTGCGCGCGGCTTTCTCCTGTGCTAGACACGCCGTCGCGTGGTCACACTGCCGCGGCATGCAGGCTGCGTTCCTTGTTCGAACTTACAGGAGGCCACTCCGGCGCATGAGTGTCGTCACCCGCTTTGCTCCCTCCCCAACAGGGTTCCTGCACATAGGCGGCGCCCGTACGGCGCTGTTCAACTGGCTCTATGCCCGGCACCACGGTGGGCAGTTCCGTCTGCGCATCGAGGACACTGACCGCAAGCGCTCGACCCCGGAAGCGATCGAGGCGATCCTCGATGGTCTGCAATGGCTGGGTCTGGGGTGGGACGACGAGGTTGTTTACCAGTCCGCACGCGCCGAGCGGCACGCGGAACTGGCACGCGCGCTGCTGGCGAGCGGCCACGCCTACCACTGCTATGCGAGCCAGGAAGAGCTGGAGCAGATGCGCCAGCTTGCCCGGGCGGAAGGCCGCCCGATGCGCTACGATGGGCGTTGGCGCGATCGCGATCCGGCCGAAGCGCCCGAAGGCGTGGACCCGGTCGTGCGCCTGAAAGCGCCCACCGAGGGCGAGACGGTGATCGAGGATGAGGTCCAGGGCAGCGTCCGCGTCGCCAACGAGCAACTGGACGACATGGTGCTGCTGCGCGCCGACGGCTCCCCGACCTACATGCTTTCCGTGGTGGTGGACGACCACGACATGGGCATCACTCATGTCATTCGCGGCGACGACCATTTGACCAACGCCTTCCGCCAGACCCAGCTCTACCGGGCGCTGGGCTGGGACGTACCGCGCTTTGCCCACATACCGCTGATTCATGGCCCCGATGGCGCCAAGCTCTCCAAGCGCCACGGCGCCCTGGGCGTGGAGACATACCGCGACATGGGCTACCTGCCGGAAGCGCTGCGCAACTATCTGCTGCGGCTCGGCTGGGGCCACGGCGACGAGGAAATCATCTCCACCGAGCAGGCAATCGCCTGGTTCGACCTGCCCGCCGTCGGCCGTTCGGCCTCGCGCTTCGATTTCCAGAAGCTGGAGCATCTGAACGCCCACTATCTGCGCGAAGCCGATGTTGCCCGGCTGGTCGATCTCATCGTTGAACGCTTTGAGGAAGAGGTGGGCGCAACCGGGCGCCAGCGCCTGCTCGCCGGCATGGCCGGATTGAAGCCGCGGGCGCGTACCCTTGTCGAACTGGCTGAACTGGCGCACTTCTACGTCGCGCAGCGGCCACTCACGTACAATGCCAAGGCCGAAAAGCTGCTCGCCGCAGAAGCGGCACCGGCATTGCTGAGCGCCCTGCGCGACCATCTGTCGGGCCTGCCCGACTGGACGGAAGCCGCGATCGAGGAGGCCGTGCGTGCCCAGGCAGAGGCCCAGACGGTCAAGCTGGGTGCCGTGGCGCAGCCGTTGCGCGCAGCTCTGGCTGGCTCCAACGTCTCACCTGGCATCTTCGAAGTCGCCGCCGTGCTTGGGCGGGAAGAAGCTTTGGGCCGCATCGACGACGCAATCACCGCAACGAAACAATCAGGCTCTACAGCCGATTGATCGCGGCGGCATTTCGGCCTTATGCTGCGCTGCACCCATGGCTCGCCCCGGCGAGCTCCCCGCTCAGGGCGGTGCACCGCGCGAGGCAGGCACTATGGGAAGGGAAGTAAATGAGTAACGCAAAGTCACAGGGCAACAAGACCGCCACCCTGACCGATAACGACACCGGACAGAGCTGGGAATTCCCGATCCTGGATGGCAACGTCGGGCCTCGGGTCATCGACATCCGCAAGCTCTACGGTGAAACAGGCATGTTCACCTACGACCCGGGCTTCACCTCGACCGCATCCTGCGATTCCGCGATCACCTACATCGACGGTGACGAAGGCCTCCTGATGCACCGCGGCTACCGCATCGAGGATCTGGCCGAGAAATCGGACTTCATGGAAGTCTGCTACCTCCTCCTGCACGGCGAACTGCCGAGCCGGCTGGAGAAGGACAAGTTCGTGCACAACATCACCTACCACACGATGCTGCACGAACAGATGAACTACTTCTTCCGCGGCTTCCGACGCGACAGCCATCCCATGGCCGTCATGGTGGGGGTGGTCGGGGCACTCTCCGCCTTCTATCACGACAGCACCGACATCACCGACCCGCACCAGCGCCTGATCGCCTCGCACCGCTTGATCGCCAAGATGCCGACCATTGCGGCCATGGCCTACAAGTACTCGGTCGGCCAGCCCTTCGTTTATCCGCGCAACGACCTCGACTATGCCTCCAACTTCCTGCACATGACCTTTTCGGTGCCGGCGGAGGAGTACAAGGTAAACCCCGTGCTGTCGCGGGCGATGGACCGCATCTTTATCCTGCACGCCGACCATGAGCAGAACGCCTCCACCTCAACGGTGCGGCTGGCGGGCTCCTCCGGCGCCAATCCCTTCGCCTGCATCGCAGCCGGCATCTCCTCGCTTTGGGGTCCGGCGCACGGCGGTGCGAACGAAGCGGTGCTGCGCATGCTCGAGGAGATCGGGCACAAGGATCGGATCCCCGAATTCATCGAGCGCGCCAAGGACAAGGACGATCCCTTCCGCCTCATGGGCTTCGGCCACCGGGTCTACAAGAACTACGATCCGCGCGCGAAGGTGATGCAGAAGTCCTGCCACGAAGTGCTGGACGAGCTGGGCCTGCGCAACGAGCCGCTCCTGGAACTGGCCATGGAACTGGAGCGCATCGCGCTGGAGGACGAGTACTTCAACGAAAAGAAGCTCTTCCCCAACGTGGATTTCTATTCCGGCATCGTGCTCAAGGCGCTGGGCTTCCCGACCTCCATGTTCACCGCCCTCTTCGCCCTGGCCCGCACCGTGGGCTGGATCGCGCAGTGGAACGAGATGATCGAGGATCCGGGCCAGCGCATCGGCCGTCCGCGCCAGCTCTACAACGGCGCCACGCTGCGCGATCTCCCGCCCATCGATCAGCGCTGACACCGGGCGGCGCTACGCTGCACCGGAAAAGCCCAAACGCAAAACGCCCCGGGGTGCGATCGGCAGCCCGGGGCGTTGACGTTTCGGAACAGCAGCCTGATTCAGCTCCGCTCGATCAACTCGATCTTGTAGCCGTCTGGGTCCTCGATGAAGGCAATCACGGAGCCGCCGTGCTTCATCGGTCCGGGCGGGCGGGGAATTTTCACGCCCTCGGCCTCGAGCTTCTCACAGGTGCCGTAGATATCCGGCACGCCGATGGCCAGGTGCCCGAAGCCCGATCCGTGGGTATAGGGCTCTTCCTGACCCCAGTTGTGGGTCAGTTCGATTACTGTGCTGTTGCTTTCGTCGCCGTAGCCCACGAAAGCCAGGGTGAATTCACCGCTGGGATAGTCCTGTTTGCGCAGCTGAGACATGCCCAACAGACGCGTATAGAAGTCCAGCGACTTATCCAGGTCCTTCACCCGGATCATGGTGTGCAGCATGCGGAAGCCGGACGTGTCTGCGACCGGTGTCGTGCTCGCTTCGCTCATCTTCTCTCCTTTCTGGCAGGCGCCCCACAGAAGGGGGCGGCCGGTTTCAGGTGTCCTCGCGGATCATCGCGCTGAAGGTCGATTCAGCGGCAAGCTGTCCGTCCACCAACACCTCACCCTTGAACTTCCAGAAGGGGCCGCGGCTGCGTTCCTTCGAGACCTGAATCTCCAACTGGTCACCCGGCACCACGGGCCGGCGGAAACGACAGGAATCGATGGACATGAAGTAGACGAGTTTGCCCGCGACGCCATCGCCCAGGGTTTCCACCACCAGAACGGCGGCCGTCTGAGCCATCGCTTCCACGATCAGCACGCCAGGCATGACGGGTTGGCGCGGAAAATGTCCCTGAAAGAAGGCCTCGTTGATGGAGACGTTCTTGATCCCCACGGCACGGACATTGGGCACCATGTCGCGCACGCGATCGATCATCAGCATCGGGTAGCGATGCGGAATCATCTCCATGATCTTCAGGATATCGTAGGCTTCGAACTGCTTGCCTGCGTTATCCTGAGCTGTTGCAGCGCCTTCGTTCTTCTCGGTCATCGAGTTCCCCTGACACCCACCGTTTCCGGCTCGTCATCAGAAAATCCGGAAACAAACGATTGCTGTTTTCCCGGCTTACGCTCGTACCGCTGCAGAGCGTCGGCAGATTGGGGCCGTCGAACAGCTTCGGCCGCCGACCCCTTGCGCCGATCAGCGGTTCACGGAAACCGACGGCAGCCGCTCATTCAAACGCTGCAAGGCCTGTTCGGTCTTGTCGAAGTCCTCATGCACCAGGACCAGCGTGGACTTCGGCACGACCATGTTGGCGCCGTGCTCGGTGGCGAGTTCATCGGCGATGCGCACCAGTTGCATCTCGACCTCGCCCACAGCCTCGGCATAGCTCTCGTCCATGCCCTCCAGGCGCTGGGAGAACTCGCGCTGATAGTCCGCAAACTGCTGCTCGAGTTGCTGGCGGCGTTCCTCGAAGGCCTCGCTGGACAGAACGCTGCGCTGGCGCGACAGGGCCTCATCCTCCTCGCGCAACTGCCGTTCGCGCTCCTGCATCTGCTGCTCCAGGCCGCCTTCATCCTGCTCGATCTGGGACTGGATCGACTGCATGGCCGAGGAGTTGGCCATCACATAGTTCACGTCGATCACAAGGATCTGCGGGGTCGGGAGCTGTTGCGCCTGAACGGCAGCTGGCGATGCGACAGCGATCGCGATGCCGAAAACCAGAGCCCAGGCGGCGAGGAAAGTGCGCGTTGCAAATGGCATGGTCAGAACGTTGTCCCAATGCTGAAGTTTAAGAGTTCGGTGCGGTCATGGCTCTCCTTCCGGAGAGCATAGCCGAGATCGACGCTGATCAAGCCCAGCGGCGAGTTCCAGGTGACGCCGGGCCCGACCGACACACGGAGCGATGGCTTGTTGCCGACAGCGTTTCTGGTATTGCCGTCGGCGCCCCAGAGCGTGCCCACATCGGCGAAGAGGCGGCCGCGAACATCGAACTCTTCGGGCAGGCCGAGAGGAAAGCGGAATTCGGTCAGGCCTTTTACGAAATAGCGTCCTCCGAGAGCATAGCGGCCCTCGCGGGGTCCGATGCCACTCTCTTCGAAGCCACGAAAGGACTGTCCGCCAAGCATGAAGCGGTCGCTGATACGCGTCGATTGACCGATACCCTGCATCACGCCACCGCTGCCGCCGAACACGAGCGTATAGTCCTCGTCCCCCCCCAGGGGCAGGTAGTAGCGGCCCTCGGTGCGGGCGCGGCCGAAGCGCACGTTGCCACCCAGTCCAGCGACGTCAGTATCGAACTCGACAAGAAAACCGGTCCGCGGATCGAGAATGCTGTCCCGACGGTCCCAGGTCATGCTCTGGCCCACCATGGAGCGCCAAGAGACGCCTTCCTCGCGGCGGACCTGCAGCGGAGCGTTGCTGTCGGGATCGCTGATTTCACGTCGTTCGATCTCGTAACGCAACACCTGACGGGTGTACTCGGTCAGATCGTAGCCAAGGCGCGTACCGGCGCCGGTGCTGCGCTGATCGAATCCGCTTTCATCGACCTCAGTGGTTACGTGAAAGGCATCGATCCCGGCGGAGAGTTCCCTGCCCAGAAAACGCGGCTCGGTGAATCCCACATCGAATTCCGTCCCGCGGCCAGCCATCATGAAGGCAATGCGCGCCTCCTGGCCACGACCGAGAAGGTTGCGCTCGCGCAGCTCGACCTGGCCAAGGGGACCGGCGCTGGTGGAGAAGCCGGCACCGAAGCTGAGTTCGCCGGTGGACTGCTCTTCCACTTCCACGTTGACGATCGTCCGGTCGGGGGCGCTGCCCTCCTCCTGTCCGACGTCGATGCTGCGGAAGTAGGTCAGGTTCTCGAGGCGCTCGCGCGACCGGCGCAGGCGCGCGGCATTGAAGGCATCGCCCTCCACCAGCCGGAACTCGCGGCGGATGACGCTATCGACCGTGCGGACGTTGCCTTCGATGTCGATCCGTTCGACATAGACTCGCGGGCCCTCGCTCACCTCGAAGGTGATGCCGATGGTGCGTGCTTCACGATCACGCTGCGGCCGCGGATTGACATCGACGAAGGGGTAGCCCCTTTCCGCAAGATACTCGGAAATCTCGTCGACGCTGTCCTCCACCTCGATGGCGTCGTACCAGTCGCCTTCGCTCATGCCGAGCAGTGGACGCAGCTCCTCTGCGTCCACGCCGCGCAGTTGGCTGACGAGATCGATCTCGCCGAAGCGATAGCGTTCGCCCTCCTCCACGGTGAAGGTGATGATAAAGGCTGAGCGATCCAGGTTCAGTTCCGCAACCGAGGAGACAACCCGGAAATCGGCGTAGCCCTCTTCGAGATAGTGCCGCCGCAAGAGCTCGCGGTCGAATGCCAGGCGGTCCGGATCGTAGACGTCGGAACTGCTGAGGAAGCGATACCAGGCGCTCTCGCGCGTGGAGATCACCTCCCGCAAGGATCCGGCGGAGAAATTCTCGTTGCCGACGAAGTTGATGGAGTCGATCTCTGTGACCGGCCCTTCCTCGATCTCGAACACGAGGTCAACGCGGTTCTGGTCAAGTTCAATCAGCTTGGGCTCGACCGAGGCGGCAAACCGACCGCGACGCTGATAGAGGTCGAGCATGCGCTGCACGTCGTTCTGGACCCGCGTCTGGGTGTACACCACCCGCGGACGAAGTTCGATCTCGGACTGCAGGGTGTCATTCTCGATCCGGCGATTGCCCTCAAACGCGATGCGATTGATCATCGGGTTCTCGTCGACAACCACGATCAGCACATCGCCTTCCCGGCGCAGCGTTACATCGGCAAAGAGGCCCGTGTCGAAGATGGATTTCAGTGATTCGTCGACCACGAAGGGATCGAAGGGATCACCGGGCCGCACCTGCATATAGCTGAGCACAGTGGCGGGATCGACGCGTTGCGTGCCGTCGATCCGGATTTCCTGAATGATCTCGCCTTCCGCAAAGGGCTGATCCTGCGCCACTGCCGGCGACACACCGACGATCAAACTCGGTGCAGCAAGAGCGAAAGCGAGGGCGAAAGCAACTTTGGCAACGAACCCGAGGACTACACGCACGCCGTCAAACTCCCCCCGCCGCCAAAAGAATCCGGGTTGTGTCATCGCCCCTGCCGTCCCGCATCAGCTAATCCACCCCACCAAAAAGTTGAAGAACTGCAACCGCATTAGATCGTTCCAGGTCACGAACACAAAGAGCATGACCACGAGCGCCAATCCGATGCGGAAACCCAGTTCCTGGGCCCGCTCACCCAGAGGCCGGCCCCTGACCGCCTCCACGGCGTAAAACAATAGATGGCCGCCGTCCAGCATGGGAACAGGGAAGAGATTGATCAAACCAAGATTGATCGACAAGACCGCCATGAACCAGGCGACGGAAACGATGCCAGCCATTGCCACGTGGCCCGACATTTCTGCGATCCGCACCGGGCCGCCCAGCTCATCGGTGCTGCGCACGCCCGTCACGATCTGTCCCAGCGCGCGCAACGTGGCGGCGGTCAGGGAGACGGTCTCTTCGCCGGCACGCCAAAGCGCCTCACCCGGTCCGTAGCGCACATACTCCGTGCCACTGGCCCCCACCCCGAGGCGGGCCATGCGATGCACGTTTCCGAAGTTGTCTTCCTGATCGACGATTTCGGGCGTCGCGGTCAGCGTCACTTCCTGCCCATCGCGCTCGACCAGGATCTCCAGCGGCTGATCGAGATTGAGCTGTACAGCGCGCTGAATCTGCTCGAATCGTTCGATGCGATTGCCATTGACCTCGAGAATCCGGTCCCCCGACCGGATGTCAGCAACCTCGGCGGCACTGCTTTCCAGGACCTGACCGATCACCGGCGGCGTTGTCGGCTGGCCGATGAAGGCGAAGAACCCCGTGAGGAGCACAGCAGCAAAAATGAAGTTCGCCGCCGGACCGGCCGCGACGACGAAAGTACGCTGCCCGAGCGTCTTGTGGTGAAAGGACACCGCCCGCTCTTCATCCGTGAGCGGTCGCTCAACGCCGGAGGCCCAGCCTCCGGTTTCCTCGCCGCCCCGGCCGCCGGACTCCGCGTCCGCCTTCGAAGCGCTCGGCGCCGGCCGGCTGGTGACATCGGCATCGCCGAACATCTTGACGTAGCCGCCCAGCGGCACGGCGCTCACTTTCCAGCGCGTGCCTTGCTTGTCGTACCAGCCAAAGAGTTCCGGACCGAATCCGATCGAAAAGGCTTCGATCTTCACGCCACAACGCCGGGCCGCGAGGTAGTGCCCCATCTCGTGAATGAACACGAGAATCGTCAGAATGACGAGAAAGGGGATCAGGTAGTCACCGATGAGGTTCAGCAGGTCCATAGTCTCTTCTCAACAGGCCCGGGGCCATCGCACCACACAGGCAGCCTGCCGGCAATCCGGCAGCCCGGTAGGGTCCTGTGTTGATCTGGGCCCGGGGCCTTCCTTTTACATCAGCCGCGGGCCGCAGCCAAACACCTTGCCCGACAACCACCTTGCCCTGGCAGCCCGGATGCCGGTAGCGGCTCACTCACGCGGTGGAGCGTTGGCGGATCGCCTCCGCCGCAACAACGCGGGCTTGCGCGTCCACCTCCAGCACCTCAGCCACGCTGGCCGGCGCCCGGGGAACCTGCTGTGCCAGCACCGATTCGGCCACGGCGGCGATATTCAGAAACCCGAGCCGGCCTTCCAGGAAGGCGGCAACGGCCATCTCGTTGGCGGCATTGAGCACAGCCGGTGCTGCTCCGCCCGTTCGCAGGGCTTCCCGGGCCAGACGCAAGGCGGGAAAGCGCTCTTCATCGGGCGATTCGAAGGTTAACTGCCCAAGGCCAGCCAGGTCGAGGCGGTCCACCGGAGCCGACATGCGCCGCGGCCAGGACAGGCAATAGGCCAACGGCGTGCGCATGTCCGGCACGCCGAGTTGCGCCAAAACCGAGCCGTCAGCATAGCCGACCAGCGAGTGGATGACGGACTGAGGATGCACCAGGATCTCGATCTGCTGCTCGGGCAAAGCGAAGAGATAATGGGCTTCGATCAGTTCCAGGCCCTTGTTCATCATCGTCGCCGAATCGACAGAGATCTTCGCGCCCATGTCCCAGTTGGGATGGGCCACGGCTTGCGCAGGTGTCACATCGGCCATTGCGTCACGACTGAGCGTCCTGAAGGGACCGCCCGACGCGGTGAGGATGATGCGCTCGATGGCCGCGCGCTCTTCCTGTTCGAAGACCTGGAAGATTGCATTGTGCTCCGAGTCGGCAGGCAGAAGCGTGGCGCCATGACGGGCAACGGCCGCCACCATCAGCGGTCCGGCGCACACCAGGGCTTCCTTGTTGGCCAGCACCACCGCTGCCCCGCGCTCCACGGCCGCTAAAGTGGGTGGCAGGCCGGCTGAACCGACGATGGCGGCCACCACAAGGTCACTCGGTCGCCGCGCCGCCTCCGCGACTGCCTGCTCCCCGGCCGCAACCTCGATCCCGGACCCGGACAGCGCCTCCTTGAGATCGGAATAGCAATCGGGATCGGCCACCACGGCCAAACGCGCACCAAAGCGCCGCGCCTGCTCCGCCAGCACCGTTACCGAGCGGTTGGCAGTCAATGCCTCGATCTCGAAGTCTTCCGGGTTTCGCTCCACCAGATCGAGTGTGCTGCGTCCGATGGAGCCTGTCGCTCCCAATAGGGTGATACGGCGCATGGTCATAGGCTCACCACTCCCAGCCACATCAGCAGAGCCAGAGCCAGCGCTGCCGTCAGCAGGGCATCGACCCGGTCCAGCAGTCCGCCATGCCCGGGAATCAGCCCACTGGCATCCTTGACCCCGAAACGGCGCTTGAAGGCCGATTCAAGCAGGTCGCCGCCTTGACCAACGGCCGCGAGCAGGGCTCCCAGGAAGAGCATAGACCAGGGTGAGGCCACGGTCAGGGCCGAAGCGGCCAGGGATCCGACCAAACCGGCACAGGCCACGCCCCCAACAAGCCCGGCCCAGGTTTTCTTCGGGCTCCAGCGTGGCGCCAGGCGCGGTCCGCCAATGGTCTTGCCAAAGGCATAGGCGCCACTGTCCGCAGCCCAGATCACGAGCAGCAGCCATAGAACCAGGTCACGGCCCTGGGCATCGGCGCCGCGCAGCCCGTGGAGCACCAGCAGGGGCACGGCGACATAGACCAGACCCAGCAACAACCAGGACAGATCGGCGTCGCCATAGGGCGAGAGGCGCTGCGTCGCCAGCAGGATCAGGGGTGCAAGCAGGAGCAGGACAATGACGGCTGCAAGGCCCGAGCACATGGCCGCCAGGAGCATCGCGGGCGCCAGCAGCGTCAGCGCGGCCTCACTCAGGCCGAACGGCCGGCCGCGGCAGCAGACCCGGCTCCACTCCCAGGCCATACCCACCGCCAGCAGCAAGAGAAGCAAGTCGCTGAAGGGCGGCCCCAGATAGACCGCAAGCAACACCGGCGGCGCAAGGGCCGCAGCGGTGACGATCCGTCGGCCGAGGGCGGCGTCGATGGCTGGAAGCCGCAAGCTATGCCGTCGAGGAGAGAGCGCCAAAGCGTCGGTCCCGCTGGCGATAGTCGGCAAGCGCCTCAGCCAGGTCCTCGTGGCTGAAGTCCGGCCAGAGCCGGTTGCTGAAATAGAGTTCGGCGTAGGCCAGCTGCCAGAGCAGGAAGTTCGAGATGCGCTGCTCTCCGCCGGTGCGAATCAACAGGTCCGGATGAGGCAGGTCCGCCGTCTCCAGACCACCCGACAGGGCAGCCTCGTCAATCGCCGCCGGATCGAGTTCCCCTGCGGCCACGCGCTGGGCCAGGCGGCGCGTGCTGTCAACGATCTCCTGCCGTCCGCCGTAGGACAGCGCCACCGTCAACTGCAGACCCTTGTGATCCGCGCTCGCTTCTTCCAGCCGCTCGACAATGCGCACCAGATCGGCGGGTAGCCGCGCGCGGTCGCCGATCATGCGCACGCGCACGTCCAGGCGCTGCATCTCTTGGGAGTAGTCGTCGCCGAGATAGCGGCGCAACAGACCCATAAGGTCCACAACTTCCGAAACCGGTCGATTCCAGTTCTCGGAAGAGAAGGCAAAGAGCGTCAGGTAGGGAAGTTCCAGTTCCACGGCCGCACGCACGATGCGTCGTGCGGCTTCGGCGCCGCGCCAGTGTCCGACGCGCCGAGGCAAGCCACGGCGGGCGGCCCAGCGCCCGTTGCCGTCCATGATGATCGCGACATGACTCACCATTGCCCCCTCCCGTCAGACCTGCGGCCCCGACACCTCAAACCTGCATGATTTCCGCTTCCTTGTGGGCGAGCGCTTCGTCGATCAGCTTGATGTGCTCGTCCGTCAGCTTCTGGATTTCGTCGCCCTTGCGGCGCTGAATGTCCTCGGAGATCTCGTTCGACTTTTCCATCTTCTTGAGCTGGTCCATGCCGTCGCGGCGCACATTGCGCACGGCCACGCGCGCCTGCTCGGCGTACTTGGCCGCAACCTTGGTCAGCTCTTGGCGCCTCTCCTCCGACAGGGGCGGGATGGGAATGCGGATGAGGTTGCCATCGTTCGAGGGATTGAGACCCAGACCGGACTCGCGAATGGCCTTTTCCACCGCGGAAACCAGCTTGCGGTCCCAGACCTGGACGGTCAGCAGCCGCGACTCCGGGACGCCGATGGTGCCCACCTGAGGCAGCGGCGTCTGCGCGCCATAGGCCTCGACCGTGATCGGCTCCAACAGACTGGTCGCCGCCCGGCCGGTGCGCAGGCCCCCGAACTCGCGCTTCAGGGCGTCCAGCGCCCCATCCATCCGGCGCGTCAGTTCCTTGATCAAAGCGTCGGGCATCGTCCTATTCCTCGTCCGTTACGATCGTGAAGCGGCCGCGACCTTGCACAACTTCCGCGAATGCGCCCGGCTGGGCAATACTGAAAACCAGAATCGGTATGCCATTCTCGCGGGCCAGCGAGATCGCGGCGTGGTCCATCACTGCCAGATCGTGCGAAAGCACATCCATGTAAGAAAGCCGTTCGTAGCGCTTGGCATCGGGCACTTTGACCGGGTCGGCATCGTAGACGCCATCGACCTTGGTACCCTTGAGCAGGGCATCGACCTGCATTTCCGAGGCACGCAGGGCGGCGGCCGTGTCCGTGGTGAAGAAGGGATTGCCGGTTCCGGCCCCGAAGATCACCACGCGGCCCTTTTCCATGTGCCGCACCGCACGGCGCCGGATGTAGGGCTCGCAGACCGACGACATGGGAATGGCCGACTGCACCCGCACAGGGACGCCCGCTTTCTCCAGCGCATTCTGAACCGCCAGAGAATTGATGACCGTTGCCAGCATGCCCATGTGGTCCGCGGTCGCCCGCTCCATGCCCTGAGATGCGCCGCTCAGTCCGCGAAAGATGTTGCCACCCCCGATCACGAGACAAACCTCGATGCCCATGGCATGAACGGACCGGACGTCCGCCGCCACCCGATCTACGGTAGCAGCATCGAGGCCGTAATCGCGGCTTCCCATGAGGGCTTCGCCGGAAATCTTAAGCAGGACCCGGCGGTACCTCGGCTTATCCATCACCCTGCCCCTCCTGGCATTGGAGCGCACAAAGAAAGAGGCGGTTCGGAGTATCCGGAACCGCCTCTGTCAAATCCCTCAGCTCTTGGCTGCGGCTGCGACCTCTGAGGCGAAGTCGCTTTCTTCCTTCTCTATTCCCTCGCCCAACTGGAAGCGGGCGAAGGCCTTCAGCGTGATCGGGCTGCCGATGTCCTTGGCGGTCAATTCGACAGCCTTAGAGACCTTGTTCTCGCCGTCGATAACGAACAGCTGCTCCAGGAGGCAGACCTCCTCGTAGAACTTGCGCAGGCGGCCCTCGACCATCTTGTCGATGATCTCTTCCGACTTGCCGCTGGCCCGAGCCTGGTCTGCGAGGACTTCACGTTCGCGGTCAAGCAGGGAGACATCCACGCCATCGCGATCGACGGCCACCGGGTTGGCGGCGGCCACATGCATGGCAATCTGGCGGCCGAATGCGTTGAGCTTGTCGGCATCGCCTTCGGACTCGAGTGCGACCAGTACGCCGATCTTGCCCAGGCCGTCGACGGTCTGGTTGTGCACGTAGCCGGCGACAACGCCCTTATCCACCGACAGAGCCTGGACGCGGCGCAGCGACATGTTCTCGCCGATGGTGGCGATCAGCTGGGTCAGTTCCTCGGCCACGCTGCGGCCGCTGTTCGGATAGGCAGTGGCGGAGAGCGTCTCAATGTTGTCGCCGTGCTCCAGCGCCAGGCGAGCGACAGTGGCAACAAACTCCTGGAAGGTCTCGTTGCGGCCGACGAAATCGGTCTCCGCATTGACCTCAACAACCGCGCCACGGTTTCCTTCGGTGACCACAGCCACCAAGCCCTCGGCGGCGGTGCGCCCGGCTTTCTTCGCCGCGGCCGCCAGGCCCTTCTTGCGCAGCCAGTCTACGGCCGCTTCGACATCGCCGTCATTCGCGGTCAATGCCTTCTTGCAATCCATCATGCCTGCGCCGGTCTTGTCGCGCAGTTCCTTCACCAGTGCAGCGGTGATCTCAGCCATGGGTCAACTCATTCCGTTTGGTTTACAGGCGGCATGGGCAGGCCTGTCAGCCCGCCCGCCCAGCCAAATCAGCTCTCGCTGCGTGCTTCTTCGCCGGTGGGAGCAGCCGGCGTCTCGGGCGCCCCAGTCTCAGGCGCTGCAGTCTCAGGCGCAGCGGTCGCGGGCGCAGCAGTCTCAGTCACAGCGGCCTCGGCAGGCGCTTCAGGGGCCGGTTCGCTCAGGGTTTCGACCGGGGCTTCCTCGGCAGCACCGACGTCCACGCCCTTGGACGACATCTCGTGCTGCAGGCCGTCAAGCACGGCATCGGCCAGGAGTTCGCAGTAGAGCTGAATGGCACGCACGGCATCGTCGTTGCCGGGGATCGGATAGGCCACGCCGCTCGGGCTG
The DNA here is from genome assembly GCF_040712085.1 of Aquibaculum sediminis. NCBI lineage: Bacteria > Pseudomonadati > Pseudomonadota > Alphaproteobacteria > Rhodospirillales > Rhodovibrionaceae > Aquibaculum > Aquibaculum sediminis. The sequence goes on from NZ_JBFCVK010000006.1 coordinate 36,994, forward strand.
GAGTTGGAGTCGAGGACCGCCATCACAGGGATACCAAGCTTGCTGGCCTCGAGGACCGCCAGGTGCTCCTTGTTGGTGTCGATGATGAAGATCGCGTCCGGCAGGCCGCCCATGTCCTTGATGCCGCCCAGCGCAGATTCGAGCTTGTTCAGCTCGCGCGTACGATTGAGCGTTTCCTTCTTCGTCAGGCCGGTGTTCTCCTGGGAGAGCAGCTCCTCCAACTCCTTCAGACGACGGATGGAGTGGGAGATGGTCTTCCAGTTGGTCAGCATGCCGCCGAGCCAGCGCTCATTGACGTAGTACTGACCGCAGCGCGCGGCAGCGGAAGCCACGATGTCGCTGGCCTGGCGCTTGGTGCCGACGAAGAGCACGCGTCCGTTGCCCGCGGCGACTTCACGCGCGAACACCAGAGCCTGGTGCATCAGGGGAACGGTCTGCTCCAGGTCGATGATGTGGATGTTGTTGCGGACACCAAAGATGAAAGGAGCCATCTTCGGGTTCCAGCGCCGAGTGGTGTGGCCGAAATGGGCGCCGGCTTCCATGAGCTGGCGCATGGTGAATTCAGGAAGTGCCATATTGTCGTTCTCCGGTTTATCCGCCGCGGAGTGAGTGATCCGGCTCCCATTGCTGGGCACCGGACACCGGAGCGACCGCATGCGAACGGCCGCGCTGATCCGCGTGAGGTTTCAGTGCGGCGTTGTGATATCTGTGAGCAGTGGAGATTGCAAGGCGTAGCAGCGTGTGAGCGCAAGTTGGCTCACAGATCCTCCACCACTAGACCCGGCAGAGACTTGATCGCCTGGCGGCAGGCCGGGGAGAGGGCATAGGCGCCGGGCAGGTCAATCTCCACCTCCCGCTCCTCCTCCAGGGCGAGCACGACGGTCACCCTGCTGCGCCCGCGGCGCTCCTTCTCCAGTACCTGCTGAAGCTGCACCAGAGGCTCGCGCTCCTGCACGAAGAGCTTGAGGCCGGCTGCCGTCTTGGCAAGCGCTTCATCCAGGTCCTCGAACTCATGGCCGGTCAGGCGCAGATCGCCCTCCTCGCCTTGGCGCTCCACACTGACCGTCACCAGGAGCGGCTTGCCTCCTTCCAGCAGCGCGCGGCAGCGCCCCAGCGTTTCCGAAAAACAGGTGACCTCGAACACGCCCGTGGCATCGGACAGCTGCACGAAGGCAAAGCGGCTGCCCTTCTTGGAGGTGCGCTCCTGTTTCGCCACCACGATCCCCGCCAGCACCTGCCGGCTCTGTCCACCGATCACAGCCTTGGGCAGGTCCGCGATGCTGACGACGCGCCGGCGCTGGAGCAGGTTGCGATAGCTGTCGAGCGGATGCGCCGAGAGATAGAAACCCAGGGCATCGAACTCCTTCTGCAGCCGGTCGATCGCCGGCCAGTCGGAAACCGGCTGCAGTTTCAGCGTTTCCGGCTGCGCCGTACCGCCGAGCAGGCTGAACTGGCCGCTGTCGCGCTCATTCGCAGCCGTGGCCGCATGGCGCACGATGCTCTCGGCGGCAAGATGCGACCGCTGCCGGTTCGGCTCCAGGGAGTCCATTGCGCCGGCGCACACCAAGTTCTCGATGGCGCGCTTGTTGATCGCACGCGCATCGATCCGCCGCGCAAAGTCGCCCAGGGACGCGAAGGGACCCTTTTCCTCCCTCTCGGCCACCAGCTGCTTCATGGCGGTGGCGCCCACGTTCTTGATGGCGCCCAGGGCATAGCGGATCGCCTTGCCGCCTTCCGGCAGGGCCTCCACGGCGAAATCGGCAAAGGAGTGGTTCACGTCCGGTGGGAGCAGGCGGATGCGTAGGCGGTCGAGCTCCTGGCGGAAGAGATTGAGCTTGTCGGTATTGCCCATGTCGTAGGTCATGATCGCCGCCATGAACTCGACCGGGTAGTTCGCCTTGAGATAGGCGGTCTGATAGGCGACCAGGGCGTAAGCGGCGGCGTGCGACTTGTTGAAGCCATAGCCTGCGAACTTGTTCACCTGCTCGAAGATGGCGCGCGCCTTGTCCTCGGGCACGCCGCGCTCGGTGGCGCCCTGCACGAAGATCTCGCGCTGGGCGTCCATCTCCGCCTTGATCTTCTTGCCCATGGCCCGGCGCAGGAGGTCAGCCGCACCCAGCGAGTAGCCGGCCAGCTCCTGGGCAATCTGCATCACCTGTTCCTGGTAGATCATGATCCCGAAGGTCTCCTTCAGGATCGGCTCCAGGCTGGGGTAGAGGTAGTCCGGCTCCTCCTCGCCCTTTTTGCGCCGGATGTAGGCGGGGATGTTCTCCATCGGCCCCGGTCGGTAGAGCGCGACCATGGCGATCACGTCCTCGAAGCGGTCGGGCTTGAGCCGCTTCAAGGCATCGCGCATGCCGGTGGATTCCAGCTGGAACACCCCGACCGTGTCGCCGCGAGCCATTAACGTGTAGGAGGCCGTGTCGTCCAGCGGCAGGCTGACGAGGTCGAAATCAGGGCTGTGCTCGCGAATGAGATCGCGCGCCCGGGCCAGAACCGTCAGGGTCTTCAGGCCCAGGAAGTCGAACTTCACCAGCCCCGCCTCTTCAACATACTTCATGTTGAACTGGGTGACCGGCATGTCGGAGCGCGGGTCGCGATAGAGCGGCACCAACTCGTCCAGGGGACGATCGCCGATAACCACGCCGGCCGCATGGGTCGAGGCATGGCGGTAGAGCCCTTCCAACTCCAGCGCGATGTCGATCATCCGGCCGACCGTCTCATCCTCTTCGCGCGCCGCCTGCAGTTGCGGCTCACCGTCGAGGGCCTGCTGCAGCGTCACCGGATTGGCCGGGTTGTTGGGCACGAGCTTGCAGAGGCGGTCCACCTGGCCATAGGGCAGCTGCAGCACACGGCCGACGTCGCGCAGCACCGCGCGGGCCTGCAGCTTTCCGAAGGTGATGATCTGCGCGACCTTATCGCGGCCGTAGCGCTCCTGGACGTAGCGGATGACCTCGTCGCGGCGGTCCTGGCAGAAGTCCACGTCGAAGTCCGGCATGGACACGCGCTCGGGATTCAGGAACCGCTCGAACAACAGCCCCCAGCGCAGCGGGTCCAGATCGGTGATGGTCAGGGCATAGGCCACCACCGAGCCGGCGCCGGAGCCGCGGCCCGGCCCCACCGGAATCTCCTGCGCCTTCGCCCACTTGATGAAGTCCGCGACGATCAGGAAGTAGCCGGGGAAGCCCATCTCCTCAATGATGCCGAGTTCGTAATCCAGGCGCTGACGATAGGGTGCAGCCTTGGCTTCACGCGCCGCCTCGTCGTCCTCAGGCTCATAGACATGGGCTTCCAGGCGGTGCTCCAGCCCGGCGCGGGCCTGGGCGCGCAGTTCCTCCACCTCACCGCGCCCGCCTTCCGTCTCGAAAGGCGGCAGGATCGGCTTCACAGTGGTCGGGAAGTAGGAGCAGCGCCGGGCGATGACCTGCGTGTTGTCGATGGCTTCCGGCAGGTCCTCGAAAAGCGCCTCCATCTCCGGCGCGGGCTTGAAGCGATGCTCGGGCGTCAGGCGCCGCCGGTCGCTTTCCAGGATGTAGGTGCTCCCTGCGATGCAGAGCAACGCATCATGGGCTTCGTACTGTTCCGCCTTGGCAAAGTAGGCATCGTTCGTCGCCACCAGCGGCCAATCGTGCGCATAGGCGAGCTCGATCAGGCGCTCCTCCGTGGCCTCCTCATCTGGAAGCCCATGGCGCTGCACCTCGATGTAGCAGCGGCCCGGAAAAGCCGCCTTCAGGCGCTGCAGTAGCGTTTCCGCCAGATCGTCATTGCCCGAGAGCAAAGCCCGCGCAAGCGGCCCGTCGCTGCCACCGGAGAGCAGAAGCAGGCCTTCCGACCAGCGTTCCAGGTCCTGCAGCGTGACATGAGGCTCCTGGTCGTCCGGCGTCTCGAGGAAGGACTTGCTGACCAACTTCAGGAGATTGCGGTAGCCGGTCTCGTCCTGCACCAGAAGCAGCACCCGCTCGGGCGTCGGCGTGCGGGACGCCGTGGGCTCCTGCACCTCCCGCTTCACGGCCAGCACGCAGCCGATGATGGGCTGCACCCCGGCTCCAGAGGCCGCCAGCGCGAACTCCAGTGCACCGAAGAGATTGCCGCTGTCGGACACCGCCACCGCAGGCATGTTCCGATCTTTGCAGAGCTGCACCAGCTCCTTGATGCGAATGGCCCCTTCCGACAGGGAATAGGCCGAATGGACGCGCAGATGGACGAAGCGGCTCAAGGTCATGGGGTCACTCTTTCTTCCGGCCCCGAGTCGCGCCAAGGGCAGGCTGGCGGCCGCTCCTCGGGTTGACCTTCAGTTCCGGCTCCGCAGCACAGCGAAGTCTTGCCGCATGGCCTCGAAGGCATCGGCCCGGCCAATGGGCTGTCCCGGCGCGCCGTTGACGAGGAAGGCGAAGGCCCCCCATCCGCCGTCGGGAAAGCGCAGATAGCCGGCAAAGGTAGTCACCGACACCGGCACGCTCAGCCCGCCGGTCTTGCCAGCCACGTTGGTCGCCCACTCGGGATCCTGCCCCCTAAGCAGCGTGCCCCGGGCGTGCAGCGGCACGCTCAGCGCGCCAAGGAAGGGCTGGAAGAGGTCGAGGCGCATGTAGATGCGATCGAGCAGGGCCACCAGCTCGCGCGCGCTGACCCGGTTGTCGGGATCCAGGCCGCTGCCGTCGCGCAGGCTGGCTGCCGGGTTTACGCCCTGCCCGAAGCGGCTCCCGCTCAGACTTTCATGGAGGTAGCGGCTGAGAAAGGCTCCGGCCTGGGGGAGGTTCAGCGGCGCACCCTGCCCAGCATTGCGCGACATCTCCAGGGCCAGAACGTCGGCCGTGAAGTTGGTGGAAAAATACATCATGCTCTTGAGCGTTTCGCCCAAGGGGCGCCCTTCGTACTGGGCCAGCACGAGTTGATAGGGCTGCGGCGTGTAGGCAAAGCGCAGCTCGCCCTGCAGCGTCACGCCCTCGCGCTGGAGGAAGCCGCGCAACACCTCGCCGCTGTGGCGCTCCGGATGCGCCACTGAGCGCCGGATCGCCACCGGCTGATGCCCGGCCGGGACGCTGCCAGCCACCTGCAGGCGCTCGCCTTCGCTCAGGCTGTCGCGCACCACCTGCAGTTCGAAGCCACCGCCGGTCCGGGTGCTGGTATCGGCGACCACCTGGAGCGAGGGCAGTTGGAAGGGCTCGGGCTGTACCTGGGCGGCCTGCCCGGCTGCCGCTCCCGGGCGCAGGGTGACAGCCACGCTGGCGAAATTGACCCCGGCGGCGGAGAGCGGTGCGGCATAGGAGTGGTGGGACTGCGCCAACGCCTCGCAGCGATCGCGCAGGCTGCACTCCACATGGCCGAAGCGCGAGGCATCGACGACCAAATCACCCGAGACCTCCCGGATGCCCTGCTGCGCCAGGTCCCGCGCCAGATGCCAGAGTCCTTCCTCGGTCAGCGCCGGATCGGCCCCACCGATAAGCACCAGATCGCCGGCAACGCGCCCGTCTTGTGGTGTCGCCGTCGCGGCGATCCGGGTCGTGAAGCTGTGGTCCGGCCCCCAGGTCTCCAGCGCCAGGGCACCGGTGACGAGCTTGGTGACGGACGCAGGCGTGACCTGACGATCGGGCGCCAACTCGGCGACGACCCGCCCGTCTTCCAGATCGACGACCAGCCCGGACACCGACCCGCCGCGCGCCTGCAGGGCCGTCAGATTGGGCAGATCCTGCCCCAAGGCCGGCAGGGCCAACAGCCAGGCGAGCAGCGCAATCGCGCTGGTGCGGAGCATCCGGCGAAACATTCTCACCGGAGATCCATTGTCGCGGCCCGAGTGCACCGCTATCTCTCGCAGCATGGATAAGACCCGCCTTTCCCCAGTCCACGTCGTCGGCGGCGGCCTGGCCGGCAGCGAAGCAGCCTGGCAGATCGCACGCAGCGGCGTACCCGTCGTGCTGCACGAAATGCGCCCGCAGCGCAAGACGCCGGCGCACAAGACCGAGGGGCTGGCCGAGCTGGTCTGCTCCAATTCCTTCCGCTCGGACGATGCCATGAACAACGCCGTCGGCCTGCTGCACGCGGAAATGCGCCGCTGCGACAGCCTGATCATGCGCTGCGGCGATAAGCACCGTCTGCCGGCAGGCGGTGCGCTGGCGGTGGATCGTGACGGCTTCTCCGAGGCGGTGACGGCCACCCTCGCCGAGCACCCGCTGGTGGAGATCCGGCGCGAGGAGGTGGCCGGCTTGCCGCCGGAAGATTGGGACAGCGTTATCCTGGCCACCGGCCCCCTGACCTCCCCGGCCCTGGCGGAAGCCATCGGCGCGCTGGGCGGCGAGGACCATCTTGCCTTCTTCGACGCCATCGCCCCGATCGTGCATCGCGAGAGCATCGACTTCGACGTGGCCTGGTTCCAGTCCCGCTACGACAAGGGCGGGGGCAAGGACTACATCAACTGCCCCCTGGACCGCGAGCAGTACGAGGCCTTCATCGACGCCCTGCTGAGCGGCGAGAAGACCGAGTTCCGCGAGTGGGAGAAGGACACGCCCTACTTCGAGGGCTGCCTGCCCATCGAGGTCATGGCCGAACGCGGGCGCGAGACCTTGCGCTACGGTCCCATGAAGCCGGTCGGCCTGACAGACCCGCACAGCGGCCGGGAGGCGCATGCCGTGGTCCAGCTCCGCCAGGACAATGCTCTCGGCACGCTGTTCAACATGGTCGGCTTCCAGACCAAGCTGAAGTACGGCGAGCAGGTGCGCATCTTCCGCAGCATCCCGGGGCTGGAGAACGCGGAGTTTGCCCGGCTCGGCGGGCTGCACCGCAACACCTTCATCAACTCGCCCAAGCTGCTGGACGGGCAGCTCCGCATGAAGGCGGCGCCGCGCCTGCGGGTCGCCGGACAGGTGACCGGCGTGGAGGGCTATGTGGAAAGCGCGGCGGTGGGCCTGCTGGCAGGACGCTTCGCCGCGGCCGAACGCAAGGGCGAGGCGCAAAATCCGCCGCCGCCCACCACGGCGCTGGGCGCCCTGCTCTCCCACATCACCGGGGGAGCCGAGGCCGAAACCTTCCAACCCATGAACATCAACTTCGGCCTGCTGCCGCCCATTGCGCCACCGCCGGGGCAGCGCAAACTGAAGAAGCGCGATCGCAAGCCCGCGCTGGCCACGCGCGCCCTGGAGGACCTCGACGGCTGGCTCGAGCCTGTTCCGGCCGACTAGACATAGATGGCCATGTCACGGGCCAACTTGTTCACGAAATGATCCTCGCCAAAGGGGTCCAGGCGCGGCATAGTAACGGCCTTCCCCGACCCGGATGAACTGCCCATGCCCTCGGAAATTACTGGTCCGAAGATCGACGTGCGCGGTGCGCGCGAGCATAATCTCAAGAATGTCGACGTCGTGCTGCCGCGCGACAAGCTGGTGGTGATCACCGGTCTCTCCGGCAGCGGCAAGTCCTCCCTCGCCTTCGATACCATCTACGCCGAAGGCCAGCGCCGCTACGTCGAATCCCTTTCCGCATACGCCCGCCAGTTCCTGGAACTGATGCAGAAGCCGGATGTGGATTCCATCGAGGGCCTGTCTCCGGCGATCTCGATCGAGCAGAAGACCACCTCGAAGAATCCGCGCTCGACCGTGGGCACGGTCACCGAGATCTACGACTACCTGCGCCTGCTCTTTGCCCGGGTCGGCGTGCCCTACTCTCCCGCCACCGGCCTGCCCATCGAGAGCCAGACAGTGAGCCAGATGGTCGATCGGGTCATGACGCTGCCGGAGCGCACGCGTCTCTACCTGCTCGCCCCCATCGTACGCGGCCGCAAGGGAGAGTACCGCAAGGAGCTGCTCGAGCTGCAGAAGCGCGGCTTCCAGCGGGTGAAGATCGACGGCGAGGTCTACGCGATCGACGAGGCGCCAACGCTGGACAAGAAGCGCAAGCACGACATCGAGGTGGTGGTTGACCGCCTCATCGTCCGCCCCGATCTCGAACAGCGCCTGGCGGAATCCTTCGAGACCGCGCTGGAACTGGCGGACGGCCTGGCCTTCACCGAGGATGCCGACAGCGGCGAGCGCCTGACCTTCTCGGCGCGCTTTGCCTGCCCGGTCTCGGGCTTCACCATCGACGAGATCGAGCCCCGGCTCTTCTCGTTCAACAATCCCTTCGGCGCCTGCCCCGCCTGCGATGGACTGGGTGCGACCTACTTCGTCGCGCCCGATCTGGTGGTGCCGGACAGCAGTCTGACTCTGGATCGCGGCGCCATTGCCCCCTGGGCAAGCTCCTCCTCGCCCTACTACGCTCAGACGCTGCGCTCCCTGGCAAAGCACTTCCAGGTCAGGATGACCACGCCCTGGCGCGAGCTGCCCGACGAGGTACGCGATGCCATCCTCTTCGGCACCAAGGGCAAGCCGGTCACCATGACCTTCGACGACGGCCTCAGGCGTTACGAGACCAAGAAGGCCTTCGAAGGCATCGTCCCCAACCTGGAGCGCCGCTGGAAGGAAACCGACAGCGACTGGGTGCGCGAGGAGATCGAGAAGTACCGCGCCAGCCGCCCCTGCGAGGCCTGCGGCGGCCACCGCCTTAAGCCCGAGGCGCTGGCGGTCAAGATCGACACACTGCACATCGGCGAGGTGGTCGAGAAGTCGGTGGCCGAGGCCCTGGCCTGGTTTCAGGGCCTGGAGCCCAAGTTGACCGCCAAGCAGCGCGACATCGCCCAGCGCATCCTCAAGGAGATCCGGGAGCGCCTGGGGTTCCTGAACGACGTGGGCCTGACCTATCTCACCCTCTCGCGGGCCTCAGCGACGCTATCGGGCGGAGAAAGCCAGCGCATCCGCCTGGCCTCGCAGATCGGCTCGGGTCTGACTGGCGTGCTCTACGTGCTCGACGAGCCCTCAATCGGCCTGCACCAGCGCGACAACGCCCGCCTGCTGGACACGCTGCGCCGGCTGCGCGACATCGGCAACACGGTGATCGTGGTCGAGCATGACGAGGATGCCATCCGCGCCGCGGATCATTTGGTGGACATGGGCCCCGGCGCCGGGGTGCATGGCGGCAGCATCGTGGCCGAGGGCACGCCCGAAGAGGTGATGGCCAACCCCGCCTCCATCACCGGCCAATATCTGACCGGCCGGCGCCAGATCGCCGTGCCCACGACGCGCCGCAAGGGTCGGAAGCAGCAGAAGCTCACCCTGCGCAACGCCCGGGGCAACAACCTGAAGGGCATCGACGCCACCATTCCGCTCGGCACCTTCACCTGCGTCACCGGGGTTTCCGGCAGCGGCAAGTCCACGCTGACCATCGACACACTCTACAAGGCCATCGCGCGACAGCTGAACGGCGGCCGGGTGCAGCCGGCGCCGCATGATTCGATCCAGGGCCTGGAGTTGCTGGACAAGGTGATCGACATCGACCAGTCGCCCATCGGCCGCACCCCGCGCTCCAACCCCGCCACCTACACCGGCGCTTTCACCCCGATCCGGGAATGGTTCGCCGGTCTGCCGGAGGCCAGCGCGCGCGGCTACAAGCCCGGCCGCTTCTCCTTCAACGTGAAGGGCGGACGCTGCGAGGCCTGTCAGGGCGACGGGGTGATCAAGATCGAGATGCACTTCCTGCCCGACGTCTACGTTGAGTGCGACGTCTGCAAGGGCAGGCGCTACAACCGGGAAACCCTGGAAGTCACCTTCAAGGGCAAGTCCATCGCCGACGTGCTGGCCATGACCGTTGAGGAGGCGGCACTCTTCTTCCAGGCCGTGCCCAGCATCCGCAACAAGATGGAGACGCTGGAGCGCGTGGGCCTCGGCTACGTCCAAGTCGGCCAGGCGGCAACGACCCTCTCCGGTGGCGAAGCGCAGCGGGTGAAGCTGGCCAAGGAGCTCTCCCGCCGCGCCACGGGCCGCACCCTCTATATCCTCGACGAGCCGACCACCGGGCTGCACTACGAGGATGTGAAGAAGCTGCTTGAGGTACTGCACGCGCTGGTGGACCAGGGCAACACGGTTGTGGTGATCGAGCACAATCTCGAGGTGATCAAGACCGCGGACTGGATCCTGGACCTGGGCCCCGAGGGTGGCGATGGCGGCGGGCAGATCGTCGCCCAGGGCACGCCCGAAGCCGTGGCGGAAACCCCGGGGAGCTACACCGGCGCCTTCCTGGCCCCCTACCTGCCCGGCGTCAAAGACCGCCGCAGCGCCTGACAGGCGCCGTCAGAAGCGCACGCGCCAGGAGAGTGTCAGGGCGCCGAAGCGATCGCCCTTGTCGCGGTTGCGGATCTGCGGTGTCCGGTAAACCTGGGTGTAGGCGAGGCGGACGTTTTCGTAGCTGACGGCAGCGCCGGCCTGAAGCTCGCCCACGAACCAGCGGCGGGAAACGCTGTGGCCGCCACCGAAGGTGTTCCCGTCGAGGAAGATGTCCCGCGCCACCCCACGGCCTTCGAGGCCGAGGAAGACATAGCCGCTGAGACCGCCCACCTTGAAGAAGGTGCTGCCCGGCAGGCTGGGCCGGATGCGCGGCGGACCGAAGTCCTCTTCCAGATCGAAGCCGACGCGCCAGGACGCACCGGCCCCCGCGTAGGTGGCCACATTGCCCAGTGCCGCACCCACATGCGGCATCAGATCGATGCCGAAGCGGTCGCCGAAGGGCCGGTGATGGAACTGGCGCCACTTGCGCTCATAGGAGAGCTGGATGCCGGGTTCGGTGCGCAATTGGTGCTGCCAGCCCTCGGCCTCCGGTGCCGAGATCAGGCGATGCACTGAGTTCTGTACCTGGCGCCCCATCGCCGGCGGACCGACCACCCCGACATCGAGCGCCAGGCTCTGCAGGAGCTGATAGCGCGCGTCATAGGCCACGGCAGCCAGCCCGAGGTAAAGCCAGCCGGCGTAAGGCCGGTCATCCTTCTGGCGCCGACTGGTTTGTGTGTCTCGCGGCGTGAAGATGCTCTGTCCGACGGACAGGCTGTAGCGCAAGCGATCACCGTAGGTCAGGCCCGGTACGGTCTCGATCAGCCGGCGCGCCCAGTGCTCGCCCTGTATCTCCGGCGAGAGCCAGGTGAATTGCGTACCGTGCGTGTAGTCGCGGTCGGTGTCGTTGACGAGATCGTTCTCGATCTTCAGGGAGAAGGTACCGTCTTCCGGACGCACCGGCTGACGCGGCGCCTCGGGTTGGGCGGACTCTTGGGCAACCACAGGCGACACGAGAAGGCAGAGCAGCGCCCCGGTCAGACGACCAATCATTTTCCCACTCATACGGAGCTTCTGCCACAAAGACACCGCTTGTGCGTGTGTCTTTCTCGGGACAGGCGGGTCACAGGACTGCACCACACGGCGACAGTGTGTCAGGAAGCCGCCTCGGCCCTGTTCTGTGGATGTATCACCTTCACACCGGCGGCCATCAGACTTTCGCGCATGTTCACCGGCGGTGGGCGGTCGGTGAAGAGCCGGTCGATCTGGTCCAGATGCCCCAGTCGCACCAGTGCGTTGCGGCCGAATTTGGTGTGGTCGGCAACGAGATAGACCTGGCGGGAGTTGGCGATGATGGCCTGCGCCACCCGCACCTCCCGATAGTCGAAATCCAGCAGGGAGCCGTCGGGATCGATGCCGCTGATCCCGATGATGCCGATGTCGACCTTGAACTGCCCGATCAAGTCGATGGTTGCCTCTCCCACGATGCCGCGGTCGCGGCTGCGCACCAAGCCACCGGCGACGATGACCTCGATGGCCGGATTCTCGCTCATGGTGGCCGCGACGTTGAGATTGTTGGTGATCACCCGCAGGCCGTCGCGCCGCACCAGGCTGCGCGCAACGGCTTCGGTCGTGGTGCCGATGTTGAGGAACAGGGAGGCGCGCTCCGGCACCGCCTCGGTGACCAGTTCGGCGATGAGGCGCTTTTCCTCGAGCTGCTTCACCCGGCGGGCGGGATAGGGCTCGTTCTCAACGCTGGACGGCAGGCCCGCACCGCCATGGTAGCGCAGCAGCATATCCTGGGCGCAGAGCGCATTGATGTCGCGGCGGATGGTCTGGGGGGTGACGCCAAAGTGCTCGGCCAGTCCCTCGATCGAGACAAAACCCCGCTGCCGCGTCAGTTCCAGAATGCGCCGGCGGCGCGGGCTCAACACCGCCTCGTGCTTCGCCCCCTCCGCAGAAACGGCCTCTTTCACCTGTGCCTCCCCTCGAGCTGCGGCGATCCGGCTATTGAAGCGGGGTGGAGGTTCGCTGTACAGGAAAGTCTCGGCAACGTTCCCAGCATTGCCATGCGGGCGCCACATTACCCCGCATGCTGTCCAGCACCGCAGATTGGGGCTGCATCACCACGCTTCGCCAGAGCACGATTGGGAGATACCAGGTGACGCCTTCGGCCCATCCGACCTATCAGTTCCGAGCGATCGCGGCGCGCAGCGCCCTGCTCGCCGGGCTGCTCCTCACCATGGGCGCCTGCCTGCACAGTGCCCCGCCCCCGCAGGTCACCGGCGATCCGCGCGACAAGGTCGTGGCCGCCTACGGCCAGCCCCACGCCCGCCAGAGCAATGGCAACGTTGAGGTGTGGCAGTACTGCGAACCTGCCACCGGCGCGGATGCTGAGCGCGACGACAAGCTGCATCTGGTCTGGCTGATCGACGGGGTGGTCTCCCGGGAAAGTCATCACCGCTACGACCTCGACGGCTGCCGCAAACTCTTCGTCGTCGACCTGGGCTCCCTGCCGCACCGAAGCTGAGAAGAGATTGGCTGCGGTCTCCCCTGCAGGATTCGCAGCCCAAATGACCGGGCAATGCATGTAGGCTCCCTCGCAGTCAGGGAACCACAGCAGTCGCATGAGCCAAGCGTCCGATACCGGAGAGGCCACGCCAGCGCCGCGCGCGGCGGTTGCCGACCCTCCAACAGTCACGGCAGAGCAGCAGGGTCGCGGTGACCGCACCCTGAACGGCATCGCCATGATGCTGATCGCCGTCAGCCTCTTCTCGCTGATGGACGGCTTCGTGAAGTGGCTCGGCGACGACTACCCGACGATGCAGATCGTCTTCTTTCGTTCGCTCTTCGCCTTCATCCCGCTGGCCTTCATCATCCACCGCATGGGCGGGATGAGCAGCGCCCTGCGGGTGCGCCGGCCCGGGGGGCATCTGCTGCGCTGCCTGTGCGGCACGGCGGCCATGTCGCTGCTCTTCTACGCCTACAGCCAGATGAAGCTGGCCGATGCCGTGGCCATCAGCTTCGCCGCCCCGCTCTTCATCACCCTGCTCTCGGTCCCCATGCTGGGCGAGAAGGTGGGGATGCGGCGCTGGCTCGCTTGCCTGGTCGGCTTCGTCGGCGTGGTGATCATGATCCAGCCCGGCCCCGGGGTCTTCCAGGTGATCGCCCTGGTCCCGCTGCTCGGCGCGCTCTTCAACGCGCTGGCGATGATCTACGTGCGCAGCCTGTCTCGCACCGAGACCAACGCGTCCATCATTTTCTGGTTCACCGTCAGCACCACGCTGCTCTCCGGTGCCTTCATGCCCATCCAATGGGTGATGCCGGTGGGTTGGGACTGGGGACTGCTGATCATGGTCGGCCTGCTGGGCGGCGGCGCGCAGATCGCCATGACCGCTGCCTTCAGCCGGGGCGCCGTGGCCGTGATCATGCCCTTCAAGTACACCTCGATGCTCTGGGCGGTGCTGACCGGCTGGCTGATCTGGGGCGAGACCCCGGGCCTGCACATCTGGCTCGGCTGGCCCCTGGTGGTGCTGAGCGGTCTCTACATCGTCTATCGTGAGGCGATGCTGCGCCGGAGTACGCGCACAGGCTGACTCAACCCTGCTGCTTGCTCCAGCGCCCACGCGCGTCCTGCTGCCAGTAGCTGATCGAGTGGCCGGCGGCTTTGAGCTCCTTCCACTGCGCCCGCGCAGCGGTAAGCGCTCCCTGGTCCCCGCCATCGAACAGCAGGGCACAGAGCTCGTAGTCGTCGATCTGCGCCGAGGTCGCGCCGTCGGTCAGGAAGAGATAGGCCGCGCCGTTGGGATTCTCGTCGGTCTCGGTGATCCAGACCGGCTGTGCCTCGGCGTGGCCGTCGCGGGCGCTGCCATGCGGCAGGAAGCCGCGGTCGTCATAGGTCCAGAGCAGGCCGCAAAGCCACTCCACCCGCTCCACCGAGCGGGCCATGACCACCGCACGCTTGCCGCGCTCCAGCGTCTTTTCCAGAAGTTGCGGCAGCGCGCGGTCCAGGCCCGTCGTCGTCAGATGATAAAAGCGGACCTCCGTCACGCTGCCCTCCGCAGCCTGCGGCTACTTCTCCAGCCGATTGGCCACATAACGGTCAAGCAGGCGCACACCGAAGGCCGTGGCGCCCTTGGGCACCGTCGGCTTGTCCTTATCGGACCAGGTGGTGCCGGCGATGTCGATGTGGGCCCAGTGGACGCCCTCGTTCACGAAGCGCTGCAGGAACTGGGCCGCGGTGATCGAACCGCCCCAGCGCTGACCGGTGTTCTTCATGTCGGCGATGTCGCTGTCGATCATCCGGTCGTACTCCTCGCCCATGGGCAGGCGCCAGACCGGCTCGCCCACGGCCTTACCCGCCTCGGTGAGCGCGGCGGACAGGGCGTCGTCATTGCTGAAGAGACCGGCGGTGGACTTGCCGAGCGCGACCATGATCGCACCGGTCAGGGTCGCGAGATCGACGATGGTCTCGGGCTTGTAGCGCTCCTGCACGTAGGTCAGCACGTCGGCCAGGACCAGGCGCCCCTCGGCGTCCGTGTTGATGATCTCGATGGTCTGCCCGGACATGGAGGTCACCACATCGCCCGGCCGCTGGGCCTTGCCGTCGGGCATGTTCTCCACCAGCCCGCAGGCGCCCACGACATTCACCTTCGCCTTGCGAGCGGCCAGGGCGTGCATCAGGCCGACGACCACACCGGCGCCGCCCATGTCCCACTTCATGTCTTCCATGCCGGCGGCCGGCTTGAGCGAGATGCCACCAGTATCGAAGCAGACGCCCTTGCCCACGAAGGCCACGGGGTAGCTGTCGCCGCCCTCGCCCGCGCCGTTCCAGGTCATCAGCACAATGCGCGATTCGCGCTCCGAACCTTGGCCGACGCCAAGCAGCGCGCCCATGCCACGCTCTTGCATCGCCGCCTCATCTAGGATCTCGACCTTGACGCCGAGCGCCTCCAGCTCCTTTGCCCGCTCGACGAAACTCTCGGGGTAGAGCACGTTCGCCGGCTCGGAGACCAGATTGCGCGTGGTGAAGACGCCGCCAGCCACCGGTTCCAGCGCTGCAAAGGCCTGCTGTGCCGCTTCCTGCTCGGCGCAGCGCACCTCCAGGGCGGAGAGGCTCAGCTTCTTCTCCTTCTCCTCCTTGGTGCGGTACTTGTCGAAACGGTAGTTGCGCAGCAGCGCGCCGTAGGCCGTGTGCGCAGCCTGCTCGGCCGCGGACAGTTCGCTGCCGGCAATATCCACCAGCAGCATGGCATCACTGACCCCGGCGCCGTTCAGATGAGCGGCCAAGGTGCCGCCTGCGGCCTCGAACTCCAGGGCGGAGGCCTTGTCTGCCTTGCCCACACCCACCAGCACCAGCCGGTCCAGCTTCAGGCCGCGCGGCGCCTGGAGTTCAGTGAGCTGCCCCTTCTTGCCCTTGAAGCGGCTGCCCTCCAGCAGACGGGCCAGCGCGCCGTTCATGGCGGTGTCGAGCTGCGCCAGCATACCGACCGGCTTGCCGTTCTCCGGCACGAGTACCGCCAGGGAGCCGTCGGTGGGAAGTTCGGGAGCGGCAAAGCTGATGCGCATCGATGACCTCGCGATTGACTGAAAAAGGCCGCCAGGGCCTGCAGGCCGGGGCAGTTTGAACTAAGCGATAAGCGGCCCCGGCGAAGGCGTCAATGACTCCGCCGGGGCAGGCAGGGGCTGCAGGCCGATCAGGCCTCCAGCGACTTGACGATGTCCTCGCACATCTTCTTGGCGTCGGCGAGGAGCATCATGGTCTGATCCATGTAGAACAGCGGATTGTCCACGCCGGCATAGCCGCTGGCCATGGAACGCTTCACGAAGAGCACGTTCTGCGCCTTCTCCACGTCCAGCACCGGCATGCCATAAATGGGCGAGGCCGGGTCCGTCTTGGCCGAGGGGTTGGTGACATCGTTGGCGCCGATGACGAAGGCCACATCGGTTTCCGAGAATTCGCGGTTGATCTCGTCCATCTCGAATACCTCGTCGTAGGGCACGTTGGCCTCGGCGAGCAGCACATTCATGTGTCCCGGCATCCGCCCGGCCACGGGGTGAATGGCGTACTTCACCTCGACGCCCTCTTTCTTGAGCAGATCGGCCATCTCACGCAGGGCATGCTGGGCCTGGGCCACGGCCATGCCATAGCCGGGGATGATGATCACCTTCTCGGCGTTGCGCATCAGGAAGGCTGCATCCTCGGCCGCCCCCTGACGATAGGTCCGGTCCTCATCGCCACCGCCCCCGGCAGCGGCACTCTCTCCCCCGAAACCACCCAGGATCACGGAGAAGAAGGAACGGTTCATGCCCTTGCACATGATGTAGCTGAGGATGGCGCCGGCCGATCCGACGAGCGCGCCGGTGATGATCAGAAGGTTGTTCCCCAGCGTGAAGCCAATGCCTGCCGCAGCCCAGCCCGAGTAGGAGTTGAGCATGGAGATGACGACTGGCATGTCGGCGCCGCCGATCGGGATGATGATCAGTACACCCAGCAGCAGCGTCAGCAGCACCAGCAGCCAGAAGGCCGTCGCCGACTGCCCCGCCACCATCCAGATGATCAGCACGACGGTGAGAATGCCCAGCGCCAGGTTCAGCCAATGCTGCATCGGGAAGACCACGGGCCTGCCACTGACCAGGCCCTGAAGCTTGGCAAAGGCAACGATCGAGCCGGTGAAGGTGATGGCGCCAATGGCGGCACCGATCGACATCTCGATCAAGGATGCAGCCTTGATGGCGCCCGGCAGCCCGATGCCGTAGGCGGCCGGATTGTAGAAGGCCGCAGCCGCCACGAGCACAGCGGCCAGACCCACCAGAGAGTGGAAGGCCGCCACCAGCTGCGGCAGTGCCGTCATCTGGATGCGCAGGGCGATCATGGTGCCAATCGACCCGCCGACGATGACGCCAGCGAGAATGAGAACGAAGTTGACCTCCGGCAGGATGAAAAGCGTGGTCAACACGGCAATGGCCATGCCGGCCATGCCATAGCGCAGACCCCCGCGGCTCGTTTCCGGATGCGACAGTCCGCGCAGCGCCAGAATGAAACAGATGGAGGCGACGAGGTAGAACAGGGCGGCGAGATCGTGACTCATTGTGCTTTCCCTCGCCTCATCTCTGCTTTTTCTTGAACATCGACAGCATCCGGTGGGTCACCAGGAAGCCACCGAAGATGTTCACGCTGGCCAGCGTCACGGCGATGAAGCCCATGATCTCGCTGAAGCCGTAGCCGCCGGTGCCGGCGGCGATCAGGGCGCCGACGATGATCACCGAGGAAATGGCGTTGGTCACACCCATCAGCGGCGAATGCAGCGCCGGGGTGACGCGCCAGACCACGTGGTAGCCGACGAAGATCGCCAGCACGAAGACTGTCAGCCCTGTGACCAGCGGCGACGGCCCCACGGCTTCGGCCAGTGGTGCGCCGGTCTCGGCCCCCACCCGCGCCGCTTCGCGCGCCAGGTCCGCTGCGCCGTCCGACAGCGCCCGGGCCTGGTTGGCCAGGTCGATGGCCTGATCGATCAGCTTCTCGCTCATCTCACTCCCCCTTTTCCGCCGGTGCGAGCGCCGGATGGACCACCGCGCCCTCCCGTGTCACCAGGGTGCCCTTCACGATCTCGTCGTCCCAATCGACCTTCAGGGCCTTGCTCTCCTTGTCAAAGAGCAGGGAGACGAAATTGAAGAGGTTGTTGGCATAAAGCATGGAGGCATCGGCCGCGAGGCGGCCGGGCACGTTGCGGTGGCCCAGGATCCTGACGCCACCGACATCGACCACCTCGCCCGGCTGTGACAGCGCGACGTTTCCGCCGTTCTCCACCGCCAGGTCGACGACCACCGACCCGGGCTTCATGGAGCGCAGCATCTCCTCGCTCACCAGCCGCGGCGCGGGGCGTCCGGGTATCAACGCCGTGGTGATGACCACGTCCATCTTCGGGATCGATTCGGCCAGGAGCGTCGCCTGCTTCTTCAGGTACTCAGCGCTCATTTCCTTGGCATAACCGCCGGCGGTCTCCGCCTGCTTGAACTCCTCGTCCTCCACGGCCAGGAACTTGCCGCCAAGAGACTGCACCTGCTCCTTGGCCGCCGGGCGCACATCGGTGGCATGGACCACGGCCCCCAGGCGCTTGGCAGTGGCGATGGCCTGCAGGCCGGCCACGCCGGCGCCCATGATCAGAACCTGCGCCGGATTGATGCGCCCTGCGGGCGTCATCATCATCGGAAAGGCGCGCCCATAGGTCGCGGCCGCATCGATCACCGCCTTATAGCCGGCCAAGTTCGCTTGGCTGGAGAGCACATCCATGGACTGGGCGCGGGTGATGCGCGGCATCAGGTCCATGGCAAAGGCGCCGACACCGGCCTCCGCCAGTGCGTTCAACTCCTCGCCCGCCCGGAAGGGGTCGAGGATACAGACGAGCAGCGCCGACTTCGGCAGGTTTGGCAACTCCTCCGGCAAGGGCCGGCGGACCTTGAGCACAAGATCGGCGCCACTGACGGCAGCCGCAGCGTCGCTGGCAATCTCGGCGCCCTGGTCGGCGTAGGCCTGGTCAGGCAGGGACGCCCCCTCCCCAGCCCCGCTCTCGATCGCGACGTCGATACCGAGACCCTTGAACTTCTTGACGCTTTCCGGCGTCGCCGCAACGCGCGGCTCGTCCGGGCGCCGCTCCTTCAGGATGGCGATCTTCATCGGCTACCTTTCCCAAACCCCTCGCACAGGGCGGCTTTGCAGTGATCCCCCGAACCGGATCACGGTGATCCAGTCTGGATTCAAACCCGAAACGCAGATCCACTCAATCGATCGGATTGCCAAGCGATTCCGATAAATTGCGATCTGCATTAACGTTATGGATCATGCCGCGCCGGACAGTCTCCCACAAGCCCGGGTGCTCATCGGCGCGGGCAAACGCACTCGGTGCGCGGTTTTACTGGCACCAGGGTCGGCGGTTCCTAAATGCAAGCTCAAGAGCCCGCCGAACAGAGCCGAACAGAGGAGACCAGGCTGATGCCCGCGAATAATCCGCTTTCCCTCTCGTCTTCCCGGGGGCTTGTGGCCGCATCCCTGCTCACCGCCGGCTTGGCGCTGACTGCCTGCAGCGCTCCGGCAGGCGCCCAGCCTTCCGAGCAGGACTCCTGGGAGTACGCGTTTCGGTTGGTCCCGCTCGTGGAAGGGCTCGAGCACCCCTGGGGGCTTGCCTTCCTGCCGGACGGACGCAAGCTCGTGACCGAGCGGCCCGGACGCCTGCGCGTGATCGACCGGGAGCACCGTATGGATCCAGAACCCGTTCCCGGCGTGCCGGAGGTGGTGGCGCAGGGCCAGGGCGGCCTCTTGGACATCGCCCTCCACCCGGACTTCGAGGAGAACGGCTGGGTCTACTTCACGCTCGCCGGTCAGGACGGGCGATCCGTCACCACGCAGCTCGCTCGGGCCCGATTCGATGGTGACGCGCTGCAGGACACCGCCATCCTCTTCTCGGCCAAGACTGAAGGCTCGGGCGGACGGCATTTCGGCAGCCGGATCGTCTTCGATCGCGAGGGCTATCTCTGGATGACCATCGGCGAGCGCGGCAGCGCCGACGAGGCCCAGAATCTCGCCAATCACAACGGAACGCTGCTGCGCCTGCACGATGATGGAAGCGTGCCTGCAGACAATCCCTTCGTCGACGAACCCGACGCACGACCGGAGATCTGGTCCTACGGCCATCGCAACGCCCAGGGCATGACCCTCCATCCGGACACGGGCCGCCTCTGGCTGCACGAGCACGGACCGCGGGGCGGGGACGAGATCAACCTTCCGGAAGCCGGCCTGAACTTCGGCTGGCCGGTCACCACCCATGGCACAGCCTACTCGGGCCTGCCCATGGGCGTGGGGCCGGAGGCGCCGGGCATGGAGCCGCCGCTGCTGCACTGGACGCCCTCCATCGCGCCGTCCGGCATGGCCTTCTATACAGGGGAGGATTTCCCGGCCTGGCAGGGCGACATCTTCGTTGGCGCCTTGGCACTGCCGCAGTTGCGGCGTGTCATCATGGACGGAAGCGACATCACCGGCGAGGAGACGCTGCTGGGTGACTGGGGGCAACGGATCCGCGACGTGCGGATGGGCCCCGACGGCTATCTCTACCTTTTGACCGATGCATCACAAGGCGCGCTGCTGCGTCTGGAACCAATCGAAGAGTGAAGGAGACGAGAATGGATCAAACCGAACGTCAGGTTATCGAGGAGCTTTTCGGCAAGCTGGAACTGGCCGAACGCCAGGGCGGCCCCCGCGACGGGCAGGCCGAAGCCCTGATCCGGGAGCGCCTCGACCGCCAGCCGGCTGCGCCCTACTACATGGCCCAGGCCATCGTGTTCCAGGAGGAAGCCCTGAAACAGGCGCAGCAGCGCCTCCAGGACCTGGAGAACGAATTGTCCCAGCGGCCCGCCGGCGGCGGCTTCCTCGCCGGGCTGTTTGGCGGCAACAACGAGAGTGCCGGCCAGCGCAGCCAGGGCGGGCCTAACCGCAGCGCCAGCCCCCTGGCCAACTACCGTGACCGCCCCGGCTTCCTGGGCGGCGCCATGCAAACGGCGATGGGCGTTGCCGGCGGCCTGATGCTGGGCTCCTTCCTCGCCTCCATGGTCACGGGCGGAAGCGAAGCAGCGGCCGCCGATACCGCGCCCGGCGAAACCCAGCCGGAACCCGGTGCCGACCCGGGCGGCGATGCCGGTTTCGACAGTGGCTGGAACGGTGGCTTCGACGACGGCGGCGGCTTCGACTTCTGAGCCAAGAACGACAGGCAAGCGGGCTTCAGTCAGCACAAGCAGCTGGCTGGAGCCTCACACCGAGCTGGCAAAGGCCGATTCGTAGTGGCGCTTTTGCAGCTGCAGCGCCGTCAGGGTGTTGCGCATGAGGATGGAGACGGTGACCGGTCCCACGCCGCCGGGCACCGGGGTAATCCAGCCGGCCACATCGTAGCAGCTCTCGAAATCGGCATCGCCGACCACGCGGGTTTCCCCCTCGGGTGTGGTCTTCTGGTTGATGCCGATGTCGATCAGCGCACAGCCGGGCTTGATCATGTTGCCCGTCACCAGGCCTGCCTTGCCCACCGCGACGAAGACCGCGTCGGCCTTGCGTGAATGCATGGCCAGGTGGCGGGTCATGTGGTGGCAGACCGTGACCGTCGCCCCCTCGCTCATCAGCAGAAAGGCGATGGGCTTGCCGACGATCTCAGAGTGCCCGATCACCACCACCTCAAGCCCCTTCAGGTCGAGCCCCGTCGCCTTCAGCAACTCGACTGAGGCGACGGATGTGCAGGGGCCAAGCGTCAATTCGTTATAGACGATGTTGCCGATGGATGCCGGGTTCATGCCCTCGACGTCCTTCAGGGGATGAACCGCCGACTGCAGCTGCTTGATCGAGAGGTGCGCCGGCACCGGGCGCTGGATGATCACGCCGCTGACCCGCGGATCGGCGTTCAGCGCGTGGATCACCGCCAGCATCTCGGCCTGGGTCACGGAGTCCGGATAGACCCGCTCTTCGAAGGCTATTCCCAGCTTTTCGGCAACCCGCCGTTGATTGCGCACGTAGAGCACCGCGGCCTGAGCGTCGCCCACGCAGATCGACACCAGGCGCGGCTGCCATCCCTGCTCGGCCAGCGTGGCTACCGAGGTGGCGACCTCGGCCCGGATCCGCTCCGCCAAGGGCCGCCCGCGCAGCAGCTTGTGATCGTCGTTCGAAGCGGTCTTGAGCTGGGGCGATGCACTCATCTTCAGGTCGGCCTTTCCAGTTGTGCTGTGAGGTGCATACGCTGTCAGCGCCAGGGGAACCAGCCCGGGACCGGCATGCTTGCTCTCTCAACCGACCTCGGAGTGGCTCGGCCCGTGGAAGGGCTTGCGCAGAACCGGGCGGCCGGTTCACATTCGCTTTCAGTTTCCTATGTGAGTCCCGAACAGATCCTCTCAAAGAGGCACTCCGGCATCAGGCCGGCATCTGCGACAGAAAAGAAGGAGAGACCTCATGGCATTCGAGCTTCCGCAGCTCCCCTACGCCCAGGACGCGTTGGAGCCGCACGTCTCGGCGAAGACACTCAGCTTCCACTATGGCAAGCATCACCAGGCCTACGTCAGCAAGACCAACGAGCTGATCGCCGGCACGGACCTCGAAGGCAAGTCGGTCGAAGACGTGATCGCGGCGGCCCGTCAGGCCGGGAACAAGAGCCTCTTCAACCAGTCGGCCCAGATCTGGAACCACACCTTTTTCTGGAACTCCATGGCTCCCAACGCCGGCGGCCAGCCCAGCGGCGCCGTGACCGACGCCATCAGCCAGGCCTTCGGCTCCTATGACGACTTCGCCGCCAAGTTCAAGGCGTCTGCGGTCGGCAACTTCGGCAGCGGCTGGACCTGGCTGGTCAAGGGCGCCAACGGCCTCGAGATCGTCAACACCGACGACGCCGACACGCCGCTGGTGATTGACGGCAAGACGCCGCTGCTCACCGTCGATGTGTGGGAGCACGCCTACTATCTCGACTACCAGAACCGTCGTCCGGATTTCGTCCAGGCCTTCCTGGATCACCTGGTCAACTGGGACTTCGTGAACAAGAATCTGGCAGGGGCCTGATCGCCCCGACACGGGCTGATCAGAAGCGAAGGGGTCGCAAGCATGCGGCCCCTTCATCTTTTCGAGGGGTCAGATCGTGATGCTGCCTTCCAGGTAAGGCGCGGCCCGGCCCGAAAGGCAGACCCGGTCGCCCGCGACATGGCAGGCAACATCGCCACCGCGCCGCGATACCTGCCGCGCCTGCAGCGGATTGCGGCCCAGGCGTTCGGCCCAGAAGGGCGCCAGCACACAGTGCGCCGATCCGGTCACCGAATCCTCCGGGATCCCGGAAGCCGGCGCGAAGTAGCGCGACACGAAGTCGTGGACATCTCCCCCGGCTGTCACGATCAGGCCGTCGCCGGGCAGGGCCGCCACCAGAGCCAGATCGGGCGCCGCCGCACGCACGGCCGCTTCATCCGGCAGGAGGGCGAGAAACTTCTCGTCGCGCCAGACCTCCAAAGGCTCGCTGCCCAAGGCGGCGGCGACCGCTGCCACCTCCTCGCTTCCGGCCCGGCGCGGCGGCTGGGCGGGGAAGTCCATGGTCAGCACCTCACCTGCCCGCGTTACGGTCAGGGGGCCGCTGCGACTGTGGAAGCGAACGCTGTCTGCCTGTGGGCGCAGGTGGAAGAAGACCGCATAGGCGCTGGCCAGCGTGGCGTGACCGCAGAGATCGACCTCCAGCGTGGGCGTGAACCAACGCAGGTCGTAATCCCCGTCCGCCCGCGCCACCAGGAAGGCCGTCTCCGCCTGGTTGTTCTCGGCGGCGATGGCCTGCAGCGTCTCATCCGCGAGCCAAGTCGACAGCGGACAGACCGCTGCCGGGTTGCCGCCGAAAACCTGATCGGTGAAAGCGTCGATCTGATAGAGTGGCAGTTTCATGGCCATCTCCTCCTCCAAGCGCCGGTTACTCTTGCCAGGGTGCCTTGCGAATCTCCAACAGCACCTCCTCCCGCGAGACCCCGATATCCCGTAGCAGGCGCTCGTCGAGTTCGGACAGGGCACGTCGCTGCCTTGTCCGATCCACCCATTGTATCATTTGAACCACAAACCCCGAGGGCAAACGCACGACACGCTGCGCGATACGCGGCACGACAGAGAGGTTAACCCCGGAGGAGTGCAGGCGAAGTGTCGACATAGCCGGGCTCCATGACAATTGGGTCAATGACCGATCATTCCAGTATTGCTTGACTCAATTTCTCATTCAATGAGATCATTGACACCATGACAATATGGCTACCAGAGCTCGCACCCGAAGGTCCCCGCTACCGCGCCATCGCCGAGGCGATCACGAGCGATATCGCCTCGGGCCGACTTGCACCGGGGATGCGGCTTCCGCCTCAGCGCGAGCTGGCCTGGCGCCTGGGCGTAACGGTGGGCACCGTCAGCCGTGCCTATGCCGAAGTGGAGGCACAGGGCCTCATCGGTGGAGAGGTGGGGCGCGGCACCTATGTGAAAGAGATGCCGCAGCCACGTCGCACGCGACGGCTCGACAGGCCCGGTGAAGGCCCGGAGCGCATCTCCTTCAACCGGGCCCAACCGCCGGAAATGGTGGAGGAAAACGAGTGGAGCCAGGCCTTACGGGCGATGGCGAGCGAACCCGCCTGGCGGCGCCTGCTCGACTATCCGCCCTCGGCGGGCCTGCCGGCGCATCGAGAGGCCGGTGCGGCCTGGCTGTCGCGCTGCGGCCTCGAGATTTCCCCCGAGCGCTTGGTCCTGACGTCAGGGGCGCAGGCGGCGCTCTATGCTGTCTTCGCGACCCTGTCCCGCCCCGGCAGCCTCGTCTTCGCCGGCGAACTGAACTTCCCGGGCATGTACGGCATCGCCCGCGGTTTCGGGCTCACGCTGCAAGGCGTTGCCTGCGACGCTGAAGGGCTGATACCCGAAGCGCTTGAGGAGGCTTGCGGTAAGGCAGGGGCAGGCGAAAGCTCGGGGGGCCTGCTCTATATCGTGCCGAGCCTGCACAACCCCACCAGCATCACCTTGGGCCGCCGCCGCCGGGAGGCCATCGCGGAGATCGCGCGCCGCCACGGCCTGCAGGTCATTGAGGACGACATCTTCGCGCGCCTGGCAACGGACCCGCCGCCACCCATCTCCACCTTCGCCCCGGAGCGCAGCTTCTACATATCGAGCCTCTCCAAGACGACGTCACCAGGCCTCCGCTGCGGTTTCCTGGTCGCGCCCGAGACTGCGACGGCCGCCGTGCTTGCTGCGCTGGACACGGCCGGAAGCAGCCCCTCCCCCATTTCCGCCGAGGTGGCCTGCCGCTGGATCGAGGACGGAAGCGCCGAGCGCGTTCTTTCGGCCGTCCGCCAAGAAATGAGAGAGCGGCGCACGATCGTCGAAGAGACCCTGGGCAGGGATCGCTGTCTCTCGGGGGAGGGAAGCCTCTACACCTGGCTTCAGCTGCCGGATGACTGGTCCTCGGCCGACTTTGCCGCCGCAGCCCTGGAGCGCGGCGTTGCCGTCAACCAGTCCCGCCCCTTCGCACTGGATATGGCCCAGGAGACACGCGCGGTGCGGGTGTGTTTCGGCGCCCCAACCGACAGGGAGAGCCTGCGCCGGGGCCTGGAGGCGCTGGCACAACTGCTCCGGACGCCGGCGGCAGGCCGCTTCGGCCACGTCGTCTGAACGGGATGGATCGAGCCTACGAAATAGCGCAAGCCGGCTCAGCCGTCGAAACGGCCGACCGTATGACCGTGATTGACCGGCCCCTGCCCCCGCCCCAGTCCCGGCGCGGTGCGCAACGCTTCCTGCAGATAGGCCCGCGCGCGGCGGACGGCATCGGCGAGGGACAGGCCTTGTGCAAAACCGGTGGCTATGGCGGAAGCCAGGGTGCAACCGGTGCCGTGCGTCTGCTCGGTGTCGATCCGCGGCCCCTCGAAACGCTCCACACCCCCGGCGGTCACCAGCACGTCGATCAGCCAATCGCCGCTCAAATGACCGCCCTTGAGCAGTACGGCCTCCGGACCCATCGCCAGAATCTCCTGCGCCGCCGCTTCCATACCGGCAGCGCCATCGATGCTGCGCCCGATCAGCTTCTCGGCTTCCGGAAGATTGGGGGTCAGCAGCGTTGCCTGTGGCAGCAGATGCTGCTTCAGCGCCGCGACCGCGGCGTCCTGCAGGAGCGTGGCGCCCGACTGGGCCACCATCACCGGATCGACCACCAGGGGCAGGCCGGTACGCCGCGCCAGAGCGCCCGAAACCGCCTCGATGACCTCAGGTGAATGCAGCATGCCGGTCTTGACGGCGTCGGCGCCGAGGTCGTCCAGCACCACATCCATCTGTTGAACGACGAAATCCGGCTCCACCGGCATGACCCCGAAAACGCCCAGTGTGTTCTGCGCGGTCAAGGCCGTGATTGCGGTCATCCCGAAGCCACCCAACGCCGTGACCGTCTTGAGATCGGCCTGAATCCCTGCACCGCCGCCGGAATCAGAGCCGGCGACGATCAGCACTCGTCCCTGCATCTGCTCACCCCACTCCCACTAAGAAACAGCCTTCAGGCCGGCGCCCCGGCCGCTTCCTCGATGCAGCCGGCCAGTTCCTCGACCACTTTGCGCACGAGTTCGGCATCCTCGCCCTCGCCCATCACGCGGACCAGCGGCTCGGTGCCCGACTTGCGGATCAGCAGCCGCCCGCCCTCGCCGAGCGCCGACTTTGCCGCCTGGATCGCGGCGTCGACGGCCGGCTGCTCCAGCGGCTGGGTGCCGGCACGGAAGCGCACATTGCGCAGCAGTTGGGGAAAGGGCTCGAACACGGCCAGCACTTCGCTGGCCGGTCGGCCGCTGCCCACCAGCACCGCAAGCACCTGCAGCGCCGCGATCAGCCCGTCGCCCGTGGTGCTGTAATCGGAGAAGATCAGGTGACCGGACTGCTCGCCGCCGAGATTGCAGCCCTCGGCGCGCATGCGCTCGACGACGTAGCGGTCACCCACCGGCGTGCGCAGCAATTCAACCCCCAAGCCCTGCAAGTGACGCTCGAGGCCGAGGTTGGACATGACCGTGGCCACCACGCCGGGGCCGTGCAGGCGCTCTGCGCGGTGCCAGTAGCTGCCGATCAGCGCCATAACCTGGTCGCCATCGATGCGCTGGCCGCGCTCGTCGACCAGGATGACCCGGTCGGCATCGCCGTCCAGGGCAATGCCGAGGTCGGCACCCTCCGCCACCACCCGCTCCTGCAGGGCGGTTGTCGCCGTGGCGCCGCAGTCCTGATTGATGTTGAAGCCGTTGGGCTGCACGCCAAGCGCGATCACCTCGGCGCCCAGTTCGAACAACACCGTGGGCGCCACCTTGTAGGCTGCACCATGGGCGCAATCGACGACGATCTTGAGGCCGTCAAGCTGCAGGTTCCGCGGGAAGCTGCTCTTGATGAACTCCAGATAACGGCCATAGGCGTCATCGAGACGCCGGGCGCGGCCCAGGTTTTCTCCCGGCACCCGCAGGTCCGCCACCGTGTCCATCGCCACCTCGATGGCGGTTTCCTCCTCGTCGGACAGCTTGAAGCCGTCCGGGCCGAAGAGCTTGATGCCGTTGTCATCAAAGGGGTTGTGCGAGGCGGAGATCATGACACCGAGGTCGGCGCGCATGCTGCGGGTCAGCATGCCCACCGCAGGGGTCGGCAGCGGGCCGAGCAGCACCACGTCCATGCCAACGGAGAGGAACCCCGCCGTCATGGCCGGCTCCAGCATGTAGCCGGACAGCCGCGTGTCCTTGCCGATCACCGCAAGGCCATGCCGTCCCGGATGGCGGAAGCGCGCGCCGGCCGCCATGGCCAGGGCGAGCGCGGTGGCTGCCGTGATCGGTTCCTCGTTCGCCCTGCCGCGAACCCCGTCGGTGCCGAAGAACTTGCGGGTCATGCCCCTGCCTCACTGTCGGTTAGAATTTGGCTTCCAAGCGTACATCGTTTGCCGTCACCCCACCCACCGCTTGCCAAAGCGCCACGGCCTGCAGCGTTTCGGCGACATCGTGCACCCGGTGAATCTGCGCGCCACGGTCCAGTCCTGCGAGCGTGACCGCCAGAGTGCCCGGCAGCCGTTCCTTGGGCGCCTCGCCGCAGGAGACCTTGCCGATGAAAGACTTGCGGCTCGCGCCCAGAAGAACCGGACAGCCCAGGCCGTGGAAGAGGGCCAGGCGCGCAATGAGTTCCACATTGTGCTGCACTGTCTTGCCGAAGCCGATCCCCGGGTCGACACAGACACGGCTCAGCGGAATGCCCGCATCCAGGCAGGCCTGCACCCGCGACGCCAGATAGTCGTATATGTCGAGCGCGACGTCGTCATAGTGCGGCGCCTGCTGCATGGTGCGCGGCTGCCCCAGCATGTGCATGAGAATCACCGGCAGGCCGCTCTCGGCTGCGACGCGCAGGGCCTCGGGGTCACTGCTCAAGGCCGAGGTGTCGTTGATCACCGCAGCGCCGGCAGCGGCCGCCTCCGCCATCACCGCGGCCCGCCGTGTGTCGATGGACACACGCACGCCCTGATCGACCAGGGCACGCACCACCGGCATCACCCGCGCCAGTTCCTCGTCCAACGTGGGCGGGTCGGAGCCTGGACGGGTGGATTCTCCACCCACATCGACGAAGGCTGCCCCCGCCTCCCACATCGCCAGGCCGTCTGCTATCGCCCGCGCCTGATCGAAGCGGTCGCCACCGTCGGAGAAGGAGTCGGGGGTGACATTGACGATGCCCATCACGCTGGGCCGGTCCATAGACACGCCGGCAAAAGGCGGCCGCTCGGCGCTGAAGGTAGCCAGACGATCAGGCGGGATTTCATCCAGTGCGCAGACCCGGCGCTCGATGCTCCCGGCAGCCCGGTGCGCAAGCTGGGCCGAGGCGAAGCGGAGAGGCCCGCCCGCCAGGCGGACGCCATCGGGGGTCTCGCGCGAGGGGGTGAGGGGTTGGAAGTAAACTTGCTCGCTCATGCTCTGCTTTTAGCCCTGCTGCACGGCGGGGGAAAGCCGTGCTGCAGCTCCGAAGACGAAGGAGCCGTCCCATACCCATTCGGGCGGATTACTGCCTCCACCGGCGCCAGGCTCGACGCAAAACCGCCCGCAGTTGCCTGCGGGCGGTGATGATGCTTGAAGGCGCGTCCTCGTCAGCCTGCGGGTTCCGGCTCCGGGCCGATGCCTCCGCCTTCCTTGGTGGGCTTGCCACTGGTCGGCACGGAGGACTTCTTGCCCTTATTCGACTTCGGCTGCGGCTCGCGCTCCTGCTTGTCGATGGTCTCGCCGCGCAGGACGCGCTTCACCTCGTCAGAGGACAGCGTCTCGTACTCCAGCAGACCCTTCGCCAGACGGTGCAAGTCGTCCAAGTGCTCGGTGAGCACCTCACGCGCCTGCCCCTCGGCCTCATCAATGATCCGGCGCA
Source organism: Aquibaculum sediminis (assembly GCF_040712085.1). NCBI lineage: Bacteria > Pseudomonadati > Pseudomonadota > Alphaproteobacteria > Rhodospirillales > Rhodovibrionaceae > Aquibaculum > Aquibaculum sediminis. The sequence goes on from NZ_JBFCVK010000006.1 coordinate 66,040, forward strand.
CCTCTTCGTCGATCATGCGTGCGGTGGCTTCCGAAATGCTCTGCTGTCGCGCCACGGAGTGGCCCAGGAAAACCTCATCCTGGTTCTCGTTGTAGCGCAGCGGCCCCAGCTTCTCGGACATGCCCCACTCGGTGACCATGCGGCGCGCCAGGTTGGTGGCCTGCTGGATGTCGTTGCCGGCACCGGTGGTGACGTTCTCGTCACCGTAGATCAACTCTTCCGCAACGCGGCCGCCGAACATCATGGCCAGCTTGCCGTGAATTTCCTTCTTCTTGAAGCCATAGCGGTCGCGCTCGGGCAGCGACATGGTCACACCCAAGGCCCGTCCACGCGGGATGATGGTGACCTTGTGCAACGGGTCGTTGCCCTCGATGAACATCCCGACCAGGGCGTGACCGGCCTCGTGGTAGGCGGTCAGTTCCTTCTCCTCGTCGGTCATGGCCATGGAACGCCGCTCCGCGCCCATCAGGACCTTGTCCTTGGCCATCTCGAAGTCGAGGTGCGTGACCACCCGCTTGCCGCTGCGCGCGGCGAGCAGGGCTGCCTCGTTCACCAGGTTGGCCAGATCGGCGCCCGAGAAGCCCGGAGTTCCGCGAGCGATGACGCGCGGGTCGACGTCGGGACCGAGCGGCACCTTGCGCATGTGCACACGCAGGATCTTCTCACGACCGTTCACGTCCGGGTTCGGCACGACGACCTGACGATCAAAGCGGCCTGGGCGCAGCAGCGCCGGGTCCAGCACGTCCGGCCGGTTGGTGGCAGCGATCAGGATGACGCCTTCGTTGGCCTCGAAGCCATCCATCTCCACCAGCAACTGGTTGAGAGTCTGCTCGCGCTCGTCGTTGCCGCCGCCCAGGCCGGCACCGCGGTGGCGGCCGACAGCGTCGATTTCGTCGATGAAGATGATGCAGGGAGCATGCTTCTTGCCCTGCTCGAACATGTCGCGCACGCGGCTGGCGCCGACGCCCACGAACATCTCCACGAAGTCCGAGCCGGAGATGGTGAAGAAGGGCACGTTGGCCTCGCCCGCGATGGAGCGAGCCAGCAGCGTCTTACCGGTACCCGGCGGCCCCACCAGCAGACAGCCCTTGGGGATCTTGCCGCCCAGGCGCTGGAACTTCTGCGGGTCGCGCAGGAACTCGACGATCTCCTCCAGCTCCTGCTTGGCCTCATCGATGCCCGCAACGTCGTCGAAGGTGACGCGGCCCGTCTTCTCGGTCAGCAGCTTGGCTTTCGACTTGCCAAAGCCCATGGCCTTGCCGCCGCCGCCCTGCATCTGGCGCATGAAGAAGATCCACACGCCGATGAGCAGCAGCATCGGGAACCAGGAGATCAGGATGGAGAGCAGCGGATTGACGCTTTCCTGCGGCTCGGCATTGATCTGCGTGCCGGACTCGCGCAGGCGATCGACCAGCGAGGGATCGTCCGGCGCGTAGGTCTGGAACGACCGTCCGTCGCTCAGGCGCCCGGTGATGTTCTCGCCCTGAATGGTGACTTCCTGAACCTGCCCGTTCTCGACGTTGTCCATGAACTGAGAATAGGGCAGCGTCGTCTGCGGCGCGCGCGACCCGCTTCCCTGGAACAGGTTGAACAGGGCAAAGAGCAGCAGGATGATGATGATCCAGAGCGCTGCGTTACGGCTAAAGTTCAAGTCGGTCGTTCCCTCAATACCTGCCGCGGCGGCTGCCGCCGATTACGAGCAGCCGAAGCCTGCTGCCTGCAGAATGCCTACCCGTCCGGATAAGGTAAAGTCCGACCGGGCCGCCGACTGCGGCGGGCAAGCGGAAATCCGCAAGAAGCCCGGCAAAAAACCCGGCTGATAGAGGTTCAAGTGGGGCACCGCCACGACAGCTTCAAGATACCGCAGGGCCGGAAGCGCTGCGCGGGCCGCGCCAGGAACCGCTTCGTTCCAGGTCTCGCCTGCAGGCGGCTGCAACCCGCTGCGATCCGCAGCACCCAGGGCGCCAACGTGAAAGGCTTGCGAATCGCATTCTGCGGCCGCTGCTGAATCGAGTTGGATCCTGTAGCGCCGGTCCCACACACAGGTCTCGCCCGGTGCCAGTTTCAGGCTTTCCACTCCGGCCGACTCGCGAACGACAAGCCAGTGCGCGGGGCGTTTGATCACCCTGCAGCCCGCCAGGGTCATTGCTTTCGGGCGTTGGCTCAAGCGCGCGAGGGCACGGCGCAACACAGCGCCGCGCGGCGGATAGGGACGCCCGCCAACGGCCTGAAGGACATGACTGAGAATTTGCAGCGCCAGCGGGTGAGGCAGTTCTTCGAAGGCTTCGACCGGCAAGGAGGCGCAGCCTCCCGGATGCAGGACGAGCTTCGCTCCCATCCAGGCAGCACAGCGTGCTTCCGCCCAGCCGCGCAAGCGGGCAAAGGCGTCTGCCGCAGCCTGCCATCGCTCGGGCGCCACGGCCGTGGCCGGAACCAGGCGGCGGATACGCACGCGCTCGTGACGAAGGTCATCGTTGCTGGGGTCTTCACACCAGCTCAGACCGGCTTCGCGCAGCGTGGCCTTTAGCCTGGTCTTCTCGATCGCCAGCAGCGGGCGGAGCAGCCGCAACCCCTCCACGCGGCGCTGCGGCGCCATCCCGGCAAGACCGTCGAGATCGCTGCCCTTCGCCAGGCGCAGCAGCAGCGTCTCGATCTGGTCGTCGCGATGATGGGCCAGGAGCAGATGCAGGCAGCCAGCATCGCGGCAGGCCTGTTGCATAAGGTCAAGCCGCGCCCTGCGGGCCGCTGCCTGGACCGGGCCGCTTTGTGGCGGGTCGCGCCACAGCAGCGTGCGGTGCCCTGCCCCCAGAGCCTCGGCACAGGCGGCAACCTGGCGCGCCTCAGCCGCAGCTTCAGGACGCAGGCCGTGATCCACCGTCAAGGCGATCACACTGCCCGAGCGCTCCCTTGCCCAGCGGCTGGCAAGGTACAGCAGGGCCAAGCTGTCCGCGCCGCCGGACACGGCGCAGGCGATCAGCGGTTCCGGCTCGAAAGGCTCCAGCGGCGCCATGAGAGCCGCGAAAGCCGCATCGTTCAGCGGCTCGGGTGCAGTGGCGTCAGCAGCCCAGCCGCTCACGTTCAGCCCGGGAGCGTTGCAGGATCTGCGCCGGCGCATTGGCGTAACGGCGTTCCAACTCTGCCAGCGTGCCACAGGCATCGTCCCGCCGGTCCAATGCCCCCAGCGACATGCCAAGTTTCAGCAGGTTGTCCGACGCCTTACCCGAATCCGGATACTGCTGGAACCCTTCGGCGAAGACCCGGGCAGCAGACACGTAATCGCCACGCACATAATGGGTCTCGCCCAGCCAATACTTGGCGTTGCCGGCCAGTTGGTGGTCGGGATGACGCTCGATGAAGGCCTCAAGAGCCCTCTCCGCTTCGTCCCAGCGCGCCTGACGCAGCAGGCCGAAGGCGGCGTCATACTGCTCAACCGCGTTGCCGCTGGGCAGGCTCGCCTGTGCGCTCTCGCCCGGCCGGTCATCGGGTTCGGGTTCGGCTTCGGCCGGCGGCTGTACGAGCGGCTGCGAGGCCGGGCTGTCCTGATCCTGTGGCGGCGCCTGGCCGTAACTCTCGCTAGCGGTTCCCAGCACCCTGGGGCCGGCGCCTTCAGTCTCGGATTCCGGCGGCTGATAGTAGGCGCCGGCGGAGGGATCGGGACGCGCGGGCGCCTGATCGCTTCGCGATTCGAGTCGATCCATGCGGTCCGAAAGCTGGCGCAGGCGATGTTCCATGGTTTCGACGCGGCCGGTCAGGTCGCGGACCACCCTTTCAAACGCATCGATGCGATCCCCGCTGTAGCCGCTGGCCTGAGCCAGTTGAAGATGGCCACCCAATTCCTGCAGCTCGCTGCGCACCTCAACGAGGTCGCTCTGCAAGGTGGGAGCTTCCGCAAATGCCGTACTAGCCAGCACGGCGCCCAGCAGGCCTCCAAGCAGGGAGACACGCATGCTTTTGGACCGGACGGACTGCAATTGACGAGAGGCGGTCATGCGACTCTCCTCCAGGGTCGTAGAAATGCGAGCTTGCGGCTGCTTGCCGCAGCTTCGTGGCACGATTAGGGCGCGCCTACGCCCAAAACACAACCGCCTGCGCTCCCAGGGAGGCAGGCGGTTGCGCAACGCATCCTAAAGAGCGTGTCAGCGCACGGAAAACACGGCTCGTCGGTTCTGCTCCCAGGCATACTCGTTCGACCCCGTAACTTCGGGGCGTTCCTTGCCATAGGAAATGGTGTTCAGACGCGATTGGGAAACGCCCTGGGAGACCAGCACGTCCCGCACGGAGCTGGCACGCCGATCACCCAGTGCCAGGTTGTACTCGCGAGTGCCACGCTCATCCGCATGGCCTTCGATGGTGAGCTGGACATTCTCGTGCTGGTTCATCCACTGGCCGACCTGCTCCACCGTCCGGCGCTGATCGCCACGCACGGAGTAGCTGTCGTAGTCGAAGAAGATCCGATCGCCAATGGTCTGGCGCAGCTCTTCCTGAGTGCCCGGTGCCGCCGAACCGAATTGCCCGCCCGCCTGGCCGGCATTGGCGCCGGCATTGGAACCGGCACTGGCGTCGGCGCTGTCCCGAGGGGTGGTTTCGCAAGCGGCGAGAAGCAGCGCCGCGGCCGCAATCGTCAAAAGCTTGTACTGCATTTTCGGGGTCCCCTGAAGGTCTCTCGGCGCATGGCCTGACGAGACTGAAGTGAACGTCGCACCGACGCTTGACACGTTCGCGGTCACCGCTGCCGCGTAGGCAGCCCGTTCCCTATCAAAAAACGCACGTGTGCGGTGCACAATAGAGTGTCGGGAGTCCACGATCAAGGGGCTCCCGGCAGGGTCTGGAGCGGCGACCAGGCCGGATCCGATGCATCCATCGGTGTCGGCAGTTCCCGCTCGTTGAAGCCGGTGACATCCACCGTCACCAACCGGCTGCGCACCTGACCGGCACTGTCCGCCGGCTCCTGCCGGAAGAAGGACAGCACTCGGCCATTGGGGGCCCAGGTGGGGCCTTCCACCAGGTAACCACGGCTGATCATGCGCTCACCCGAACCATCGGGGCGCATGACGCCGACATAGAAGTTACCCTGATGCATGCGCGTGAAGGCAATGAGATCGCCCCGCGGTGACCAGACGGGCGTGGCATAACGGCCATCGCCGAATGAAATCCGCTGGGCGTTGCTGCCGTTGGCATTCATCACATAGAGCTGCTGCCCCCCGCCGCGGTCCGAGTTGAAGACGATGCGCCGTCCATCCGGCGCGTAGGAGGGCGAGGTGTCGATGGAAGGATGGTTGGTCAGGCGCTCGGTGCTGCGGGTGCGCAGGTCCAGGGTATAGATGTCGGTGGTGCCACCCGAGGACATGGAGAAGATCACCCGGTCGCCATCGGGCGAGAAGTTGGGCGCAAAGGTCATGCCCGGGAACTCGCCCAGAACCTCCTGCTGCCCGGTGTTGAGATTGAAGAGATAGACCCGCGGCCGGTCGCCTTCATAGGACATGAAGGTGATCTCCTGGGTGGTCGGCGAGAAGCGCGGCGTGAGAACCAGGTTGCTGCCATCGGTGAGGTAGCGGTGGTTCTCGCCATCCTGGTCCATGATGGCCAGGCGCTTCACCCGCCGGTTCTGCGGGCCGCTTTCCGCCACATAGACGATCCGGGTGTCGAAATAGCCCTCCTCGCCCGTCAGCCGCTCATAGACCTCGTCGGAGATAATATGAGCGATACGTCGCCAGTTGGCCGGGGCGGTCGTATAGGCCAGACCGACCATCTGTTGCTCCGCGAGCACGTCCCAGAGCCGGAACTCCACCCGCAGCCGGCCATCGGCCTGCAGGTCGACGCTGCCACTGACCAGCGCTTCGGCGTTGATCAGCCGCCAGTCGGCAAAGCGCGGGCCGGCGTGGAGCGATTCCGGTTGCTGGATGAAGGCCCGCGGGTCGACCGACTCGAAGAGGCCGGACCGTTCGAGATTCGCCGTGATGACCTCGGCGATGTCCCGGCCGGTTTCGGCGGTCTCCCCATCCAAGGGGTGGAAGTTCACCACGGCGACGGGCATGGGCTCGACAAAGCCGCGGGTGATATCGACGGTAAGCTGGGCCTGTGCCCGCTGGTCCGCGGCAAAACCGCCAAACAGGACCAGCAGCAGGACACCGGCGAAGAGGCTGTAAATTCTGGTCATCCTCCGAACATCTCCCTGGGATCGAAGTTGAGGACGAGGTCGCGCCACAGGTCGTAGTCCTGCGGCGGCAGGTTGAACGGCGAGCAGTTAAGCACGGCACGCACGGCCGCGTCCGCTGCCGATCGATAGTAACCGTCGCTCGCGTAGCGGCCCGGCTCCTGGACGCTCGGCGAGCCGATGACGCTGCCATCCGAGGCCAGGCGGACGCGGATGCCTATCAGCAGGTCGCGCGCCTCTTGCCGCCCACCGTCGATGCGCCAGCAACTCGCCACCTGGTCGCGGATCATGTCGCCGAGTTCCGCGGCGCGGCGCTGGACCGCCAGGCTGTTGCGCGGTGCCGCGCTCTCCTCGGACGGTGTGGGTGCACTGGCCTGCTGCTCGCGCTGCGGCTCCAGTTCCTCCACGTTGCGCAGGATGGAGGCCAGCGGATCGGCCTCGCTTTCCGATTCCGCCTCGGTGACCGGAGGCTCCACCGGCGTCGACTCCTCCTGGGGCGTTTCCTCCGGAGACTCCTCTTCCGGTGCCTCGGCCTGCTGCAGAGTGCTTGGCGCTTCGGCCGGCCGCGGACGCGGCACCGGCGGCGCATCGATCGCCTCGGCCATTTCCGTCGTCTCTGCCGGCGCGCTCTCGGCAGTCTCCGTTTCCTGCGCCTCGGTGGAATCGGGCTCACTCGCCGTCAGGGCCGGCTCTTCCGACGCCTCTGTCTCTTCGCTCGGCGCGGCGAGTTCTGCCGTCGGACTCTCCGGTGCATCAGGCACCAGTACCGCACTCTGTTCCGGCGCCGACGTGCTCTGGGACGGCGGTTGGGGACTAGCCTCCGCCGGGGGCGCTTCGGCCACTTCGGCGGTTGCCGCTATCTCCGGCGCTGCCTCGACGTTGGCTGCAGTGTCAGCTTCCGGCGCCGGAGGCAGCGTCGGCGGCGTTGGCTGAGCCGTGGCCGCTGTCTCCGCTGGTGTTTCCTGCGTGGGCGCCGGCGCCTCGCTGGGGGCGGCGGCTTCAGACTGCTGCGTGTTGATGCTCTCCGCCTCACTCTCCGCAGTGGCCTCAGGCGATTCGGACTCCGCGGCGGCTTCCACCTCGGCCTCGTCTGCCGGCTCTATCGGGGTCTGCGTCAGGGCATCGTTGAGCAAATCGTCCTCGGTCAGCATTTCCACAGGGACCGACATGGACACCTGACGGTCGCGATTGAACTGCGGGATACCCACCAGCAGGATCGCCAACACTCCCAGATGCAACAGCACGGACGCCACCAGCGGGCGCTTCATGCCGCGCGGCTCCTCCCCCGGATAAGGGTTATAGGCTGACATGGGCGTGCGATTCCGCTCCTCAGCGCGCCTGAGTCTCGGGGCGGTCGACGATCAAGGCCACACGACTGAAGCCGGCCTGATTCAGCCGCCCCATCACCTGCATCACTGTCCCATAGGAAACCGACTGGTCGCCGCGCACATGCACACGCGCCTCGAAGTCATTCTCGGTAATGGCGATCAAACGGGGCACCAAGGCATCCAGCTCGACCGGGGTCTCCTGAAGATAGACCGACCCCTCGGCGTTGACGGTCAGTTCCAGCGGCTCGCCGCTATCGGTCACCGCCCGGGCGGACACCCTCGGCAGGTCCACCGGAACCCCCACCGTGAGCAGCGGCGCCGTCACCATGAATACGATCAGCAGCACGAGCATGACGTCCACGAAGGGCGTCACGTTGATCTCGCTCATGGGCTGCCAGCGCCGGCGCCGGAAGCCACCGTGACGCTCGCCGCGCCGACTCATGATGGGCCCGGACATGGCTCAGCGCGCCTCTTCCAGCTGACGGGACAGAATCGCAGAGAACTCGTTGGCGAAGGCTTCCAAGCGCTGGCCGTAGCGGCCGATGTCGTTGTTCAGCTTGTTGAAGCCAATGGTCGCCGGGATCGCCGCGACCAGCCCTAGGGCGGTGGCGAAGAGCGCCTCGGCGATACCAGGAGCCACCACCGCCAGGGAGGTGTTGGCCGTGGCCGCAATCGAGGCAAAGGAGTTCATGATGCCCCAGACGGTTCCGAACAGGCCGATGAAGGGCGCCGAGGACCCTACGGAGGCCAGAAAGATCATCTGCTTCTCCAGCAGATCCATCTCGCGACCGATGGTGATGCCCATGACCCGGTCCGCACGTTCGCGCAGGGAGAGCATCGACTCGTCATCAATGGTGCTGCTGCGCCGGGCGAAGCGGCGCCATTCGCGCATGGCCGCAGAAAAGACCGCTTCAAAGGGTCCCTGCGGCTCGGCGCCGATTTCATCGTAAAGCTCGTCCAGAGGCTGACCCGACCAGAAGGCCTCCTCGAACTGCTCTGCATGACGGCGCAGGCGACGCAGGCGCGCCGACTTCTCGAAGATGATGGTCCAACTCCAAATCGAAGCCCCGATCAGGATGAACATCACTGCCTTAACCACAAGATCGGCCTGGAGAAACAGACTCCAGATCGTCATTCCGCCGGCATCACCGGCCAGCTGAGCGGCATCAACCGCAGCCGTTTCCATTTTCCTGCTCACTCCCCCTTTCGGGTTGGCAAAACTCTTGGAGATGGCGCCTCACCTCGGCCGGCATCCGCACCGGGCGCCGGGTCGCCAACCGAATCATTGCAAGCTGCAAACCAATATCGACAAGAAGATGGCCGTCTCGCAGGACACGCTGATGCACGTCGATGCTGGCGGGACGCGCCCCTGTCACGCAGGTGTGTACCTCCAAAAGGTCGTCGAATCGGGCCGGCGAGCGATAATCCAGATTGACTCGCCGCACCGCGAACCCGAGACCTTCCTCGTCTTTCAGCCGCCTTTGGTCAATACTCAAAAGTCTTACCAATTCGCTGCGCGCCCGTTCGGCAAAGCGCAGATAATTGGCGTGATAGACTATTCCCTGGGCGTCTGTGTCTTCATAATAGACACGCAGTGGCATTACATGGACACAGCCGCGCAAATACCCAACGCTTCCGGTGGCGGGTCCACGAGCAGTCATTCACTCTCACCCTCTCCCTCACTGGAACCGAGAAGATCGAGCTGCTCCACAATGGTGCGCGGAGCCTCCAGGCCCATGTGCGCGTAGGCAGTGCGGGTGAGCAGACGCCCACGGGGGGTACGCTGGATGAAGCCCTGTTGCAGCAGGTAGGGCTCGATCACCTCCTCGATCACGTCGCGCTGTTCCGAAAGCGCTGCCGCGATGGTTTCGGCCCCCACCGGGCCGCCCCCATAGTGCTCTGCAATACAGGAGAGGTAGCGCCGATCCATGGCATCGAGTCCGCGTTCGTCGACCTCCAAACGGCGCAGGGCTCGATCGGCCACCGCCGCATCGACCACGCCGTTGCCGTCCACTGCGGCGAAATCACGCACCCGGCGCAGCAGGCGCGCGGCCACGCGCGGCGTGCCCCTGCTGCGGCGCGCCACCTCGGCGGCCCCTTCAGGAGTCATGTCGAACTTCAGGACCCGCGCCCCGCGACTGACGATCTCCTGCAGTTCATCGGGTTCGTAGAACTGCAGCCTTTGGGGGATGCCGAAACGCTCACGCAGGGGACGGGTGATGAGGCCACTGCGTGTGGTGGCGGCAACCAGCGTGAAGGGAGGCAGATCGATCTTGACCGAGCGTGCTGCCGGACCCTCGCCGATGATGATGTCGAGCTGAAAATCCTCCATGGCGGGATAGAGGATTTCCTCCACCGCCGGCGAGAGGCGATGAATCTCGTCGATGAAGAGCACGTCGCGCGGCTGCAGGTTGGTCAGGATCGCCGCAAGGTCGCCGGCACGGGCGATGACGGGGCCCGAGGTCGCCCGAAAACCGACACCCAGTTCCCGCGCCACGATCTGCGCCAGGGTGGTCTTGCCCAGCCCCGGCGGGCCGTGGAACAGCACGTGGTCGAGGTGTTCGTCGCGCGCCTTTGCCGCCTCGACGAAGACGCGCAGATTGGCGCGCAGCTGCCTTTGCCCGATGAAGTCGTCCAGGATGAGCGGCCGCAAGCCCAGCTCCGCATCCTCCGCGGAAAGCTCCGGCGCCACCACCCGCTCTTCGGAACCTGCCTGGCTCATCGTGCCAGCTCCTGCAATCCGGACTTGATGAGGGCCTCGACGCCGGCCGCCTCACCCAGTTCGGCCGCCGCCTTGCCGACGGCCGTGAAGGCCTCGCTGCGGCGATAGCCCAGGGCCACCAGGGCGTCGACCGCATCGCCGGTCGCCGCCGGAGCCAGCTCGGCGCCGCCGCCTGTCGCAGCCGGGCTGAACTCGGCCGTGACAGCCAGGCGTCCTGCCTTCTCCTTCAACTCATGCACCACGCGCTGCGCCAGCTTCGGCCCCACGCCGTTGGCCCGGCTCACCGCGGCCTTGTCCTGGGCCATGATGGCGGTGGAGAGTTCGGCGGGATCCAGCACGGACAGAATGGCCAGGGCATGGCGGGCCCCCACCCCCTGCACGGTCAGCAGCAGGCGGAACCACTCACGCTCCGCGCGCTCGAGAAAACCGTAGAGATGGATGTGGTCCTCGCGCACATGCGTGTCGATCAGCAGTGCGAAGGCCTCTCCCTTCCCCGGCAGGCGCCCCAGCGTGCGCGCTGATGCGAAGACGAGATAGCCGACGCCACCGACGTCAATGAGCAGGTGATCCTCGGCAACCTCCTCCAACAAGCCCTTCAACTTGCCGATCATCGCGCCCTGCCCGCCGTCGGCGCCCAACTGCGCAGGCTGCCCATGTGATGGGCGTGGCAGATCGCCACCGCCAGGGCATCGGCCGCATCGGCCGAGGCGAGCTCGCAGCCCGGCAGCAAACGCTCCACCATCATCTGTACTTGCTCCTTGCCGGCATGTCCGGTTCCCACCACCGACTTCTTGACGATCATCGGCAAATACTCGCTGACAGGCAAACCGGCCGAGGCCGGCACCAGCAGCGCAACGCCCCGTGCCATCCCGAGCTTGAGCGTCGAGGAGGGATTGCGATTGGCAAGGGTCTCTTCCACCGCCGCCGTTTCCGGCCGATGTTCCTCCAGGACCTTTTCCAAGGCACGGGCGAGCTGCATCAGGCGCTCGGCAAGGCTCAGGCTGCTGTCGCTCAACAGCGTGCCATTGGCGACATGGCTCAGGCGGCTGCCCTGCTGATCGATGATGCCCCAGCCAGTTCGCCGCAAGCCGGGATCGAGCCCGAGCACGCGCATCAGACGCAACTCGCCTGCGCGCTCCGGGCGGGGAGCAGCGCGGACATGGAGAAGATCCTCAGGCGGTCAGACGCGCCAGCACGTCGTCGGCAATGTCGTAGTTGGCCGAGACCTGCTGCACATCATCGTTGTCGTCGAGCGCATCGATCAGCTTGAACAGGGTCTGCGCCTGCTCCTCGTTGACCGGGGCGGTGTTGAGCGGCCGCCAGACGAGTGAGGCGCTGCGCGGGTCGCCGAAGCGCTCGCTGATTCGGTCGCGCACGTCGGAGAAGTCGTCCGCCGCACAGGTGATGACATGCTCCTCCTCACTCGACTGCACGTCTTGCGCCCCGGCTTCCGCCGCTGCCTCGAACAGACTGTCCGCATCCCCCGCCTCGGCTGGCAGAACGATCTCGCCCACGCGCTCAAACTGGAAGGAGACGGAGTTGGTCTCACCCAGCGAGCCGCCGTTCTTGGAAAAAATCGTGCGGACCTCCGCCGCGGTGCGGTTGCGGTTGTCGGTCAGCGCCTCGACCATCACCGCCACACCGCCGGGGCCATAGCCCTCGTAGCGGATTTCCTCGTAGTTGACGTCGGCCCCTTCGCCGGTGGCGCGCTTGATCGCGCGCTCCACGTTGTCCTTCGGCATGTTGGCGGCGCGAGCCGCCTGGATGGCCGCGCGCAGGCGAGGATTGGCCTCCGGATCTCCCCCGCCGCTCTTGGCCGCCACGATGATCTCGCGACCGAGCTTGGCAAACTGCTGGGCGCGCTTCTTATCCTGCGCCCCCTTGCGATACATGATGTTCTTGAATTGGCTATGACCCGCCATGGTTCATTCGATCCCGATTGTTCGGCTACCCGGTTAAAGCCCAACGGCGCACAGCGCCCGGTCCCTTGGTGCAGGCCCGAAGCAAATGCGTCCGGCAAGAAGGCTCGCGTTTCGTCCCCGGCCGCACAGCGCGGCGAGGCAGCGATGATGCCTTCTATCAGGTTTCACCGGCTGGCGAAAAGCGCCACGCGATCTGCGGTCTGAAGCGACCCCGGACGGTTCGGGGCTTTGCCGGGACTACTCCGGGCGCTGTTCGCGCAGGCGGCCACCGAGTCGTAGGGGCTCGACGCGCTGCGCCAAGCCGGTGCGGTCGTCCGTCTCGACAAAGACCGCACAGAGTGTACCCGGTCCCTGAGCCGCCGCCATCCGCTCGGTGGGCAGCTTGCGGGTGAAGCGCTCAAGGGGCACGCGCTTGTCCATGCCGATGACCGAGTCGTAGTCGCCGCACATGCCGGCGTCGGTCTGGTAGGCCGTTCCGCCGGGAAGCACCTGCGCATCCGCCGTGGGAATATGCGTATGCGTGCCGACCACAAGGCTCACGCGTCCGTCGAGGAAATGCCCCATGGCCATCTTCTCGCTGCTGGCTTCCGCATGAACATCGACGATGATCGCGTCCACCGTCGACCCGAGCCGGTGGCGGGACAGCTCCTGCTCCACGGCGCGAAAGGGATCGTCAAGCGGGTCCATGAAGACCCGCCCCATCACATTGATCACCAGCACCTTGCGCCCGCCGGCGGAGAAGACCCCCGCGCCGCGGCCCGGCGTGCCCGGCGGATAGTTGAGCGGCCGCAGCAGACGCGGCTCAGCATCGATGAAAGTGAGCGCCTCACGCTGATCCCAGGAGTGATTGCCTCCGCTGATCACATTGGCACCGGCGGCAAAGACATCGTCGCAGATCTTTCGGGTGATGCCGAAACCCGCCGCGGCATTCTCGCCGTTCACCACAATGAAATCGAGGTTCAGGGAGCGTCTCAGCTCGGGAAGATGCTGCAGCACCACCTCGCGACCCGATCGACCGACGAGATCACCGCAGAATAGCAGTCGCATGGAAAATCCTTGTCCTGCCCGCGCGGCAAGCCCGCGTCATTCGGGCGTGATGGCCCCGGTTTCGGTCACGATCAGATCGACCTTCTGATCCAGTTCGTCATGCGGCACCTCCGGCACCTCCTGGCCGGCAAAGCCGATGCCGACCGCCAGGATCGCCTTGCGGGCACGCATTGCCACCAGGGTGCGATCATAGAAGCCACCGCCGTAACCGAGGCGATAGCCGCGCCGATCGAAGGCCAGCAGCGGCACCAGCAGCAGGTCCGGTTCCATTTCCGGCGACTCGGCAGGCGGCTCTCGCGTGCCAAAGGCCGCGGGCTCCAGTGGATTACCCGGCTTCCAGGCGCGGAACACCAGCGGCTGGTTGTTCCCGATGACCACCGGCAGGCAGATGGGATGCCCCTGTGCCGCCAGCGCCTTTACGGCCGGAATGGGGTCCAGTTCATCCCCCATGGGCCAATAGGCCGAGACCACGGCACCGGGCCAGGTGGTGATCCTCTGCAGCAGAGAATCCATCATGCGCTTGGCCGCATCCTGGGGTGCAGCAGCCGCAGCAGCAGCGCGTGCGGCCTGCGCTTCCTTGCGCAAGGCCTGCTTCACCGCCGCGAGATCGTCTTTTGGCGCACTCACGGCGCACCCCCGAAACACGGTTGCAGAGCAGAGAGGAACAAAAAAGGGTGCCGCCTGAGCCGTTGGTTGCGATTCATCCTCTGTGGCCTGTCATGGACAGGTGGGCACCGCATAACGAGGCCAGGACCCCGACAGAGGCAGCTCCCTAGAGATGTGCATTGGCCCCAGGGATCGAAAAAACCTGACGCACTCCGCAGCAGCCCCTCGGCGGCTCGCAAGCCGCCGCGGCCAGACTTAGGCTTCCTCAAGGCGCGCTGCAAGGGTATCGACCCTCTGCGCGGCGCTTTGCAGCAGCTCCAGCGTGGCACCATCCTCGGCACCCGAGGCCCCGTTGCGCAGCGCCTCGGCCTCATTGGCGATCAACAATGCGCCCAGGAGCAGCAGGCGCGCCTCTCCCACCTGCCCCAGCCGCGAAACAAGTTCGGAAATGCGCTGATCGAGATCGGCGCCCAGGCGCTCCAACTGCTCTTCCTGACCGTCGGCACAGGCCACTTCATAGGAGCGGCCGTTTACGGAGAGATTGACACGCGCCAAAGCCCCTACTCCTCCAGTACCTCTTCCAGCCGGCTGACCGCTGCGTCGACCCGCCCGGCCAGAGTCTGCAGCAGTTCGCGAAGCTGCGCATTCTCGTCACGCGCCTCGCGCAAGGCCGACTGCAACTCGCCCTCTCGGGCCGCTCGTTTTTCCACCAGCGCTTCCAGCCGCCCCAAGGCGTCATCCAGTCGATGCGCAGCCGCGGCCACCGGATTGCCGTCCTGCGCCCCTGCCATTGCGTGGCCGGTCGGCTCGGATATGCTCATGAAAAAGGCCTTTCCAGGTATCTGACAAGTACGAGCAGGCGCCACCTGAACCCCAACAGGGCCGCACCGCTCTCAAGGCCAGAATAGGGATGCGCGGGAGTCGGGGTCAACGACCCCTTTGCCCTACGCACAAGTGACGGTTAGGCTGGCCCGGTTCGTCTCCCGGTTCGTCGCCCGGTTCGTTGGTTGACCCCCGCCCCCTGTCTCGGCATTGTGCAGCGCAATGCTGCAACGGGCGGAGCCTTTCGCGCGTTCTCCCCACAGCGCTTCGACCGAGCCTGAACCAAGATTAGTGAGTGCCAGATGAACGCTTCGCCGGCGACACCCGCGGCCGGAACCGATGTGAGCCGCAAGGATCTCGCCAACGCGATCCGTGCCCTGTCCATGGATGCCGTCCAGAAAGCCAAGTCCGGGCATCCGGGCATGCCCATGGGCATGGCCGATGTTGCGACCGTGCTGTTCGGCCGTTTCCTGAAGTTCGATCCCCAGCGCCCCGACTGGCCTGACCGCGATCGCTTCGTGCTCTCGGCGGGGCACGGCTCCATGCTGCTCTACTCCCTGCTGCATCTGACCGGCTACCCGGACATGACGCTGGAGGAGCTCAAGAACTTCCGCCAACTCGGCAGCCGCACCGCCGGCCATCCCGAGTACGGCCACGCCAAGGGCATTGAGACCACCACCGGTCCGCTGGGCCAGGGCCTGGGCAACGCCGTCGGCATGGCGCTGGCCGAGCGCATCATGGAAGCGCGCTTCGGCAAGGATCTGGTGGACCACTGCACCTACGCGATCGCCGGCGACGGCTGCCTGATGGAAGGCATCAGTCACGAGGTTGGCTCCCTGGCCGGGCACCTCAAGCTTGGCAAGCTGATCGTCCTCTTCGACGACAACGGCATCTCCATCGACGGCGCCACCAGTCTCTCCTGCTCCGACGACCAACTGCGCCGCTTCGAGTCCTACGGCTGGCAGACCTTTCAGGTGGACGGTCACGACCCTGAGGCCGTTGCCGCAGCGATCGCCGCCGCGCAGGTCGACACCACGAAGCCGGCACTGATCGCCTGCCGCACGGTGATCGGCTTCGGTTCGCCGAACAAGCAGGGCACCGCGGCGACGCATGGCGCCCCGCTGGGCGACGACGAGATCGCCGCGACGCGCGAGGCCCTGGGCTGGCCGCATGCGCCCTTCGAGATTCCCGATGCGGTGCTGGAAGCCTGGCGCGCCATCGGCCGCCGCGGCGGCGCCACCGCCGATGCCTGGGAAGCCCGCCTGCAGGCCGCGCCGGCAGAGCTGCGTGAGGAGTTTCAGCGGCGCATGGCCGGCGATCTCCCCGAGGGCTTCGACCAGGCCATCCTGGACTTCAAGCGGAAGGTGCAAAGCGAGCAGCCGAAGGTGGCAACGCGCCAGGCCTCGGGCAACGTCATCGAAACCCTGGCGGGGATCCTGCCGGAGTTGGTGGGCGGCTCAGCCGACCTGACCGGCTCCAACAACACCAAGGCCAAGGCGCAGCAGCCGATCACCGCCGACGACTACTCCGGACAGTACGTCTACTACGGCATCCGCGAGCACGGCATGGCCGCGGCGATGAACGGCCTCGCCCTGCACGGCGGTGTCGTTCCCTATGGCGGCACCTTCCTGGTCTTTTCCGACTATTGCCGGCCTTCGATCCGGCTGTCGGCCCTGATGGGCAAGCGCGTGGTCTATGTCATGACCCACGACTCCATAGGCCTGGGCGAGGATGGGCCGACCCACCAGCCGGTCGAGCATCTGGCGGCCTTGCGCGCCATGCCCAATCTCAATGTATTCCGCCCGGCAGACGCCATCGAGACCGCCGAGTGCTGGCAGGTGGCGCTGCAGTCCCAGGACCGGCCGTCGGTGCTGGCCCTGACGCGTCAGGGTCTGCCGACAATTCGCCAGGAAGCCGGGGAAGACAACTGGTCGGCGCTGGGCGCCTACATCCTCTCGCCTGCCGCCGGTGCGCGCCAGGCAACGCTCTTCGCCAGCGGCTCGGAAGTGCATCTGGCGATCGAGGCGCAGGCGCAGCTGCGCGAGGAAGGCATCTCGGCGGCCGTGGTGTCGATGCCGTCTTGGGAACTCTTCCTGGAGCAGCCGCCTCACTACCGCGACGAAGTGATGGGGCCGGGTGCCCTGCCCGTGGCCATCGAGGCAGCCGGACCCTTCGGTTGGCCGCGCTGGCTCGGGCCGGACGGGATCTACATCGGCATGCAGGGTTTCGGTGCCTCGGGACCCGCAGAACAGCTTTATGAGCACTTCGGCATCACGGTGGACGCGATCGTAAAGGCCGTACGCAACGGCCTGTGATGGCGGGCACTCTCAACCTGGTGGAGGACTAAGGGATGGCAGTTCGTGTCGGTATCAACGGCTTCGGCCGTATCGGTCGCCTGGTGTTGCGGGCAGCCGCGGAATCCAAGCGCGACGATATCGAGTTCGTGGCGATCAACGATCTGGGCACGGCGGAAGCCAACGCCCACCTCTTGAAGTACGACTCGGTGCACGGTCGCTATCCCGGCCAGGTCGAATCCCGGGAAGCGGCGCTGCTGGTCGACGGCAAGGAGATCAAGGTCCTCGCCGAGCGTGACCCGACGAAGCTGCCCTGGGGCGACCTGGGCGTCGACATCGTGCTGGAGTGCACAGGCCTCTTTGCCAGCCGCGACAAGGCAGCGGCCCACCTGCAGGGTGGCGCCAAGAAGGTCATCATCTCCGCTCCGGCGGGCGATGCCGACCTCACCGTGGTCTACGGCGTCAACCACGACAAGCTGACCGCGGCCCATGAGGTGATCTCCAACGCGTCCTGCACCACCAACTGCCTGGCGCCGGTTGCCGCGGTGCTGCACGAGGCCGTGGGCATCCAGCGCGGCTTCATGACCACCATCCACGCCTACACCGGCGACCAGCGCACGGTGGACACGCTGCACAAGGACCTGCACCGCGCCCGCGCGGCGGCCCTGTCGCAGATCCCCACCTCCACCGGCGCCGCCCGGGCCGTGGGTCTGGTGCTGCCGGAGCTGAAGGGCCTGCTCGACGGCGTGGCCATCCGCGTGCCCACGCCGAACGTGAGCCTGGTGGACCTGAAGTTCGACGCCGGCCGCAGCACCACCCGCGAAGAGATCAACGACGCCATCCGCGCCGCGGCCAGTGGGCCGCTTAAGGGCGTGCTGGACGTGAACGACGAACCGCTGGTCTCCATCGACTTCAACCACCACCCGGCCAGCTCAATCTTCGACCTCTCGGGCACCCAGGTCATCGACGGCACTCTGGTGCGTGTCATGTCCTGGTACGACAACGAGTGGGGCTTCTCGAACCGCATGAGCGACACGGCGGTTGTGATGGGAAAGCTGCTCTGATTCCTCGCTGACGGTGTAGCGGGAGAGACCTCCTGCCCACAGCAGACTCAAGAAAGGCCGCTGGGGGGACCAGCGGCCTTTCCTCTTTTCTGTCACCGGATGGCGGATACGTCCGCGCCGCTATCTCCCTTCACGGCGCCAAGCCGAGAGAAGCAGGCCCAGAGTCAGCAACAGGGCGATGAACCCCGGGAAGAGCGCAACCCGCTCGATCCCCGTCACCAGATAGGCCCCATGCCCCACCACGCCCAGCCAGCCGCGGCCTTCGCGATCACGGCCGGGCGACACCTTGCGCAGCTCCGGCAGACCCTCTTCCATCGCTCTGGCGCCGCCGCCGGTCTGCGCGATCACCGGCTGCAGGATCTCCGTGGTCGCGCGCGGATCCTCGAACTCGCGTGGATTGGCCGGGCCGGCCGGCGCCAGAGCCACATTCTCGCCGTCCGTGACCCGGTATAGGCCGGCCTGAGAGGCCGGCAGGCGCGCCTGGGCGAGCCCGGGAGCCTGCGCCTCGAGTGTCACCTCCCGCTCCTCGCCGTCGGGCAGCGTCACCGTCACCGCGGCATCACCCTCCTCCAAGCTGCGGCGGCTGATCTGCAGTTCGCCGTCATCCACACGGGCACGCAGGACCTCCTCCTCCAGATCGGGCTCCTTCATCAACCAGTGTGCCGTGCGGCGAAGCAGTTCGGTTTGCGGCCCCCCGCCCTCGAAGCCACGGCTCCACAGCCAGATCTGGTCACTGTTCAACTGGGCCACGCGGCCCTCTCCGACCCGGTCGAGAATCAGCAGCGGCAGTTCTTCTGCGCCGCTCATCACCACCTCTCCCCTGCGCTCAACCGTTTCCAGCAGCCGGAACCAACGTCCCCAGGCCGGGGTATCCGCCTGGCCATTGCGGGCTGAGCCGTTGAGTTCAGCGGTCACGGGATGGCGCTGCCCGCGCTCGGTAACGCGCGGCTGGAAGGCCTGCTCGACAATCCGCCCGCTAGGCTCCCCGGGCAGCACCTGGCGCAGGGGCGTGCGGTGCACCGAAAGCGGCGTAGCGGTCACCGGCCCCACGGCCTCCAGCAGCGCCCCGCCCTCTTCCACATAGCGCACGATGTTCTCGTAGTAGCTGGTCGGCAGAATGCCGCGCCGCTGATAGCGGTCGAAGATCACCAGGTCGAATTCCTGGAGCTTCAGCTCGAAGAGTTCGCGCGTGGGAAAGGCGATCAGGGCCAACTCGCTGATCGGCGTGCCGTCCTGCTTCTCCGGCGGCCGCAGGATGGTGAAGTGAACCAGATCGACGGAGGGGTCCGACTTCAAGATGTTGCGCCAGGCCCGCTCCCCCACATGCGGTTCGCCCGAGACCAGCAGGACACGCAGTCGGTCGCGCACGCCGTTCACGATGGCACCGGCGCGGTTGTTGATCAGCGTCAGTTCCTCGGGACCGGCCTCGACCTCCAGTTCGATTACGGCAGGTCCGCGGCGATCCAGACGGAAGCTCAGGCTCTGCTCCTGGCCGAGGCGCACCACTTGCCGATCCACGGCCTCGCCGTCGACCGAAAGCTGGACCTCTGCCAAGCCTTCCTCCGCTTGCGGCAGATCATCGACCTGGAAGCTCACCTCGAGCGGCTGTCCGACCAGGCCGTAGCTGGGAGCGTTGATCAACGTGAGGCGGCGGTCGCCTTCGCCATCACGGCCGCTGCGCAGCAGATGGATCGGCGCATCGATCCCCAGCGCGGCCACATCCTCCGGCACGTCATGCACGCGGCCGTCGCTCAGCAGGAAGATGGCGCCCACCTGCTCGCGGTTGACCTCGGCCAGGACCCGGCCGATCTCGCGGAAGAGCCGCGTGCCATCATCCTGCTCGGCCCCGCCCGGCCGGCTCTCCACCACGCGCACATCCGTTACCGGCAGATCCGAGAGGCGTTCACGCAGGCCGGCCAGGGCGGCGTTCGTTTGCGCCTGACGCTCCTCGATCCCCTGGCTGGGGCTGCGGTCGACCACGACCAGGGCAAGATCGTCCAGCGGTTCGCGCTGTTCACGGACCAGCGCCGGATTGGCCAGCAGGAGCAGCAGCAGCGCGGCCGAGGCCAGTCGCAGCCAAGCGCCGCGCGCACGCCGCAGGATAGCGAGCAGCCCGAGGAGCAAAACGCCCAGCCCCAGCACAAGCAGCGCCCAGGTCGGCAGGAAGGGGGAGAAGGCCAGATCCAGCGCCATCGCCTACTGCCCCAGACGCTCGAGGATGTAGGGCACGTGTACCTGGTCGGCCTTGTAGTTGCCGGTCAGGGCGTACATCACGAGATTGATCCCAAAGCGGTAGGCGATCTCGCGCTGGCGTTCCCCGCCGGGCACAACCGCGGCCATCGGCCGGCCTCGGGCATCCACGGCCCAGGCCGAAGCCCAGTCGCCGGCGCCGAGAATCACGGTGGCGACCCCGTCGTGGCGCCGCTCATCGGTCTCCTCCACCCAGAGGCCGGCGCCGCTGTAGCGCCCCGGGAACTCCTGAATGAGATAGAAGGCGCGGGTCAGAACGTGATCCGGGGGAAGCGGCTGCAGGGGGGGAATGCCGAGGCCGTCCGTGGCCTGCTGCAGCCTGCTGTTTGTGCCGCCCATGACGTTGCGCAGGGCGTCGGGACGCAGCAAATCGATCAGCAATGTGCCCCCATGCTCCAGAAAGCGGTTGAGCGCATCCTGGCCCGCCTGATCCAGACCGCCCTGGCCCGCGGTGATGGGCCAGTACACCAGCGGGAAGAAGGCCAGTTCGTCGCGCCCGGGACGCACACCCATCGGCTCGCCCGGCTCGATGGTCGTGCGCCGCGTGAGCATCTGGCTCAGCCCGAGCAGTCCGGCGCGGCTCATCTCGTCGACCTCGGCCTGGCCGGTGACCACGTAGGCCAGGCGGGTCTCCTCCAGTGCCGCGAAGGCATAGCTCTCATCGGTGCCGGCTGCCCCATCCTGTGCCCGCGCTGTACCCGCCGTGACAAGGCCGCTAATCGCCAGCGCGCAGACGAAGCCCGCTGCACCGGCGCCCCGGCGCGGGCTCCTGCCCCGGCGGCCCAGGCGGCCCAGGCGGCCCAAGCGGCGGTGCGGCCGTCCGGGCAGGAGCCCGCGCAAGGCCAGGCCAAGGAACTGATCCAGCAGGGCGAGCAGCAAGGCAGCAGTCAGCAGCCACGGCATCAGGGACTGCTCGCGCTCTGCCCGATAGGGTGCCATGGCCACGTCCCCAATCGCCTCGGGCAGCGGCTCCAGCGCCGGCACCGCCTCGGCCAGGTTCAAGGCCCGGCGAGACAAGGCCGAACCATAGAGCCCCGGCGGATGCTCCGGCCCGGGCACCACTGCCGAATCGGCAGGCAGGGACTGCACGCCGGGCGACGGCCGGACCAGGCGACCGAAGCCGTCGAGCAGGCGGAGCGGCGGCAGCGCCTCCTCCCCGGCCGTCTCGACACCCTCGCTTAGCGCGACGACCCGCTGCAGCAATTCCACGAACAGACCGGAAAGCGCCAGGTTCGACCACTCGGCGTTCGCAGTCGTGTGCACCAGAACGCTCCACCCCGCCTCCCAGCGTTCGGCGGTGATCAAGGGGGTGCCGTCCTCCAGGCGCGCCCAGGTCTTTTCCGCCAGGTCCAGCGCCGGTTCGGCCAACACCTGGCGGCGCACCACCACATCATCAGGCACGGCCAAGCCGCTCAATGGCCCCTCTTCGGGAAAGGCCGCGAGACCGGCCGGTCGATCCCAGGCAAGGGCGCCTCCCAGCGTGCGGCTTCCATCGCGCAGTTCCACCGGCAGAAGCGACGAGTCGGGCGCATCGAGCAACCGCGGGCCGGCGAAACGCAGCAACAGGCCACCATCCTCGACCCACTCGCGCAGGGAGGCTGCTTCGGAGGGGCTGCCGGGCCGGCTGTCCGCCAGGACCATGACCGCTGGGCGGCGCTCCAGAAGCTGCTCCAGACTGCCGCGATAGATCTCGGTGAAGGGATCGAGCGCGCGCTCCAGGTAGTAAAGCTCGTCGAGGAGCGGCTGGGAGCCCGCGCCGGCACTGACGGTCACGAGCCCAACCGGACGCCGGCGCCAGCGCTCGTCCAGCAGGACCACCGCGCCGGCCCCCTGCTCACGTTCGAGCCGCAGGCGGTCGATCCGGTTGCGCAGTTCCAGTGGCAGATCGAGTGGCTGCCGCGCTTCGGCACTGCCCGGCTCGAAGGTCAGGTCGGTCGACGCGACGGCGTAGCCTTCGGCGTCGACCGCGCGCAGTGTGACCGTTTCACCGAAGTCCGCCGGGACACGGGCTGCCCGGACAAGCATTTCCGCCTCTTCGCTTTCCGGCGGCAGCAGCAGCTTGGGCGCCTCATCCGCAGCACCGCGCAGCATCGTGACGGCCCCCAGACGCCGCAGGCGCTGCACCATGGCTGTCGTGCCGGGGGCGTCCAGACCATCGGCCAGCCAGTAGACCTGCGCCGGCCCCGGCAGCCTCGTGTCCTCCAGCGCGTAGACCACGCCTTGACGATCGACCGGCCAGGGTTTGGGCGCCAAGGTGCGCAGCTGTCGGCGCACCGCCTCGGCTTCCTGCAAGACGGCCCGGCGCTGCGCATCCTGCGCGCTTCCAATTCGATCCGGCGCGGTCGTGAGCAGCAGCACGGAGCGTTCCCGGCGCTCCGCCTGATCGACGAGTGCATTGGCGGCTTCCAGCCGCGCCTCCCAGTCGAGGGCCGCCGACCAGCCGTTGTCCACCACCAGCACCAGCGGCCCCTCCCCGCCCCAGGGCGCCGTCGGATTGAGGATGGGCCGGGCCAGTGCCAGGATCACCAGCGCAGCGATCAACAGCCGGAGCAGCAGAAGCCACCAGGGCGTGCGAGCCGGGGTTTCTTCCGGTGGACGCAGGCCCATGAGCAGGCGCACGGCGGGAAAAAACTGCCGGCGCGGCGAGGGGGGCGTGACCCGCAGCAGGAACCAGAGCACCGGCAGCGCCAGCAACGCCAGCAGCAACCAGGGACTGGCGAAGGCAAGCGGACCGAAACCGAGCATCAGTGCCCTCCCCCCCGAACCGTCGGCAGAATGCCGATGGTCTGATAGAGGCTGAGCAGTGCGCTTTCCGCCGAGCGATCCGTGCGGTGCAACTGATAGCGCCAGCCGAGCCGGCGCGCGAGATCGGCCAGGGCCTGGCGCTGTCGCTCCATTCGCTTCAGGTAGTCGCCGCGCACCGCCTCGCTGCGGCTGAGCAACCAGGAATTCTCGGACTCCAGGCCGACAAAGTTGAGCCGGCCGTTGAAGGGAAAGGAAAGCTCGGCCGGGTCCAGGATCTGAACGAGATGCCCGCCCACCCCGCGCTCGGCAAAGCCGCGCAGACGGGCCTCGATCGCGTCGACGGGCGCCAGGAAATCGCTGAAGAGGATCACACGGGAATGGCGTGGCAGCGTATCGCGCGGCGGCAATCCCTCATCCTCCTGTCCCTCATCCTCCTGCTCCGCGCCCTGATTGCGCTCCAGAGCGAGAGCCAGTCGCTGCAAGGCATCGCGCCCGCTATGGGGCCGCCGGCCACTGCCGAGCAGGGCCACGCGCTCGCCGCCGCGCACCAGCAGCGACGCCAGGGCGAGCAGCAGGACGTCCGCCCGTCGCTTTTTTTGCTCTGCCGCCTCGACCGAACGCCAGTTCATCGAACCGCTGCCATCCGACCAGAGCCAGAGCGACTGCGCCGCTTCCCACTCCAGGTCGCGCACATAGACGCGGTCGCTCTTTGCCGTCTGCCGCCAATCGATCAGCTGCGGCGGATCGCCCGGTTCATAGGTACGGAACTGCCAGAAGGTCTCGCCCAGGCCCACGCGTCGGCGACCATGCACCCCCTGGACCACCGTCGCAGCCACCCGCTCCGCCGCCACGAGCAGCGGCGGCAGGGCCGCGGCCAGCGCTTCCCCGCGCCGCTGTGCGTCGAGGGGCCGGCTGCGTTGCTTGGAAGCAGGTGCCATGAGCGGGCGCGACTCTCCTCAGGCGATGGTGAGATAACTCACAGATAGGGCTCGGCCAGACGGGTGATTACATCGTCGAGCGAGACGCCGTCGGCGCGGGCAGCGAAGTTGAGCGCCATGCGATGACGCAGCACCGGCGGCGCCATGGTGATCACGTCCTCGACCGAGGGTGCCAGCCGGCCTTCCAACATGGCACGGGCGCGCACCGCCAGCATGAGCGCCTGGCTGGCGCGCGGTCCCGGCCCCCAGGCCACGTGCGCGCGCACCTCGGCCAGCTCGCTTTCTTCCGGTCGCCCCCGCCGCACCAGGCCCAGGATGGCGTCGACCACCGTCTCGCCCACCGGCATGCGTCGCACCAACTGCTGGGCGGCGAGCAGATCGGCCGCCGTGAGCACGGCATCTGGGGTGCTGTCGTGAACCCCCGTGGTGACCAGCAGCATCTCGCGCTCGGCTTCGTAGTCGGGGTAGCCCACGTCGACCTGCATGAAGAAACGATCGAGTTGGGCTTCCGGCAGGGGATAGGTGCCCTCTTGCTCCAGCGGGTTCTGCGTCGCCAGAACATGGAAGGGGGTTGGCAGCTCATGCGGCTTGCCGGCAACCGTCACGCGGCGTTCCTGCATGGCCTGGAGCAGCGCCGACTGGGTGCGCGGGCTGGCGCGGTTGATCTCGTCGGCCATGAGCACCTGGGCAAAGACCGGCCCCGGAATGAAGCGGAAACTGCGCCGACCGCCCTCGCCCTCCTCCAGCACCTCGGAGCCGAGAATGTCGGCCGGCATCAAATCGGGCGTGCACTGAATACGCCGTTCATCGAGCCCGAAAACCCGCCCCAGGGTGTCCACGAGCCGCGTCTTGGCCAGCCCGGGCACCCCCACCAGCAGGGCATGCCCGCCGGCCAGCATGGTGATCAGGGTTTGATCGATGACCTCCGACTGCCCAAATATCACCTTGCCGATTGCCGAACGGAGGTCGGAAAGGCGCAGGCCGAAGCTCTCGATTTCTCCAACCAGGCGTTCGGCTTCGGCTCGATGGTCGGCTGTGTCGGTGCTAGTCACGGCCTCTCCTTACTTCCCTCGCGTGCAATACAGCAGCACAGTGTGAGCGATGACGGATCCGAACGACACTCAAGCATCCCCGAAGACGGGCGCCAAGGCCAGCACCCTCACGGACCTGCCGGACCGGCTGCTCGACGGCGGTGAGCTGGACATGCGCATCGCGGCAGACGGAACCTGGTTCTACCAGGGCAGCCCGATCCGCAGGCAACCTCTCGTGAAACTCTTTTCCACGGTTTTGCGACGAGAAGATGACGGCAGTTACTGGCTTGTCACGCCCGCGGAGCGCGGGCGCGTCGTCGTGGAGGACGCGCCTTTTCTTGCCGTGGAACTCGCCCAGGAGGGCAGCGGCCGCAACCGGTGCCTGCGCCTGCGCACCAATGTGGACGACTGGGTCGAGCTGGACCGCAATCATCCGCTTCGTGTCGAAGAACGGGGCGACAGCGACGAACCGCGTCCCTATATCCTGGTAAGGCCAGGACTTGAGGCACGGCTCGTGCGATCCGTGTATTATCATCTGGCCGATCTGGCTGAAACGGAAAGCGTGGGAAAGGAGGAACGACTGGGCGTATGGAGCAACGGACACTTCTTTCCTCTGACCGCGTCCAGTCCGAGTCCAGCCGCACGCTCGTGACGCCCGACCTTCTGGCGGCCGTCCTGCGCGAGGGTCGCAGCAAGAACGCGGCGCCAGAGGAGCCAACGGCCGTTTTGCGCGGCGACCACGACCTCAACCCCGATCTGCGCTGCCCCGGGGGCACCGAACGGCCAGCGGCCGTGCTGGTGCCACTGTTCGGGCGGCGGCGTGAACCGCACGTGCTGCTCACCCGTCGCAGCAGCGCGCTGACGAACCATGCCGGCCAGATCGCCTTTCCGGGCGGCTGTTCCGAACCCGAGGATGCCGATGCCCGCGCGACAGCGCTGCGCGAGACGCAGGAAGAGATCGGGTTGGGGCCGGAGCGCATCCAGCCTCTGGGCCAACTGGATCTCTATGTGACTCGCACCGGCTTTGCAGTGACCCCGATCGTGGGCTGGATCCAAGACGAAATCGCTCTGGATCAGCTCATCCTCGACCCGCGCGAGGTGGATGAGGTCTTCGAGGTGCCGCTGGGTTTCTTCCTCGATCCGGCAAACAGGCAACGCCATGCCCGAACCTATGAGGGCCGCGCGCGCTACTTCTACGCCTATCCCTATCGCAACTACTACATCTGGGGCGCGACAGCAGGGATGCTGAACAATCTGGCAGAACGACTCCTGGGCCGGGAATGCTGAAAAAGCTTCTGACCGTCGTACTGCCGCTGATTGCGCCTTTCCTGGTCTGGTGGCTCTACCTGCTCCTGGCACGCTACGGGGCGCGCAAGGCCAATGAGCCCGACCCGCCCGGCTGGACGCGCGCGCCCTGGCTGGCGATGCTCATCTCGGCCGTGGTGCTGCTGGCCGCATCGCTCTTCTGGTTCCACGCCCACCGGGGCGGGGAGGCCTGGAGCGACTATCAGGCACCACGCCTGGAAGACGGCGAGATCGTGCCTTCTCACATCGAACCGCAGGGCTGACGCGACAGAGGCCCGTCCAGCTAACCGTCCTGCTATGCGCGGGCAGAGCGTTCGGCGCGTTCCAGGGCCTGCGCCAGCTTCGCCACCTGACCATCCATCACCTCTTCGGGCACGGCGGAAAAGCCGAGCAGCAAGGCATCGCTGCTGCCGCCCGGCGGCCCGTCGTAGAAGTAGGCGGAAAGCGGCGGCGCGATCAGGCCTTCTGCCGATGCCGCGGCACTGGCCTGGTGATCGGTGATCGGGCGCTGCAGGCGGGCCAGCAGATGCAGCCCCGCCTCGCTGCCGGAGAGCTGCACCATGCCGCCAAGGTGGCGTTGCGCCGCCTCCAGCATCGCATCCTGCCGGCCCTGGTAGAGCGCGCGCATGCGCCGCAGGTGCGCGGCGAAGTGCCCCTCCTGTATGAAGGCCGCCAGGGCAGGCTGCAGCGCCAGGGCGGGATAGTCCTCCAGCACGGCGCGCGCCCGGGTGACCGGCTCGACCAGCGCCGGCGGCACCACGAGATAGCCCAGCCGGATCGAGGGAAAGAGCACCTTGGACAGGCTGCCGATATAGACCACCCGCCCAGCGCCCTCATCCAGGGACTGCAGCGGCGCCAAGGGCCGTCCCGCGTAGCGGTACTCGCTGTCGTAGTCGTCCTCCACCACCCAGGCCGAGACCTGCTGTGCCCAGGACAGAAGCTCCAGCCGCCGCGCCAGGGTCATGGCCAGCCCCAACGGGTACTGTCTCGCCGGGGTGACCACCGCCATGCGCGCATCGGGCGCCCGCCGCTGCCCCTCGGTAACCACGATCCCCTCCTGGTCCACCGGCAAGGGCACCACTTCGGCGCCAGCCGCCAGGAGCGGGCCGCGCAAGCCGGCATAGCCGGGGTCCTCGATCCACACCCGTTCACCGGGATCGAGCAGCAGCCGCGCCACCAGATCGAGCGCCTGCTGAGCGCCTGAGGTGACAAAGACCTGCTCGGGCTCCACCGGCAGGGCACGCACGGCCCGAAGATAGGCAGCAATGGCTTCGCGCAGCGGGCGGAAACCGCCCGGCTCCCCGGGGCGCAGCAGTTCGCGCGGCGGCACCCGCCAGAAGCGCCCCACCAGGCGCCCCCAGACTGAGAAGGGGAAGAAAGCCGTCTCCGGCATGCCGGGCACGAAAGCGCGCCGGCCGTCGCCGCGCCGCGCCGGTGCGCCGGGCGGCTCCAGACGTGCCAGACGATGGCCGCGCTTGCCCAGTGTCGGCGGCGCGCTCTCCGTCGGCTTGGTTGCGGCCGGGCGATCCGGACGAACGGCAAGCAGTTCATCAGGCAGGACCCGGGACACATAGGTGCCTGAGCCCACATGCCCTTCGAGATAGCCCTCGGCCAGGAGCTGTTCGAAGGCGCCCACCACGGTGTTGCGCGAGCAGCGCAGCTCGTCGGCCAGAATCCGACTCGATGGCAGGCGCGTGCCCGGCGGCAGACGCCCCTCCAGCACGGCCAACCGCACCTGATCATAGACCTGGCGGTAAAGCGGCGGGGCCTTGGCGCCTCGTTCCAAAGTGAGGGTGAAGAGTGGCGCGGTGGACGCGCGGCGCAGCATGGTGAAACTCTCTTAGCCAATGGTCCGGTCGTTTCGACCGGAATCAGCAAGAATAATGCAACCAATTGCGCGGCAAGGCGAGATCAATCGGCCCCATCCAGACAAGACAGAAGCCGATGAGGCGCACAGCAGCCGACAGGCCTACCAGGGGGAGTGTCCTGGGGCCTGTCGCTGCAACGAGAGGAGGAGAGTCTGCTGCCAGTCGTCGCGGCGGCGACAAGACGGATACACGGGGGGATGGGGGATGGGCATACCCGTCTGCCGCCGCCGGACGATCGAGCCATGGCCTTACGCCATGGCCTCGAAACACACTTTAGTCGAAGCATGAGAGGAGAGGTGTGACATTCCTGGGATTCACGCCCACAGCTTGTGACCAAGAAAGGGCAGAGCTGCTCTGCACGGAGGAGGCGCTGCTTGCCAGGACGGCGTTGCTTCTGGCAGGTAAAGTCACAATCCCTGCTTCCAGCCAGCGTCCAGAAGGTCCAATCCATGTCTGTCAGCAAAGTCCAAGCTCGACCTGCCTCCCACTCGACGCCATTGCCGATTCGCGCGCAGGTGGCGGAGCTTCCAGTTTCGGGCATCCAACAGGTCTGGGAGATGGGCTTTCAGCGTAACGACGTGATCGGACTCTGGGTCGGGGAAGGCGACGTCCCGACGCCCGACTTCATTTGCGAGCCGGCCATCGCCTCGCTGCGCGCCGGCAACACCTACTACACCCATAAGCGTGGCATTCCGCCCCTGCGCGCGGCCCTTGCCGACTACCATGCGAAGCACCTGGGCATCGCCCCGGATCAGGAGCGCATTTCCGTCACCTCCTCGGGCATGTCGGCGCTGGCGCTGGTGTTCCAGGCGATCTTGGAGCCGGAGGATGAGGTGATTCTGGTCTCGCCCATCTGGCCCAATGCCATGGCAGCCGTGAGCATCGCCGGCGGCCGTCCGGTGGAGGTCGCGCTGACGCCCCGCTCGGACGGAGGCTTCCTGCTCGACCTCGATCGGATCAAGGCGGCCATCGGCCCGCGCACCCGCGCGCTCTTCATCGCCTCACCCGGCAATCCCACCGGCTGGATGATGGAGCGCGAACAGCAACAGGAGGTCCTGGCCCTGGCGCGGGAGAAGGGTCTCTGGATCATCGCCGACGAGGTCTATCACCGCTTCACCTATGACCGGCCGCTGGCCCCCTCCTTCGCCAGCATTGCCGATCCGGAGGACGCGCTGATCTGCGTCCACTCCTTCTCCAAGGCCTGGGCGATGACGGGCTGGCGGCTGGGCTGGCTGCTGCATCCGCCCTCCATGGCCGAGACCTTCGGCAAGCTGATCGAATACTCCAGTTCCGGCGCCCAGCATTTCCTGCAGGACGGGGCGGTCGCCGCAATCCGCGAGGGTGAGCCCTTCGTCAAGGAGATGGTGGACCGCTGCCGCCAGGGTGGCGAGATTGTCTTCGAGGCGCTGTCGCAATGTCCACGGGTGACCATCGCCAAGCCCCAGGCGGCCTTCTATGCTTTTTTCGGTGTCGAGGGCGTGACCGACAGCCTGGCCTTCGCCAAGCAGCTTGTGCTCGACTGTGGCGTCGGGCTTGCGCCAGGCTCGGCCTTCGGCGCGGCCGGGGAAGGCTATCTGCGCCTGTGCTTCGCCTCTTCGCCTGCGCGCATCGCCCAGGCCATGGAGCGGCTGGCCCCGGCACTGAAGTAGGGCTCGGCGCGCTCCACCTACGCTCCCCCGCGCCGTTCTCGCAGTAGAGCGGTCAACAGGACAGCAGCATGACACGCATCCTTCATCGCGACCCGAAGCAGACCCTGCCCACCGCCGTTGCCGGTTCTGGCCCCCACATCATCGACGCGGAAGGCAAGCGCTACCTGGACGCCTCGGGCGGCGCCGCGGTCTCCTGCCTGGGGCACAGCTACAAGCCGGTGATCGAGGCGATCAAGGCTCAGCTCGACCGCCTGCCCTATGCCCACACGGGCTTCTTCACCAACGAGCCCTCCGAGCAACTGGCCGAGCACCTGATAGCGCGTGCCCCTGAGGGCCTCGAGAAGGTCTACTTCCTCTCCGGCGGCTCGGAAGCCAACGAAACGGCCCTGAAACTGGCGCGCCAGTACTTCCATGAGAAGGGCGAGACCCAGCGCCGCTGGTTCATCTCTCGCCGGCAGAGCTACCACGGCAACACCCTGGGAGCGCTTTCCATCGGCGGCAATCCTGGGCGCCGGGCCGTCTACGAACCGATCCTTATGCCAGCGCACCACATCGCGCCCTGCTACGCCTATCGCGAGCGCCAGGATGCGGAGAGCGAGGAGGCCTATGGCCTGCGGGTGGCGAACGAGCTGGAAGCCATGCTGCAGCAGCTGGGCCCGGACACGGTGATTGGCTTCGTCGCGGAAACGGTGGTGGGCGCGACACTGGGGGCGGTGCCGGCGGTGCCGGGCTACTTCAAGCGCGTGCGCGAGATCTGCGACCAGTACGGCATCCTGCTGATCCTCGACGAGGTGATGAGCGGCATGGGCCGGACGGGCACGCTCTTCGCTTGCGACCAGGAAGGCATCGCCCCGGACCTGTTGACCTGCGCCAAGGGTCTCGGCGCCGGCTACCAGCCCATCGGCGCCTGCCTGATTTCAGGCAAGATCCACGACACCATCGTGGGCGGCAGCGGCGCCTTCCAGCACGGCTTTACCTACATCGGCCATGCCACCGCCTGCGCCGGTGCCCTGGCCGTGCAGCAGGCCATCGAGCGCGAATCGCTTCTGGACCAGGTGGGCCAGCGCGGCGGCGCGCTCACGGCCGCGCTGATTGAGCGCTTCGGCAACCATCCCAACATCGGCGACATCCGCGGTCGCGGGCTCTTCCTGGGTGTGGAACTGGTGGCCGACAGGGCCAGCAAGCTGCCCTTCGATCCGGCCCTGAAGCTGCATGCGCGCATCAAGCGCAACGCCATGCAGGAGGGCTTGATGTGCTATCCGGGCGGCGGGACCGTGGACGGCCGCGCCGGTGACCATGTCCTGCTGGCGCCGCCCTATATCATCGAGGAGGAGCAGGTGGCGGAGATCGTCGACAAGCTCGGCCGCGCCATCGACGGCTCCCTCGCCGAGGTACGAGAGCCATGAGCAAGGCTGCCTGGGATCCGCTGTTCCTCGCTGTCGCCCCCAACGGGGCCCGCAAGACCAAGGCAGACCATCCGGCCCTGCCGATCACGCCGGAAGAGCTGGCTGCGACGGCCCGATCCTGCGTCGACGCCGGCGCGGCCATGATCCACCTGCATGTGCGCGACGAGACGGGCGCGCACAGCCTCGATGTGGGCCGCTATCGGGAAGCGATGGCGGCCGTGCGGGAAAGCTGCGACGATTCGATCGTCATTCAGGTCACCACCGAGGCGGTTGGCCGCTACACACCAGACGAGCAGATGGACTGCATCCGCGCGCTCGAACCCGAAGCGGCGAGCTTTGCGGTGCGCGAGCTGATTCCCGATGCGGCATCCGAAGCGGAAGCCAAGGCCTTCTTCGCCTGGGTGCGAGAAGCCGGCATCCAGGCACAGTTCATCCTCTACAGCCCGGAAGACGTAGAACGCTTCGAGGCTTTGGTGGCGCGCGGTGTCCTGCCGGCCGGGCGACAGCTCCTGCTCTTCGTCCTGGGGCGCTACGCCAAGGATCAAACCTCGGAACCGCATGAGCTGCTGCCCTTCATCCAGGCCAATCAAAGCGACCACCCATGGGCGGTCTGCGCCTTCGGGCCGAAGGAGGCAGCCTGCGCCCTGACCGCCGCAGCGCTGGGCGGCCACGCACGGGTCGGATTCGAGAACAACCTCTTCCTGCCGGATGGGCAGGTTGCACCGGACAACGCCGCCCTGGTGGCCAGCGTCGCCCAGGGCGCCGCGCATTTCGGGCGGCCGATCGGCACGGCCAGAGAGCTCCGGCAACTGCCAGACTGAGCCGGCGCGATCGTGGCACGCAAAGATAGCGCACGACTCGCCAATTTCTGCTAAACCCTGGGCAGGAGAAATTGGAGTAGCCTTCCCGAGACGAAGGATGCTTTAGTTTCTCGACAAACGGCAAAGGAGCAAGCCGTGAACAGGGTGCCGTTCGGGCTGCGACCCCGGCATGGGAGTCCTTCCAGGATCGAAATCGGCCATAGGGCCGGAATCTGCGAATCTTCCAGCGGCGCTGCTCCCGACGAAGTGGCGAAATCGCGACGGCGCACCCTGCCCCAAAGTCAAAGATACGGAAGGATGACGAGATGAAGAGGATCGCACTCACGGCCGCAGCTACGGCCCTCGCCGCAGGCGCCTACGGCCTGCTCGGCGCCGGCGACGCGCAGGCGCAGCAGCAGTTCGTGACCATCGGCACCGGTGGCGTCACCGGCGTGTACTATCCGGCGGGCGGCGCCATCTGCCGCCTGGTCAACCAGGGTCGCGCCGAGCATGGCATTCGCTGCTCGGCCGAGAGCACCGGCGGTTCCGTGTTCAACGTCAACACGATCCGCCAGGGTGAGCTCGACATGGGCATCGTCCAGTCGGACGTGCAGTATAACGCCATGCACGGCCTCGAGAACTTCGCCGATGCCGGCGAGGACGAGGAACTCCGCTCGCTCTTCTCCCTGCACCCCGAGCCGCTCACTGCGGTCGTGCGTGCCGACGCCGGCATCGAGAGCCTGGAAGACCTCAAGGGCAAGCGCGTCAACATCGGCAACCCGGGCTCGGGTCAGCGCGCGGCGGTCGAGATCCTGATGGAGAAGCTCGGCTGGACCACGGACGACTTCGAACTAGCCTCCGAGTTGCCCTCGCGTGAGCAGTCTCAGGCCCTGTGCGACAATCGGGTCGACGCCTTCCTCTTCACCGTCGGCCACCCCTCCGGCTCAATTGCCGAGCCGGTCGCCACCTGCGGCGCGCAGCTCCTCTCTCTTGAGGGTGACGAGGTCGACGAACTGGTCGAGGACAACCCCTACTACTTCTCCGCGACCATTCCGGCGGGCACCTACAACAACGAGGAAGACATCCACACCTACGGCGTGGGCGCCACCTTCGTATCCTCCACCCGCACCTCGGCCGACGTGGTCTATGAGGTGGTGAAGGCGGTCTTCGAGAACTTCGACTCCTTCACGGAGCTGCACCCGGCCTTCGCCGTGCTGGAGAAGGAATCGATGATCTCCCAGGGTAACTCCGCCCCGATGCACGAGGGCGCGACCCGTTACTTCGAGGAAGCCGGTCTGCTCTGATCGGACGGCGGGACAGCGCCATCCGGGCGCTGTCCCGCTCCTGCCTGCGGGCCACAAAACAAGAAAGATCACCTGGACGTTCTGAACGGGGGCAAGGCTCATGAGCGAGCAGCGGCGCGGAGACGAGTCAGAGAGAAGCGCGGAAGATCTGGTCGCGACGGCCGATACCGGTGCCCGCTCCCCCACAGGCTTCCAGGCACGCCTGCTCTACGCCGTGGCGCTGTGCTGGTCGCTGTTCCAGCTCTGGTACGCTTCGCCGCTGCCCTTCATGCTGGGCTTCCTGATCTTCAACGACACCCACGCCCGGGCCATCCACCTGTCCTTTGCGCTCTTCCTGGCTTTCACGGCCTTCCCCGGGATCGTCGCCAGCGGCAAGCGCTTTCCCATCTTCGGCGTCATCTTCGCGCTCGGCGGCCTGGGGGCCGCCTATGCCGCCATGCAGCAGGCCCTGGCCGGCAACACCAATGGCCTGATGATCTTCGGCCTGTCCGCGGCCACGGCCTTCGTGGTCGCCTGGTCCGCCAGCCGCCCGACACCGCTCAATCGCATCCCCAAGCTCGACTGGCTGATGGCTTTCGGCGGGGCGGTCAGTGCCGGCTATCTTTTCGTATTCTATGAAGGGCTGGCGATGCGCCCCGGCGCCCCGATCCCGGCCGATCTCATGATCGCCGGCATGGGCATGGTGCTGCTGCTGGAAGCGACCCGGCGCGCCCTCGGCCCGGCGCTGACCATCATCGCCTCGATCTTCCTCTTCTACACCTTCGCCGGGCCCTACATGCCCGACCTGATCGCGCACCGCGGCGCCTCCTTCTCGCGCGTCATGTCGCAGCAGTGGTTGACCGCCGAGGGCGTCTTCGGCATCGCGCTGGGGGTTTCCACCTCCTTCGTGTTCCTCTTCGTGCTGTTCGGCTCGATGCTCGATCGTGCCGGCGCGGGCAACTACTTCATCCAGGTGGCCTTCGCCCTGCTCGGCCATCTGCGCGGCGGGCCGGCCAAGGCTGCCGTGGTGGCATCGGGCCTCACGGGTCTCATTTCCGGCTCCTCCATCGCCAACACCGTCACCACCGGCACCTTCACCATTCCCTTGATGAAGCGGGTCGGCTTCTCTTCGGAGAAGGCCGGTGCCGTGGAGGTGGCCAGTTCGGTCAACGGCCAGATCATGCCCCCGGTGATGGGCGCGGCCGCCTTCCTGATGGTGGAGTACGTCGGCATTCCCTACGTCGACGTCATCAAGCACGCCTTCCTGCCGGCGATCATTTCCTACATCGCCCTGCTTTACATCGTGCACCTGGAGGCGCTGAAGGCGAACATGCAGGGGATGGAGCGGCCCAATCCGAAGCCGATCTATCAGAGCCTGATCAACTTCGGCATCACGGTCAGCAGCATCATCATCCTGGCCGGGCTGGTCTATTACGGCATCGGCTGGACCCGGGATGTCTTCGGCGAAGCGGCCACCTGGTTCGTCGGCATGGGTGTCGTGGTCGCCTACGTCGGCCTGGTATGGTACGCCGCCCGGGTTCCCGCGCTGAAGCTGGACGATCCCGACGCCCCGGTGCTGCATCTCCCCGAGGTGGCGCCTACGGTCAAGAGCGGCCTCTACTACATCCTGCCGGTGGTCATTCTCATCTGGTGCCTGATCGTCGAGCGGCTGTCGCCGGGGCTCTCGGCCTTCTACGCCGTGGTCTTCATGATCTTCATCATGCTGACCCAGCGGCCGCTGCTGACCCTCTTCCGCAAGCATGAAAGCAACCTCGGCGCGGCGCTGGTGCAGGGTTTTCGCGACCTCATCGACGGGCTGGTCACCGGCGCCCGCAACATGGTCGGCATCGGCGTGGCCACGGCGGCGGCGGGCATCATCGTGGGCGTGGTGGCCCAGACGGGCGTGGGGCAAGTGCTCACCCAGGTGATTGAGCAGGTCTCCGGCGGCAATCTCATCTTGATCCTGGTGCTCACCGCCATGCTCAGTCTGGTGCTCGGCCTGGGCCTGCCGACGACGGCCAACTACATCATCGTCGCCTCGCTGATGGCGCCGGTGATCGCCGAGTTGGGTTCCCAGCAGGGGCTGGTGGTCCCGCTGATCGCCGTTCACCTCTTCGTCTTCTACTTCGGCATCATGGCCGATGTGACACCTCCGGTGGGCCTGGCCTCCTTCGCCGCTGCCGCGATCTCGCGCGGCGACCCCCTGCAAACTGGCGTGCAGGCCTTCCACTACTCCCTGCGCACCGTCGCCCTGCCCTTCATCTTCATTTTCAACTATCAGCTTCTGCTGATCGGCATCGAAGGGCCGTTCCAGCTCGCGCTCATTGTGATCAGCGCACTCGCCGCCATGCTGGTCTTTGCGGCGGCCACGCAGGGGTTCTTCTACACCCGCAGCCGCATCTACGAGAGCATCGCCCTGCTGCTGGTCGCTTTCACCCTCTTCCGGCCCGGATTCTGGATGGACATGATCGAGCCGGACTATGTGGCACGACCAGCCAGCGAGATCTTCGAGATCGTGGAGGAGATCCCCAACAACGGCTTCGTGAGATTGCGCGTGGCCGGTTACAATCCTGCGAGCTTCGACGATATCGAAAAGACGGTGATGCTGAACGTCGGCCCCAGGGCCGACGCACAGCAGCGCCTGATGCATGCCGGCCTGATGGTGGCGCCGATGGGCGATGCCGTGTCGATCACCCAGGTGATCGAGCGTGGCGATGCCGGGCGCTACGGCGTCGGCATGGGTTGGGACATCAATCAGGTTCTGGTGCCCAACCCCGACCGGCCGCCGAAGGAGCTCATGTTCATTCCCGCCTTGCTGCTGCTGGGTCTGGTCTATCTGCTGCAGAAACGTCGGGCCGGCACGACCAGCGGCTCCAGCCGCCGCGCCGAGGCCTGAGCTTCAAGGGAGGGTGCCATGTATCGTGACATACTGCTGGCTGTCGATCTCTCGAACCCGGAGACCCAGGAGAAGGCCGTGGCCACCGCCATCTCCTGTGCACGCTCTTTCGGCGCAAGGTTGCACGTGATCTCGGTCGTGCCGGACTTCGGCATGTCCATGGTGGCCGGTTTCTTCCCCAAGAACTACGAGCGCGACGCTTTGGCCCAGGCCAACAGCGCTTTGCACGCCTATGTCTCGGAGAAGATCCCCGACGATATCTCCGTGCAGCACATCGTCGGCCACGGGACCATCTACCGCGAGATCCTGCACTACGCGGGCCAGACCGGATGCGACCTCATCGTGATGGCCTCGCACCGCCCGGAACTGGAGGACTATCTCCTGGGCCCCAACGCCGCCCGCGTGGTGCGCCACGCCAAAGCCTCGGTGATCGTGGTGCGGGATTAAGGCTGACCGACCCCAGGCACAGGCGGCTCGGAAATCAATCGTTCGGTGGCTGCGCTTCATCGTTGCAAGCCCCCCTGGGAGGGGCTATACAGCCGCCCGGATCGCACGCATCAGCGGCGCGCTCCGCTTTGCCGGGGAGTAGCTCAGCCTGGTAGAGCACTACGTTCGGGACGTAGGGGCCGGAGGTTCGAATCCTCTCTCCCCGACCAACCGGCAAAGCCACAGAACGCCCGCCTGAAATGGCGGGCGTTTTGCTTTCCGCCTGTGTGAAACCGGCACCACCGGAGTCAGGCGGCCTCCTGCCAGGAAAGCGCGTTTTCGCGCACTTCCAGATCGGCTGCGAGCGCGCGGATCGTGCGGCGGAAAGGCCAGTTCATGTCGTGAGCCTGGCCGCTATCGACACCGAACTCGCGCATCCAGCGGCTGGTGTCGGCCAGGAGCCGGCGTTTGTGCTGCATGCGCCAGCGCTGCAGGCTCCAGCTGCGCTGGGCCGCAAGCCCGGGATGCACTGCCATGAAGATCCAGGCCTGGGCGGCCGCTCCATTGGTTGTACGCACCCTGCGCTGCTGCGGCAGGTAGAGATCGCCCTCGAAGTGGGCCATGCGGTAGAGCGCGCGAGCGTCCAAGCCAGAGACCAACAGCCCGTCTACCCGGCTGCGCGCATCGGAGACCAGAACCGGGTAGGTGCCATGCCGGGCGCGGACCCGGCGATAGCCGCGCAGGCGCGCCGACTGCAGCTCCAGCGACTCGGCGATGTGCGGCATGACCGCCGCGCGCACTTCGGGATCGAGAAGGGTCCCGTAGAAAAAGAACTGCATCGGCCCAGCCCCAGATTTGCAAAGGGCCGATGCCTAGCGAATCCCGTGACGCGGCGCAATGGCCTGGGTCGGGATTCGACGCCGATATCGAGGGTCAGTTTTCCTGCGCCTCGATGCCACTGGCGGCAAGCTGCTCGTTGAGGGTCCGGCGCAGCCGCTCCAGGGCCGCTTCGTCCTGGGCTTCACAGCGTGCCACCAGCACATCCTGCGTGTTGGAGGCCCGCAGCAGCCACCAGCCGCTGCCATCGCGCACCCGCACGCCATCGGTGGCGTCCACCTCCGCACCGGCCTCCTGCAGGCGCGCACGCACCTCCTCGATCACCGGCTTCTTGCGCTCCTCGGGACAGGGAAAGCGCAGCTCCGGCGTGTTCATCACCTGCGGCAGGCTGTCCCGGAATTCGGCCAAAGACTTGCCCCAGCTGCCCAGGGCGTTGATCAGGCGCACCGCGGCGTAGAGGCCGTCATCATGGCCATAGAAGTGGTCGGCGAAGAAGAGGTGGGCGCTCATCTCCCCGGCAAAGGGCGAGTCGACCTCCTGCATCTTGGCCTTGATCAGGGAATGCCCCGTCTTCCACATCAGGGGCGTCCCGCCCAGCGCGGCGATGCCGTCGAAGAGGATTTGGCTCGCCTTGACGTCGGCGATGATGGTGGCGCCGGGGCGTTCCTTGAGCACATCGCGCGCCAGCAGCAGCATCATCTGGTCGCCCCAGAGCGGTCGCCCCTGCCCGTCCAGCGCACCGATGCGGTCACCGTCGCCGTCGAAAGCGATGCCCAGATCGCAGCCCTCGCGCAGCACCGTCTCCTTGAGGGTTTCGAGGTAGCGCGGCACCGTCGGGTCGGGATGGTGGTTGGGGAAAGTGCCGTCCACATCATCGAACAGCAGGATATGCTCGCCCGGCAAGCGCTCGGTCAGGCGGCGCATGGCCGGACCGGCAGCACCGTTGCCGGCGTCCCAGGCGATCTTCAGGTTCTCCGGCCCATCGAAGTCCTGCACCAGACGATCCACATAGGCCTCGAAGATGTCGTGGTTCTCAGCTTCGGCCGAACCGCTTTCATAGTCGCCGGCCGCTGCCATCCGCCCCAGGGCCTGGATATCCTCCCCGAAGACCGCCTTCTTGCCCAAAACCAGCTTGAAGCCGTTGTACTCTGGCGGATTGTGCGAGCCGGTGATCATGATGCCGCCGTCGGCATTCAGATGATGCACCGCGAAATAAAGCTGCGGCGTCGGCCCAAGCCCGACCCTGAGGGCGGTCACGCCGGCAGCCGACAGACCCTCGACCACCGCCGCTTCCATGTCCGGCGAGGACAGGCGACCGTCATAGCAGACGGCGACGCGCGACCCGCCACGCCGTCGAACGGTGGTTCCCACGGCGCGGCCCAAGGCCCGGGCGTCGGCTTCGTGCAGGGTCGTTCCAACCACCCCGCGCACATCGTACTCGCGCAGCAGGGTCGGGTCGAAGGTATGGGCTGTCATCGTGGAGCCTCCTCGAATCACGCGTAGGTTTTCAGAATACCCTGCATCGCTTCGCGCAGATCGTCGCGTGCGAGTGCATAGGCCACGTTGGCTTCGAGGAAGCCTTCCTTGCTGCCGCAATCGAAGCGGGTGCCCTCGAACCGCAGTCCATGGAAGGGCACATCGGTGATCGTGCGAGCCATGGCATCGGTGAGTTGGATCTCGCCGCCCGCCCCCGTCTCCTTGCGGTCCAGCGCGCGCAGCACCTGTGGGTCCAGGATGTAGCGGCCGATGATGGACAGGGTCGAGGGCGCTTGTGTCGGGTCCGGCTTTTCCACCAGTCCCTTGGCCTTGGCCACCCGACCGTCGTCCTCCACGACATCGAGGATGCCGTAACGTTTGGTGTGCTCGCGGGGTACGTCCATGACGGCGACAACATTGCCGCCCACGCTGCCATGCACCTCCACCATCTGCGCCAGGCAGGGGGTCTGGGCCAACACCAGATCATCGGGCAGCAGGACCGCGAAGGGCTCGTCCCCGATGAGATGCCGTGCGCACCAGACCGCGTGCCCCAGGCCCAGGGGCTGCTGCTGGCGGACGTAGGCGATCTGCCCGGCCTCGAACACGGTATCGGAAAGGCTCGCCAGCGCGTCCTGCTTGCCGCGCTGCTCCAGCGTGGCTTCCAACTCGAAGGCGTGGTCGAAATGGTCCTCCATCGCGCTCTTGCCGCGGCCGGTGACCAGGATGAACTCCTCGATCCCGGCGGCCTTGGCCTCTTCCAGTGCGTACTGGATCAGAGGCTTGTCGACGACCGGCAGCATCTCCTTCGGCATCGACTTGGTGGCCGGGAGAAACCTCGTGCCCAGCCCCGCTACGGGAAAGACTGCCTTCCGGATGGCTTTGCTCATGTTCGTTCCCTGTTCACTTTGACCCGAATTAGCCGGCATTCGATCTATCTATAGGCGCCAGCGGCGAGCGCAGCAACCAAGGCCTCTGCGCGGCCGCGAAAGGTTTCAGGCCGCCGCATCATCGACCCAGAAGCACCTGCTTGGCCTGGTTGATCTTGGCGGCCAGATAGTCGCTGCCGCCGAGATCGGGATGAAGCTGCTGCATCAAGCGTCGGTGCGCCGCCTTGATCGCAGCTTCGTCGGCGTCCGGTCCAATGCCCAGTACGGCGCGCGCCTCATCCGCGCTCATTGCGCCGCCCATCGCAGC
Organism: Aquibaculum sediminis; assembly: GCF_040712085.1. Lineage (NCBI taxonomy): Bacteria > Pseudomonadati > Pseudomonadota > Alphaproteobacteria > Rhodospirillales > Rhodovibrionaceae > Aquibaculum > Aquibaculum sediminis. Next base: position 106,103 of record NZ_JBFCVK010000006.1, read on the forward strand.
CCCGGAACCGCGGCTTCTCTGGTCGCCCGTCGTCTCTTCATCCCCTGAGCCGCGCCAGTCCGCGCCCTGGGTGCGGTCCAGATAGGCTTCCAGCACCGATGCCGACTCCTCGTCCTCGGCACGGCAATCGCGCAGCAGTGCCATGAGTTCCGCCGCCGTCAGTTCAGACAGGTGACGCCCGCGGAAGGGGCCTTCGAGCACCGTTCCCTCCATGTCGCCGCTGTCGTGATCGAGGCGCATGCGCAGAAAGCGGGTGACGATCTCCGAGACCTGCCCACTGTCACTGCCGGACGGCGGGCTCCAGCTGCGCAAGCGTCCGAATGCCTGGGCCAGGAGCGGCAGCAGGAGTGGCAGTGCCACAGCGAGAAGCTGGCGTGCTGCACCAAAGACGACCAGCAGCAGCAGAGCGCCACCGGCCACAGCGGCTACCCAGCGCAGCGCCCGCAGGACCTCTCCCGGCTGCGCATTGGCAAACCAGCGCAGTCCGCCAACCACGACCACAAGCAGCGCAAGGCCAACCAGAAGCCAGGGGAGCATCGGCGCGCGGTCCCTGTGTCAGCGCAGCTGGTGGGTCAGCTGCAAGGCGGCACCGCCACGCTGCTGCGAAAAATCGGCCAGCGCCTTCTTGCCCCCTGCGGCAAAAACGGCCACGGCGGCGAGCAGATCGCGCAGTTCCTGCACCGAGGTCCCATCGAAGCGGCAGCAGGCTCCACCGCTCAGGCGCGCAATCTGCTGAAAGGCCTGGCGCGCCGCGGGATCGTTGCCTTCGTGGAACAGGAAGCAGGGCACGCCCAGCAATCCAAGTTCACCGGCAAGATGACCCAGTTCGTCGACGTTTTCCTCGACACTGTCGCCGACGAATACCAAAGCGTTGACCTTCCGCTTGCGGCTTTCCTTGGCGGCATGTCGCAGCACTCGGGCGATCTGGGTGCGCCCGGCAAGACAGTTCACTGCCGTCATGGCACGCAGCAGGCCGCCCGCATCGGCGTGCCACTTGCTGGCCTTGCACTCACCGAAGCCGCGATAGAAGAGGAGTTGGATATCGAGACCGCCCAACCCGGCCGCCGCCTCGAACATCTCCGCCTGGGTGTTCATCGCCCGGTCCCAGGTGGGCTGGCGGCTGGCGGTGGCGTCCAGGGCGAAGATCAGGCGTCCGCGTCCGGTGCCCTGCTTGGGCGGTGGCGGCGTGGCCGCGACCTGACGCAGAAAGGCATCCACCTCGCTGCGTTGCCCATTGCTGCGGTCCGGCTGCGACGGCGCCGTCCCGGTCTTGTTTGGAAGTTTGCTGTCCCTGCTCATCACAAGGCTTAAGGTAGGCACGTCAGCGCCCGGGCGCCAGACTTGAGCCGATGCGGCGGTAACGAAAGGCCAGGGACGTCAGCGGATCAGAGCACCGCAGCCCGGGCAAAGGCCTCCTCGGCACCGGTTTCCTCGCTGCCCAACCCGATGGCGCGCAGCAGCTCGCGCACTTCCTGGCGGGCGGCGATGTGGCTCATCGTCAGGCCCTCCCCGCTCTCCTTCAAGTCGAGCAGCGTCAGCCCCTTGGGGAAGAGCTCGCGGAAAATCACCCGCTCGCCGAAGCCGGGCGCAAGCCGGAAGTTGATGCGCTTGGCCAGTTGGGTGAGCAGCGCGCCGACACGCTGCTTGTTGCGGGCGTCCAGGTGCGAGAGACGGTTGCGCATCACCACCCAGTCGATGGGCCGGCCACCGGCCTTGGCGCGCCTCAGCCGCTGCTCCCAGACCATCTGGGCGTAGACGCTGGGCCCGAGGATCTTCTGGCCGTCGGGATCGATCCGGGCCAGGAGGTCGAGATCGACAAAGGAATCGTTCATCGGGCTGATCAGGATATCGGCCAGCGTGTGCCCGAGGCGCGAGAGATGAGAGTCCGAGCCGGGCGTATCGATGACCAGGTAGTCGCAGTCCGCCAGGTCCATGCGCGCCTGCTCGAGCGCCCCAGCCTCCTCGGCCTCGGCGCCGTCGCGGTCAGCGGCCTGAGAGCGCTCCACCTTGCGCAGTACGGGTTGCGGCAGCGACAGACCTTCGCGCTCACAGAAGCTGCGCCGGTTCTCCACGTAGCGCGAGAGCGTGCCCTGGCGGGCGTCGAGGTCGATCACGCCGACGCTGCGCCCCGTGCGCAGCAGGGCCACGACCAGGTGCATCGCGGTGGTCGACTTGCCCGACCCGCCCTTCTCGTTACCGAGCACGATCACGCGGGCCGGCGGCTGGGAACGCCCGGCCGGGGCAATCGATGGATTTGGCGCAATCGACACGACTCGGGCCTCACGCAGTGGACGACTGCTCAGGCTTTAGCGGATGCGCCGGTCCCGGAAAAGACACAGCAGACGACAGGCCCGCGCGCGACTACTCGAACTCGACGATCTTCTGGTCCACCGAGAGGCTGTCGCCGGGCTGGGCGTGGATATCCTTGACCGTGCCATCGGCCAGGGCGCGCAGCACGTTCTCCATCTTCATGGCCTCGACCACGGCCACCTCCTCGCCGGCCTTCACGCTCATGCCCACCTCGACTTTGAGGGTGACCAGCAGGCCCGGCATCGGAGACAGCACGAACTTGGAGAGGTCCGGCGGCTCCTTCACCGGCATCAGCGCCGCCAGCTTTCCCACCGAGCGACGCAGGACCAGGGCGGAGACCATCGTGCCATCGTGACGCAGGAGCAGCCGCGGTCCCAGAGCATCCACCTGCAGCGTCATGGGGCGACCATCGACCCGGCAGCGCAGCAGCGGCTGCCCCGGCCACCAGTCGTCGCCCTCGACGCGGATGGCCCGCTCGCCACTGTGTGCCAGGATGCCGCCCTCGCTGGGCTCGACGCGAAGCAGCTTCTGCTCGCGGTCCATCTCCACCACCAGTTCACGGGCCTTCAAGGGCTCCCCGCGTGCCTGGCGCAGCAGTTCCAGATAGGCCGCCACCGCCGAGAGCTCGTCGCGCTCGGCCTCCGACAGCGCCCGGCCGGTGAAGCCATCGGGAAACTCCTCGCCGATGAAATCGGTGGAAAGCCGGCCTTCGCGAAAGCGCGGGTGCGCCATCACTGCCGAGAGGAAGGCCATGTTGTGGTCGACACCGCGGACGTAGTAGGCGTCCAGCGCCGCGCGATGGCGGTCGATCGCCGCCTCACGGTCCGGGCCCCAGGTCACCAGCTTGGCAATCATGGGGTCGTAGTACATGGAGATCTCGGCGCCTTCCTCGACACCGCTGTCCACGCGCACACCCTCTTCCGCATTGGGCTCCTGATAGCGGCGCAAGCGGCCGATGGAGGGCAGAAAGCCGCGGGCCGGATCTTCCGCGTACACTCGGGTCTCCACGGCCCAGCCGTCGCGTCGGACCTCGTCCTGGCCGAAGCTTAAACGCTCACCGGCTGCGACCCGGATCATCCACTCCACCAGATCGAGGCCGGTGATCATCTCGGTCACGGGATGCTCGACCTGCAATCGGGTGTTCATCTCCAGGAAGAAGAAGTTGCGGTTCTGGTCGACGATGAACTCTACCGTCCCCGCCGAGCGGTAGTCGACAGCCTCCGACAGGGCCACGGCCTGTTCGCCCATGGCCTTGCGCGTTTCCTCGTCGAGAAAAGGAGAAGGCGCTTCCTCCACCACTTTCTGATGCCGGCGCTGGATGGAGCATTCACGCTCCCAGAGGTAGAGGCAGCGCCCCTGCCCGTCGGCCAGGACCTGGATCTCGATATGGCGCGGCTGCTCCACATAGCGTTCGATGAAGACCCGTTCGTCACCGAAACTGCCGCGCGCCTCGTACTGCGCGGAACGGAAGCCGTCGCGCACCTCTTCGGCGCTGCGCGCGATGCGCATGCCCTTACCGCCGCCGCCGGCCGAGGCCTTGATCATGACCGGCAGGCCGACCTCCTCGGCGATGCGCACGGCGTCCTCGGCGTTCTCGATCTCGCCGATGTAGCCGGGCACGGTGTTGACGCCCGCCTTGTCGGCCAGGCGCTTGGACTCGATCTTGTCGCCCATGGCGGCGATGGCGTTGGCCGGCGGTCCGATGAACACCAGTCCGGCCGCCTCCACCGCTTCCACGAAGCTGGCGCGCTCGGACAGAAAGCCGAAGCCCGGGTGGATGGCCTGGGCGCCGGTGCGCTTTGCCGCCTCGATGATGCGATCAGCCTGCAGATAACTCTCGGAGGCCGCTGCACCTCCGATGTGCACGGCTTCGTCGGCCTGGCGCACATGCAGCGTCTCGGCGTCGGCGTCGGAATAGACCGCCACCGTCTTGATCCCGAGCCGGCGGCAGGTCTTGATGATACGGCAGGCGATCTCGCCTCGGTTGGCAATCAGTATCTTGTCGAACACTCTCGCCCCTCCTGGAAACGGCCCTAAGGGTTAGAACGGAGGGCGCTGGACCTGTCAACGTCCAGGCAAGGCCTGCCAGGAGTCCCATTCACCAGCATCGAGAGCCCGCACAGTCCCCTGGCCCACACACAGTGGCGATACGTATGGGCGCGACACTTGTCAGGGTTGTGTCGCTTCTAGATATACGGAATGATGGCGCCTCCTGTTCGTCTCTTGAACGAATCACGCACCGGAGCGGACCCGTGCGCCGCGATCCGCGAAGTGATGGTCCGGAACTGACAGTCGTCTGCCGCCACAGCAGAGGAGAATCGCTGCAGCGCCTTGACGCCGAGGGCCGGCAAGCGCCATCACGATCTTAACAAAAGGCTGCAAAGCGACGCGTGATGCCGGACCCGATTTCCTGGGCCTTCTCCTGGCCCTATCTCCTGACCGCCGCCGTGGCCGGCTATCTGCTTGGCGCCATCCCCTTCGGGCTGCTGCTGACCCGCCTCAGCGGCGCGGGCGATCTGCGGCGCATCGGTTCGGGCAACATCGGCGCCACCAACGTCCTGCGCACCGGCCGCAAGGATTTGGCGGCCGCCACCCTGCTGCTCGACGGTGGCAAGGGGGCGCTGGCGGTGCTGGTCGCCGGCTGCTGGGGCCCAGACATGGCCCTGAGCGCCGGTCTGGCGGCCGTGGTGGGTCACCTCTTTCCGATCTGGCTGCGCTTCAAGGGGGGAAAGGGCGTCGCCACGACGCTCGGCACCCTGCTCGCCATCGCCTGGCCGCTGGGCTTGGCCACCTGCGGTGGCTGGCTGCTCGTGGCCGCGGTGACGCGCTACTCCTCGCTCGCCGCCCTGCTTTCTTTGGCTGCGGCCCCGGCCTTGGCCTGGTGGCTGCTGGGCGATCTGCAGTTGGTGGAGTTCGCAGGCATACTGGCGCTGCTCGCCTGGCTGCGCCATGCCGACAACATCCGCCGGCTCCTGCGCGGCGAGGAGACCCGCATCGGGCAAAGAAAGACGGATCAGCCGTCCTGAGGCTGCCTCCCCTGCACCCGTTTCTGTCCGAAAAAGTCACTCTTTCGACGCGTGCTCCGGCTTGCCCTTGCGCTTGGCGGACGCCATGTCGTCGAGTTCTTTCTCGGTCATAGAGTCATACATCTCTTTGGAAGCGCCTTGCAGGTCCTTTGGGTCTTGTTCCCCCCGCTTCGCCGCCAGGGCCGCACCGGCCGCCTTCTGTTGAGCCTTTGATTTTGCCGGCATGAACACTCACCTCCTTTCGAAGCTTTCCCAGTCCAATTCTCCTGGCCTAGCTCAAGTTCCCCCGCCCCTTCACCGCACAAGGCTTGCCGAATGACGCAGGAAATCGTCGGTCCCATTCTGCTGGCCCGCGGCTTCGACCAGGACAGGCATCGCTTGGCCGCGCTGCTGATCACCGAGCGCGATCAGGCTCCACCGCCACTGACCACTGCCAACGGCCACGCGGTGGAGCCGGTTCGTCTCTCAGACACCCGGCAGCGCTCGATCTGGCGCTACGATTTCGCACTGTCGCCGCAGCAATCGCACTATCAGCTGGGATCCGAGACCTTTGACGTGGCCGTGGCGGACTCGCCGCAAACGCGGGTGGCGTTCGTGTCCTGCAACGGGCAGGAGGACGGCGACCTGCTGCGCCCCGAGGCTGAGAGAAACGCACTCTGGTATCGCCTGCGCGAAGAGCACGAAGTCGCGCCCTTCCATCTCATGCTGCACGGTGGTGATCAGCTTTACGCCGACCCTGTGTGGGAGGCGCATACGGCGCTCAAGCGCTGGACGGAAGCGGTCCGGCGCGAACAGCTCGGCATGGACTTCACCGACGAAATGCGTGCGGCCGCCTTCGAGTTCTACATTGAGCGCTATTGCCAGGTCTACGCGCAGCCGCCCACCGCCTGGTTGCTGGCGCGGGTGCCCTCGCTGATGATCTGGGACGATCACGACATCTTCGACGGCTGGGGCAGCCATCCCGAGGAGGTGCTGGACTGCCCCGTGGGCGCCGGCATTTTCCAGGAGGCAAGGCGGGCCTATTGCCTGCTGCAGCTGGGCATGAGGCCCGAGGCCGAACCGCCGGGCGCCCTCGACCCCAGTGGCGGTTCCCTGGGGTGGGTTTTCCGCTACCCGGATTTTACGGTCATTGCGCCCGACCTGCGCTCTGAACGGCGCCCCAATCAGGTGATGGGCGCGCCCGGATGGCAGGGGTTCCGCAACGCCCTGGAAGCCGAGCCCGACGGTCGGCGCATTCTTATGCTTTCCAGCGTCCCTGCCCTGGGACCGCGGCTTTCCTGGGTCGAGGCCTGCATCGGTTTCGTTCCCAAGCTGCGCGAGTACGAGGACGATCTGCGCGACCAGTGGCAAAGCCGCCATCATCGCAGCGAATGGATCCGTTTCCTCTCCTTTCTGGAGCAGCAGATCAACCTGCGCCGACAGCACATCACCCTCCTCTCGGGCGAGATCCATCTGGCGACACGGGCTGAGATGCGTCTGGAGCAAGGCGCGCTGCACCAGCTGGTGGCCTCCGGCATCGCCCATCCGCCGCCGCCAAAAGCCTATGCGCGCGCACTGGGGCTGCTGGCCAGTTTCGGCGAAACGCCGCTGCCGGGCCGCCCGATCTCGCTTTATCCCTTACCGGGGCGAAGCAAAATCTATGCCGCCGAGCGCAACTTCCTGCTGCTGAACTGCAACGAGGCCGGCAGGTGGCAGGCTGTCTGGTTCCTCGAGGAAAGTGGCTGGACCAACCCGCTCGACCTGTAGGCGGTCCACGCTCTCCCGACGCGACTTGACCGAGTAATTTTTTCGGTTAAGAGTTGCATTATGGCAATCACAACGGCATGCGGCCTCTCCGAGGCGGAACGCCTGGCGCGCCTGCAACTGGCGCGCACGGAGAATGTGGGCCCGGTGACCTTCCGGCAGTTGCTGCAGCGCTATGGCAGCGCCGACGCCGCGCTCGATGCACTCCCCGAACTGGCACGGCGTGGCGGCCGGCGGCGACCGGTGAAGCTCTGCAGCCGGGAGGCAGCAACGCGAGAGGTGGAGCGGCTGGCCGGGATCGGGGCGCAGCTCCTGATCTACGGCGATAACGACTATCCGCCGCCGCTTGCCGCCGTGAGCGACGCACCGCCGACACTTTCACTGCAAGGCCGGCGCGATCTGCTGGACCGTCCGGCGCTGGCCGTGGTGGGGGCCCGCAATGCCTCGAGCAGCGGGCGCAGCCTGGCACGGCACCTTGCCCGGGACCTGGCGGCTGAAGGGCTTCTGATCGTATCCGGTTTGGCACGCGGCATCGATGCGGCCGCGCATGAAGGTGCGCTCGACGACGGCACCGCGGCCATCCTCGCCGGCGGCATCGACTGCATTTATCCCCCGCAGAACGAGGCGCTGCATCAGGCCATCGCCGAGCAGGGACTGCTGCTGGCGGAGCTGGCCCCGGGAACCGAGCCGCAGGCGCGGCACTTCCCCCGGCGCAATCGCATCATCTCCGGACTGAGCCGGGGCGTCCTCGTGGTGGAGGCCGCACCTCGCTCCGGCTCCTTGATCACTGCCCGACTGGCCGCCGAGCAGGGTCGCGAGGTCCTTGCCGTGCCCGGATCTCCGCTCGATCCCCGCGCCCGCGGCTGCAACGACCTGCTGCGCCAGGGGGCCACCCTGGTGGAAACTGCAGACGATGTGCTCCAGGCGCTGGCCGGCCCGCTCACGCCGCTACGTGAAGCCCCGCCGGTCGACTTCGAGCTGCCCGAGCCCGAAGAAACCGACAAGAATGCAGCCGATTCAGCCCACCGGGAGCTGCGCGAGCTGCTGTCTCCCACCGCGGTATCGGTTGACGAACTCCTTCGCCAGTGCCAATTCTCCGGACCGACGGTCAGCCTTGCGCTCCTGGAGATGGAGCTTGCCGGCTCGATCGAACGTCGTCCGGGCAACCGCGTGGCATTGGCCGCCGAGCCCGGCTAACGGCCGTCCGGCGCGCAATCCGGACGCCCCTGCTTCTGGATAGCGCAGTAAAACCGCATGCACGTTGTCGTTGTCGAATCCCCCGCCAAGGCCAAGACCATCAACAAATATCTGGGCAAGGATTTTGAGGTCCTGGCCAGCTATGGTCATGTCCGCGATCTGCCCTCGAAGGATGGCTCGGTCAATCCCGAGGCCGACTTCGACATGGCCTGGAGCGTCGATGATCGTGGCGAGAAGCGCCTGCGCGACATCGCCCATGCCGTGAAACAGGCCGACCAGCTCTATCTCGCCACCGATCCGGATCGCGAAGGCGAAGCGATTTCCTGGCACATCGTCGAGGAACTGCAGCGGCGCAAGGCGCTGAAAAAAGGTACGCCGGTCAAGCGCGTGGTCTTCAACGAGATCACAAAGTCCGCCGTGATCGAGGCCTTCAAGCATCCGCGTGAGCTGAACCGCGAGCTGATCGACGCCTATCTGGCGCGCCGCGCCTTGGACTACCTGGTCGGCTTCACGTTGTCGCCGGTGCTCTGGCGCAAGCTGCCCGGCAGCCGCTCTGCCGGTCGCGTGCAGTCCGTGGCGTTGCGCCTGGTCTGCGAACGGGAATCGGAAATCGAGATCTTCCGGCCGCAGGAGTACTGGTCGCTTGCGGCGGAACTGGAAGCGGTCGGTCAGGGTCGCTTCAAGGCGCGCCTGGCACAGCTCGATGGCGAGAAGATCGAGCGGCTGTCCCTGGGCAACGAGGGCGCTGCCCGCCATGCGGAGGAGGTGGTTCGCGCTGCCGGCACCTACCGTGTGGCCTCGGTGGAACGCAAGCAGGTCCGCCGGCATCCGCAGCCCCCTTTCACCACCTCGACCTTGCAGCAGGAAGCCTCGCGCAAGCTGGGCCTGGGCGCCACCCGCACCATGCGCCTGGCGCAGCAGCTCTATGAGGGGCACGAGATCAATGGCGAGACGGTCGGGCTCATCACTTACATGCGGACCGACGGCGTCGCCATGTCCAACGAGGCCATCTCCCTGGCGCGGGAGCTGATTGTCGAGCAATACGGTGATTCCTATCTTCCCGGCGCGCCGCGGCACTACAAGTCGAAGGCCAAGAACGCCCAGGAGGCCCACGAGCCCGTACGCCCGACCGATTTTCGTCGTACACCGGAGCAAGTACAGCGTTTCGTGCCACAGGACGAGGCGCGGCTTTATGAACTGATCTATTTGCGCGCCCTGGCCAGCCAGATGGAAAGCGCCCGCTTCGAGCAGGTGTCGGTGGACATCGCTGTCGGCGATGGCCGCACCCGCCTGCGCGCGACCGGCCAGATCCCGCTCTTCGACGGCTTCCTAAAGCTCTACCAGGAGGGCCGGGACGAGGACGCCGAAGACGAGAACCAGGCGCGGCTGCCCAAGCTCGAAGAGGGGCAGGACCTGCATCTGCGCGACGTGCTCACCGAACAGCATTTCACACAGCCCCCGCCGCGCTATTCCGAAGCCAGCCTGGTGAAGAAGCTGGAGGAACTCGGCATCGGCCGTCCCTCCACCTATGCCTCGATCCTCCAGGTACTTCAGGATCGCGATTACGTGCGGCTGGAGAAGAAGCGCTTCATACCGGAAGACCGGGGCCGGATGGTCACCGCCTTCCTGCAGGCCTTCTTCCAGCGCTACGTGGAGTATGATTTCACAGCCCAGCTCGAGAACCAGCTGGACGAAATCTCGGGCGGCCGGGAGGACTGGAAAGAGGTACTGCGCCGCTTCTGGAGCGCCTTCTCCACTGCCATTGAAGAGACCAAGGGGCTGCGCATCGCCGAGGTGATCGATGCGTTGGACCGCGATCTCGGCCCGCACTTCTTCCCGGTCGATCCGGAAAACCCGGACAAGGATCCCAGGCTCTGCCCCACCTGCAATGAAGGGCGCCTGGGCCTGCGCATCGGCAAGACCGGCGGCTTCATCGGCTGCTCCAACTATCCCGATTGCCGCTATACCCGGCCGCTGGCGCAAGCCGATGGCGAAGGCGGCGATCTCGCCGCCGAACCGCGCAAGCTGGGCCTCGACCCCGAAAGCGGTCTCGAAGTGACCCTGCGCAAGGGCCCCTATGGGCTGTACGTGCAACTGGGAGAAGCCGCAGCAAAGGGTGAGAAGCCTAAGCGCTCCTCGCTGCCCAAGACCCTGCCGCCGGACCAGGTCGATCTGGAACGCGCCCTGGCGTTGCTCTCCCTGCCACGCACACTGGGCCAGCACGAGGGTGAGGAGGTCACCGCCGGCATCGGCCGCTTCGGCCCCTATGTACGCAAGGGCAAGACCTACAAGTCGATCCCGGCCGACGAGGACGTGCTCACCATCGGGCTCAACCGCGCCGTGGACCTTCTGGCGCAGAAGGTGGAACGCGGCGGCGGCGCGCTGAAGACCCTGGGAACGCACCCGGATGGTGGTGAGATCACCGTGCACTCGGGCCGCTACGGACCATATGTGAAGCACGGCAAGATCAATGCGACCCTGCCCAAGGACAGCGACCCACAGGCGATCACGCTGGACGAGGCCCTGCCCCTGATCGCCGCGAAGGCGGCCAAGGCTCCAGCAGGCAAACGCAAGGCAACCACCGCAAAGAAGGCCCCGGCAAAGAAGGCCCCGGCAAAGAAGGCTCCAGCAAAGAAAGCAGCGGCAAAGAAGACGGCTTCCACTGCGAAATGACGGTGCTTGGCAGGGTGCTAAGCGGGATTGCGGCAACGACGACCAAAGACTCCTGGTCCCGCGCGTGAAGGAGCCTTTGGCGACCCAGCACAAATGCCTGTGCGAGCGCCGGGGGAAGCAGCAAGGGGCGGCAGGACCAATCAAGCATGGGGCAAAGGTGGCAACGACGGGAAAAGAAGGTGGGCAGCGCTGGTCCGGCGCGACACCTGCGATACCTTCAGTCCGATAGCATCAGCTCACCGGTAAAGCGCTAAAATCCAGTTCTGCCAGCCCTCATTCCCCTCTGCGTGCAAGGCGATTGGCTTACCTATCACAGAGCCCTTGTTCTGTCATAAATTATTACCATATAATAAGTGTGTTTATTGCCACGAACGCGCAAGCAATCACTCGTCATCAGATAGAGCGGAATGCGTTTCTGATGAATCATCGCGCATGGCTTCTGAGAAAGTATATTAACGAGCGATTAATTTTCATCTGACTAAAGACCGATATCTTATTGGCGATAGCTGCGATGAAGACTTGATAAAAGCACGCGCGGTAGGTTTACCCGAGGGTTGGTAAACTCAGTTTTTCTGCCTGTAAGATACGGAGTGGAGCGGCAAAGCAGAACGGGTGAATACTCTCAATTCAGCAAGGATGATGCAACTCATGGCCCCCACAACAGCAGACCCTTCTCCCTCGCCACCAGAGTCAACTGACCTTGAAAGGCGGGTTCTGGCCCACGAGCGCATCCTCCAATCCCTTCTCGCCTACATGGCCCGGACTGAGCCGCGCTTTGTCGACCACCTCAGGCAACGATTCGTCGAGCCGATGGCAATGACCCGTCACGAGCATGCCTACAGGGATGTCGACGACTATGCTGAAGAATTCATCCGTGCGGTCATGCACCTCGGGGTACCGCCCGCTCCCCAACGTTCGGAAGGCCAAGCGATCTCCAATTCAACGATCACGTCGGCAAGGGCTCTGGGACGCAAGCGAGCGTCCGCGCGATCGTCTTCTCCTGACACTCGACCCGATCGCGTTCAGCTCAAGGAGAGGGATGGCATGTGGGAGGTGACCGTCGATGGCAAGTTCCGGGGCGATTATCCCCTGAAAGAACATGCACTTGCCGCAGTGGCACTGGCCCATCTTTCCCTAAGGTGATGACTGAGACTTATGAGTGACTCGACCCAACTTCGCCAGAGCGCACGCCGCTTCCAGGCACCGATCCTAAGCAAGAGCGTCGCTCAGGCCATCACCTCATTCGGTGGCTTCTTCGCAACCTGCATCGCGATGTACATTCTGAGCAGCGTGTCCTACTGGCTCCCGCTGGTGCTGGCGCCGCTGGCTGCCGGATTTCTGATGCGCATCTTCATTATCCAGCACGATTGCGGACATCTGTCCTTCTTCCAGGGGCGGCGCGCAAACAACCTGCTCGGTTTCGCATGCAGCCTGCTGACCCTCACCCCCTACGCAGCATGGCGGCGACAACACGCCGGCCACCACGGGGTCTGGAACGATCTCGATCGCCGCAACAGCGGTGCGGATATCTACTCAGCCTGTCTGACCGTGGCTGAATATCGCGCGCTGTCCCCGTTTCGACGCTGGATGTACCGGGCGACCCGTCACCCCTTGGTGGCCAACATTCTCTTGCCTCCATTGGTGTTCCTCGGACTTTACCGCTTTCCCTTCGATACTCCGAAGGAATGGCGGCATGAGCGCAACGCCGTCTATGTCACCAACGCAGCGCTGATTGTGCTCTTTGGAGCGTTGGGATTGCTGCTGGGATTCGGCAAGGTTGCGGCCGTGCACATCCCGATCATCGTACTGGCGTCGATCATCGGTGTCTGGCTGTTCTCCATCCAGCACCGCGGTGAAACGACGATCTGGGCCCGCCACGATGAATGGGACGCCGTCTCCGCGTCTTTGCGCGGTTCGACCTACCTGCGCCTGCCCTCGATCCTGAATTGGTTCACTGGCAATATCGGGTACCACCATGTGCATCACCTGAACCCGCGCATCCCCAATTACCGGCTTCAGGAGTGCCACGAGGCGGAACCGGCGCTGCAGGATGCCACGACCCACTCCTTCCGGGACGGCTTGCATGCAGTGCGATTCGTGCTGTGGGACGAAGCACGCGGCCGAATGGTCACATTTCGTGAGGCAGAAGCGACAGCGGCTTGATCCAGCCGAGACGCTGTAATCAGCGCGATCACCGCAGCGATCGTGCGAAATGCTGATGACCCTGCGAGGCAGGCGATCGAGCGCCTGCCACTGACCGATCTCGATGATTGCGGATCAGATCGCTTTCAGGCGTCTTCGCGCGGCACCCAGGGAACTTGAGCGAAGTCGATGCCCTCGTCCGCCAGCGCTTCGGCCTCTTCCTGGGAGCTTTCGCCGTAGATGGCGCGTTCCTCGGTTTCACCGTAGTGGATCCGCCGCGCCTCCTCGGCAAAGTTCGTGCCGACATAGTCGCAGTTCTCTTCCACCTTTCGCCGCACTGCCTGCAGCAACTGACGCAGTTTCTCAGCCTGCGCCATGACGGCCTGGTTGGTCGGAGGCGTTTCCGTGGCCGACATCGGGGCCTGCTGCTGGTTCTCCACCACCTCCTTGCCCACGCGCGGCGCCATCAGGGCCTTGCTCACCGCAGTCGAACCACAGTGGGGACAGCTGACGTTGCCGCTGGCTGAAAGCGTGTCAAAGGCCTCGGAATTGCGAAACCAGGATTCGAAGCCGTGAGCGTTGTCGCAGGCGAGGGCGTATCGGATCATCACAGGTGTTGCGTAAGAGGTTGCACTGACTGCTAAATGGCATCGCCATGGCAACAAGTAAAGATCACGCGCCGGGATTGCCCCGGCCCTCCGCTTGGATCTGTCGCTTCGCGCCGCTGATTCCGCGGGGCGGGGCCGTGCTCGATCTCGCCTGCGGCAGCGGTCGCCATCTGCGACTGCTGCGCGCCATGGGGCACCCAGTGACCGGACTGGACCGGGATATCAGCCCGCTTGGCGACCTGGCGAACGTCACTGACGCCGAATTGATCGAGGCCGATCTGGAGGATGGCTCGCCCTTTCCGCTTGAGGGGCGACGTTTCGCCGGCGTGATCGTCACGAACTATCTGCATCGGCATTTGCTGCCGTGCCTGCCGGACCTGCTCGCACCGGGCGGGCTGCTGCTTTACGAGACCTTTGCCCAGGGCAATGAACGTTTCGGCCGTCCTCGAAATCCCGATTTCCTGCTGGCGCCGGGGGAGCTGCTGGAGATGGTGCGCCACCGGCTCCAGGTGCTGGGCTACGAGCACGGCGAGGTCTGGGAGCCGAGGCGGGCAGTGATGCAGCGCCTGGCCGCGCGCAAGACGGAGAGCGCGCAAGGCTGACCTGCACGTGCGTCCGTTGTCCCGCCCCACGGCTATGGCTAAATGAAGCGGTGTATATGGCCGCAAGCGGCCGCTGCGCGGAATCCCGACCTTGGAAGCCTTTCTCATACACTGGCTGGAGGTGGGCGGCCTGATTGCCCTGGCCGCCGTCATGGCGAGTGAGCGCTTCCTGCCTATCCTGCCGTCTTACGCCGTTCTCGCACTGGGCGGCATCGCCGCCGCGGAAGGTGCCTATGGCGTTGAGGCGGCTATTCTCGCCAGCGTGCTCGGCTCCTTCCTCGGAAGCCTGGGTTGGTATGCTCTGGGCCACGCCGTCGGGCCGGATCGCGTGGACAACTTCATCGCACGACGCGGTCGCTGGCTGGGCTTGACGCCACGCGCCTACGACCAGGCGGCCCGCGGATACCGCAGGCACAGCCGGCTGCTGCTGGCGCTGACGCAGCTTGTGCCCACAGTGCGCATCTTTGCCACCTTCCCCGCCGGCGTGCTTCGCGTGCCGGCAAAGGGCGTGCTGTTGCCTACCTTCATCGGAATTCTCGGCTGGAACGGGGCCTTCGTTCTGGCTGGCTATCTGTTGGAAGCCAGTCCGCTGGGAGAAGATGGCTTGGCCCTGCCAGTGCTGCTGGGCGTCGTGCTGGTGGAGGCGCTGCTGGTCTGGGGTGGCTATCTGCTTTGGCGCCGCTGGCGGGCCAGGCAGGCCGAACTGGCGGCGAACACCCCGCGTTAAAAAGGGTGACCTTCACGGCATAGATGTTAGGCTCTGCCCCCAACATTCTGAAGACAGATCGGATTGACGCGGAATGATGTCGCAGAAGGCGCGCTACGCCTTGCGTGCCCTTATGGCGCTGGCGCGCCTGCCCGCGCAGCAGACAGTGATGATCTCGGAGATCGCGGCCTGCGAACGCATTCCGCACAAGTTCCTCGAACAGATCCTGCTCGACCTGAAGCACCAAGGCCTCGTCTACAGTCGGCGCGGCCGCGGTGGCGGCTACGGCCTCCTGAAGCGGCCGGAGGAAATCACCTTCGGTCAGGTGGTACGCGGGATCGACGGGCCGATGGCGCCCCTGCCTTGCCTCAGCCGCACCGCCTATCGCCGCTGCAGCGACTGCCCCGATGAGGCGCGCTGCGGCATGCGCCGGGTCTTCGCCAAGGCCCACGCTGCCACGACAGCGGTTCTGGACAGCACCACCCTGGCAACGCTGCTCGACAACCCTGCGAGGGACCAGGAGGCGCCGACGTCCCTTGCCGTGCCGGCAGCGTCTCAGGGCGGTCACCCCGACTGAGCCGCGGCCGGACCCCGGTCAGGCAGCGGCCGGACTGGGAGAGGTTTCCTCCTCGTCCAGATCGACGGTCTCTGCCTCGACCGCCTCCACAACGGCCGGGACCGAAGGGGCCAGATGCGGCGGCGTGCGCCAGCGCAGGGTATCCAGACTGCCGCAGGCGCCGCAGTGGGGCGTCCAGTTCGGGGAAATGGCGCCACAGGTCTCGCAGAGCCAGGCCGGATCGGGAACCGCCACGGTTGCGCGCCGCAGCCACTCCTTGCCCGCCGCCTCGTCGTGCTCGCCCTCCTCGATTTCCGCCATCAAGCGGCAGACCCGCTGCTCGGGAGGAACCTCCGTGCTCAAGGGCGTCAGATGGCGGCGCGCTTCACCCCAAAGCTCGGCGCGCAGATCCACCCGCGCCTGCAGGATGCGGCTTTCGCGATCCTCGCTACGGCCCTGCACAAAGGCGGTGGCCCGCTTTGCCAGATCCAGGGGTGCGACATCGCCATAGAGGTCCAGCCAGGCATCCGCCAGGTCCGGATGGGGCGCACGCTGCCAGGCCTCTTCAAGCAGCGTCGCAGCCTTGCGCTTGCGGCCACGCTCCGCAAGCAGGCGCACCTGAAGCAGCGTCGCAGCAACCAGGTCCGGCTCCAGCTTGGCCGCGGCACGGGCCTTGCTCTCCGCCGTTTCCTTGTCGCCCTCGACCAAGGCTGCCTCGGCCCGCTCGTAGATGATGACGGCCCGCTTGCGCTGCGCTTCCGCTTTGGGCAACACGCCCTGGCGCTCGCTTTCCAGCATGACCGCTTCCGCCGTGGGCAGGTCGCCACTCTTTTCGCTGAGTTCGAAGAGGTTGCCCAGGACCCAGGGCGCATCGGGTTGCAGCGCCCGGGCCCGATCCAGATACTCCCGCGCCTCGGCCTCGTTGCCCTCGCGCAACGCAAGTATGGTGAGGCCGCGCAGGCCCAGGACTCGCGTTTCCTCCGCCTGGAGCATTTCGGTGTAGTGCTTGCGCGCCGAGGCCTCATCGCCGGAAAGTTGCGCGGTTTGTGCCTGCAGCAGCTTCAGCACCGGCTGCGGCTCGAGCAGGCTCGACGCCTTGCGCGACCAGCGTTCCGCACCCTTGGTATCGCCGACATGCACGGCCACCAGCCCCTGAGTCAGCGCCTCCTGGCCAAGACGCTCCCGGCGGCGGCCGAAGCCGCGACGCACACCGCCCGGTGCCCCGACCAGCCCACGGAACAGGTGGTAGAGCAGGACGATCACCACTGCCAGCACGGCCAACGCCAGGACGAGCAGCGCCATGCTGGTATCAATCCGGTATCCCAGCCACTCGAAAGCCACCTGCCCAGGGTTGTTCGCGAGCCAGACGGCAACGGCGACCAGGATCGCCAGCTTGATGAAGAAGAAGATGCCGCGCCACATGGCCTCAGCCCTCCCCGCCGCTCAGGCGATTCAGGGAGACACGGCCCAGTTCCCCCAGGGCAGCCTCGGCCTCCAGACGGCTCTCCGCGCGGGCGCGCCAGGCGCTCATCGCTTCGGCAGGCGCTCCCTCGAGTGCGTCGAGCTCAGCCAGGGCCGCGGCCACGTCTCCACCGTCCAGGCGGCTTTCGGCGCGGGCCAGGATGGCTTCCGCGTCGTTGCCCTCGGGCTCGCCCACGGACCGCACGGAGATGAGGTCCGAGACCCGCTCCCAGAGCATCCCCTGCCATTCGCTGTCGGCGCCTTCCGCCCGCTCGGCGGTGACCGCGCGCTGGGCCGCCTCCGCATAGCTGGACTGGAGCGCGGCGAGCGTCGGCACACCGACCTCGGCCTGCTGCTCGAGGCGTTCCAGAACGGCCTCGATGTCTTCATCCTGGCCGGCAAGTTGGCGCAGGCCGTCGAGTTCTTCGGAATAGGGCCGGCCGGTGCGGAAGGCTTCACGGAGCTGGCCCGCCGCCAGGGCAATCACCGTTTCCTCGCCGACGCGCGCACGTGCCGCGGCCACTTCGTCGAGCGCATCGCGCAAGCGGGCCTCGAGCGCCTCGATCCGGCCGGCCGCCCCTTCGATGCGCCCGTCCAGAGATTCCAGCCGCGATTGGGTGATCTCGTCGGCCTCGGTAGGCGTCTCAGCCACCTCCTGAATGCGGCCGGCCAGTTCCTGCAACCGTGCTTCCAGGGCACCGACCCGCGATTCCTCGTCATCGGCCCCCAGCGTGGTTTCCACACCCTCGAGGCGCTCCGACAGGCGCTCGGTCACCGTCCGCAGGGACTCAAGTTCGCCTGACCCCTCACCGGCGCTGCCCTCGACACTGGCCAATCGGCCATCCATTTCTTCCAGGCGACTGCGCGCCTGCTCGATGGCGCGCTGCATCTCGCTGGCGCCCTCACCGTCGATCCGCTGGTCCTCGAGGCGCTCCATGCGCCGCTCCAGCGCCTCGACCGCTGCCGCCGCTGGCGGCTCATCCCGCGGCATCCAGAGATCGCTCAGCAGGATGGCAATCACCGCGCCGGCAGCCACCAGAACCCCGCCCAACAGCATGGCGGGAAACGGGCTGGTCCGCGCCGGCGGTGCGTCCGCGGTTCCAGTCGCTCCGCCACGCTCCGAGGCCTTGTCCGCCTCCTCTCCGACACTGCGCCAGGGGGTGGCATCGGATTGTTCCGTTTCCAGGGAGGTGCCGCCGTGGCCAGCCTCCGCGTGGGACTCCCGGGTGGCGGCGTCAGCTTCTGCCTCGTCACCGGCATCGCCGCCGGAGGAGAAGGCTGCTTCGAGGTCGCTTTCCTCCAGTTCCAGCCCCTGCTCTTCCGCTGCTTGTTCGATCTGTGATCGACGCGCGGGCGGGATGTGACCGCGGATCTTCCAACCCTGAACGGTGGAAACGGCCACACCCAGCTTTGCCGCCATGGGACGAATACCGCCAAAGCGCGCGATTATCCGCTCCGCAGCGCTCCCGCCGCCCTCTTCGCCACCTGGGGTCTCGTCCCGGTCGTCACTCATGATCGCCCTTCCGCTTCTGTCTGTGCCGGCAGCAGGCTCAACAATGCCGCCTGGTTCGGCGCCGCGGCCGTACGAATTGAGTGCCACGGCATTGAATCCACCGTTTGGGCGACGGCGTCGCTCAAACAGTACGCCGTCATTGCACCGCAAGCCTGCTGCAATCCTGCCCCTTCGATCAAGGCAGCAAAAGTTGCGCCTGTACGAGGGGAGAAGAATAACGCGCCGTCAAGCGTACCCCTTGCCAGGGCGCTGACACAATCGTGTGATAAGTCCTCGGCAGCATCGGCCGCGTAAACCACACAGCGGCGCAGATCGAAACCCGCAGCGCGCAGAGGCGCGCTCAAGCCATCCGCAACATCGCGGCCAGAGGGATGCAGCAGCGCCCCGCCTTGGGGATCGAGGGAGCGACGGATCAGACCGGCGAGCGCGTGGGCGTCGCCGTCGGCGTCATGCACCTCGGCAAAGCCGGCGCGGCGCGCTTCGTCGGCGCTGCCCGGGCCCACGGCATAGACCGGAAGAGTGCGATCGGGCTCATCGGCCAGATAGGCCCGCAGCCCGTTGCGGCTTGTGATCACGAGCGCCTGCAGCTCGGCGCGCGGCGGCCATACCACAGCGAGGCTGCGCAGGCGCAGCAGCGGCTCGCTCACCCCCTCATGGCCAAGCCGATCCAGTGCAGCCATGGTCTCTCCGGCATCCTCGCGCGGCCGTGTGACCAAGAGTCGCATCAGTGGGACGCCAGGGATGCGAAAAACTCTTCCCCGGCCTCCAGGCGCAGCCTTTGACCCAACCCCTGCCCCAGCCGCAGAAAGTCTACCTGCTGTCCGGTCTCCTCGCCCTGCCAGACCCGGGCTCCGTCAGGGGTCGCCACCAGCGCGCGCAGGCGCATACTCCCCTCCTGCGTACACTCTGCCAAGGCAGCGATGGGCGTACGGCAGGAGCCGTCCAACACGGCGAGGCAGGCGCGTTCTGATTCGACCCGCTGGCGTGTCGGCTTGTCGTCAAGGCTGCGGAGCCACGTCTGCGTACGCACGTCCGCCTTACGACATTGCAGGCCGATCGCGCCCTGTCCAACGGCCGGCAGCATTTCATTCGTTTCGAGTACACTGTGCGGTCGGTCGTCCCGCCCCAGCCGACGCAAGCCCGCCAGGGCCAGGAGCGTCGCATCGATTTCTTTCGCCGCCAGCTTGCGCAGGCGCGTGTCGACATTGCCGCGCAGGGAGACGACGCGCAGATCCGGCCGCAGCGCCAGGACCTGGCTTTGTCGCCGCAGGCTCGACGTTCCCACCACCGCGCCCAGGGGCAGATCCACAATTCGACGGCAGTGCGGAGAGAAGAAAGCGTCACGCGGATCCTCACGCGGGAGATAAGTGGCCAATTCCAGTGACTCCGGCGGCCAGGTCGGCATGTCCTTCATCGAATGCACGGCCACGTCGATGCGCGAGTCGAACAGCGCCTCCTCGATCTCCTTGGTGAAAAGCCCCTTGCCGCCGATCTCCGACAGGGGGCGATCCTGGACGCGGTCGCCGGTGGTCTTGATCACGACGATTTCAACGGCGTCAGGCGCCGCAAGTTCCGGATGCGCTTCCGCCAGGCGGCGTTTGGTCTCTTCCGTCTGGGCCAAGGCCAGGGGACTGCCGCGGGAACCGAGACGAAGCAGGGGCATGAAGGCCTCCGGAAAAACAACGGTCAAAACAGGCCGCCCTTATAGGCCGCCTGCCTGCCATGCACAAACCGCGGCTATGCCGCCTTCGTCGGCTTTTGCCATGTCTCCTGCCCGCCCCCATGTTACACAAGCATCATGCTGATCCTAGGTATCGAGACCTCCTGCGACGAAACCGCCGCCGCCGTCGTTTCCGACGCGGATGTGGGCGAGCGGCTGCGCGCAAACCTCGTCTTCACACAGTTGGAAGAGCATCGTCTCTACGGCGGCGTCGTGCCGGAGATCGCCGCGCGCAGTCATCTGGAGCGGATCGACGCCTTGGTGGCCAAGGCGCTGCGCGAGGCCGGCGTGGGCTTTCCCGATCTGGATGCCATTGCCGCGACCACCGGCCCCGGTCTCATCGGCGGGGTCATGGTCGGCATGATGACAGCCAAGGCCATTGCCGCGGTCCACGCCAAGCCCTTCGTGGCGGTCAATCATCTGGAGGGCCACGCCCTGACCGCCCGCCTCACCCATGACCTGCCCTTCCCCTACCTGCTGCTGCTGGTCTCCGGCGGCCATTGCCAGCTGCTGGCGGTCGAGGGCGTGGGCCGCTATCGCCGCTTTGGCGGGACCATCGACGATGCCGTGGGCGAAGCCTTCGACAAGACGGCGAAGCTGCTCGACCTGGGCTATCCCGGCGGCCCCGCCGTGGAACGCCACGCCCACAGCGGTGATCCGGATCGGATCGCACTGCCTCGGCCCATGGTGGGCCGCCCGGGCTGCGACTTCTCCTTCTCCGGCTTGAAGACCGCCGTGCGGAATGCGCTCGGCAAGCTTGAACCCGTCACGGCGCAGGACAGGGCCGATTTGGCCGCAGCCTTCCAGACGGCAGTTGCCGACGTCCTCGCCGACCGTTCTGTCCGCGCGCTGGCGCGCTTCCAGGCGGAAACCGGCCAGGCCGGGCCGCTGGTGGTGGCCGGCGGCGTTGCGGCCAATGCCACCTTGCGTGCCCGCCTCTCACATGTGGCGCAGTCCCAGGGCACCGAACTGATCGCGCCGCCAATGGCGCTCTGCACTGACAATGCCGCCATGATAGCCTGGGCGGGGCTGGAGCGATTTCGCCTGGGTGCCGTCGACGGCTTGGACTTTCCCGCCCGCCCGCGCTGGCCGCTGGACAGTCTGAGCGCACCCGACAGGGTGGCACCGCCAGCAATCGCTCGCGAACGCGCGTCCTGAGCCGTTGCAGAGGCCGCTTGGCGGCCCACCGCAAATCAGGTTAGGCTTTTCACCTGAACGCGCAGGGAGCCCCGGGAAATGCTGTTCGCATTGATCTGTCACGACAAGCCGAACCAGTTGGAGTTGCGCATGCAACACCGCCCGGATCATCTCGCCTACCTGGACGCCCACGCCGATCAGCTGGTCTACGCCGGCCCGCTGCTCGACGAGGACGAGAGCGCGCCGGCCGGCAGCCTGCTGGTGCTCGACGTGCCCGACCGGGGGTCGGCCGAAGCTTTTGCCAGCGGCGATCCCTATGCGCGCGCCGGGCTCTTCCGCGAAGTGCGCATTCTGCCCACGCGCCAGGTGTTCCCCAAAGCCTGACGCGCCCCAGTATCGGACCAGTCTTGGAACCCTCTGCACCGCGACGGGTTACTTCCCGCAGTGTTTCACACCAGCAGGGAGGCCCGACATGCCCAAGGACGCCATTGCGCTGCTCGAGGAAGATCACTCCAAGGTCCGCGATCTTCTTACCAAGCTGGCCAGCACCACCGAACGCGCCGAGAAGAGCCGTCAAGACCTCCTGGCTCAGATCGCAACTGAATTGAAGGTTCACACGGCGCTTGAGGAGGAAATCTTCTATCCGGCCTTCCGCGACGCCAACGGCAAGGAGCATCTCAAGCTCTACCACGAAGCGCTTGAGGAGCACCGGGCGGTCGAGGAAATGATCATACCGGACCTGCAGAAGACCGATCCGCAAAGCGTCCAGTTCTCCGGCCGGGCCAAGGTGCTCAAGGAACTGGTGGAGCACCATGTGGAAGAGGAAGAGGAGATGATGTTCAAGATGGCGCGCGAGAGCCTGAGCAAGGACGCGCTCCAGCAGCTGGGAGACAAGATGGCGACGCGGAAGAAGGCCCTGATGGGCAAGGCCTGAACCGGCCTCAGAACTCCGGACTCATCTCAAGCGAGCAGCTTCAGCGAGCGGCGGCCCGCGTGGTTCCTCCGCGCCGGGCCCCGCCGCGCCCTGCCATCTGGGCCCCCTCCTCGTCAAAGAGTTCGGCCAGCTTCTCCAGCATGGTGCCGCCGAGCTGCTCGGCATCGACGATGGTCACAGCCCGGCGATAGTAACGGGTGACATCGTGGCCGATGCCAATCGCGATCAGTTCCACCGGGCTGCGGGTCTCGATGTAATGAATCACCTCGCGGAGGTGGCGTTCCAGGTAATTGCCCGGATTGACCGACAAGGTGGAATCGTCGACCGGCGCACCGTCGGAAATCACCATCAGGATGCGACGCTGCTCGGCACGGGCCAACAGGCGGCTGTGCGCCCAGAGGATCGCCTCGCCGTCGATGTTCTCCTTCAGAATGCCTTCGCGCAGCATCAATCCGAGGTTCTTGCGCGCCCGGCGCCAGGGCATGTCGGCGTCCTTGTAGACGATATGCCGCAGGTCGTTGAGACGCCCCGGGAGCGGCGGCTTGCCGGCAGCGATCCAGCGCTCCCGACTGTGTCCACCCTTCCACATGCGTGTGGTGAAACCCAGAATCTCCACCTTCACGCCACAGCGCTCCAGGGTGCGCGCCAGTATATCCGCGCTCAGCGCCGCCACGGAGATCGGCCGGCCGCGCATTGAACCCGAGTTATCGATCAGCAGGGTGACGACCGTGTCGCGGAAGTCGGTATCCAACTCGCGCTTGAAGCTGAGCGCGTGGGTGGGATCGACCACGACCCGCGCCAGACGGGCGGTATCCAGGATCCCTTCCTCGATGTTGAACTCCCAGGCCCGGGTCTGCTTGGCCATCAGGCGGCGCTGCAGGCGATTGGCCAGGCGGGCCACCACGCCCTGGAGCGTGTTCAGCTGCTGGTCCAGCAGATGGCGCAGGCGCGCCAACTCTTCAGGATCGCACAGCTCAGCCGCAACCACCTCCTCGTCGAACTCTGTGAGATAGGCCCGGTAGCCGTCATTGGCCTTTTCGTTCTGGCCATCCCAGTTTGGTCGGCGGGCCTGGCTGCCCGGCTTGTCATCCCCTTCGGCGGCCATCATGTCGCCCTCGGGATCGACCTCACCACCGTCTTCCGCCTCGCCGGCCTCTTCGGCTTCCGCGCTCTCGCCCTCTTCGGAAGCGCTCGCCTCGGAGGAGTCCTGCTCGCCACTCTCGCCGCGGCTCTGCATGGAGTCGTCCGGCTGGTTCTCGCCCTCGCTCTCCTGCTCGTCCTCCAGGGGATCCTGGTCGTCGAGGCTGTCGAGAGCAAGATGCTGCAGCATGCGCCGGATGGCCTTGGCGTAGCCCTGCTGGTCCTCCGCCAGATCCGGCAGCTGGGCGAAGTCCTCCAGCGCCTGCGGGTCCAGGTGCGGCTTCCAGACCTCAACCAGGCGCTGGGCCTCCCGGGGCAGGGGCCGGCCGCTCAGCCGCTCGCGGGCCAGCAACCGCAGGGCCTCGCTCAGCGGGATCTCCTCATGGCTCTGCGCCCGATTGAGACCGCGGTTGCGCAGATTCTCCTGCAGTGCGGCATCGAGATTCGCCGCGCTTCCACCGAAGCGCCGCATGCCCAGGGCTTCGCAGCGGGCCTGTTCCACCGCATCGAAGATCTCGCGCGCCTCACCCGGTTGGGGCTGCTGCTCCGCATGCAGCCCGGCATCGTGGTGGCGCAGCTTGAAACCAAGCGAGTCGGCCGAGCCCCGCACCAGGGCCACTTCTTCCGCCGGCAGATCGCGCGCCGGCATCGGCAGACGCGCTTCCGTGCCGGACAAGCCATGGCCGCCGGGCGAAAAGGCCACGGTCAGGTCGTCCCGCTCCGCCAGGGCCCGCATGGTCGCCTCGGTGACGCGCTTGAAGCGTTCGATATCGGATTCGTGCTGGGTCATATAGAGCGAAACATAAGCGCTACGCCCCGAAGGGCCAATCCCCCCGCGCTAGACTTGCCGGGCTGCGGAAAGAAAGGCCGCTATGCGCGCGGGATCCTTGACACCCGGCCGGGCCTCCACCCCCGAAGACACGTCGACGGCTTCCGCTCCGGTGAGCGCCACGGCCTCGGCGAGATTGTCAGGGTCGAGGCCGCCGGAGAGCATCCAGGGCTTGGGCCAGCGCCGCCCGGCCAGCAGCCGCCAGTCGAAACTGAGCGCATTGCCGCCCGGCAGGGCATCCACCATCTCCTTGGGCGCCTTGGCATCGAAAAGGATGCGGTCGACCACCTCGGCATAGTCCGGGACCACCGCAAGGTCCTCGGCCCTGGCGATCTTGATCGCCTTCATCACCGGCAGGCCCCAGCGGGCGCGGATCTCGGCCACGCGGCGCGGCGTTTCGCTGCCGTGCAGCTGCAGCATATCGAGATCGACCCGGCCGAGCGTGGCGTCCAGCAGGGCATCGTCGGGGTCGACGAAGAGGCCGACCCGCTCCACCCGGCCTGCCGCTTCCGCGGCCAGGACGGCAGCCTGCTCGGGCGTCAGCGAACGCGGGGAGCGCGGAAAGAAGACGAAGCCGACCCAGCGCGCCCTGCCCTGCACGGCAGCCTGCAACGCCTCGGGGTCCCTGATGCCGCAGATCTTGCAGTCAACCGTCATGCCTGCATCCTCATGAGCGGCTGTTGCCCGCCCGGCCGCTGCCAGCCGGTACGCTTGGCAAAGGCCACCGCGAGCACGGTGGACGCCAGCGCGACCGAGAGATAGTTGGCCGCCGTGCCGACGGCCGCACGCGGGATCACGAGATTGGTGGCAAGTTGAAGCTGCAACAGCAGCAGGTCGATCAGGGCAATCGCCAGATCCACAGGAAGCACGATGACCACGAACAGTCCGAACAGGGGCGCCAGGGCACCGCGTGATTCGCGCCAAGCGCGCTTGTAGCCGTAGCCACGGCCAAGCGCTGCCGCCGGCAGGGTGAAGCTGAGCCCGAGCGTGGTGATGGCGGCCACGATCAGTGGCCCCAGGATCCAGGGCCCGGGTTGCGGCCCATCCGGCCCCAAACCGCCGCCCATAGACCCGAAGATGAAGCTCGCCGGCAGGGTCACCAGCATGGCGATGGCCATCACACCCAGGCCACGCAGCGCCAGACGCCCATCTGCCGGCCGCCAGTTGGGCAGTGGACGCGCCAGTTCCGGCCCCGGTCCCAACAGCAGCAGCCGAAAGACCGAGCCCGCGAACCAGACCAGAAGATAGAGCTTGGCCCCGACGACGAAGAAGTGAAAGCCGGCTCCCAGGGAGAAATAGAGCGCAACAGCGGTCAGCCCGAAGGCGATCGACACCGGCAGCAGGGCGAGCCGCGCCATCGCGCCGGCATTGAGATACAGCAGGGCGAAGATTTCACGTATCGTCTCACGCAAGGACAGGGCAGCCAGGGGGCGCGCGTCCGGCAAGCGGGAAAAATCCGGTTCATTCTCGCTCGTCACGGCCACCCTCTTTCGCTTTCCTGAGCTTGATCTAGTGGTCGGCACGCCGGGGAGCAAGCAGACTCGGCCTCACGCGATCTGCGCGGCGGCGATTTCCGTAGCGATGCGTCGCGCTGCTTCGGCAGGATCGGGCGCAGCGGTGATTGGCCGGCCGATCACCAGGCGGTCAGCTCCCGCCGCCACGGCCTCGGCCGGCGTCATGATCCGCTTCTGATCGCCGGCCGCCGCCCAGTCCGGGCGGATCCCTGGCACCACCAGCTTGAAGTCCGGCCCACAGGCAGCCCGCAGTGCCGCGATCTCCCGCGGCGAACAGACCACGCCGTCCAGCCCGCAATCCTGTGCCAATCGGGCCAGGCGCACCACCTGATCCGCCACCGGGCCACTTTGGCCAACAGCGGCCAGGTCCGCATCGTCCAGGCTGGTGAGCACCGTGACGGCGATCAGCCAGGGGCGAGGCTTGCCGTGGTCCTGCGCGGCGCGCTCGACCGCCTCGGCGGCGGCACGCAGCATGGCCGGCCCGCCGCAGGCATGGACATTGACGATGGCCGGTTCTTGCGGCGCGAGGGCGCGCAGGGCCGCAGCCACGGTGTTCGGGATGTCGTGGTACTTCACATCAAGGAAGAGCGGCGCCGCGCCAACCACTTCACGCGCCGCTTTGGGTCCTTGTGCCGCCAGGAACTCCTTGCCCAGCTTGAAACCGCCCACCAGCCCGGAAAGCTGCTCTACGAGATCCTGGGCACGGGCGTAGTCCGGAGTGTCCAGGCCAACGAAGACCCGCTCCATGCCCGGCGGACAGGACTGGGTCATCACCCGTCCGTCCGCTCCACCACCAACTGCGCGGCAGCGAAGTCTTCCACCGCCGTGCCGACGGACTTGAAGAGCGTGATCGCCTCGGCGCTGCTGCGTCCCGCATGGCGCCCGGCGGTCATGTCCAGCAGATCGGCCACGACATCGTTTGCGGTCATCACGCCATCGGTCAGGGGCTGGACGATGTCGCCGCCTTCCTTCAGGCAGCCGGCGCGCGTGTCCACATAGACCTCGGCGCGCCGAACGGCCTCGTCGTCGCTTTCGCGCATTCCCGGGGTGAAGGCGCCCACCAGATCCAGGTGCTGGCCCGGCCGCAGCCAGGCGCCCTTGACCAGGGGTTCCGTCGACAGGGTGGCGCAGGAGATGACATCGGCCTCCGGCACCGCAGCCTCCAGCGACTCAACGGCCGTGACATCGATTCCCGGCAGGTCGACCGACGCGGCCACCGCACGGGCCTTCTCAGGATTGCGCCCCCAGACGGAGACCGAACGGATCGGCCGCACGGCGGCATGGGCTTCGATCAGGTGGGTCGAGAGGGCTCCCGTGCCCACCATCAGGAGCCGCTCGCTGTCCGGCCGGGCAAGGTAGTCTGCCGCCAGGGCCGAGGCCGCTGCCGTGCGCCGGAGGGTCAGCATGGGGCCGTCGATCAGGGCCAGGGGCGCACCGGTTCGCCCGTCATTGAGCAGATACACCCCAAGGATCGCGGGCAGAGAGCGACTCGAATTGCCAGGCGTGACGGTGACGATCTTGATGCCGACATAACGCTCACCCTGCCAGGCCGGCATGAGCAGCAGAGTGGCATCCGGCTCCTCGGCCCGCGCCATGGTGTGATGGTGGCGCACCGGCACTTCGATGTCGCTGCGGAACGCCTCCCGCAGCGCCTCCACCAGCGAAGGGAAATCCAGGGCCTTGTGGGTTTCCTCGGCGGAGAAATTACGCATGGGGCACCGTTACGCTTAACCGTTGCAGGACAGGGCGGATCGAATCAGTGGCTGGTGCTCGCCGGCAGGGCCGGCTGGCCGCGGCTGCGGCGGAGCGTTTCCACTTCGTGCTCCAGACGCCGCAGACGCTCACGCTCGTCGCGCTGCGCACGCCGCTTGCGTCCGGCCGCAAGCCAGCTCGCGATGCCGCCCAGCACGAAGCCGACGAATATCGCCAGCAGCACCACGAGGAACAGCGGTGCCTGCAGCGCGATCTCGAACGGCCAGAGTTGCACGTCCACGGGCTGCCGGTTGACGATCGCGAAGATCACCGCAATCACCAACAAAGGAATGGTAATAATCCAGCTCAACCGTCGCACGGTTCGGCGCCCTTCCTCTTGGTGAGTGTCCTAGCCACCGTTCAGCCGCTCACGGAGCTGCTTGCCGGTCTTGAAGTAGGGAACGGCCTTGGCATCGACGTCAACCGTGTCGCCTGTGCGGGGGTTCCGTCCGGTCCGCGCGTCCCGCTGCTTGGTGGAGAAGGCGCCGAAACCGCGCAGTTCCACGCGATCGCCCTGCTCCAATGCGCTGCCGATTTCATCGAAGATGGTGTTCACGATGCGCGCAACATCGCGCTGATAGAGATGCGGATTGCGCTCGGCAATACGCTGGATCAGCTCGGACTTCGTCATGCCGTGTTCCCGACAAGGCCCTGCCGCGTTCGACAAGGATGGCAATGACGGGCCGGAGGAGTCCCGGCCCGATGTGCGAAGCCTTAGCCTGCCAGAGGCCCGCTAAGCGGTCAACGATGCCTTTCAGAACAAGAAGATACAAGAAAGGCGCCGATCCGAAGATCGGCGCCCTCTTGTCATGTCAGAAGCCTGACGAGGCGCTCAGCTCTCGGCCGAGTCGTCGGTCTTCTGCTCCTGGCGCTGCTTGGCGATGGCCGCCCCCAGGATGTCGCCCAGGCTGGCACCCGACTCCGTGGAGCCGTATTCGGCCATGGCCTGCTTCTCTTCCTGGATCTGCAGCTGCTTGATCGACAGGGTGATGCGGCGGGTCTTGCGATCGACCGCGGTCACCTTGGCATCGAGCTTCTCACCGGTTGCATAGCGGTCCGGACGCTGCTCGCTGCGCTCCTTGGACAGCTCCGCCTTGCGGATGAAGCCCGTGGCGCCGTCGGCCAGTTCGACCTCGATGCCGTTGTCCTGAACCTCACGCACGGTGCAGGTGACCACATCGCCCTTCTTGATGCCGTCGGCAGCCGCTTCGAAGGGATCGGACTCGAGCTGCTTGATGCCCAGGCTGATCCGCTCCTTCTCGACGTCGACTTCGAGGAGCTTCACCTTCACGACCATGCCCTTGGCATAGTCCTGCACGGCTTCCTCACCCGAACGCTCCCAATCGAGGTCGGAGAGGTGGACCATGCCGTCGATCTCGCCGGGCAGGCCAACGAAGAGACCGAACTCGGTGATGTTCTTGACCTCGCCCTCGAGCACGGAGCCCTGCGGGAACTTCTCCACAAGGTCTTCCCAGGGGTTCGCCATGGTCTGCTTGAGGCCGAGCGAGATGCGACGCTTCTCCTCGTCCACATCCAGCACCATGACCTCGACCTGCTGGGAGGTGGAGACGATCTTGCCCGGATGGACGTTCTTCTTCGTCCAGCTCATCTCGGACACGTGCACCAGACCCTCGATGCCCGGCTCCAGCTCCACGAAGGCGCCGTAGTCGGTGATGTTGGTCACGCGGCCCAGGAACTTGGCGCCGACCGGATACTTGGCGGCCACACCCTCCCAGGGATCGGCCTCCAGCTGCTTCATGCCGAGGCTGATGCGCTGGGTCTCCGGGTTGAAGCGGATGATCTGCACCTGCACCTGCTGACCGATGGACAGGGCCTCGGTCGGGTGGTTGATGCGACGCCAGGAGATGTCGGTGACGTGCAGCAGGCCGTCGACGCCACCCAGGTCCACGAAGGCACCGTAATCGGTGATGTTCTTCACCACGCCGGTGAGGATCTGGCCTTCCTTCAGGTTGGCGATCAGCTCGCTGCGCTGCTCGGCACGATCCTCCTCGAGCACGGCGCGGCGGGACACCACGATGTTGCCGCGCGAGCGGTCCATCTTGAGGATCTGGAAGGGCTGCGGCGTGTGCATCAGCGGCGTGACGTCGCGCACCGGGCGGATGTCGACCTGGCTGCCCGGCAGGAAGGCGACGGCGCCCGAGAGATCGACAGTGAAACCGCCCTTGACCCGGCCGAAGATCTGGCCGGTCACACGGCGGCTCTCGCCAAAGGCCTTCTCGAGCTGGTTCCAGGCTTCCTCGCGGCGAGCCTTCTCGCGGCTCAGCATCGCTTCGCCGTTCTTGTCTTCCATGCGCTCCAGGAAGACCTCGATGAAATCGCCGGCCTTCAGCTCGGCATCTTCCCCGGCCTTGGAAAACTCGCGCAGCGGGATGCGGCCTTCGGACTTCAGTCCGACGTCGACGACGACGGCATCGTTGTCGATGGCGACGACGCGCCCGCGCAGGACGTTGCCTTCAAGGCCGTCCTCGGTGCCCAGGCTCTCTTCGAGCAGGGCGGCAAAAGATTCTTTCATTTGCGGCTGGGCCGCAGTCTCGGTGGTCATTCAGTCTGTCCTTTCAAACACTCGGTTTCGGGCCTGCCGGTTGTCTCCGGCGGTCTTCCCGGATGTGGCCCGGGCTTATCCTTAGTTCGGTTCGCTTGGCACCGGTTTGCCGATGGCGGCAAGCGAACGCCCCGTCTTTTCGGCAATGATCTCCAAGGCAGCCTGAAAGACTGCCTCGGCGCTCAGGTCGGTGGTGTCCAAGGTGACGGCATCGTCTGCCGCACGCAAAGGCGCGACGTCGCGATCCCGATCCCGGGCGTCGCGCGCCTGCAT
The DNA here is from genome assembly GCF_040712085.1 of Aquibaculum sediminis. Classification (NCBI taxonomy): domain Bacteria; kingdom Pseudomonadati; phylum Pseudomonadota; class Alphaproteobacteria; order Rhodospirillales; family Rhodovibrionaceae; genus Aquibaculum; species Aquibaculum sediminis. Next base: position 136,502 of record NZ_JBFCVK010000006.1, read on the forward strand.
CTCGGCCTGAACCTCGGCGTATATAACCTTCTCCCCGCGCGCGAGCAACTCTTCATAGCGCCGCCGCGCCCTGGCCTCGATGCTGGCGGTGACGAAGAGCTTCACGCTCGCATCGGGGCAGACCACGGTGCCGATGTCACGGCCGTCAATCACGGCTCCGGCGTGCTCGCCTGGCGGATTGCCCGCAAAACGGCGCTGGAAATCCAACAGAGCAGTGCGCACGGCCGGATGAGCGGAAACGCAGGAAGCCGCGGCACCAGCGGCCTCGCTGCGCAGATCCTCCCGGTCCAGGTCGGCTGGGTCCAATTGCGCAGCGATGGCGGCCGCCTGCTCGGGATCGGCCGGATCGCCGCCGGCTTCGAGCAGCCGGGCTGCCACGGCGCGATAGATGCTGCCGGTGTCGAGGTAGGCCAGGTCGAGCGCAACGGCGAGACGCCGGGACAGCGTGCCCTTGCCTGCAGCGGCCGGTCCGTCGACGGCTATGACGAGGTGTGACATGGGCGCGGTGGATAGCGCCTGGCGCGAAAGAGTGCAACGCCGCTCGATTCGGGTTCGGGCCAGGTTTCCGGTCGCAATGGTGCATGACGCCAAGAAACGGGCACGAGGCGCCTGTTCGAGGCGCTTTGATATCGGTCATGCAAACAACCAGTCCCTCATGTAGCTTTTATCTCGGCTGAGCTTTCAATGCCTGGCATGAAAGCGCCAATGGGGCAGACTCGGTAAGCATCGATCGCAGCGGGGGCATCGACTTGGAGCACGAAATCGCATCGGTTTTCATCGAGGTGGCCGGCCTGCTCGCCTTGGCGGCGGTGGTCGGCTTTGCAGCCCTGCTGCTGCGGCAACCCCTGATCGTCGCCTTCATCGCTGCCGGGATCATCGCCGGACCTGACGTGCTCGGCCTCGCCCAGTCGGCCGACCACATCGAACTGCTGGCCGAGATCGGCGTGGCGCTGCTGCTCTTTCTTGTCGGTCTCAAGCTGGACGTCGGTCTGGTGCGCACCCTTGGCGCCGTCGCCGTCGCCACCGGACTGGGCCAGGTGGCCTTCACGGCAGGCATCGGATTCCTGATCTGTCTGGCCCTGGGCATGGATTGGGTGACCAGCACCTACGTCGCCGTGGCCCTCACCTTCTCCAGCACAATCATCGTCGTGAAGCTGCTGTCCGACAAACGCGAAATCGATTCCCTGCACGGGCGAATCGCGCTTGGTTTCCTCATCGTCCAGGACATCGCCGTGGTGCTGGCGATGGTGATCCTCTCGGCTGTCGGCGTCGGGGCTGCAGCCGGCGACGGCGGAGGCCTGGCCCTGCTGCGGGTGCTGCTCGGCGGTGTGGCGATGGTCGCCGGAGTCGTGCTCTTCATCTACTATGGCGCCGACCCGCTGCTGCGCCGCCTGGCCCGCAGTCCGGAACTGCTGGTGACCTTCGCCATCGCCTGGGCTGTGGTGCTGGCCGCCGTGGGGGACTTGCTGGGTTTCGGCAAGGAGTTGGGCGGCCTTCTGGCCGGCGTCAGTCTCGCCTCCTCCCCCTTTCGCGAGGCCATCGCTGCGCGCCTGTCCAGCCTGCGCGACTTCCTGCTGCTCTTCTTCTTCGTCGGCCTGGGCGCGCGACTGGATCTGGGCATGCTGGGCAACGAACTGCCGGCTGCCCTCATACTCTCCCTCTTCGTCCTGATCGGTAATCCGCTGATCGTGCTCGCCATCATGGGCTACATGGGCTACCGGCGGCGCACCGGCCTGCTGGCAGGCTTGACCGTGGCCCAGATCAGCGAGTTCTCCCTGATCTTCATGGCCATGGGGCTGGCCCTCGGCCATGTCGGCCCCTCGGCCATGGGGCTTGTGACTCTGGTCGGCCTCGTGACCATCACACTCTCGACCTACATGATCGTGCACAGCCAGCGGCTCTATTCCCTCGTCGAGCCCATGATCAAACCCTTCGAGCGACGCCATCCCTTCCGCGAGGACGCGGCCGAGGCGGTCCAGGGCCCCACCAACTTCGACACCATCCTCTTCGGCCTCGGCCGCTACGGTCGCGGCATCGCGCGCGGCCTGCACGATCGCGGTCAGACCGTGCTCGGAGTCGACTTCGATCCCGAGGCCCTGCGGCGCTGGACCGCCCGCGGCCTGCCCGGCACCTACGGCGATGCCGGAGATCCGGAGTTTCCCGCCAGCTTGCGCCTTGAAGGCGTTTCGTGGATCGTGCTGGCGACACCGCCCCATCGCGTGCCGCCGGGGCAGAGCGACCCGCGCCTGGCCATGATGCAGGCCTTTCGCGAAGCCGGCTTCAGGGGCAGGTTTGCCCTACCCAGCACCGATCTCCTCGATGCCCGCACCCTCTACAAGGCCGGTGCCGACCTGGTTCTGAACCCCTTCCACGATGCCTCGATTCGGGCGGTGGAAAGGATCGCCGGCGAACTGGGCGAAGAGGACGAGCCCTGGGAGCAGGAAGCCCGCTCATGATTGCGTGTATTCATGCCGCACGCGGGTGCTCGGCGACGCGCGATGGCAGGAAAAGCTTGGAAAAGGTCGTTTCGTTGACTTGAATGCCGCAGCGCACTAAACCAACGCACCAAGGGCCGGGCAGCCAAAGGCCCGAACAGACGAGGGGATCGAGCCAATGTCCGCTGATCGGCGGCCGCTATCGCCGCACCTGCAAATCTATCGACCGCAGCTCACCTCGACGCTCTCCATTCTGCACCGCCTGACCGGCATCGCGCTGGCTGTCGGCACCCTGCTCCTGGTCTACTGGCTGGCCGCGGCCGCCGCCGGACCGGATGCCTTCCACGGGGCGCAGAGCTTCATGGGCTCCTGGCTGGGCGTGCTGCTGCTGTTCGGCTGGTCGGTGGCGCTCTTCTACCACCTCTGCAATGGCATTCGGCACCTCTTCTGGGATGCCGGATACGGCTTCGAACTGCCTCAGGCCTATACCTCCGGCTGGGCCGTGCTGATCGGCACCGGCACGCTGACGGTGCTGGCCTGGGTCATCGGCCTGATCGTGATGTGAGGAGCGACCCCATGAGCCTCAGAACGCCCCTCGCCCGCGTCCGTCACCTCGGCTCCGCCAAGGACGGCACCCATCACTGGTGGTTGCAGCGCGTGACCGCGCTGGCCCTCGTGCCCCTGCTGTTGTGGTTCGTCATTTCAGTGATCGGCATGCTGGGCGCGGATCACCGCAGCATGGTCGACTGGGTGAGCAACCCGGTCACGGCCGCATTGCTGATCCTTCTGATCATCGCCACCTTCTACCATGCCGTGCTTGGCCTGCAGGTGGTCATCGAGGACTACATCCATGACCGGGTGGCCCGCATGGCGGTGCTGCTGCTGGTGCAGGGGCTGGGTTTCCTGCTCACCACTGTCGGCGTCATCTCGGTTCTGTCGCTGCTGTTCTAGCGTTTTGCATCCGACCCACCCGTCGGCCCCACGATAACACGAAGGCACGATCTCATGCCGGAAGCCTATACCAAGATCGACCACACTTATGACGTTGTCGTCGTCGGCGCCGGCGGCGCCGGACTGCGCGCCACGCTCGAACTGGCCCGCTCCGGCCTGAAGACCGCCTGCATCTCCAAGGTCTTCCCGACGCGCAGCCACACCGTGGCCGCCCAGGGCGGCATCTCCGCGGCGCTCGCGAACATGGGCGAGGACGACTGGCGCTGGCACATGTACGACACCGTCAAGGGCTCCGACTGGCTGGGTGACCAGGATGCCATCGAGTACATGACCAAGGAGGCGATTCCCGCCATCATCGAGCTGGAGCACTTCGGGGTGCCCTTCAGCCGTACCCAGGACGGCAAGATCTATCAGCGCCCCTTCGGCGGCATGACGACGGAGTTCGGCAAGGGCACGGCCCAGCGCACCTGCGCGGCCGCCGACCGCACCGGTCACGCCATGCTGCACACGCTCTATCAGCAGTCCCTGCGCAACAACGCCGAGTTCTTCATCGAGTACTTCGCCCTCGATCTGATGATGGAGGATGGCGAGTGCCGGGGCGTCGTCGCCTGGAATCTGGACGACGGCACCATCCACCGCTTCCGCGCCCACAAAACCATCCTGGCCACCGGCGGCTACGGCCGGGCCTACTTCTCCTGCACCTCGGCCCACACTTGCACCGGCGACGGCGGCGGCATGGTGGCCCGCGCTGGCCTGCCGCTGCAGGACATGGAGTTCGTGCAGTTCCACCCCACCGGCATCTACGGTGCCGGCTGCCTGATCACCGAGGGCTCGCGCGGCGAAGGCGGCTATCTCACCAATTCCGAGGGCGAGCGCTTCATGGAGCGCTATGCGCCCAACGCCAAGGACCTGGCCAGCCGCGACGTGGTCAGCCGCTCCATGACCATCGAGATCAACGAGGGCCGCGGTGTGGGTCCCGAGAAGGACCACATCCACCTGCATCTCGAGCACCTCGACCCGAAGATCCTGCACGAGCGGCTGCCGGGCATCTCCGAAACCGCGCGCATTTTTGCCGGTGTGGACGTGACCAAGGAGCCGATCCCCGTCATCCCCACCTGCCACTACAACATGGGCGGCATCCCCACCAATGTGCACGGCGAGGTGCTGACCGTGATGGACGGCAAGAAGGATGCGGTGGTGCCGGGATTGCTGGCCGCCGGTGAGGCCGCCTGCGTCTCGGTGCACGGCGCCAACCGCCTTGGCTCGAACTCTCTGCTCGATCTGGTCGTCTTCGGCCGTGCGGCCGGCAAGCGCTGCGCCGAAACCCTCAAACTCGGCGAAAGCCACCGTGCGCTGCCGGACAATGCCGATGAGCGTGCGCTGGAGCGTCTGGACCGCTTGCGCCACGCCAAGGGCGACACGCCGACGGCCCGCCAGCGCCTGGCCATGCAGCGGGTGATGCAGAGCCACGCCGCGGTCTTCCGCACCGGCGAGAGCCTGGCCGAAGGCAAGCGCAAGCTGGCCGAAGTCTGGGCCATGAAGGCCGACCTCTCGGTCAGTGACCGCTCGATGATCTGGAACTCCGATCTGGTGGAAACCCTGGAGTACGACAATCTCAGCTACCAGGCCGCGGCCACCCTGGAAGCGGCCGCCGCACGCGAGGAAAGCCGCGGCGCCCATGCACGCGAGGACTTTCCCAATCGCGACGACGACAACTGGATGAAACACTCGGTCGCCTGGGTCGACGATGCCGGCTCGGTGACGCTGGGGTCGCGTGCGGTCATGCTGCAACCCCTAACCAACGAGGTTCAGGCGTTCCCCCCGCAGGTACGCTCCTACTGATTAGCGAGACCCAGGAAAGGCGCGAAGTCCGATGGTCGCTTTAACGCTGCCCGCCAATTCGAAGATCACCGACGGAAAGTCCTGGCCCGCCCCCTCCGGGGCCAAGCGGACCAAGACCTACAAGATCTATCGTTGGGACCCCGATTCCGGCGCAACGCCCCGCGTCGATAGCTATCAGATCGATCTCGACGACTGCGGACCGATGGTTCTGGACGCGCTGATCAAGATCAAGAACGAGATCGATCCGACGCTGACATTCCGCCGCTCCTGCCGCGAGGGTGTCTGCGGCTCCTGCGCCATGAACATCGACGGGACCAACACGCTGGCCTGCACGAAGAACATGGACGATGTGGAAGGCGAGGTGAAGGTCTACCCCCTGCCGCACCAGCCCGTGGTCAAGGATCTGGTGCCCGACCTGAACCAGGCCTATGCCCAGCTTGCCTCCATCGAGCCCTGGCTGAAGACCACGACTCCGGCACCGGAGCGCGAGCGCCTGCAGAGCCCGGAAGAACGCGCCCAGCTGGACGGCCTGTGGGAGTGCATCCTCTGCTTCTGCTGCACCACCGCGTGTCCCAGCTACTGGTGGAACGGCGACCGCTACTTGGGTCCCGCCGTGCTGCTGCAGGCCTATCGCTGGATCGCGGACACCCGCGACGAATTCACCGGCGAGCGCCTGGACCAGCTGGAAGACCCCTTCCGGCTCTACCGCTGCCACACCATCATGAACTGCACCAAGACCTGCCCCAAGGGCCTCAACCCGGCCAAGGCCATCGCCGAGATCAAGAAGCTGATGGTCGAGCGGAAGACCTGATAGGGCTGTCTGGTCACAGAGCGGCGTGCACGTTTAGGCGGCATCCCCCCAACCGGGATGCCGCCTTTTCATTTCCTGAAATTCGGTTGCGCTTCGGGGCCTCCCGTGGGGACTCTCAGCTCGACTCCGTCAGCGTCTTGAGCTGGCGGTTGGCGACGGTGAGCATTGCCAGGTTCGGCGCGGCCATGGCCTGGAGTTCGCCGATCAACTGATCGCTGCGCGCTGCCACCAGCGCACGCGGCTCCAGCCATTCGGCCATCCTGTCCTCGTAATCGCCCGTCCTGGCAAGAACGGCCGCCGAGATCCGGGCCTGGGACTCGTAGAGGTCGTCGATCAGCGCCGTGATCGCCAGGCGGTTCCAGGCCAGGTCTCGCGGCAGCTGCGCCGCGGCTTCGCGCAGCCAGTCGAAGCCGAAGCGCGTCCCCACCCGGAAGTAGGCCGCTGCCACCACATCCAGTTCCCGGCCGCACTCGTTCGCCAGGCGGACCACGTCGGCCGCCGTGGCAACCTGGGCCACCATGGCAACCCGCGTGGCCAGCGGTTCGGGAACACCCTGCTCGCTGAAGCCCGCTGCTTCACTCTCCAGCAGATGCCGTCGATGATCCGCCAGCAAGCCCGGCAGCGATTCGCTCAGGCGCGTCAGACCGGCGGCATAGCGCTCCACGCAACTCTGGATATCGGCCACCTGGAAAGGTGAGCGCAACAACCAGGAGGTCAGGTGCTCGGTCGCCCGGCCGCAAGTCAGCAGCATGGCAATCTGCGCGCGCGCCGGCACCCGGTTGTCCAGGGCCTCGATATCGTGCCAAAGCGCCGGCAGGTTCAGCAGATCGCGGGTCGCCACAAAGGCCCGCGCCACGGCCGATGACGGCAGACCGGTCTTCTCCCGCGCCTCATGGATGAACGTGATGCCCAGGCGGTTGACCAGTTCGTTGCTCACCTGGGTGGCCACCAGCTCACGGCGCAGGCGATGGCGGCGGATGTCCGAAGCGAAATCCTGTTGCAGGGGCTCCGGGAAGTAGGCGAAGAGATCGCGCTCCAGCCAGGGATCGTCCGGCATGTCGGAGGCGAGAAGCTGCTGATAGAGATCTAGCTTGGCATAGGCGAGCAGCACGGCGATCTCGGGCCGGGTCAGTCCGACGCCATTGCCGACACGCTCGGCCAGGGTCTCCTCGTCCGGCAGGAACTCCAGCGCGCGATTGAGCTGGCCCGCGCGCTCCAGTGCCCGCATGAAGCGGCCCAATCGGTCCAGCAGACGGGTGCCCAGCATATTGGTCACCGAGATGGTTTGGCTCTGCAGGTAGTTGTCGCGCAGCACCAGTGCCGCTACCTCGTCGGTCATCCGCTCCAGCAAGGCATCCCGGCGCTTGCGCGCCAGCCGGCCGCGCTTGGCGGCCGCGCCCAGCAGCACCTTGATGTTCACCTCGTGGTCGGAGCAGTCGACGCCGGCCGAGTTGTCGATGGCATCGGTGTTGAGCCGCCCGCCGGCCAGCGCGTACTCGATACGACCGCGCTGGGTCATGCCGAGGTTGGCCCCCTCGCCGATGACGCGGGTCCGCAGCTCGCTGCCATTCACCCGGATAGAGTCGTTCGCGCGGTCGCCCACCTCCGGATGGCTTTCGTCGCGTGCCTTCACATAGGTCCCGATTCCGCCGAACCAGAGCAGGTCGACTTCGGCCTTCAGCATCGCGCTGATCAGCTGGTTCGGCGTTACGCTGTCTGCCTCCAGGCCGAAGCAGCGCCGCATTTCCTGGGACACCGGGACTGACTTGGCCTTGCGGTCAAAAACGCCGCCGCCCTTGGAGATCAGCTTGGCCTCGTAGTCCGTCCAGGCACTGCGCGGCAGCTCGAAGAGCCGCTTGCGTTCTTCCCAGGAGGCGGCCGGATCGGGATCGGGGTCGACGAAGATGTGCAGATGATTGAAGGCCCCAACCAGCTTGATGTGCCGGGACAGCAGCATGCCGTTGCCGAAGACGTCACCCGACATGTCGCCACAGCCGACGACAGTGAAATCCTCCGACTGGATATCGCGTCCGAGTTCGCGGAAATGCCGTTTGACCGACTCCCAGGCACCGCGCGCGGTGATGCCCATGTCCTTGTGGTCGTAGCCGGCCGAGCCGCCCGAGGCGAAGGCATCGTCGAGCCAGAAGCCATAGTCGACCGCCACCCCGTTTGCGATGTCCGAGAAGGTGGCCGTGCCCTTGTCGGCCGCCACAACCATGTAGGGATCGTCATCGTCGTAGCGCACGACCCGCTCGGGCGGCACCACGCGGTCGCCGTCGAGGTTGTCCGTCACATCCAGCAAGGCACGGATGAAGGCCTTGTAGGCCTCGATCCCTTCCGCCATCCAGGCATCGCGGCCGGCTTCGGGCGGCGGCAGACGCTTGGCGACGAAACCGCCCTTGGCGCCCACGGGCACGATGACGGCATTCTTCACCTGCTGCGCCTTGACCAGGCCAAGCACCTCGGTGCGGAAATCTTCCTTGCGGTCAGACCATCGCAGGCCACCACGGGCCACCGAACCGAAACGCAGGTGGACGCCCTCCACCCGAGGGGAGTAGACAAAAACCTCCCGATAGGGCCGCGGCGCCGGCAGTTCCTCGACCGCCCCGGCATCCAGCTTGAAGGCAATGGTCGGCTTCGCGCTGCCATCCTCCGCCTGCTGGAAGTAGTTGGTGCGCAGGGTGGAGAGAACCAGGTTGAGGTAGCGCCGGATAATGCGGTCCTCGTCCAGGTTGGCCACGTCCTCCAGGCCGGCCTCGATCGCATCGACCAGTCGTCCCTGCGCCGCCGCGCCACCGCCCTCCTCCTGCCGCTGCGGGTCGAAGCGCTGCATGAAGAGTTCCGCCAGCTTGCGGGTCAGATCGGGATTGGCCGCCAGCGTCGATTCCATATAGGCCTGACTGAAGGGGATCTGGGCCTGGCGCAGGAATTTGCAGTAAGCGCGCAGGATCTGGATCTCCCGCGCCCGCAGGCCGGCCGCCAGCACCAGACGGTTGAAGCCGTCGTTCTCCATCCGGTCGAACCAGACGTGCGAGAAAACCTCATGGAAGGCATCGCGCACTGCTTCGAGATCGGCCTCTCCGGCGGGGCGCTCAAGATCGAAGTCGTGGATCCAGAACTCTTCCTCGCCGTCGCCTGGCCGCACCGCATAGGGTACCTCCCCCAGCACGCGCAGCCCCATGTTCTCCAGCATCGGCAGCATGTCCGAAAGCGCGAGCTGGCGGCCGCGGATATAGACCTTGAAGCGCAGTACGGTATGCGGTGCGGCCTGCGGCCGATAGAGGTCCACCTCCAGTTCGCTGCCTTCGATAAGGCGTTCGATCTTGGCGATATCGGCGACGGCATCGCTTTCCTGGAAGTCCTCCTGGTAGCTGGCCGGAAAGGCCCGCTGCCAGTGGGCGAAGCGGCGCAATCCCTGCTCTTCACCATGTACACGCACCAGGCCCTGCTCCAGCAGGTCGACCCATGAGCGCGCCACTTCGGCCAGTTCGCCCTCCAGGGCCTCCACATCGACCTTGGGCACCCGGCCTCGTTCCGTGCGGACGATGAGGTGCAGGCGCGCCAGCGGCGACTCACCGATCTGGGTGCCGAAGCTTTCCACACGCCCGGCATAGGCTTCAGCCACCTTGGCCTGGAGCTTCAAGCGCAGGTTGGTGTCAAAGCGGTCGCGCGGCACGAAGATCATGGCGGACACGAAGCGCTCGAAGGGGTCCCGCCGCACGAACAGCGCGGTGCGCTGACGTTCCTGCAGATGCAGGATGCCCTCGGCGATCTGGTGCAGCTCCACCGCATCAATCTGGAACAACTCGTCACGCGGGTAGGTCTCCAGGATGTGCAGCAGCGCCTTGCCGTTGTGACTGCCGGGCACAAAGCCGGCAGCGGCGATGGTGTCATCCACCTTGCGCCGCAGCAGCGGGATTTGCCGCGGGCTGCGGCTGTAGGCCGTGGAGGTGAAGAGGCCGACGAACACGCGCTCGCCGATCACGCGACCAGCCCGGTCGAAGCGCTTGACCGCAATGGTGTCCATGGGGACGGGCCTATGCACCGTGGCACGGCGGTTGGCCTTGGTGATGCGCACGAGCTGGGGCGACTTGACCCAGGCTCGCACATCCGAAGGAAGCTTTCCCAGGCTGCGCAGGCCAGCAAAAATCGAGTAGTCCGGGTCGCGCAGAATGCCCAGGCCGCTCTCGGCGTCGATGTCGGCCACAGCCTCGGCGCCCTTGCCGCGGAAGGCATACTCGCGATAGCCGAGGTAGGTGAAGTGGTCGTCGTCCAGCCACTCCAGGAAGTCGATGCCCTCGATGATCTCCTCGCGCGGCAGACTCGGCGGATCGCGCTCGAGTTCGCGCAGCAGTTCACGGCAGCGCTGGCGCATCAGGCGCCAGTCCTCGACGGCATTGCGCACGTCAGCGAGTACGGCTTCCAGGCCGGCGGCGATCTCGGCATGGCGCTCGCGCGGCTGCTCGCTGATCAGCAGCAGCATATGGGATTCCGGCCGGCCATCCGCGTCCGGATCGGTCGCTTCGGCCAGGGCGTCCAGCCGGCCCTCCGCGTCACGGCGCACCAGCAGGATGGGATGCACCACCAGGAAGACCTCGGCCCCAAGCCGATTCAGTTCGGCGGAGACCGAGTCCACCAGGAAGGGCATGTCGTTGTTGACGATGGCAACCGCGCTGTGCGCGCTGCTCCAGCCTTCCTGCTCCGGGGTGGGATCATAGACCTTGATCTTGGCCTGGCTCGCTTCGTCGCGCTGGCGGGCGAAGCGGAAGAGATCCAACGCCATGCCGGCCAGGGTCTCAGGCGTCTCATGCCGGACATCCTCGGGCGGCGCATCGGCCAGGAAGGCGCGCGCGAAGACCTCCAGGGCTGGGCAGTTATCAGCAGCGCCGCGGCTCAGCACCGCTTCCAGCGCCGTCTCCACCAGTTCATTGCCCTGCTTGCGCGCCCGCTTTGCCATGTCCTCCCCCATTTCTTGAGCCGGCATGCTTCTGCCTTGGGCACAACGCCTCGAAGGCAGCCTAGTGCCTTGAGTCGGTGGTGGGAAGGGATGGCTTCGCGGCGCGATTGCCAAAGGCCGAAGCGCCAAACGCCGGGGCGCGCCGTCTTGCCGCCCGTCTCAAATGAGACTATATTCCTTCTCACTTGAGAAGGAGGCACCTATGCTGACGATGGCGCGTGTAGCGGATGTACTCGGCTTGCCTGACAAACTCGTGCCAGACTCTCCAATGGCGCTCATGGCCCGGATTGAAGATGGGCTGCCGCTCGCCGCGCTTGACCGCGTTGCCGCAATGGTCGCCCCGGGAGACACCCAGTTCAAGTATCGCTTGGTGCCGCGCGCAACCTATGAGCGCCGCAAGGGCAAGAAGGTCCTTTCTGCCGAGGAGGGGACGCGGCTAACGCGTGTCGCCCGCGTATGGGGCCAGGCCGTGGATGTGTGGGGGACTCAGGCGGAAGCACGGGATTTCCTGTTCCGTCCCCATGCCATGCTGGAGAACGAGCGGCCGATCGACGTGGTCATCCAAAGTGAGTTCGGCGCGGAAATGGTGTCCGACATCCTGCGTGGGCTGAAGTACGGCAGCGCTGCGTGAAGACGCAGGTTCTCGACCGGACCCTGACCTGCTATCGGATCGGGGGTCCGATTAGCACCTATCCGATTTTCGATGCAACGGGCTCAACGCTGGCACCGGGCCGGTGGAACACACCCGGCTGTCCGGTCATCTACAGTTCCGAGCACTACTCGACCGCGCTGCTTGAAAAGCTGGTTTACGGCAGCGGGAGACTGCCGCCAAACCAGCACTACATCGAGATCACGATTCCGCGCGGCCTCTCGTACGAGGTCTTCTCACCCCCGTCGTTGCCGGGCTGGGACAGCATGCCCGCCACGGTCAGCAAGGAATTCGGCGAGGCATGGTGCAAAGAGCGTCGCAGTTCGATCCTCATCGTGCCGAGCGTGGTCGCGAGGCTCGACAACAATGTGCTGATCAATCCGGCTCATCCGGAGTTTCACGCGATCACCGCCAGCCTGCACCGACCCGTCTCCTGGGACAGCCGCCTGTTCGGCAGTCAGGGACCAACGCCGCCCACACCGCTTGGTGAGAACGCTCACTAGAAATTGGATTTTTGGGAGAATGGGGTGGCTGATGGGATTTGAACCCACGGCCTCCAGGACCACAACCTGGCGCTCTAACCAACTGAGCTACAGCCACCACAAGGATCGAGCGCACCTGCTCGTTCAGTGGCGCACCATGTACTCCGCGCGTTCCCGCGGGTCAAGCGCCTCTATCGGGCGCCTCTGGCAGCGGGATGTCCTTGGGAAAACGCCGCTTGGTGCAGAGCCAATCGGCGGGGCGCAGGCGAATCCAGGCAGCGAAACGCGCGTTGATCTGTTCCGTCATCTCTCGAGCGCGCACCTGTGCCGAAGCTGCGGGATCGCGGGGCTGAATGGGCCTGTCCACGGTGACGCGAAAGCGCGCTGGCGCCAGCCGCTCGACTCGGACCGGGATCAATTCCGCCTTGGCCATGAGAGCAAGTCGGGCCGGCGCCGTGCTGGTCATGGCGGGCACGTCGAAGAACGGAATTGCCTCACCCTCGTCGCTGCGCAGGTCCACCAGCAGGCCCAAGCTCTCCCCCCGGCGCATTGCCTGCAGCAAGGCACGCACGCCCCCCTGCTTGCCGACGAAGGCGATGCCCGGGCTGCGGCGCAGCCACTGCAGCAGGGAATCGGTCAGCGGATTGCCCTGGGGCGTGTAGATCACGGCTGCCTTGCCGCCCAGCTGCACCAGCAGGCGGGGCAGCAGCTCCCAGTTTCCCAGGTGAGCAGTGACGAACACGAAGGCCTCGCCCTCAGCCAGGCGGTCCGGGATATCCTCCGCCCCTTCGGCCGTACAGAGTTCCACGGCCGGCGGGCGGCGCTCTAAATCGGCGAGCCGGCCCAGGTGCGGCATTTCCGCAAGCACGGCGCCCAGCGTGCGCCAGCTTCCTCGCGCGGCTGCCTCTCTCTCGCCCGACGTTCCCTCCGGCAGAGCGAAGGCCAGGTTGCGATTTACATGGCGATGCTTGGCCAAGCGCGGCCCGATCCATCCGGCCAGCGCCGCCCCGAAGGACGACGCGCGCTTCGGCGGCAGCAGCGCCGCGAGCGCCAGAAACAGCAGGAGAACCAGCGCTTCCAGGCTTTGCAGCAGGAGTCGCAGCGGGGCGAGGCGCGCGGCCAATCGCTGTGCCTTCTTGCCGAAGAGCTCTCCTGCCACGCCTTCCGTCCTTTCAGCCCGTCAATCCTTGTTACAGGCTCGCATCCCGCAAACTCGCGAAAGCTATGGCCCCCGCCGGCGCCAGGCAAGAGCGTGCAACGCCGGCGGACTTTCCGGTCGCCGGTGCGCCTTGTCCCTTTGCGGCGGGCTCACTAGCTTCCAGCCTGCCGCGTCATGGGATGCGCCGTCGCGGCGTGATGCCACCCTGATACAGTTCAATGAGGCAGATCCGTGAGCCCAGCTATCGGCCCCTGGTCCGGGCGCAAGTACTTTCTCGACAAGATGACCTTGCGCGATCTGGTGATCGCCTACTTCACCTACTATGCGATCCTGGTCTACCTCCTGCTGGCGGCGGGAGCCGTTGCGCTGACCCTGTCCTGGGCCGAGGGTTGGGTCGGTCCCGCCCTTGCCGCAGGCATCGTTCTGCCGCTCTATCCGGCCGTCTGGTATGGGCTGCACCGCTGGGTCCTGCACGGTCAGTGGCTCTATCGCTTGCCCTGGACTGCCAAGGTCTGGAAGCGCATCCACTATGATCACCACCAGGATCCGCACGATCTCTCGGTGCTCTTCGGTGCGCTCTACACCACGCTGCCGACGATCCTCCTCGTCACGCTGCCGCTGGGTTGGGTCATCGCCGGACCTGCCGGGGCCGCTGCGGCCGCGGCCGCCGGGCTGCTGACCACCTGCTTCTACGAATTCTGTCACTGCATCCAGCACCTGCCCTTCAAGCCGAAGTGGAATTGGCTGAAGCAGATGAAGCGGCTGCACCTTGCCCACCACTTCCACAGCGAGAAGGGCAACTTCGGCATCACCAATTTCCTCTGGGACCGCCTGCTGAACACCTACTACGGCCACCCGCGCGATGTGCCGCGCAGCGATACCGTGTTCAATCTTGGCTATACGGCTGAGAAGGCCGAGAACTATCCCTGGGTCGAAGCGCTTTCCGATGCTGCGCATCAGCAAACGGGGGCCCTGCGGCCGGCCCGCAGCCGCTGACGCCGTCCGGGAATGGCCGGCATCCAGGTCACGAGCGTCGAGACTGCCGGGGATCTCGAGACCTTTCTGCGGGTTCCCTGGCGGATCTACGCCGAGGATCCGCAGTGGGTGCCGCCGCTGCTCCTGGAGCGTCGCCAGCATCTCAGTCCGAAACACAATCCCTGGTTCGAGCACGCCGAGGCCAGGCTCTGGATCGCCTGGTCCGACGGCGAGCCCGTCGGGCGTATCAGTGCGCAGGTAGACCGGCTCCGCCTGGAACAGCACCGCGACGAGGCCGGGACTTTCGGCTTCCTGGAGGCGATCGACCACCCCGAGGCCTTCTCTGCCCTCTTCAGTGCGGCGGAGGACTGGCTGCGCAGCAAGGGCCTGCGCCGTGCCTTCGGCCCCTTCAGCCTCTCGATCAATGATGAAAGCGGACTGCTCGTCGACGGCTTTGATCGCCCGCCGTCGATGATGATGGGCCACGCCCGTCCCTGGTACGGCCCGCGGGTGGAGGAACAGGGCTACAGCAAGGCGCGCGACCTTATGGCCTATTGGGTCGACATGACGCAGCCCTTCCCGGACTCCCTCAAGCGCCTGATCGCCTCTGGGATCGGAGACAGCCGCGTCACCTTCCGGCCGATGGATTTCTCCCGCTACACCGAAGAACTCCGGCTGATCGTCGACATCTTCAATGATGCCTGGCGGGACAACTGGGGTTTCGTGCCCATGACCGAGGGCGAGGTGCGGCACCTGGCCAAGAGCCTGCGCCCGCTCATCAAACCCGAGTGGGTCACCATCGGCGAGGTGGAGGGCGAGCCGGCAGCCTTTGCCGTCACGCTGCCGAACGTCAACGAGGCCATTGCCGACCTGAACGGCCGGCTCCTGCCCTTCGGCCTGGCGAAGCTGCTCTGGCGCATCAAGGTGCGCGGCACCACCACCGGCCGCATGCCCTTGATGGGCGTGCGCAAGCGCTACCAGGGCGGCGTCCTGGGCGCGGCGCTTGCGCTCGGCGTCATCGAGCGGGCCTATGAGTACCACCGGGCCCGGGGGCGCGTGACGGGCGCGGAGCTCTCCTGGGTGCTGGAGAACAACCGACCGATCCGCCGCCTGATCGAGCGGCTGGCTCCCCAGGCCTACAAGACCTATCGGATATACCAGAAGGAACTGTCGTGAGCGCTGCCGCACCACCGCCGGGCACCGTCACCGCGTTCGTGCTCGCCGGCCAGCGCGGTCCGGACGATCCCGTGGCGCGGCACAGCGGACAGCGCTGGAAGGCCCTGGCGCCGGTCGCGGGTCGGCCCATGGTGGAGCGGGTGCTGGACGCGCTGCTGGCGGCCCGCAGCATCGGCCGGATCGCCGTGGCGGCACCGACGCCCAGCCTGCTCTCCGGGTTGGATGGCTTGAGACCTGCGCTGGAGTCCGGTCGGATCGTCATGCTGCCCACCGAAGCCGGCCCC
The DNA here is from genome assembly GCF_040712085.1 of Aquibaculum sediminis. Taxonomy (NCBI): domain Bacteria; kingdom Pseudomonadati; phylum Pseudomonadota; class Alphaproteobacteria; order Rhodospirillales; family Rhodovibrionaceae; genus Aquibaculum; species Aquibaculum sediminis. The sequence goes on from NZ_JBFCVK010000006.1 coordinate 152,223, forward strand.
TCGGGCAGCGTCGCCGCGGGTTGGGCACAGTTGGGACATCCCTGCCCCACCCTGGTGACCACTGCCGACCACGCCCTGCTCACGCCCGAACTGATCGATGCATTCTGCGCCCGTTCGCTGGCGCAGGAGAGCGACATCGATGCCGCCCTGGTGCCGGCCAGCGCGATCCGGGCGGCATTCCCGGAGAGTCGCCGCACCTTCCTGCGCTTTCGCGAGGAGTCCTACAGTGGCGCGAACCTCTTTGCCCTCAAGCGCGCGGCTGCGGCCGCCGCCATTGCCTTCTGGCAATCGGTGGAGCAGGACCGCAAGCGCCCCTGGCGCATCGCGCGGCGCGTCGGTCCAGGCACGCTGCTCGCCTATCTGCTGCGCCGACTGACGCTGGAGCAGGCTATGGGCCGCCTGTCCCGCGTCGCCGGCGCCCAGGCGCGTGCCGTAATCCTCCCGGAAGCCTGGGCAGCGGTGGATGTGGACAAGCCGGAGGATCTGGCCCTGGCTGAGCACATCCTGGCAAGCCGTAATGCCGAAGCCTAGACTGCAGCTTCCTGGCTTCGCGCCAGGCCACCGCCACCACCTGGATCCCCGCGCTTGACCTTCCTTCTCGCCCACATCTCCGATCTGCACCTGCCGCCCCTGCCCCGCGCCCGACCGCAGGAGCTGCTGGGCAAGCGCCTGCTGAGCTGGTTGTCCTGGCACAGCAAGCGCAAGGCGGTCCATCGGCCCGAGGTGCTGGAGGCGCTGCTGGAGGACCTGCAGGAGCAGGCACCCAATCACATCGCGCTCACGGGCGACCTGGTGAACCTCTCCCTGCCGGCCGAGTTCAAGGCGGCTGCCCGCCTGCTCGAACGCCTCGCGATGCCCGAGCGGCTGACGCTGGTTCCCGGAAATCACGACCATCTTGTGCGCCAATCCTGGGAGCAGTCCTGGGGCCACTGGCAGGCCTATCTGCCCGGCACGCCGGCGGGCCGAGGGTCACTCGCCTTCGCCAACCCCTTCCCCTCCCTCACCCGCCGCGGCCCCCTGGCCCTGATCGGTCTTTCCACCGCCGTGCCCACGGCGCCGACCTTGGCCAGCGGCCGCCTCGGCCAGGCGCAACTCGAGCGGTTGGACCGGATGCTGGCGGAGCTGAATCAGGAAGCGGTCCAGGTAATCATCCTCATTCATCACAGCCCCGTCGCCGGCCGCAACAGCCGCCGCAAGGCCCTGAGCGATGCCGGTGCGCTACGGGACATTCTGGCGCAGCGGGGCTGCAGCCTGCTGCTGCACGGCCACGACCATCGCTTTCTGCAGGATGAGCTCGCGGGACCCAATGGCCCGTTCCCGGTGCTTGGCGTGGCCTCGGGCAGCGCGCTCGCCTGGCATGGCCGACCGGCGGCGGGTTATCATCTCCTCGGTTTCGCCGAGGACGGCAGCCTGGAACTGCGCCGGCGGGGCTATGACCCTGAAGGCGGCCGCTTCCTGGAGCGCGACAGCCGCACACTGGCCTTGCCGGGCCGGCTGCGCTAGGACAGTCGCGCCGGACGGGGCCAGTGCTCCGGGACGGAAAGCGGGACGCAATGCCCATCTTCAACCGCTATGTGATCAAACTCCTGCTGCCGCCTCTGGGGCTCACGCTGCTGATCGCCCTGATGGTGCTGCTGGTCGAGCGCATGCTGCGGGTGCTGGACTTCGTGCTCGGCGCCAAGGGGCCCGTGCGCGTGGTCGTGGAGCTGCTGGCCTATCTCGTCCCGCACTACCTCGGCCTCGCACTGCCCATGGCACTGTTCCTGGCCATATACTTCGCGTTCCGCAAGCTGTCGCGCGACAGCGAACTGGATGTGATGCTGGCTACGGGCACGGGACTGCATCAACTGCTGCGCCCTGCCCTGGCGGCAACGCTGCTGCTGGCCATGCTCGCCTTCGTGATCTTCAATTCACTGCAGCCCCACAGCCGCTACGCCTATCGCGCTGTGGTCTATGCCGTCACCAACGTGTCGCTCCAGGCGCTGCTGCAGCCCGGCGTTTTCGTCTCCGCCGACGGCTTCACCTTCATGGTGGAAGGCGCCTCGCGCGACAAGGAGCGCTACGAGCGGGTCTTCGTTTATCGCGAAACCGATGAGGACCAGGCACTGGCCATCACCGCCCAGGACGGCGTTCTGGTGGAAACCGGCAGCAATCACCCGCCGGTGGTTCGCCTTTTTGATGGCGTGCAGCTTACAACGCGCTTGAATCCCGCCGAAAACCGCGACAGCCCGGAAGCCTCCGAGGGTGTGCTGCGCTTCGACGAACTGCGCACGACCATCGGCGATGGCGCCTTCACAGCCTTTCGCGCCCGCGGCATGGATGAGCGCGAACTGACACTCGCCGAGCTCTGGAACCGGCGGGACGACCCGGACGTCGGCATCGACCGCGAGCGCCTGATCGGCGAATTCAACATGCGCCTGGCGCGTATCGTCTCGATTCCCATTCTGCCCTTCCTCGCGATTCCGCTGGCCATGGGGCGCAGACGCAGCGCGCGCAACTACGGCGTCTTGATCGGCGTGGTGGTCTTGCTGCTGTTCAACGAACTCCTGCAGTCCGGTCTGCGCGAAGTGCGGCGCGGCAACATTGAACCGGTCGTTGGTATCTGGCTGCCGGTGGCCGGCTTTGCCTTGCTGTCCTTCACGCTCTTCCTGCGCGCCTCCTTCCGGGTGCCGGGTTCGGGACTGCTGCGCCGGCGCAGACGCCGACGGCCGGACAGCGGCGAGGGAGCCGCGACCGGATGACCACGCTGCATCGCTACTTCGCCCGCCTGTTCATCCTGCGCTTTCTGCTGGTGCTGTTCGGTGTCTCCCTGGCGGTGGTGGCCTTCGAGATGACCGAGGCCTTCAGCGGCGACGAATGGACCAGCGCGACGATGTCCCGCTACACCCTGTTGCGCCTGCCCTCGCTCATGGCGCAGCTCCTGCCGATCGCGACCCTGATCGCCGCGCTCCTTACGGTGGCGGAACTGCTGCGCCAGCGGGAACTGGTGGCCGCCTGGGGCAGCGGCTTGTCGCAGTTCCGCCTGCTCACCGGCCTCCTCCCGGTTCTGCTTTCGCTGGGCCTGCTGCAGTTCCTGCTCAACGACCAGGTGGTGCCGCACACGACCGACAGCCTGCGCGATTGGGGTGTGGGCGAGTTCCGCAGCGGTGGGCTGCTGAGCGGCGACCGGGAGTTCATCTGGCTGCGCAGCGGCAGCGACATCGTGCGCATCGCCGCCCAGAACCTGCAGGACGACCAGCTCGATCAGGTCACTCTCTTCCGTCGCAGTGAGGATGGCACACTGCTGGACAGGCTCGATGCGGCCATCGCCGTCAAGACCCAGGACGGCTGGCTGCTGCGCGACGTGGTCCGGCACGAAACCGACCCGTACCGCACGACACAGATCCCCGAACTCGCCTGGGACGGCCACGTGGAGGTCGCGCAGCTCCGCCTTGTAGAGCGACCCCCGCGCGAACTGGCGCTGGTCGATCTCTGGGACTTGCTGCAAAGCGACGGCTATGGCCAGCGCCCGCGCGAACTCTACGCCACCTGGGTGAACGCGCGTCTGGCCCAGTTCTTCGGCGCGCCGCTGGTGCTCTGCCTCGCCTTTGCCCTCGGCCAGGGCTGGCGGCGCACTGGCGAGGTCACGCGCCTGACGCTGAGCGGACTGGCCTTCGGCTTTGCCTTCTTCATTCTTGACGGCATGTCAGTGGCCTTGGGCGAAGTCGGCTTCCTGCCGCCGCTCCTGGCCGCCTGGGCTCCGCCCATCCTGCTCGCCTGTCTGGTGGCGCACCTGTTGCTGAAGCCGGAAGCCACGGCGCCGATCACCCTGTCCCGACGTAACTGAGAAAGCAGCGCCTGTGCTCAAAGTGGGCCTCGTCAGCAACCCTCTCAGCCAGCAGAACAAGCGCGGCATGCCGCGCCTGCAGGCCGCGGCCGATGCCTTGCCGGAGCTGCTGCATCACCGCCTGGAGGATGTGGCGGAGATCCCGCATGTCCTGCGCGATTTCGCCCGCCGCGAGGTCAGCGTTCTGGTCGTGGCCGGAGGGGACGGCACGGTGCAGGCGGTGATGACCAGCCTGCTGGAGGAGCGGCCCTACGGCGACCAGCCGCCCCTGCTGGCCCTGCTGCCGCGCGGCATGACCAACATGACGGCGGCAGACGTTGGCCTGCGCGGGCGCCCGGGTGGCATTCTGCGGCGGCTGACCACCCTGGCGCACAGCGGCGAGGCCAACTCCCACCTGCGCCACCGACCAATCCTGCGCCTGGAAGGCATGGCCGACGCCCCACCCCAGCGCGGCATGTTCTTCGGTGCTGCCGGCATCCATCAGGCCATCGAGATCTGCCGGGACCGGGTGCATGCACTCGGGATCGAAGCCGACTGGGCAGCGGGTCTCACCATCGCCGGCCTGCTGTTCGGCTGGGCCCTGGGCACCAGCCGCGATGCAGTGCCCGGCGAGACCATCGCCACCGCTCTCGACGGCGCCCCGCCCAGCCAACGGCATGAACTTCTGATCCTGGTCACCACGCTTGACCGCCTCGTGATCGGCTCGCGTCCGTTCTGGAATCAGGACGGCAGCCCCCTGCGCTACACGGCCATCGCCCATCCACCCCGGCGCCTCTTGTGGAACGCGCCCCGTGTCCTCTACGGCGGGCGCACGCGCCGGATGCCGGAGGGCTATCGCAGCCGCGGAGCGCGCAGCATCGAGCTGCAACTGCGCGAGCCCTTCACCCTGGACGGCCAGTTCTATCAGCCCGATCCGGCACGCCCCCTGCGGATCACTGCCGACGACAGCCTGTCCTTCCTGCGCTTCTGAGGCAGCCGATGGACCTGTCCCCCCTCCAGGCGATCGTCGAAGGCGAGGTCGATGCGCCCGCCTCTGCCGCAGTGCAGGCCGTGGCCGAGGCCGCCCGCGCGCGCCACCCCGGAACACTTGCCATCCTCTTCTACGGCAGTTGCCTGCGCAGCGGGAGTGACGAGGGAGGCCTGGTGGATCTTTACCTGTTGGTGGAAGGCTACCGGCAGGCGCACCGCAACCCGTTGTCAGCGCTGGGCAACCGGGTGCTGCCGCCCAACGTCTATTACCAGGAGGTGACATTCGAAGGCCGCACCGTGCGTGCCAAGTACGCGCTCGTGACCCTCGACGCGCTGGAGTGGCTGGTCACCCAGCGCAGCTTCCACCCTTACTTCTGGGCCCGCTTCGCCCAGCCCACCGGGCTCCTCTGGTCCGGTGGCCCCGCGGTGCGGCAAAGGGTGGCGGCGCTCCTGGCGCAGGCCGTGGCCACACTGGGCACCCAGACGCGCCCGCTGCTGCCGGAACGGACCACCCCTGCTGCGCTGTTCGAGCGGGCCTTCGCGGAGACCTATCGCACGGAACTGAGGGCCGAACAGCCCGGCCGGGCCGCAGAACTGGTCGCGCGCTACGCCGAACGATACGAGGGTCTCGGCGCAGGCCTATTGCCCCAGCTGCCGGCACCGTCCAGCCAGGCTGAGCGGCGCGCCCGGCGGCGCTGGGCCCTGCGCCGGGCCTGGGGCAAGCTGCTGTCGGTGGCACGCCTGACGAAAGCCGCCTTCACCTTCGCCGGCGGCCAGAGCTACCTGCTCTGGAAGATCGAGCGCCACTCGGGCGTGCGCGTGGTTCCAAAGCCCTGGGAACAGCGCCATCCCCTGTTGTCCGCGCCCTTCCTGGCCTGGCGCCTCTATCGCAGGGGCGGCTTTCGCTGAACCGATTATGAGCAGAACGTACAGGAACTTCCCTTCCGTTGTTGCATCCAGGGAAAAGCCGCAACTCTCACACAGGTTGCATCTCCAGCACTTTGATTCTACCCTCCACCCTACCTTATTTGGGTTCCATAGTTTCCAGCGGGCATCGCGCCCCTCAATTAGGACCAGAAACGAGACGCCATTAGAAATTTAGGTAGATCACGTATGGTGTCCTATTTTAGGCATCAGTTATATTTAGGATGATTCAACAGTAAACGTATTCATTTGTTGCGTGCTGCGTTTCTTGTTATTATCTTTAACGCACTTAAACGCCATAGGAACTAGAACATGGCATTTGGATTGAAGCGGACTGATTGCCAGAGGGTCGCTCAAGCGAAGCTTGAGGATGCGACACTCTTATTAAATAGTAGTCGCTACTCTAATGCATACTACTTAGCTGGCTATGCTGTCGAAATAGGCCTAAAGGCATGTATAGCAAGGCAGATCAGCGCTGACACGATCCCTGACAAATCTTTCATCGATGCGACATACAGGCATGAGTTCAAGAAGCTCGTCGGGGTGGCCGGATTAAGCAATGAACTAAGGGAGTATCAAGACAAAAGTCCGATTTTCGGTGCCAACTGGGCTATAGTGTCCGAATGGAGGCCTGAAAAGCGATATGAATCGATAGATAGGTACTCAGCGCAAGCGATTATCCAGGCAATCGCGGATCCAAATGAAGGAGTGTTCTTATGGATCAAGAAATTCTGGTAAAGGCTGGCCACGATATCATTGAGTACCTTGAAGATGGTGGCTTCAGGCCCAGAGCTGCTATGTGGGTTCACAATACAGACACCGACACGTGGCGCTTATGGGTGGTGCCTCCGGAGCGGTTCACGGACAAAAATGAATTCTACCGTCGCGTGTCTGAGATAGTAACAAAGCATAGAGAAGCGCTCCATGGTATCGATGCCAGCGATACAGAAATGGTTCTCGACACTCACCCTGCGATCAAGCCGCTTAGCAGAATGTTTAGGGTCGACGGAAAGAGCAGTGTCTTTGTCAGTGATAACATGGTTAACGGCTTCTACATCCCCGACGGAATTATTTTACTTATGCGCCTTTAGAGAACTCACACCTCGGAGAGCGGTGGGCGAACTATTTCCAATCCGTTTGCACTCTACAAGGAACTATTCTTGCCTATTATCCGCAGGCACAGGTCTCACTTCCCAGTTGTGATTGATCATTCTTCGGGCGTGAAGCGGAGGGTGCCGGCCACCCGGGGCGCAGCGCCGGTGTCGGAAGGGTGCTGGACCCCATCCATCACCAGCACTTCAGGGAAATCAAAGGGACTGACGCCCTCGATGCAGGCGACATTGACGCCGAACTCGCGCGGGTTCGAGCGGCGCTGATGGTGGGTGTAGATGCCGCAGACGCTGCAGAAATAGTGTTTCGCATTGCCCGTGTTGAAGGTGTAGAGCGTGAGCTTTTCTTCGCCCTGCAGAAAGGTGATATCCTCCAAACGCGCGGAGGCCGCGATGGCGCCGCGCATTCGGCAATAGGAGCAGGAGCAGCGGCGGACCGTCTCGAAGCCGTCGCTCAGCCGCACCTGGAACTGCACGGCCCCGCAGTGGCATGCCGCCGCGTGCTGCTTCCCGTCGCCCTGCATTGCTCGCTTCAGGTCCCCTGGATCAACTTGCCGGTGCGGCCGCGCCCAGCGCTTCGCGCACCTCGACGAAGGTGCGCACCACACCCTCGATCTGCTCGGGCGTGTGCGCCGCGGAGACGGAGCAGCGCATCAAGCAGCTGTTGTTGGGCGTTCCTGGCGGCACCGCCAGATTCACATAGATCCCGGCCTGCAGCAGCGCGTTCCAAAAGGCCACTGCCAGGCGCTCGTCGGACAGCTTGACGGCCACGACCGGGCTGACCGGTGCGGCGATATCGAAGCCCGCGGTGGCGAGGCCGCTGTGCAGCGCCTCGGCATTGCGCCAGAGCTGCCTTATCAGCTCGGGCTCCTGCTCGATCCGCTCAATGGCCGCGATCACCGTGGCGATGCTGGCCGGTGACGCTGAGGCCGTGAACATGTACGGCCGGCTGCAGTAGCGCAGCCGCTCGAAGTGCGGGTGATCCGAAACACCAAAACCGCCAATGCCGCCGAGGGACTTGGAGAAGGTGCCGGCCAGGAAGTCCACGCCCGCTTCGATCCCTTGCGCCTCGGCAACGCCACGGCCGCAGTCGCCCATCACGCCTAGCGAATGGGCCTCGTCCACCAGGAGGAAGGCGCCATGCCGCTCCTTGACCTCGACGAACTCAGGCAGCGGGGCAATGTCGCCGAGCATGGAATAGATGCCCTCGACGATCACCAGCAGCGCCCCGTTCTCTGCTGCACCCTGGCGGCGCAGCCGGGCCAGGCGCTTGTCGAGATCGGCCGGATCGTTGTGCCGGAAGCGCACCAGCGTCGCGCCGGACAGGCGGCAGCCGTCATAGATCGAGGAGTGGGAGTCGGCATCGAGCAGGATGGTGTCGCCCGGCCCGGCCAGTCCGGCAATCATGCCAAGGTTGGCCTGATAGCCCGTGGGCCAGACGATGGCCGACTTGCGCTTGAGGAAGCGCGCGATCGCCTCCTCCAGGGCTTCGTGCAGGGCATAGCTGCCGTTGGCGATGCGCGAACCGGTGGTGCCGGTCCCCTGCTCCTGCAGCGCCTTCACGCCGGCCGCGATGCAGTCGGGATCGAAGGTCAGGCCGAGGTAGTTGTTGGTTCCCACCAGCAGCGTGCGCCGCCCATTCACCAGCGCTTCCGTCGGCGAGAGAATCTTCTCCATGCGCAGCCCGAACGGATTGGCCCCGGCCTGGAGCATGAGATCCCGCCGCTCGGCGAGGCCATCGTACTTGGCGAGAATGTCCATCAGGCGCCTTCCTGCTGGCTGCGAACCGTGGCGACGAGATCCTTCACGGTGCGAAGGTCGCCCACCAGGTTGATCGGGATGTCGATGTCGAACTTGTCCTCGATCTCCATGATCAGGTCCATGGCCGCGACCGAATCAATGTTGAGTTCGGCATTGAGATCGGTCTCGGGACGCAGCTCCCGTCCGTCGCGGTTGTAGCGCTGCAGCAGCTCACAGACCGTATCGTAGACCGACTGCTCGGTATCGCTCATCATCCTGCCTCATTGTGAAGGGCGCGGCTCGCAGAAAGCCACCCCTGCTTTTCATACCATTGGAGGGTCAGGGTAAAGCCCTCGGTAAAAGGAACGCGCGGTCGGCCGTCTGGCGGCAGGCGTTGCGGTTGCGCTTTGGCCACCCAGTCCAGCCAAGCCAACTCACGCAGCTTGCCCGGCGAGATCATCGCAGGCCTGCCCGTAAGCCGGCTCACGCCCGCGCTTCCCCAGGCCAGCGGTGCCAGGAGTGCCGGCGGCAATTGCAGCACGCGCACCCGACGCCCCAGCGCCCGACCGGCAAGCGCGGCCAGTTCACTCCAGGCATACCCCCCTTCAGCCCCATCATCCAGGGGCAGAGGCTCACCGTCCCAGGCTGCAGCGTCGGGATGCTCGACCAGGGAGACCAGCGCGCGCGCCAGGTCTTCGACGTAGATCAGGGAAAAGCGCGCGTGCGCGCTGCCGGGCATGACCACCAGGCCGCCGGCCAGCTGGCGAAAGATCGGCAGAGTGGCGCGGTCTCCGGGGCCGTAGACTCCGGGCGGCCTGACGATGGCACAACGCAGGCCTGGTGCCGCACGCACCAGCGCCTTTTCCGCGGCGTTCTTGCTCGCGGCGTAGGGAGAGAGCTCGGGCTGGCGGGCTGCAAGCGAGGAAACCAGAAGGAAGCGCCGGACACCCGCAGCCGCGGCCGCCCCGGCCAGGCGTTCCGTCGCCACGCAGTTGATCCGATGAAAATCGGCCGACCGCACAGCGGAAACCAGCCCGCCGATGTGCACCACCACGTCCGCGCCTGCGACCAGGCGTTCCAGGGCGCTGCTGTCGGTGAGATCGCCGCGCACCACCCCGGCCACCATGGCTTCCAGAACTGGATCCGGGCGGCGCAACAGGATGCGGGGCCGCAGCCCGCGGGCCGCCAGACGCGCAACCGTGGCCCGCCCGACAAAGCCGCTGGCCCCGGTCACGGCGATCACGGCGGGCGCCGAGTCTGAAACGGAAGTCACTGGGTCAGCCGGCTTTCACATCCGCTTGCGTAGAAGCCAATCTGGCAGAGGCAGCGTCCCTGCCTACTCCGCCCCGACGGCCAGGGCATAGGCCGCTTCCTGCTCTGCATCACCATCGAGATCGCTGATGCTGCCGGAGATATAGTCGGCCTTGGCAGCAGCCCGACTCAACTTGCCCGAGGAGGTGAAGGTCAGCGAGTTCGGACGCGTCAGCACCACATCGCAGGCAACGCCGGCGCTGCGCTGCACGACAGCCGCAATCTCGCGACGCAGCAGCATGCGCTCGCTGGCGTCCCTCAGGCGGCATTCCACCACCAGGACCACTCTTTCGCCCTCGTCCCCATCCGAAACACCGAAGGCCGCCACGTCGCCGGCGCGGACCCGGTCGAGCGCTTCGACCGCCCATTCCAGGTCCTGCGGCCAGATGTTGCGACCGCCGATGATGATGAGATCCTTGCTCCGCCCGGTGATGACCAGCTCGCCCTCGGCCATGTAGCCGAGATCACCGGTGTCCAGCCAACCGGCCTCGGGCATGGCCTTCTCGGTGGCTGCGGGATCACGAAAATAGCCTTCCATCAGGCTGGGCCCAGTGACATAGACGCGGCCGATCCGGCGCTCGGGCAGGACCCGCCCCTGGGAGTCGCGGATCTCCACACGATGCTCAGGCAGAGGGGTGCCGCAGCGCACGAAGGTGCGCGCGCGCTGCGACGTGCCGTCATGGCGCAGAGGCAGGGCGAGATCGCGCTTGGCTGCGGCCTCAAGATCAACCGTGTCGGTCTTCACGCCTTCGCCCAGACGGCTGAAACTGATGGCCAGCGTGGACTCTGCGAGACCGTAGCTCGGCAGGAACGCCTTGCCGTCAAAGCCGCAGTCGGCAAAGCGCTCGGAGAAGGCTTCGAGCACGGAGGCCCGCACCATCTCGCCGCCGATGCCGGCAACGCGCCAGCGCGACAGGTCGAACTGGCCCGGCTCCACCTTCGAGGCGCGGCGCAGGCAAAGCTCGTAGCCGAAGGTCGGCGCGAAGGTGATGGTGCCGCCCCGCTCGGAAAGCGTCTGCAGCCACAGCAGCGGCCGCCGGGCGAAAGTCGTGGTGGCGAGGTAGTCGACGGAAACCTGCGCCATCGCCGGGGTCAGGCAGAAGCCCACCAGGCCCATGTCGTGATAGAGCGGCAGCCAGGAGGTGGCGCGGTCCCCGGCACGCAGTTGCAAGCCATGCTGGCCGATGCCGCGCGCGTTCGCCATGATCGAGCGCTGCGTGACCATCACGCCGCGCGGCAGCGAGGTGCTGCCCGAGGAGAACTGGATGTAGGCCGAATCCTCCTTGCCCAGCGGCCGGATCTCACCGCCCGCGTAAGACAGCGCAGCAAACTCCTCGTAGGTGCCGACACAGTCCACACCGGCCTGCCCGGCCGCCTCGTCCAGCATCGGGAAGAGATCATCGGAGGTGATCGCAGCCGACACGTGGGCGCGCTTCATCATCGCGGCGAGGCGAGTTACATAGGCCTCGCGACCACCTAGGTTGACGCTGAGCGGCAGGGGCACAGGCACCAGGCCGGCATACTGGCAGGCGAAGAAAGCCACCATGAATTCCGGCCGGGTCTCGGCGATCATCGCCACCCGGGCACCGCGGCCCAGATGCGAAGCCGAAAAGCGTAGCGCCAGATCCAGCGCCCGCTCGCGGATCTCGCGATAGGTCAGGGACAGGCTGGGCTTGCCGCGCTCGGAGAAGAAGTTGAAGCCGGTGGCGCCGCGCGCGGCGTAATCGAGGCCTTCCACGAGCGTCTCGAAAGCACCGACCCGCAGCGGCAGGTTATCGTTGCTGGTGGTCGTTAGCTGCATGCAATGGCTCCAATCGGACTTCGGCCGGCTTCGGCCAAATGGCGGAAGCACGAGACAAATCACCAGATCGGAGAAGTTCGTTGGCACCCCAGCCATTTGGCTGGCTCAACAACTCAACGCTTCCGACCCGTTACTCAGTTATAGGCGGTGATCGCAATGCAGCAAAATGAACTCGCGTTGCAAAAGGACCACCCCCGCAATCGCAGAAAAAGGGGATTAAGGTCTTGTACCGCAATGACGAATGCCGAATACGAGCGCGGGTTCCCGGCCAGGGCCAGGATAATTGCAACGCGCTGTCAGCCAGACCCGGCGGGAGTTTCCAGCGCAGAGGGGTTGGCGACGGCCGTACGCTGCTCGGCATCGGCCAAAAGTTGCGCGTGCACGCCGCCGTCCCGGTCCAGGGTGCCGGCACGGATCCTCGAAGCGAGATCGTTCAGCGCGGCCGCCTCGTCTGCAGCGCTGGCAGCAAGCAACTCACGCTCGGCGATGCCCATGGCATTGCCGATCATGGCAGCCTGGAAGCGCGCACTGCCCTGCAGCGAAGGCGAAATGGCTTCACGCAGCACCCGGCGAGCCTCCGCAAGCAGTTCGGCGCCGCTCGGCCGATCCTTGCTTGCGGGCAGGTCGCTCTTGGCCCCTGAAGCGCCTTCGGCGGCCTTCGGTGCCGTCATGCGCAGCAGGGCCAGTTCCAGTTCAGCGGCGATTCGTCCGGTCAGGGCCAGTTCCAGCGAACGCTCAGCGCCGCTCCAGTGGCGCCTGCCTTGCTGCACCGCAATGACCGCCCAGCGCAGATGCGCCGCCACCTCCCAGTAGCGCACGCGCGCATCGTCGATCTTTCGCCCACTCTCCGCCTCGTAGCCGCGGTAGAAGTCGGCGCGCGCCGCAATGCCGCCGGCTTCGAGCTCGGGCCGGGAGAAACGCCAGCAGGCCGCACAGAACCAGCCTATATCGGACTCGGGGTCGCCCCAGCCGGCAAACTCCCAGTCCAGCACCGCGGTCAGACCGTGCGAGTCCACCAGGTAGTTTCCGGTCCGGAAGTCATTGTGGACCAGCGTCACCTGCGTGGGCGGCTGCGGTGCCTGCAACTCCAGCCAGCGCAAGGCCCACTCCAGCGCCGGGCGCGGCTGCCCCAGAGTGTCAAGTTGCGCGCGATAGTCCGTGACGAATGCAGCGGCCGGGTCATCGGACGGGGTGCCGAGGAAGGCAAGTTCGTCGCGCGGCGGCCGGATGGCATGAATGCGCGCCAACTCGCACCCCAGCCGCTCGGCCAGTGCGGCGCGATCTCCGCCCAGGCTGGTGTCCTTCACCACCTTCGCACCCAAACCCACACCCTCGGCCTTGGCCATCAGATAGAAGGGACGCCCCAGCGGGCCGTCGGCATCCGCAAGCCAGTAGGGCGCCGGCGCGGTCACACCGGCAGCCCGGGCGGCCTGCAGCAGGGCGAACTCCTCGGCACGGCTGTGGCTGACCGCCACGCCGGAGGGCGCATCCGCCCGCAGGACGTACTCGGCATGGCCGCTGCCAGGGCCGTCCAGCAATTCCACCGCAAGCAGCCAGTTCTCCTGAATGGCACCGCCCGACAGGGGCCGGGCCTCACGGATTGCGCAGTCCTTCACCCCCGCCCGCTCGGCAATCCAGGCAGCCAGGGCTTCGCGCGTCGTATCATCCAACAGCATGATTCAGGCCGCCGCGCTCTGGCCGCCATCGACCACCAGGGCACTGCCGGTCATCCAGCGCGAGGCGTCGGAGGCCAGCAGCAGCAGTGGGCCGTCGAGATCGCTCGCCTGCCCGAAGCGGCGCTGCGGAATGCGCCGGCTCAGTTTCTCGCCCACCGGGCCTTCCAGGAACTCGCGATTGAGGTCGGTGATGATGTAGCCGGGACAAAGCGCATTCACCCGGATGTCGTGGCGCGCCCACTCGATGGCCAGGCTGCGCGACAGGTTGATCAGGCCGGCCTTGGCCGCCGTGTAGGCCGCCACCCGCGGCGTGCCCAGAATGCCCAGGATCGAAGCCACATTGATGACGCTGCCGCCCTTCTCGGCCGCGACCAGGCGCCGGGCGCCCTCGCAGGCCACCATCCAGGCGCCCTTGAGATCGGTGTCCACCACCCGGTCCCACTCCTCCTCGCTCTGCTCCAGGCTCGGACGGTCGATGGTCACGCCAGCGTTGTTCACGATGATGTCGGGGGTGCCCAGTTCGGTCTCCGCATGGGCGAAGGCAGCGGCAACGGAGTCCCGGTCGGTCACGTCCAGGCGCAGCGGCAGGGCCCGCCCGCCGGCCGCGGCGATTTCCGCCGCCAGGGATTCCAGCTTCTCACTTCGCCGGGCGCCGATGGCGACCCGTGCCCCGGCCCGCGCCAGGGTCTGGGCAAAGTGGTGGCCGATACCGCTGGACGCGCCGGTAACCAGGGCGACGCGGCCGCTCAGGTCGGTGTGGATCATTTCTGCTCCTTGGCCTGCTCGCGCAGAACGAACTTTTGGATCTTGCCCGTGGAGGTCTTCGGCAGGGCGCCGAACACCACCGTTTTGGGCAGCTTGAAGCGCGCGAGGTGATCGCGGCACCAGGCGAGGATTTCTTCCGGCGTTGCCTCCTCCCCCTCCTGCAGGGTCACGAAGGCGCAGGGACTCTCGCCCCACTTCGGGTCGGGTCGGGCGACCACCGCCGCTTCCATGACCTTGGGGTGCCGGTAGAGCACCTCTTCCACTTCCAGGGAGGAGATATTCTCCCCGCCGGAGATGATGATGTCCTTGGAGCGGTCCTTGATCTCCACGTAGCCGTCGGGATGGAGCACGCCGAGGTCGCCAGTGCGGAACCAGCCGCCGGCGAAGGCTCTTCGCGTGGCCTCCGGGTTCTTCAGGTAGCCCTTCATCAGCGTGTTGCCGCGCAGCATCAACTCCCCCACCGTCTCTCCGTCGGCCGGCACGGCTTCCAGGGTCTCGGGATCGCGCACACTGGCTTCCTGCAGTGTCGGATAGGCCACGCCCTGGCGCGCCATCTTCATGGCGCGTTCCTCCAGCGGCAGGTTGCTCCAGTCGTCCTGCCAGGCGCAGAGTGTCGAGGGGCCGTAGCATTCGGTCAGGCCGTAGAGGTGCAGCACCTCGAAGCCCTGTTGCTCCAGGCGAGAGATCACCGTCGAGGGCGGCGCCGCACCGCCGGTACCGACACGCACCCGCCGCGGCAGCGGACGCCGGACGTCGGCCGGGGAATGCGCCAGCAGGTTCAGCACGATGGGCGCGCCGCAGAGGTGCGTGACACCCGCTTCCTCGATCAAGGGATAGATCAGCGCCGGGTCCACCTTGCGCAAGCAGACATGGGTCCCCGACATGGCCGTCACCGCCCAGGTGTAGGTCCAGCCGTTGCAATGGAACATCGGCAGGGTCCAGAGGTAGGCGGCGCGCCGGTCGATCCCCAGCACCATGGCGTTGCCCACCGCGTTCAGGAAGGCGCCGCGGTGATGGTAGACCACGCCCTTAGGATCGCCGGTGGTCCCCGAGGTGTAGTTCAGCGCCAGCGCTTCCCATTCGTCGGCCGGCGGCTGCCAGGCGAAATCGGGGTCGCCCTCGGCCAGCAGGGCTTCGTACTCCAACTCGCCGATAAGCGGCCCGCGCGTGCCGCCCTGGGCTTCGGTCATGGCATCGTCGTAGTCGATCACCAGCGGCTTGCGATCCAGTTCGGCCAGGGCGGCCTGGATCACCGGCGAAAACTCACGATCGACGATCAGGGCCTTGGCTTCGCCGTGCTGCAAGATGAAGGCGATGGTGGCCGGGTCGAGCCGGATGTTGAGGGCATTGAGTACCCCGCCGAACATCGGCACGCCGTAGTGGGCTTCCAGCAATGCCGGGACGTTGGGCGCCATGACCGCCACGGTGTCACCCTGCCCGAGACCGCGCTTCTGCAGGGCCGAGGCGAGACGGCGGCAACGCTCTGCGAATTCGCGGTAACTGTAATGGCGGCCATGAATGACAGCGGTCGACTCCGGATAGATCGCCGCGGAGCGCTGCAAAAAGGAAACCGGCGACAAGGCGACGTGGTTGGCTTCCCGACGCGGCAGATCCTGGTCGAACTTGCTGATGGCTTCAGCCATTGGCACTCCCTCGCTTTGGTCCCGTGGCCTTGCGGCCCGTGGGCGGCTATGGTCGTGAGGCAGTCGGTAAAGGTCAAGCCGTCCTACCCACTCCAACCGGAAAGACCAGCCATGCGCATCGACATCTTCTCCGACGTCATCTGCCCCTGGTGCTACGTGGGCAAACGCCGCCTGGAGCGCGCGCTCGCCGCCCGGCCCGAAGTGGCGCAAACTGCGGAAATCCGGTGGCGCGCCTTTCAGCTCAACCCGGACATGCCGGAAGAGGGGATCGAGCGTGATCTTTATCTCAGACTGAAGTTCGGCCCCTCGGCCACCAGCGCCGAGGTCTATCGCAATGTCTCAGCCGTGGGCACGGAAGAAGGCATCGCCTTCAACTTCCCCGCCATCCAGCGCACCCCCAACACGGTGGAGGCGCACCGCCTGATCCGCTTCGCAGGTGGCCACAGCCTGCAAGATCCCCTGGTGGAGGGGCTGTTCCAGGCCTACTTCCTGGCCGGACGGGACATCGGGCAGCGGGAAACGCTGCTGGAGGTGGCCGAGCAGGCAGGTCTGCCGGCGGCGGAAACCCGGGCGTACCTGGAAAGCGATACCGACAGCGCGGCGGTCCGCAGCGAGGACCAGCAGGCGCGGGCGGCGGGGATCAGCGGCGTGCCCTGCTTCATCATCGATGGACACTACGCCCTGCCGGGCGCGCAGCCGCCCGAAGCCTTGCTGCAGCTGTTCGACCTGGCACGAGAGGGCGACGAGGGCCCGCGCGCCCAAACTGGATCGCCTCAGTGACCGCCGCCAAGCGGTAATGGGCCTTCGAAATCCCCGCTGGGCAGCAGGTGGCTCACCAGCCCCTGCCCCGCGATCCACTGGTGCAGCAGAAAGCCGGGCGGCTCCAGGTGCATGGTGAGCGGCGCATCCGGGCGCAGGTCGAGGCTCATCTGGTGCGCGGTGCTGGGCGCCGTCATCGCCAGGGTGCCGGCCCAGCGGACCTGGATCGGGCGATGCAGGTGGCCGCAGAGCAGGCGCTCCACGCGCGGGTGCCGGGCGACGATGGCCGCCAGTTCGGCACCGCCCCGCTTCAACCCATAGGCATCCATTTTGGCCAGGCCCGTGGTGAAGGGCGGATGGTGGATGGCCATGATCACCGGCTTGTCCGCTTCTTCCTGCAGCCGCGCCTCGGTCCAGGCAAGGCGCCGGTCGCAGAGTTCACCATTGATCGAGCCGGGCAGCAGGCTGTCCAGGGCCAGCAGGCGGCAGGGGCCGAGGTCGACGGCGAAGTGCAGGAAGTCGGGATCCTGCTTGAGATAGTCCGCTTCGGGGAAAGCCGCGCGCAGTTCCTGGCGGTCATCGTGATTGCCCGGCAGCAGGTAGACCGGCATGGGCAAGGGCGCCAGGATGCGGCGCAGCTCCCGATAGGGCGCCGGCGCCCCACCGTCGGCCAGGTCCCCGGTGAGCAGCACCGCGTCGGGTTGGGGCTCGAAGCGCATGAGCCGCGCAACGGCCTGCGCGAGCATGGCGGCGGTATCGATCCGGTCGAAGGCACGCTTCCCCGGCGCCATGACGTGAGGATCGGAAAGCTGGGCAATCAGCATGGACTGTCTCCCGGACGAGAACTCACTTGACCAGGGCTCACTTGATGCCGGCGGTCATGAAGGACTGCACGAACTGGCGCTGGAACAGCAGGAAGGCGATCAGCAGCGGTGCGATGACCATGAGCGTCGCCGCCGAGATCACCGCCCAGTTCACCCCGCTTTCCGGCGCCCCGAAGATCGCCAGCCCGACGGTCAGCGGCCGTGTTTCCACCGAATTGGTGACCACCAGCGGCCAAAGGAAGTTGTTCCAGTGGGTGGACACAGAAACTAGGCCGTAGGCCAGATAGACCGGCTTGGCTACCGGCACATAGACCCGCCAGAGTACGCCCAGGAAGCCGCAGCCCTCCACCCGCGCGGCCTCTTCCAGCTCGCGCGGCACCTGCTTGAAGGCCTGGCGCAGCAAGAAGATGCCGAAGGCGCTCGCCATGTAGGGCAGGCCGATGCCGGCGATGGTGTCGATCAAGCCGAGCCCGCTCATGATGCGGTAGTTCTCGACGATCAGCACCTCCGGCAGGATGAAGAGCTGCAGCAGCGTGAGCGCGAAGAGCAGGTCACGGCCCGGAAACTCGAAACGCGCGAAGGCATAACCGGCCAGGGTGCAGAAGAAGAACTGCCCGGCCAGGATCAGGCTCACCAGCAGGAAGGTGTTGAGGAAGTAGCGCGCAAAGGGCGCATAGCCCCAGGCCTCGACGAAGTTCTGCAGCGTCAGCGGGGCGAAGAGTTCGAAGCGCGTGACATAGGCCGGCGGGTGAAAGGCGGCCCAGAAGGCATAGAGCAGCGGCGCGATCCAGATCAGCGCCAGCAGCCAGGCAGCCGACACCTCCACGCAGCGTCCAAGGGTGAGGCGGCGTCGGGTCATCGGTAATGTATCCGTCGATCGAGACCGCGCACCTGCGCCACGGCCAGCAGGCCCAAAGTGAGCAGGATCACCACGGTCAGCGTGGCAGCATAGGGCTGGTCGAAGTAGCTGAAGGCCGTTTCATAGACGTAGTAGAGCAGCAGCTTGGAGGCGTTGCTGGGGCCGCCCTTGGTCAGGATGAAGAGGTGGTCGATCAGCTTCACCGAGTTGATCATGGCATTGACCAGCACGAAAAGCGTCGTCGGCATCAGCAGGGGAAAGACCACCCGGCGAAACCAGGTCCAGCGGCCCGCACCCTCGATGGCGGCCGCGTCCTTCAGGTCCGGGGGAATGGTCTGCAGCGCTGCCAGGTAGAAGATCATGAAGAAGCCGGCTTCCTTCCACACCGTGGTGACGATTATGGCGCCAAGCGCCGTGGAGGGATCGCCCAGCCAGTTGTGCCCGCCCAACCCCAGGGCCCGGCCGATCTGGTCCAGCAGGCCGATGTCGGGACTGTAGAAGAACAGCCAGATGTTGGCCGCCGCGATCATGGGCAGGATTGTCGGCGTGAAGTAGGCCATGCGCACCAGGGTGCGCGCCGGCAGCTTGGAATTGACCCAGAGCGCCATGCCCAGCGCGATCGCGATGGAGGTCGGAATGGTGCCGACAGCGTACCAGAGCGAGTTCTTGGCCACCTGCCAGAAGATCGGGTCCGCCAGCATGGCCTCGTAGTTATCCAGGCCGATGAACTGCGACGGCCGGCGCGCGGTGCCGCGGGAAAAGAAACTCTGCCAAAAGGTGGCAATGGTCGGGCTGAAGGCAAAGAGCGTCAGCATCACTCCCGCAGGAGCGAAGAGCAGCCAGCCGTAGAGCGTGGTGGTTTTCAATCGAGGCATGGCACTGGGGATCACCAAAAGGAAAAGACCGCACCCCGGCCGGACGTCCGGCGGCCGG
This sequence comes from Aquibaculum sediminis, assembly GCF_040712085.1. Lineage (NCBI taxonomy): Bacteria > Pseudomonadati > Pseudomonadota > Alphaproteobacteria > Rhodospirillales > Rhodovibrionaceae > Aquibaculum > Aquibaculum sediminis. The sequence continues at coordinate 171,362 of NZ_JBFCVK010000006.1, forward strand.
GGTGCGGCTTGCAGGCCTTAGCGATACATGCGCAGCAGACGCTCGGCCGTGGCCTGGGCCTCCGCCAGGGCATCCGCCGGCTCGGCCGACCCGGTCAGCGCCGACTGGACCGCATTGTTGAGCGCCTCACGCACGCGCCCGCCCTCGTAGGTCGAGAGTTCGGCTGCGCCGTGCTCAAGCTGGTCGCGGGCCACGGCCGCTGCCGGGAACTCCTCCACGTAGGACTTGAGCGCATCGGTCTCATAGGCGGCCGGGCTCATGGCCGCCTTCTGCTCTGCCTCGGAGGTGTCCTCGAAGACGTAGAAGTTGCCGCCGCCGGTCGGTGAGCCATAACGCTCCTTCGCCGGGAGCAGGGCCACGCCGAAATCGAACTCGGCCTGGTTACGCACGGCGGTCAGGTTGCCGGTGGTGTGCCACATCATGGCGGTCTGGCCTTCGAGGAAGTTCTGGCGCAGCGTGCCCCATTCCACCGTTCCGCTCGGCATGATGCCGTGCTCGGCCGAGAGCGAGACCCAGTATTCCAGCGCCTCGACGGCCGCGGGATCGTCGAAGTAGGTCTCGGTTCCCTCCTCGTTCATCAGCTCGATGCCGTTCTGCAGGGCGAAGGCCTGGAACATCCAGTAGGGATAGCCGGTGGAGGGCACCATCACGCCCCACTGCGAGCCATCGTCCTTGGTCAGGGCCTGGCCCATCTCGACCATCTCGTCCCAGTTGGCCGGCGGCGTCTCGGGGTCCAGGCCGGCTTCTGCAAAGGCGTCCTTGTTCCAGTAGAGCACGATGGTGGAGCGCTGGAAGGGAATGCCCCAGGTCTGTCCCTTCGCTGTCCTCCAGGCCCGCGACGATGCGCAGCGTCGTGGACTTGCCGCAGCCCGAGGGTCCCAGCAGGACGAGAAACTCGCCGGATTCGACCCGGAAGCTGATGCTGTCCACCGCGACGGCATCGTCCCAGGTCTTGCGGATCGCCTCCGCTTCGACCGCTGCGGGACCGCTGTCAGCCGGCATGGACTCTCTCCCTTTCAACAGACTGGGCCACGATGGTCTCACACCCCGCCTCGGCCAGCAGCGCCGCGATGGGCGTCGGCGGCGGCCGGTCGGTGACGAAGCTGTCCACATCGGCAATATGCCCGCCGCGCACCGGGGCGCTGCGGCCGAACTTGGTGGCATCGGCCACCAGGATGCGCCGCCGGCAGTTGGCCACCAGCGCCTCGCGGGCGCGCACCTCTGCCGGATCGAAGTCGAGTAGCGTGCCCTCCTCGTCGATTCCGCCCGCGCCGAAGATGCCGATGTCCACCTTGTAGGCCGAGAAGAGCGCCTCGACCTCTTCGCCCAGGAGGTCGCGATCCGGCAGGCGCAGCTTGCCACCGGCGATGACGATGCGGTGGGAGCCGTTGACCGACAGCGCCATGGCGGCGTTCAGGTTGTTGGTCACCACTGTCAGGTCCTCGTGTGCCGAAAGCGCCAGGGCCACCTGCTCCAGCGTGGTGCCGATGCCGATGAACAGGGAGGAGCGATTGGCGACCAGCGGCCGAACGGCCTCGGCGATGCGTCGCTTGGCATCGAGGTGCGTGATGCGGCGGGTATCGTAGGGGAGGTTTTCCGCCTCGCTCAGCAGTTCCGCGCCGCCGTGCAAACGGCGCAACACCCGTGCGTCGCAGAGCTGATTGACGTCGCGCCGAATGGTCTGCGGGGTCACGCCGAAGCGCTCGGCCAGGGCCTCGATCGCCTGGTAGCCCTGCTCCCGGATCAGCGCGACAATCGCCTTCTGGCGGTCGCTCAGCACCCTTCCCCTCCTTCAGGGCCTATAGAAACGCCCTACTGTTCATTTGAACACGTTCGATCATAGGGGAGCTTCGTTTCGGCGGGAAGACGCATTGATGACGTTCATGTGAAAAACTCTCCGCTGCCAAACAACGCCAACCCTCCGTACCGAAGCGCTCGCATCGACGCGCCGCGCCCGCTTCGCTATACAGAGGCCGAGTGCCGGGGACGACATATCCCTGGATGACATCCCTGAACATGCGACGCGGTTGGAGAAGCAATGGCTGAGCGAAAGATCACGACCCTCGGACTGGTAGCAGGCGCGCTTGCGCTGCTGGGCCTGGTGCAATCACCGGCGCTGGCCCAGGGCCTTCCCACTGAGGACGTGCCGGAGGCCGAGGTGGAAGTGCAGCAGTTCGAGGACTGGAGCCTGCGCTGTGCGGGCGAAGGCGGGCAGCGGCGCTGCGAGCTGGTTCAGCCGGTGGATGATCCCGAGACCGGCGAGCCGGTGATGGCCCTAGTCATTGCACCGAGTGGTCCCGACAACGTTCCGGTGGCCTGGTTCGTCATGCCGCTGGGGGTCCTGCTGCCGCCCGGCATCGGCCTCAGCATCGATGACGCCGAGCCCGACCGCCTGCCGATCCGACATTGCGAACCCGGGGGCTGCCTGGCGCCGCTCGAGCTGAGCGACGAGGTGCAGCGCCGCCTGCGTAGCGGGGTAACCCTGGAGGTGCTGGCCTACGACATCGACGAGCAACAGGTGTCGGTCCCGCTCTCGCTCATGGGCTTCACCGCGGGCATGGAAGCCCTTATGCAGTGAGGCATTGGGGCAGCGCCGTCACCCTCAGGCGACGGCCGCTGCCTCCCGCTCGCTCTTGCGCAAGCGCTCACTGGCGCTCTTGAGCTGGCCGCAGGCTGCGGCAATGTCGCGTCCCCGCGGCCGGCGCACCGGCGCCGAGAGGCCGTGGTGGTAGAGCCGGTCCGAGAAGGCCTCGATCCGGTCCCAGTCGGAGCATTCGTACGCCGTCCCCGGCCAGGGATTGAAGGGGATGAGATTCACCTTGGCCGGAATGTCCTGCAGCAGCCGTGCCAGCTCGTCGGCATGGACATCGCTATCGTTGACGTCCTTGAGCATCACATACTCGAAGGTGATGCGCCGGGCGTTGTGGACGCCGGGATAGTCGCGGCAGGCCTGGAGCAGTTCCGCGATCGGGTACTTGCGATTGAGCGGCACGATCTCGTCGCGCAGTTCATCATTGGTCGCGTGCAAGGAAACCGCCAGGTTCACGCCCAGTTCCTCGCCGCAGCGGGCCATCATCGGCACCACGCCCGAGGTCGAAAGCGTGATGCGGCGCCGGGAGAGCGCCACCCCGTCCGGATCCATGGCCAGCTTCAGGGCCTTGGAAACCTCCTCGAAGTTATAGAGCGGCTCGCCCATACCCATCATCACGATGTTGGTGAGGCGCCGCCCCTCTTTCGGAGAGGGCCATTCGCCGAGGAAATCGCGGGCCAGCAGAATCTGCCCCAGAACCTCGGCAGCCGAGAGGTTGCGGACCAGGCGCTGGGTGCCGGTGTGGCAGAAGCGGCAAGTCAGGGTGCAGCCCACCTGGCTGGATACGCAGAGCGTGCCGCGGTCCTCCTCGGGAATGAAGACCATCTCGGCTTCGTTGCCGTCACCGAAACGCAGCAGCCACTTCTGGGTGCCGTCCTCCGAGACCTGATGGCGCGCCACACCCGGCCGCGAAATGCGGAAGTGCTCGGCCAGCTTGGTCCGGAAGCCCTTGGACAGGGTCGTCATGGCCGCGAAGTCGGTCGCGCCCTGGTGATAGAGCCAGTGCCAGAGCTGCTTCGCGCGAAAATTGGGCTCGCCAAGACCCGCGACCGCCTCGGTCAGCGCGTCACGGCTGAGACCGATCAGATCCCGCTTGGAGTCAGCGGCCGCTTCCGGCGGGGCGAAGGCAAGGGCGTGAGCGCTTCTGCTCATTGGGACGGCTTTCAGTTACAGGCTTGCTCCATGGCGTCGTAGGCCGCCATGAAACCGCGCAGGGAATAGGTGTCGGTGGTGAGGGTGCCGCGCGAGGAGGTGCCACGGACCACCATGGTGAGGCCGGCGCGCATGCGGTCAATCATCTGACGGTCCGCCCCCTGCTCGTTTGGCAGCCAAGCGGCATCTTCCTGCGTGAAGAGCGCGAAGCTGTGCTCCTGGTCGATGGCGGCTTCCACCGTGCTGTCCTCCTGGAAGGTATAGCCGGCGATGAAGCTCACCTCGGGGTCGCGGTCATCGGCCGGGCGCAGCGTGACGATGGAAAAAACATTGCCGCGCCGCGTGTACTGCCCCTCGCTGCGGGTGGGCGAACTGGCAATGAAGCAGACTTGGTTACCATCCTCCGTGGTGGTGTAGGCGGACCAGGCGTTGAAGTCGCCAACCCGCTCCACCGATTGCGCCTCGGCCGGTTGCGGCTGGAAACTGAGCAAGACGGCTGCGGTCGCGACGGCTGCCGCGGAGGTCATCAATCTCTTTCGCTGCATATCTTATCCCCTAAATACTCGCACGCTCCGGAGCCCTCACTGGGCCGCTTCGGCCGGCATCATCACCGAATCGGACTCAATAGGAAACAGCCGGCAGCGGCACGTGCCGCAATCGCCCGGCCGGCCGAGCCCTTCGCCCCGTCCGTTGCCAGACGGCCCGGACCGCGACGACGCAGAACACAGTGAAGGAATGGTATCGTCCGGCACCCGGAACAAGGTCCTCGGCTCGGGGGAGCCTGATTCCGCCGCGTCGCAAGATAGCAGCTTCATCCGGCTGCAAGCCACCCCCTGCTTGCGGTTCCCGGCGACCAACGCCGGGACGCTGATCTGCGCTGTGTGGTCATCAGCCCTGGTTTTGCTGCCGCTGACTACGAATCACCTGTCCGCCATGAACATGCGGCGGCACCTCCTCGGGTCGACCCAGACTGGAGGCCGGCCGCGGCGCGAAGCGGCCCATCACGGTCATGCGATCGTACATGACGATCGCGCCGGCCACGCCGACATTGATGCAAAACCGCATGGGAATCTTCACGATCGCGTCACAGCGGGCCTGCATCTCCGGCGAGAGGCTGCCGCGCTCCGGCCCCAGCACATAGGCCGCAGACGTGGGGTGATGAAAACTGGGCAGCTCGACCGCATCGTCCGTCAGCTCCACCCCGATCAAGCGGCAGTGCCGCGGCAACTGCACCTCCGCTACCGACGCGAAGCTGTAGGTCGGCAGATGATCGGGTGCCTTGGAGGTGTCCGACAGGCGGACCTCGCGCTGCCTGATCTGCGGCGCAACGGTGAAGAAGAAGCTTGCGCCGAAGGCATGGGCCGAGCGCTGCAGGTTGCCGAGGTTCATCGCCTTGGAGATGCCCTCGACGCCAATTCCGAAGTATCCACGCATGGAGCGGAACTTGCACCGATGCAGCCGCTTGGGCAAGCTGCCGCGCACCTTTCGGACCCAGTCCCCGCCCAAGATCAGGACATCGCCATGACCGAGCCCACCGAGACCTCTCACAGGCACGCGCAGACCACACCGGCCCGTCCGGCGGTCAATCCGCTGCTGGTGGAGGTCACGCGGGGGAGCATGGTGGAAAGCCGGCACCGAGCCGCCGTGGCTGTGGTCGACGTGGAGGGCCGCGTGGTGCTTTCCGCCGGCGACGTGGAAGCGCTGGTCTTTCCGCGCTCCGCCATCAAGCCGCTGCAGGCGCTGGGACTGGTGGAAAGCGGTGCCGCCGAGGCCTTCGGCTGCGACGACAAGGAAATCGCGCTGGCCTGCGCCAGTCACAACGGCGAAGCGGCCCAGGTCGAGGCGGTGGCGGCCTGGCTGGAACGCATCGGCTGCTCCGAGAGCGACCTGGAATGCGGGCCGCAGCTGCCGACCCACCAGGAAAGCCTGGAGGAACTGCTGCGCGCCGGCGGCGGGGCCAGCGCGCTGCGCAACAACTGCTCGGGCAAGCATGCCGGCTTTCTGACCCTGGCGAAGCACCTGAAGGTCCCCACGAAAGGCTACATTCTCTGGGAGCACCCGGTGCAGCAGACCCTGCTCGGCATACTGGAGATGATGTGCGGGCTGGACCTGCGCGGTGCCCCGCGCGGCATCGACGGCTGCGGCATTCCCCAGATCGGCATTCCGCTGGGCAATCTTGCGCTGGCCATGGCGCGCTTTGCCGATCCGGCCGACCAGCCGGAGCGGCGGCAAGCAGCCTGCGCGCGCATTGCCAAGGCCATGACCGCCGAGCCCTACATGGTCGCCGGCACCGGGCGCATGTGCACCCGCGTACTCGCCGCGACCGGCGGGCGCGCCCTGGTCAAGACCGGCGCCGAGGGCGTCTACTGCGCCGCGCTGCCGGAGTTGGGCCTGGGCCTCGCCCTCAAGGTGGACGACGGCGCCACCCGGGCCAGCGAATTCCTGCTCACCCAACTGCTGCAGCGTCTCGACCAGTTGGACAGCGCCGCCGCGGCCGAACTGCAGCGGGATCTGGCGCCGGTGCTGCACAATCGCGTCGGTCTGGAAGTGGGTCAGATCCAGCGCGGGGCCGAGTGGTTCTTCTGAGCAATCTGAGGAAGGAAAGTTAAGATGCGTGCCTTGCTGTGCCGGGCCTGGGGCGAACCGGAAGACCTTGAACTGGACGAGATTGCGGCCCCCGAGCCGGGCCCGGGCGAAATCGCCATCGCGGTCGAGGCCGCCGGGGTGAACTTTGCCGATACACTGATCATCCGGGGCAAGTATCAGGAGAAGCCACCCTTCCCCTTTGCCCCCGGTCTGGAAGTGGCCGGAACGGTGGCGGCGCTGGGCGAAGGCGTCGACACCTTCCGCATCGGCGACCCGGTCATGGGCATTCCCGGCCACGGCGGCTATGCCGAGGTCGCCGTTGCCAAGGCCAGCGACGTCTTTCACCGGCCCGCCGGCTTCGATGCCGCCATCGCCGCCGGTTTTCCCATCACCTATGGCACCGCCCATGGCGCGCTGGTCTGGCGCGCCGGATTGCAGGCGGGGGAAACCCTGCTGGTGCACGGCGCCGCCGGGGGCACCGGTCTGGCGGCGGTGGAAGTTGGCAAGGCGCTCGGCGCCACCGTCATCGCCACGGCGGGCAGCGCGGACAAGCTGGCCATCGCGCAGGAGCACGGCGCCGACCACCTGATCGACTACCGCGAGGAGGATCTGCGCGCTCGGGTGAAGGAGATCACCGGCGGCCGCGGCGCCGACGTGGTTTTCGATCCCGTGGGCGGCAAGGTCTTCGATGCTTCCTTGCGCTGCACCGCCTGGGAAGGCCGCCTGGTGGTGATCGGCTTTGCCGCCGGCGAGGTGCAGCAGATTCCCGCCAACCTGCTGCTGGTCAAGAACCTGGCCGCCTTCGGCTTCTACTGGGGTTCCTACCGCAAGAACGCCCCGGAGCGGGTGCGCACGCAGTTCGAGCAGTTGGCCGCCTGGGCCGCTGAGGGAAAACTCAAGCCCCACGTCTCTCACCGCCTGCCTCTGGCACGCGGTGCGGAGGCGCTGCGGCTGCTGGAACAGCGCGTCGCCACCGGGAAGGTGGTGCTGGAGGTCAGCCGCTGAACCAGGCTCGGGCCATGACGGCGGGCGCCGCACTGCCCTTTCCGAAACAGCCACCGGCCCCCGTCCTCCTGCTGAACGGCGTGCCCCTCACGCCGGAGCCGGAAGGCGCACTCTGGTGGCCGGACCAGCAGACCCTGCTCCTGGCCGACCTCCATTTGGAGAAGGGTTCGGCCTATGCCCGGCGCGGCAGCTTCCTGCCGCCTTATGACAGCGCCGCGACCCTGAGCCGCCTGGAGCAGCTTCTGCGCCGCCGCCCGGCGCAGCGGGTCGTCTGTCTGGGCGATTCCTTTCACGATACCGAAGGACCGGCGCGGCTGCCGCAAGAAGAAACCGACCGGCTGCACACCTTGGCCGCCGGGCGGGACTGGATCTGGCTTGCGGGGAATCATGACCCAGCTCCGCCCGGCCCAACGCCTCCCGACGACGGTCTCGGACGGGTGATGGAGGAGCTGGTGCTGGGTCCCTTGGTGCTGCGCCACGAGGCCCGCTCCGGTTCAGTGGCCGGAGAAATCTCGGGCCACTATCACCCAAAGGCCAGCGTGTCGCATCGCCTGGGCCGCTTTACCGGGCGCTGTTTCGTTCATGATGGCCACCGCCTGATCCTGCCGGCCTTCGGAGCCTATGCCGGCGGCCTCGACGTGCTGGCGCCGGCGATTGCGCGGCTCTTCCCGCGGGGCTGCTCGGTCCACTTGCCGGTGCGTGGCCGCGTGCACACCTTCCCGCACAGCGCTTTGCGACCGGTGCGGTGAGCCCCAAGGCCCCCAGTGAGGCCCCGAGCCTTGTCTGGTTCCGCCAGGATCTGCGCCTGAGCGACAATCCGGCGCTCAGTGCTGCGGCCGAACGTGGCCGGCCGCTGCTCCCCGTCTACATCCTGGACGAGGAGGCCGCCGGCACCTGGGCACCCGGCGGCGCCGCCCGCTGGTGGCTGCACCGCAGTCTGACAGCCCTGAAGGAATCATTGCAGGCCTGCGGCAGCAACCTGCTGCTGCTGCGCGGGCCGTCCGAGGCGCTGCTGCCGGATCTGGTGCAGCGGCTGGGGGCGGACGCCGTCTTCTGGAACCGCTGCTACGAACCCTGGCGCCAGGAGCGCGACACGCGGATCAAGCAGGCGCTGAAGGCCCAAGGGGTTCGCGCGGAAAGCCACAAGGCCGCGCTGCTGGCCGAGCCCTGGGACATCGCCACGGGAAGCGGGACACCCTACAAGCGCTTCACGCCCTTCTGGAAGGCTCTGCGCGCCTTTCACATTGCCGAAGCGCTGCCGGCACCCAAGAAGCTACCCCCTCCCCCCGCGATCGATGGCGAGCGCCTGGAGGACTGGGGTCTACTGCCGACGCGGCCGGACTGGGCCGGCGGGCTGCGCGCCACCTGGCAGGTAGGGGAAGCAGCCGCGCAGGCACGCCTGGATGACTTCCTCGCTGAAGCGGTGGACTACGGCAAGGCCCGTGACCGGCTGGATCAGGACGCGACCTCACGCCTTTCCCCCCATCTCCATTGGGGCGAAATCAGCCCGCGGCAGGTCTGGCACGCCGCGCTCGCCGCCAGCCATCGGGACGACGCGAAGTCAGACGGTTTATGGAAGTTCCTGTCGGAGCTGGCCTGGCGGGAGTTCTCCTACCACCTGCTCCATCACTGGCCCGACCTGCCCCATCGCAACTGGCAGGGCCGCTTCGATCAGTTCCGCTGGCTCGAGGATGAGGAGGCCTTCACGGCCTGGACGCGCGGGCGCACCGGCTATCCGCTGGTGGACGCCGGCATGCGCCAGCTCTGGCACGAAGGCTGGATGCACAACCGCGCCCGCATGGTCACCGGGTCCTTCCTGGTCAAGCACCTGCTGCAGCCCTGGCAGAAGGGCGAGGCCTGGTTCTGGGACACGCTGGTGGATGCGGATCTCGCGAGCAATGCGGCGAGTTGGCAGTGGGTGGCCGGCAGCGGCGCCGACGCCGCTCCCTACTTCCGCATCTTTAATCCCGTGCGCCAGAGCGAGACCTTCGACCCGCAAGCGCGCTACCTGCGCCGCTGGCTGCCTGAACTCGCGGAATTGCCGGACCGTTGGCTGCACCGCCCCTGGGAGGCGTCCGAGGCGACATTGACAGCGGCAGGCGTGCGGCTGGGACGCGACTACCCACGGCCCATTGTCGATCACGCCGCCGCGCGGCAGCGCGCACTCGATGCCTTTGCGGCCATTCGCCAGCCTGGATGAGTCCGGCCCGCGACAGAAAAAGCCGGGGCTCGTCTACTCTTTCGGACTGACGCGACGGCGCAGACGGCCCGCCAGCCGGCCGGCGAAGCGCGCAGGGTCTTGTCTGAAATCGACCTCGCCCGAGGTGCCGCGCCACTCCTCACTGAATTGCCCAGCCGCGCCCTTACCCTTCGCGGCCGCCGTGCGCAGGCGCGGCTGCACCTCGTCGCGATAGACTCGCCCGGCTTCGGCGCGCACCTGGGGGTTGCGCGCCGCGCGCTTGGCCGCTTCGAACAGAAGGGTACGCAGAATGGGCATCGAGACCTCGTGCGGTTCAGCCGATGTTCTGGCTATCAGTTAGGAGCGCGCCGGCCGCACGCAAGGACTCCGTGGCAGCCGCCGCAGAGCCGTTCAGGTCGATGGCGCGGCAGGCATCCTCCACCACCCCGACCTCAAAGCCGCACTTGCGCGCGTCCTGCGCCGACCAGAGCACGCAGAAATCATAGGCCAGGCCGGCCAGGAAGACCCGCTCAATCCCGCGCTCGCGCAGATAGCCGGCAAGGCCGGTGGCTGTGCGATGGTCGTTTTCGAAGAAGGCAGAGTAGGAATCGATCTCGCGGTGATAGCCCTTGCGAATGATCACCTGGGCGGTGTCCACCGGCGCCGCCGGATGAAACGCGGCGCCCCGCGTGCCCTGCACGCAATGATCCGGCCAGAGCACCTGTGTGCCGTAGGCCAGTTCCACGGTCTCGAAGGGCTGCTTGCCGGAATGGCTGCTGGCAAAGGAGCTGTGGCCCGGCGGGTGCCAGTCCTGGGTGACGGCAACATTGGTGAAGTGCGGCACCAGCCGATGCATGGGCTCGAAGATCTCGTCCCCCCCGGGGACCGCCAGCGCCCCGCCCGGGCAAAAGTCGTGCTGGGGATCGACGAGAAGTAAGAGATCGCGGCGGCGGTCAACGGTAATGCCTGTCATGTCCTCTCCACTACCCATGCAAACATGTCTGCCTGCGGCTTTGGCCCCAAGCCTGGGGCAGAAATTGCACTGCGTGACACTATAAAGTTCCTAGCGATTCTGAGGAACCTATTGCTGTGAGCCCCTGTCATTTTGGTCATGGCGTTATTCATCCGGGCCCTGCTCGGAAGCCTGACGGAGCTACGGGACCGGAAACGAGTCCACTGACCGAAAGGACCCACCATGACCCGCATCTGGATGATCGCTCTCGCCTTCTTCGGTGCCATGTTCCTTGCCGCCTGTGAGCCGGCCGACGATGTCGACAACCAAGCCCCGGCAATGCAAGAGCCTGGCGACACCGGCGGCGGTATGGGCAGCCCGACGGCGCCCGAGTAAGTCCCGCCTTCGCAGCCGATATAACGAGAACAGGGGCGTCCCACAGGCGCCCCTGTTTTTCTGTGCTCACATCAAGACGATCAGATATCCAGCGAATATCGACCACGGCCCTGAAAGCACAAAGGCGCGACCCCGGATCTGAGGCCGCGCCTTCGCGTCTATCGAACTTGCCCTCGCCCCGGTACCGGGACGAGGAAGCGCCCGAGCTATATAGCCCGGGCGCAGGCTCGAAGCTTACTGGCCGCTCTGGACCATCTCATTGATCTCGGCCGCGAGATCCGGGTCCATCTGGGCCTGCTGGGTGATCTGGTTGTACTCGTCGACGCTCATACCCTGCTGCTCGACGGCCGTCACCATCTCTTCCTGCATTTCCACCCAGATCTCCTCGGCTTCCTCTTCCGATTCAGCCTCGGCGATCGAGGGCTGCATGCGCTCGCCGATTTGGACGACCTCGGTCATGGCCGCGGCATAGGTCTGCAGCGTCTGGGTATCATAATCTACTGCAGGGGCTTCCTGCTGCTGCATTTCGGTCTGCGCGGCGACCGGCGTGGGCGCCACGAAAGCGGCCCCGGCCATCAGCGCAACAGCAGCGGTACCGGCGAGCAGAGTGCGGATAGGCATGTTCATGCCCTTCTCCTTTCTTCCAAAAAAACTGGGATAATCGCAGCGCGATCTTGTGAGTTGCACGAGCATCCCTGTGAAGCTCGCTGTTAGACGGACAAGGGCCCGGCCCCCTTCGTTCCAAAAAAAATAAAAAGTCTTGAACGCTGCCGCGCCCGGAGATGCCCTGTCGTGCCTAGGAGCCCCCAACTGCCCACGCAGCCTTTACCCAGGTCGCCTGCCTCCCCAAGTCTTTTTCCAGGGGAGAAGGGAACCGCCTGTGGCCTCAGCCTGTCATGCAAATGAACGGGCGGCGGCACAGCCCAGGAGAAGACACTTGTCCGACGACGTAAGCTGGCTGATCGCTCGTGAAACACCGCGACTGCGGCGCTATGCCCGGGCGCTGGTCAAGGATCCGACACGCGCTGACGATCTGGTGCAGGATGCCTTGGAGCGCGCCCTGCGCAAGCAACAGCAGGTCCGGAAACAGGCAAGCCTGCGCGGCTGGCTGCTACGGATCGTCTATACGGTCTACCTGAACGGGCGCAAGAACCGCTACGCCCCGCCGCCGCAGTCGATTGACGACACTGTCGTGCCGCACCCCTCGATGCCGGCGCGACAGCACCATCAGATGGAGTGCGCGACAGTCCTGGAAGCGCTCGACAAGCTGCCGGCAGGCCAACGCGATGCGATCCTTCTGGTGGCGCTTGAAGGCCTGCCCTACGACGAGGCCGCCCAGGTACTGGGTGTAGAAGTGGGCACCTTGAAGTCCCGCCTGTCGCGCGGACGTGAAGCATTACGCGGATTGACCGGCGGTGCCGCTGCGGGGGTGCCGCCAGTGAGGAGGGTGAAGTGACACAAGGCCGGACGATCGAAGAGCTCGATCTCCTCGCCTACGCAGACGGACTTCTGGATCCCCTGCGGCGGGAGGAGGTGGCCGCGTACTTGCGCGAAAATCCCCAGGCCGCACAACGCGTGGCGGATTACGAGTCGCAAAACCGGATCATCCGGGCCGCCTACGACCACACCGTAACCGAACCCCTGCCCGATCGGCTGGCAGCCGCTTTGGAGCCGCGCCCGGCACCTCCATTCTGGCGGCGCTCGCTGCGCTACGGCGCCTTTGCGGCATCACTCGCGGCCGCCGGCTTTCTCGGCTGGAGTCTCAAGGAGTCCAGTGTCGGACCGCCACAGCCATCACAGGCGCTGGTGGAGGCGTCGCTGGCGCTGCACTCCGACTGGTCGCCGAAACCGGAAGTCGCCGCCAGCAACGTGGACAGTTCGGCCCTGATCCCCAAGGCCGTCGCCGCCGAGCAGGAGGGCGACGTCACCCTGCGAATTCCCACCCCCGACCTCTCGCCCCTGGGCTTGCGCCTGGTCGGCATGCGTGGCACGGACGAGAGGGGCATTCCCGGCGTGCAGTTGATCTATACGGACGGTGCCGGGGAACGCACCAGCCTCTTCCTGCTGCCCGGTGCGGGGGGCACCCCACCGGCGATCTCCAGCACCCAGCAGGACAGCGGCACCTTGGCCTATTGGCGCGAGGGCCCCATCACCTTTGCCCTCACCGGCCGGGACGCCGGGCGTTCGGCGCAGTCCGTCGCTGCCCAGGTTCGCGGTGCCTTGCGCGGCGCCCCCATCACCATGATGCCGCCGACCGGTGGCGGGATGACTGCCGAAACCGGGGAGAGCACGTCTGGCGGCATGGACAACGTGCCGCTGCTCACGCCCCTGCCAGCCAGCGACATAACCACCGGCTCCGAAGCGATGTAGCGGAAGCCCTGCGGGCCGCTAGGCCAGGCCATGGAAGTTCATGGGCACGGCCTTGCCTTGATCGCCCCGGTCGCAGGCACCATCATGCGCGCCTGTTCAAAAGACCTACCGGCGAAGGGCTCCATGCAGAAACCGAACATGCGAACCGGCGGCCAGATCCTGGTTGACTGTCTCGAAACCCACGGTGTCGATCATCTCTATTGCGTCCCCGGCGAGAGCTATCTCGCTGTGCTGGATGCGCTGCACGACAGCACGGCCATCCAGGTCACCGTCTGCCGTCAGGAAGGCGGCGCGGCGATGATGGCCGACGCCTACGGCAAGATGACCGGCAAACCCGGCATCTGTTTCGTGACCCGCGGTCCCGGCGCCACCAACGCCAGTCCCGGTGTGCACATCGCCGCGCAGGATTCGACCCCGATGATCCTTTTCGTCGGCCAGGTGGCCCGCGGTGATTTCGAGCGCGAGGCCTTCCAGGAGATCGACTATCGCAAGGTCTTCGGCCCCATGGTGAAGTGGGCCGCCCAGATCGACCAGGCCGAGCGCATCCCCGAGTTCGTCACCCGCGCCTTCTACACCGCGACCAGCGGGCGGCCGGGGCCGGTGGTGCTGGCGCTCCCGGAAGACATGCTGCGCGACCTGGTCGAGCCCAAGGCGGTCGAGAGTTTCGAGCCGGTGCAGCCCCATCCCGGCGCCGAGCAGATCGAGCGCCTGGCCGAGCTGCTGAGCCAGGCCGAGAGGCCGCTGGTGATGGTCGGCGACGGACGCACGCCTGAGACTCGCGCCGACCTGCAGCGTTTCGCCGAAGCCTGGGACCTGCCGGTTGCGGCGGTTTTCCGCCGCCAGGACTGCATCGACAACAACCACCCGAACTATGTCGGCGACGTCGGCATCGGCGTGAATCCAAAACTGGCGCAGCGGGTCAAGGAGGCCGACCTCCTGCTGGTGATTGGCGCGCGCCTGGGCGAGATGACCAGCAGCGGCTACACCCTGCTCGACATCCCCCGCCCCAAGCAGAAGCTGGTGCACGTCTACGCCGGCGCCGAGGAGTTGGGCCGCGTCTATCAGCCGACGCTTGCGATCAACTCCGGTGCTGCACCGGCCCTGCGCGCGCTGGCCGAGTTGGAGCCGAAGGGCGCGCGCCCCTGGGCCGAGGCCACACGTCAGGCACGTGAGGACTACCTGGCCTGGACCACGCCGTCGGCGATTCCGGGCGAACTGCAGCTCGGCGAGATCCTCGGCTGGCTGCGCGAGCGCCTGCCGCCGGAAACGGTGATCTGCAACGGCGCCGGCAACTACACTGCCTGGGTGCACCGCCTCTACCGCTATCGCGGTGATCACACGCAGCTGGCCCCCACTTCCGGGTCTATGGGCTACGGCACGCCGGCTGCCGTGGCCGCCAAGCGGCTCCACCGTGACCGTCCGGTGGTGGCCTTTGCCGGCGACGGCTGCTTCATGATGAACGGGCAGGAACTGGCGACTGCCGTGCAGTACGACCTGCCGATCATCATCATCCTGGTGAACAACGGCATGTACGGCACGATCCGCATGCACCAGGAGCGGGAGTATCCGCGACGGGTCAGCGCCACCGACCTCAAGAATCCCGACTTCGCGGCGCTTGCCCGCGCCTATGGCGCCTACGGCGAGACGGTCACCCATACCGAACAGTTCGAGGCGGCCTTTGAACGGGCCTGGGAGTCCGGCAAGCCGGCGCTGCTCGAATTGCAGATCGATCCCGACGCGATCACCCCGGCCAAGACGCTGACCGCCATCAGGACGGAGGCGGAAGCCCGCTGATCCTCCACACCGCGGTTCCGGACGGAACCGATCAGCCGGAACCGCGGACTCCCGCCCCGGGCAGGAAGGCGTCCCATGAAGCTGGCGCTCCCACCGCTTACCCGAACCCACTGGCTGCTGTTCGCCTTGTTCCTGGCGACGGCAGCGGCCAGCGGGTTCTTTGCGGGACGCTTTGTCGAGAATGCCCGGCACTGGTCGGAGACACCCCAGGAACCCATCAAGGGCTGGATGACGCTCGGCTATCTGGCGCATGCCTACGAGGTGCCGGTGGCAGACCTGCACCAAGCCCTCGACCTGCCGCCTGAACCGCCGGACCGGCGTCCCCTCGCCGAGATTGCCGAGGAACGGAAGCTGCCGCTCGACGCCCTGCGCCTGCGACTGGAGCACGCGATCGCCATGGCACGCGGCGAGGTGGCCCGCCCGCCACCGCCCAACGGGCCAAGCGAGGCCGAGCCGTGAGCGAGGAACTGGTCGATCTCGTCGTGGATCATGGAGCGATCGCGCTGTTCGGCATCCTGATCGCAAACTGCCTGGGCATGCCCTTCCCTACTTCCCTCCTGCTGATGGCGCTCGGGTCCTTCGTGGGTCAGGGGGAGATGGAGCTCTGGCCACTTCTGTTTGCCGGCATCTCCGGAGCCTTGATCGGCGACCAGACCGGCTACTTCCTCGGACGACTGGGCGGCAACCTCGTCCTGCACCGGCTGACACGGCGGCCCCGCGCGGCCAGGACCTTCGGCAGGGCGGAGGCCCTGGTGTGGCGCTGGGGCGGGCCCGGCATCTACTTCAGCCGTTGGCTGCTCTCTCCACTTGGGCCCTGGGTCAATCTGGCCACCGGGCTCGCGCGCTATCCCTGGCCGCGCTTTGCGATCTGGGACTTCCTCGGGCTGAGCACCTGGATCGGGCTTTACTTCGGGTTGGGCCTGCTGTTCAGCCGCAGCGTCCAGAGCCTGGCCGATCTGACGGACAACCTGACCTGGATGCTGCTCTTCACCCTGCTCACCCTGCTGATCGGCTGGCTGCTGCTGCGCCGGCTGCGCAAGGAGGCCACTGCCAAGGTTGTCACACCTGCCAGCGATCCACCTCCCGACACGGAGGTGCGCTGACCGCTCCAGCGCTCAGGCGAGTTCCTTCAGGAGTTCCTCGGTGGTCGCCTGGCGGCAGTAGCCGCGGAAGGCGGCCAGGGCATTCTCATGCCGCTCCCGGGAATCGGTGGTGCAGGCATCGATAGGGCAGATCATCCGGAAACCCCGATCAGCCCCGTCGCGCACAGTGTGGTCGACGCACTGGTCGGTGAGGAAGCCGGTCACGATGACGCTGTCCAGGCCGATGTTGCGCAGCAGGTACTCGAAGATCGTCGAGTTGAAGAGGCTGGACGAGGTCTTGGGCAGAACCATCTCATCCCCTTGCGGCGCCACCTCATCGCAAACTTCGGCCTCCCGACTGCCCGGCGGAAAGTTGAAGCCGGTCTGCTTGTAGTCGAGGCTGCGGTCGCGCCCGTCGGCGGTCAGGCTCTGGATCACAGTGTGAACGACCTCCATGCCACTGCTCCGCGCGGCGGCCAGCAGGCGGACCATGTTCGGCACGGCGATCTCGCTCGCCGACTTGTGGAAGTAGGGCCGGGTCTCGGCCGCGCCGGGATGAAAAATGCCTTTCTGCACGTCGATCAGCAGCAGCGCGGTGCGGGCGGGATCGATCGGCGCGTTGCGGTCCAATGGCGCGGGACGGCTCATGGCTTATCCTTTCTGCTTGAGGAAGCGTTCCGCCGCCAGACGCAGCGCCCCCTCCAACCGCTCGGCCCAGCGCTCAGGAGCGGCTGCATCCTCCAGGTGATCCTGGCGCATCTCGAACTCCACATAGGGCAGGCCGCGGGCCTCTGCGTGCACGGGAATCGAATAGTCGTTCTCCATGTCCACGCCATAGGGCTCGTTGCGGCCGAGGCGCAGGTCCGTCGTCTGTTCCTCCAGGGCCGCCAGCACGAGATCATTGAATCGCCGGTCATCACCCCAGCAGAGGCCCAGGTCCCAGGGCCGCTCCAGCGGGCGCGCGCGCAGTTCCGGCGTGAAGGAATGCACGGAGACGAACAGCGTCGGCAGACCCGCCTCAGCCCGGGCATCGAGCAACGCCCTGATCCGGTCGTGGTAGGGCTTGAGGATCGCGTCATGCCGGGCCTGCCGCGCTACGGGGTCGAGATCCTGATTGGCCGGAACCTCGGTCGCATCGGCCACGGCGGGGATCGAATCGCCGGCCTCCGGCTTGCGATTGCAGTCGATCACCAGGCGGGAATAGCGCTGATAGACCAGCGGCGCCTGCAGGCGCGCCGCCAGATTCTTCGCGACTGCCAGCGCGCCGCGATCGATGGCGATGTGACGTTCCCGCTCGGCCTGTGGCAGGCCGAGCCCCTCCAGGCTGGCCGGCACCGCGTTGCCGGCATGGTCACAGACCAGAAAGAAGGGGCTGTCGCCGGCACCGGCAAGCTCGCCGACCGGCGGCGGATCCGAGGGACCGAGCAGGGTGGAAGGGATGGCATCGCTGCACATAGCGCTGTCCTCAATAAGCCTCGGCATAGATGCGGCAGATTTCGGCCTCATCGCGCCCGGCAAGCATGCCCATTTCACCCCGCTTGTGCTGCAGGTAGGCATCCAGCAGAACCGGGCCCAGCCAGCCGCTCACCGTCTCGTCCTCTTCCAGCGCGGTCAGGGCCTCGTCGAGCGAACGCGGCAGGTCGTGGATCCCCATTTCCCGCCGCTTTGCCTCACCCAAGGCCTCCGGATCGCCTTCAGTAATCGGCGGCGTCGGCAGCTTCTCGCGCAACCCCTGCAGGCCCGCGCGGATCAGCACGGCCAGTTGCAAATAGGGGCTGGCAGCGGCGTCGGCGGCGCGGAACTCGAGATTGACGCGCGGTGCCGGATCAATGTCGTCAGCCTGGGGATAGGGGCAGATGCGCAGCATCGCTTCGCGGTCGCGCAAACCCAGATTGCCCCAGAAGGCCGACCAGGAATGGGGGCGCAGCCGATCGTAGGAAATTACGCTGGGAGCGGTGATGGCGCAAAGCGCACGGACATGGCGCAGGATGCCGGCGGCAAAGGAGCCAGCGGCCTGCGAGAGTTCGCCCGGCCCGTCCGGATCCCAGGTCACGGGTCGGCCCTCGCGATCCTGCAGGCTGAAGTGAATGTGTACGCCGTTGCCGGCCACGCCGCGCGTCACGACGGGCGAGAAGCTCGCGCGCATGCCGTGGCGCTGGGCCGTGGCGCGGCAGATTTCGCGCAGCTTGACGGCGCGATCCGCGGCCTCCAGCCCCATCGCCGGATCGATCGTGATCTCGTACTGCTGCGTGCCGTATTCGGGCAGGTAGGTATCGGGCTCCAACCCGTTGGCACGCAGGGCCCCGACGAATTCGGCGGAGAAGGCTTCGATACCGCGCATGGAACTGAGCGCATAGGAATCGCCGCTGCGTTCCGCGGCACCGTCCAGGTGGAACTCATGCTCGAAACTGGCCAGCACGCGCAGGCCGGTTTCGGCCTCCAGTTCGTCCAGCGTCCGGCGCAGGAAGGAGCGCAGACAGCAGTCCCAATCGCTGCCGTCCAG
The DNA here is from genome assembly GCF_040712085.1 of Aquibaculum sediminis. Lineage (NCBI taxonomy): Bacteria > Pseudomonadati > Pseudomonadota > Alphaproteobacteria > Rhodospirillales > Rhodovibrionaceae > Aquibaculum > Aquibaculum sediminis. The sequence continues at coordinate 189,971 of NZ_JBFCVK010000006.1, forward strand.
ATTGCGGATCTCGCCGATGAACCAGTGCTCCTCCGGCATGCCGTCGCCGAAGTCCAGGCGCACCTCGCCCTCTGCCATGGGAACGAGGAAGAGGTCGCCATGGGGGCCGAAGGGCGTCGCGGGGATACGGCCCAGGCAGTTGATCATGGTGTTGGTCGGCGTCCAGCCGACCCCGAAGCGCCGCCGGTTCTCCAGATCGCGCGCCGGGAAGCCTTTGCCCCGCACCTGCCCGGCGATGTCGGAACAGCAGATGTAGACCAGCTTCTCAGGTTCGATTGCCACGGGTCATACCCCCAAAATTCACGAAAAACGTAAACCCGGCCGGGGAGCGGACTCCCCGGCCGGAAGGCGTCGGCTTATTCCGGACGCCAGATGTCCTCGACCGAAAACTCGGCCGACTGCACGGAGATGATGGAGACCGGCTTCGGCGGCACCATGTTCTCACGGGTGTAGGAGACCGTGCCGGTCACGGCCGGATAATCGCGCGTGGCCGTCAGGGCCTCCCGGATCGCGGCCGGATCGTCACTGCCCGCCGTCTCGATCGCGTTGACGATCAGACCGATGGCGTCATAGCCCAGCGGCGCGAAGGAGTTCTCCGGCGGGTGGCCGAACTTGACCTCATAGGCGTCGATGAACTCCTGCACTTCCGGGCGGTCGTCAGCCAGGTAGGTGTGCGTCGAGAACCAGACGTCGTTGGCCAGTTCCGGCCCCGGCACGGTGGCCACCAGCTGGCTATCGAAGCCGTCACCGGAGATGATGGGGATGTCCAGGCCCGCTTCCCGGATCTGACGGATGGTCAGGCCGGCTTCGCTGGGAATGGCCGAAATAAACACGGCGTCCGGGGTCGGCTCCACCGCTTCCAGACGCGCGATCTGCGCCGAGAAGTCGGTATCGCCCATCATGAAGAAGTCTTCATCGATGATCTCGCCGCCACGCTCCTCGAAACGCTCCTTGAAGAAGGCGGTCAGCGCCCGAGTGAAGTCCATGGAGTTGTCGGTCCAGACGTAGACCCGACGGTGCTCCAGGGTGTCGTAGGAATAGTCGGCGATGGCGTAGGACTGATCGTCGTCGCCAAAAGCCGCCATGAACATGTTCTCGCCCACCCAGGTCGGCAGCATGGGGTGAGTCGCGCCGGAGGTGACGAAGGGAATGCCGGCGTCCTGGAAGGTCGGCGCCGCCGCCATCACGAAGGTGGTGTCCGACTGACCGAAGCCGGCGACCACATCGCTGGAAACGGCCTCCTGCGCCGCCGTTGCCGTCACCTGCTGGTCGGTCCGGGTGTCAAAGACCACAAGCTCCAGCGGACGGCCAAGAACCCCGCCCTCCTCGTTGATCTGGTCGACGTGCAACTCGGCGCCCTTCAGCGACGGTCCATCCAGGGACGAAAGCCCGCCGGTCAGGGAATAGAGCGCAGCAACGCGGATCGGTTCCTGTGCCTTGCCCTGCGTTGCGAAGGCACCGCCCGCCAGCGCCACCGCGCCAGCTGCCATCAAAAGACTACGAAATCTCATCTCAAACCTCCCGTTCTTCACCAGGTGAAAGGGGCCTCCCGGCCCGGGATCCTGCAGCTTTGCGCCGCAGGAAGGATGGCTCAGCGCTGCCGAAAAAGCCTTGTGGGCGCAGCAGCAGCATCGCGATCAGCAGGACGGCTATGACGATCTGGACCAGACCATAGGCGCCCATGGCCTGCTCGAGGGGGCGCAGGGCTTCGCTGAGAAAGGTCAGGGCGATCGCCGCCAGGGCCGCGCCAACCAGGCTGCCGCTGCCACCGATCACCACCATGACCACCAGCATGAAAGCCAGCGCAATTCCGAAGGAGCCCGGCGTCAGATTGGTCAGGAGATGCGCCCAGAGCACGCCGCCGACGCCGGCGAAAAAGGCCCCCAGCGAAAAGGCGGCCAGCTTGGCACGCGCCCGCGGCACTCCCATGCAGGCGGCGGCCATCTCATTCTCCCGGATCGCCAGCAGGCTGCGCCCGATCGAGGAATGCTTGAGCCGCCAGCAAACCAGCAGGGCCACTGCCAGCCAGCCGAAAATCCACCAGAGATCGGTGTGGCGCGGGATACCATTGAGACCGAGGGCGCCGCGGGTGGCGCCGTCGGCGTTGTTGATCACGACGCGCAGGATGATGATGAGCCCCAGCGTCGCCACCGCCAGATAGTGCCCGCGCAGGCGCAGCACCGGAAAGCCCGCGATCGCCGCGACCAGCGCGGCGGCAATCCCGCCGGCCAGGGTCGCCGGGAAGAGGGACCACTCGACGGTCGCCAGCCACTCCGGCAGCGCCGGCAGCATGAAGCCCTTGCGATTGGCCGGAAAGGTGAGAATGGCCCCGACATAGGCCCCCACCATCATGAAGGCGGGGTGACCCAGGGAAAAGAGCCCGGTCAGGCCGTTGGAGAAGCTGAGGCTGATCGCCAGCATGGCGTAGATGCCGGCAAATCCGAGCACCGTACGCTCATAACCGCTGAGCGAGCCCTCGGCATAGGCCACCAAGGCGATGACGACCGCCGCCAGCAGCCCCCAGGCGAGATGGTGACGGCCCAGGCTCATGCCCGCTCCTCCATCGAGCGGCCCATGAGCCCATTGGGCAGCACCAGCAGGATCAGGATCAGCAGACCGAAGACGAAGGCGTCACGATAGGAGCCGAAAGACGGCGGCAGCAGGCCGACAAACAATACCTCGGCAAAACCCAGCAGGTAGCCGCCGAGCACCGCGCCGACGAGGCTGCCCACCCCGCCAATGACCGCGGCGACAAAGGCCTTGAGGCCGGGCACGAAGCCCATAAGCGGGTCGATCTGCCCGGCGCGTCCGGCCCACAGCAGGCCGGCAAGCCCGGCCAGCGCCCCGCCGAGGGCGAAAGCCGTTGCGATGGCCTTGTTCACCCGGATGCCCATGAGACGCGCGGCCAGCGGGTTCTCCGCCGTCGCCCGCATGGCAATGCCCATGCGGGTGCCGCGGACAAAATAGGTGAGGCCCAACAACACCAGCAGGGTCACGGCCACCGTGACGATTTCCAGCACGGTCATGCGGGCGCCGAAGACGTCCAGGTTGGTGCGCATCCAGCCCGGCAGGTTGAAGGGCCGTGGCTGCCCGGAAAGCAGCAGAACGCCCAGGTTCTGCATCAGGATCGAAACACCGAGCGAGGTGATGAATCCATTGACCTGGGGCGCGGATCTCTGGGGCCGGAAGGCAATGAAGTCGATCAGCATCGCCAGGATGGCGCCGATGGTCAGCACGGCCAGGACAGCGGCCCAGAGCGGTAAGCCGAAAACCAGCAGGATGGCAAAGGCGGAGAAGGCGCCGACCATCAGCACGTCGCCGTGGGCGAAGTTGATCAGCCGCACGATGCCGTAGATCATCGAAAAGCCGACCGCCACTAGGGCATAGACCGACCCCAGCACCAGTCCGTTGATCATCTGTTGCAGCAGATAGCCGCCGGTCATGCTCCCTCCCCCGCCGGTGCCAGGCCCAGATAGGCTTCCTGCAAACGCGCATCCTCCGCCAGCTCCGCCGCCGGACCCGACAGCGTGATGCGGCCGTTCTCCAGGACATAGGCCCGGTCGGCGATCTCCAGCGCCATGCCGGCATTCTGCTCCACCAGCAGCACCGTGGTGCCGCGTTCGCGGATCGTCTCGATCACGTCGAAGATTCTGTCCACCATCTGCGGCGCCAGTCCCAGGGAAGGCTCGTCGAGCAGCAGCAGGCGCGGGCGCGACATCAGCGCCCGGGCAATCGCCAGCATCATCTGCTCGCCGCCGGAAAGCTGCCCGGCCAGACCGCCGGCGCGCTCGCGCAGGATCGGGAAGAGGTCGCCCATCGCCACAAGATCGCTCGACACCTCGCCATCGCGGCGCAGGAAGGCGCCCATGCGCAAGTTCTCGGCCACGCTGAGTCCGGCAAAGACCTGCCGCCCCTCCGGGCAGTGGGCAACGCCGGCAGCGACGATACGATCAGGCGCCAGGCGAAGCAGGTCATTCTCGCGGCCGTCCATGCTGAGGACCGCGCGCCCGCCTCGGGGCCGCAGCAGCCCGGAAATGGTCAGCAGCGTCGAGGTCTTGCCGGCACCATTGGCGCCCAGCAGCGCCACGATCTCCCCCGTCTTCACCTCCAAGTCGAGGTTGTGCAGCACCTGCGAGGGGCCGCGCCAGACATCGAGGCCATCAAGTGTGAGCATCGGCGGCCTCCTCTGTACGCCGCTTGCGGCGTGCGCTGCCCAAATAGGCCTCGATCACCGCCGGGTCCTGTTGAATCTCCGCCGGCGCACCGTCGGCGAGCAGGACGCCGCGGTTGATCACCTGGATGCGTCGGCAGAGCGCCATCACCAGGCGCATGTCGTGCTCCACCACCACCAGCGTCAGGGTCGATATGTGCGCGACCAAGTCCTGCAGCATGGTGGTGAGGCTGGCGGTTTCCGTCGCGTTCATGCCCGCGGCGGGCTCGTCGAGCAGCAGGACTTTCGGCCGGGTCGCCAGCGCCCGGGCGATCTCCACCTTGCGCTGCAGGCCATAGGGCAGATCGCCGGCGCGCCGGTCGACCATCTCCTCCATGTCCAACTGGGCCAGCAGGGCGGCCGCGCGTTCCCGCAGGGCGCGCTCGCTCCGAGACACCGAGGGGAACCCCAGCAGCGTTGCGAGCCAGCCGGCGCCTTCACCCCGGTGCGCCCCGACGGCCACGTTCTCCCAGACGCTGAGATCGCGGAACAGGCGGATGTTCTGGAAGGTGCGCGCGATGCCGGCGACCGCGAAATCTTCCGGCTTGGTCCCGGTGAGGTCACGCCCCTCCAGGCCGATTCGTCCGGTCGTCGGCGTGAGGACACCGGTGAGAAGGTTGAAGGCGGTGGTCTTGCCGGCGCCGTTGGGCCCGATCAGGCCCAGCACTTCGCCCTGGCTCAACTCGACTGAATAGTCGGAGAGCGCCACCAAGCCACCGAAGCGCTTGGTCAGCCCCTCCGCCTTCAGGGTCACGCCCGCTGTCGCCATGCCCATCCCAACCGTTATCTTGCGAAACGCACGTTACAGAGACCGTTTCAAAACATCAATCGGTAACGAATAGTACGATTGTTCCATCACTTATGATTCGCCGGGCGCACCGGGTTCCGGGCTCCAGAGCGCCTGCCTGTGGCGCTCGATTGCCTCGATGCGCTGCCGCGAGCGCGACCAGACCTGCTCATCAAAGGCCTGGGCCAGGACCTCGACGAAAGCGATCATGCCGACCAGACTGTCCCAGCGGGAGGGACCGTCCACTCTTGTGCGAAACACCAGGTCGGCCACCTCGGCTGCATCGGACATCCACTGATCGGTGATCAGCACGACGCTGGCGCCGCGCGCCGCGGCGAGGCGGGCCGTGTCCACGCTGTCGCGCTGATAGCGGCGGATGTCGAAGAGGATGAAAAGGTCTCGGCGTCGCAGGTCGGCCAGCTGGTCGGCGCGACGGATCAGGTCGTGGTCCATCAGCCGCACCCGGGGGCGCATCTTGCGCAGATGAAACTCCAGGTGCCGAGCGGCCACGTCAGTGAAATCGCCGCCGAGCAGGTAGACATCGCGGCGCTCATCGCTCAGCGCGCTGACCAGACGGTCGAGCTCGCCGCGCTCACACATGGCAAGGCTGTCGCCGATGGTTTCGCTCAGGCGCCCCCCCAGTTTGGCTAGCCCCGAGGCCGCGCTATCGGCCTCGGGGGGCCGGGTCAGAGGATACTGTGCCTGCGCTTCCAGTTCGCGCCGCAGTTCGCGCCGGAAATCGCCATAGCCTTCGAAGCCCAGCTTGGCGATGAAGCGCAGGATGGTCGGCGCGCTGACCCCCGCACGCTCGGCAAAGAGAGCAACCGTTTCGATGCCGGTGGTGGGGTAGCGCGCAAGGAGTGCTCGGGCCGCGCGCCGCTCCGCATTGGTGAGCGAAGGCAAACTGGCGGTGATGCGATCGGCCAGAGTGGCCGGTCGCTTTCCGGTGCCGGCACTGGTGCTGGTGGGCAAGGGCACCTCCCGCGTTGAGCATGAAGCGCCGCCATCGTTACGAAGTTGCGTGATAAGCGCAATCCTGTAATTACAGTTCCCAAAACCTGCACGGCCGTGCAGGGATCGCCCTCATCCTCGATTTGGAGTAACAGGCTATGTCCACAGCACTTCCGGCCATTGACGCCCCCGGCGGGATCTACCGCGAGCGCGCCATCGTTCCCCAGCGTACCGCCCTGCTCTCCGTGGACATGCAGAATGCCGAGTACAGTCCGGAGCTGCTGCAGCGAGCCCGCACCGCCGGCGACCCGGCCGAGAAGATGCTGCCCTTCCTGGAGCGGCTGGAGGCGGTGGTGCTGCCAGCCCAGCAGCGCCTGCAGGCTGCCGCGCGGGCGGCGGGCATCGAGGTGATCTACACCGTGATCGAGAGCCTGACCCAGGACGGCCGCGATCGCAGCCTCGACCACAAGATCTCACGCCTGCACCACGCCAAGGGCTCCTGGGAAGCGCAGGTGATCCCGGCCGTGGCGCCGCAGGGTGACGAAATCCTGATCCCGAAGACCGCGTCGGGCATCTTCAATGCCACCAACATCGAGTACGTGCTGCGCAATCTCGGCATCGACTATCTGATCGTCTACGGCGTGATGACCGATCAGTGCGTGGAGTCGACCGTGCGCGATGCCGCCGACCGCGGCTATCTGGTCACGCAGATCGAGGATGCCTGCGCCGCCGAGACCCCCGAGGGGCATGCCCGTTCCATCGAGGCGATGAAGGGCCACTACTGCCGCACCCGCTCCGCCGACGAAATGATCGCCGAAATCCAGGCGCTGACCGGTAAGTAGGAGTGCGCTCCGCCAAGGCAGGCTGGAGAGGACTCAGTCGAGAAAGAAGTCCTCATCCACCCGCTTGAGGTGGAGCAGCTCCTCCGTCCGGCAGCCCACCCCATGGCGCACCATCAGCCCGGCCAGCGCATCCCCGTCCAACAGGACGATGCGCTTGCTGAGCGCTCGCTGCGCAATGCACACAGCCTATATTTGCAAATCTCTGCTGTCGATCATCCGGTCATTCTTGGTTGCACGCAGCCTCCCGGCATGTGCAATCGACGGGTCATCGAGTTAGTTTGGCGAATGGCAGCGCGCACCACCAAGGGTCCCCCTTCACGCCTGCATCCCGTCACCGGGGAGTTCCGGGATCGTGCGACGGAGGCCGCCTTTCGGGAGTCCATCCTCGCCAGCGTCCAGCGCGACAGCCGCTTCTCGCTCTGCGTCGCGTCGGCGATCATCCTCAGCTTCTCCATTGCCGATTTCAGCTTCCTCGGAGCGTCCCAGGAAAGCTGGCTACTGCTGGCGCTGAGGCTCACGGTCAGCGGCTGCTGCCTGTTCTTCGCCTTCTACCTCGGCCGGCATCCGGTGCTGCTTACGCGGCCCTGGCTGCACAGCGTGGCCCCGATCGTCATCGCGCTGTGTATCATTCTCATCGTGCCGCTGCGCCCCATGACACTGCCGACGCAGTTCACGGCGGTGATCATCGCGCTGCTCGCCTTCTATCTTTTCGTGCCCAATCTCTTGCCGGGCATCCTCCTGTCCAGCTTCCTGCTCACGGCAGGCTTTCTCTTCGCGGCCTGGCTCTGCGCCGGGTTGCCGCCGGTGCGGGTCCTGACCCACGGCCTGCTGCTGACCATGGCCAACCTGGTGGGTTTCGGCACGGCGCTGAGATTGGCGCGGCTCGAACGGCGACAGTTCGCCTTGCTACTGGACGAACGGCACTCCAATCACCGCCTGACCAGTGCCATGGCGGAACAGCAGCGCCTGGAGGAGCAGTTGCGCCAGCGGGCCGAGCGCGACGACCTGACGGGCATCTCCAACCGGCGCCATTTCATCGAGCAGGCGGAAAGCGCCTGGGCCCAGAACCGCGCGCAAGCGCGTCCCTTCAGCCTCTGCATTTTCGATCTCGATCACTTCAAGCGCATCAACGATACCTGGGGGCATGACGGGGGAGACCGCACCTTGCAGTGCGTGACCGCCGCCTGTGCTCAGGCACTGCGCCCGGGAGATCTGCTCGGGCGCTTCGGCGGCGAGGAGTTCATGGTCGCCTTCCCCGAAACCGATCTGGAGCAGGCCTGCGCCATCGCCGAGCGCCTGCGCGAGACCATCGCCAGCCTCGCTCTCCCCGAGCCCCTGACCGGTGCAGGGTTAACCGTAACGCTGGGAGTGGCAACGGCCCAGCCTGGAGAAAGCACCCTGGAACCGGCGATCAAGCGTGCGGACGACGCCCTCTATCGCGGCAAGCGCAGTGGGCGCAATCGCGTAGAGCGCCAGGTGGACGCAGACCTGAGACCGGTCGAATAGACTGCCTTCTTGGGCCGGCCTTGCCGTCCGTCACTCCGCCATCGACTCGCCGCTGCCGCCCATTTCGGCCGGGAAGTCCTTGAGCTTGGGCAGGCCGTCGGGAATGCGCAGTACCGAAGAAGCGTAGTTGACGTGAACCTGCGGCTTGAAGTCCAGGCTGGGCAGGACCGCCGCATAGACGTCCACAAACTCGCCGGGCACATGCTGGGTCATCACATGCCCGCCGCAGCGCGTGCAGAACCGGCGGTGACTGTCCTCGGTCTTGTTATAGCCGGCCAGGAGATCCTCGCCCTTGGTGACCTCGACCGCATCGGGTTCCCAGAGCGCAAAGGCATTGACCGGGCCGGCACTCCAGGCGCGGCAATCCTTGCAGTGGCAGTAGCCCATGGCGAAGGGCTCGCCGGTTGCGGTCACTTCGACCGCACCGCAAAAACAGCTACCGCGATACAGAGTCTTATCCTCAACCATGCGCTTATCCTCAACCATGCGCGGTCCTCCCATCATCCGTCACCCTACCCGGCCCCACAGGTCCAAGCCCGTTTTGACACCGGCCGGGCAGTTGCGGCAGAGCGGCTCTCCGCCGCACGCTATCACCATAAAAGCGCGCCGCGGCCTGTTGCAATTGCCCGTTAGTGTGAATCAGCAGATCTCGAACAGGCCGGCTGCGCCCATGCCGCCGCCGACGCACATGGTGATCACCGCATAGCGCGCCTTCCGCCGCCGGCCTTCCAGCAAGGCATGGCCGACCAGCCGCGCACCGGTCATGCCATAGGGATGGCCGATGGAGATGGCGCCGCCATTGACGTTCAGGCGCTCGGCGGGAATGCCCAGGCGCTCCTGACAGTAGATCGCCTGGCAGGCAAAGGCCTCGTTCAGTTCCCAGAGGTCGATGTCATCGACGCCGAGGCCATGGCGCTCCAGCAACTTCGGCACGGCAAAAACCGGGCCGATGCCCATCTCGTCGGGGTCGCAACCGGCAACCGCCATGCCGCGATAGACCCCCAGCGGTGTCAGGCCGCGACGCTCAGCTTCAGCGCGTTCCATGACCACCACGGCACTGGCACCGTCGGAGAGCTGCGAGGCGTTGCCGGCAGTGACGAACTTGCCCAACTTGACGCGCTGCCCGTCGCGGAAGACCGGTTGCAGCTTCTCCAGGTCGGCCAGCGTCGTCTGCGGCCGGTTGCCCTCGTCCTTCGACAGGGTGACCTCTTCCTCCCAGGTCTCGCCGCTGGTCTTGTCGCGCACGATCTTCCGGGTGGTCAGCGGCACGATCTCCTCGTCGAACCGCCCGGCCTCCTGGGCCTCGGCGGTGCGCTGTTGCGAGCGCAGGGCGAAGGCATCCTGGGCCTCGCGCGACACACCGTAGCGCTCGGCCACGATCTCGGCCGTTTCCAGCATCGACATGTAGACGTCCGGGCGATGCTCCATCAGCCAGGGATCGTGCCAGCGGCTGGTGTTCATCGTGTCGTTCTGCACCAGGGAGATCTGCTCGACGCCGCCAGCCACGGCGATGGGGGTCTCCTCGTGCAGAACCTGCTTGGCGGCGGTTGCGATTGTCATGAGCCCCGAGGCGCACTGCCGATCGAGCGTCATGGCCGCAACACTGGTGGGCAGGCCGGCGCGCAAGGCCGCCTGCCGGGCCACGTTGGCGTGGGTGGTGCCCTGCTGCAAGGCAGCACCCAGCAGCACGTCCTCGACCTCTTCCGGCGCCAGACCCGCCCGCTTGACCGCCTGGGCGATGGCGTGGCCCGCCAATTCCGGGGCCGTGGTGTTGTTGAAGGCCCCGCGATAGGCTTTGGCCAGCGGCGTGCGGGCCGTGGAGACGATGACGGCTTCCTTCATCGGGCGATCCGATCCTTTCAGCGTTTCAGTTTGAGGCCGGCCGCCTCGCGATCCCAGGTGTCGGCAGTCACGCCGTCCTGGCGCAGAACGTGCTTTTGCAGCTTGCCGCTGGCGGTCTTCGGCAAATCGTCGGTGATGCGCAGGTAGCGCGGCACCATGAAGCGCGCCAGCCGCTCGGCCAGGAAGAGAGTCAGCGCCTCCGGGTCGATGGTGGCGCCCGGCACCGGGGTGACCACCACCAGCACCTCGTCCTCGCTGTGCGCACTGGGCACGGCGACGGCAACGGCTTCCTTCACATCCGGGTGCGCCACCACCTCCGCCTCCAGCTCGAAGGAGGAGATGTTCTCGCCGCGCCGGCGAATGACGTCCTTCATTCGGTCAACGAAGAAGAAGCGGCCGTCGGGGTCCTGGCGGAAGGCGTCGCCGGTGTGGAACCAGCCGTTGCGCATCGCCTCCACCGTCGCTTCGGCATTGCGATAGTAGCCCTTCATCAGCGCCCAGGGGCGGTGGCTGCGCACCAGCAGTTCGCCCACCTCGCCGCGCGGCACCTCCTGGTCGTGAGCATCGGCCACCCGCAATTCGAACCAGGGCCGCGGCCTTCCGGCAAGACCCAGATCGTCCTCGCCGCTGTGGATCGGCCCGGCGCTGATCGGGCTGGCGATCTCGGTCATGTTGTAGACAGTGTAGAGCTCCACGCCGAAGCGGTCGCGGAACTTCGGCGCGTCCTCGCCGAAGGGGACCACGAAGGCCTTGCGCAGGGGATGGTCCCGGTCCTCGGGGGTTGGCGGCGCCTTCAGCAGGAAGTTCGCCATCACCCCCAGCAGCAACACCACGCTGCTCTCGGTCTCACGCACCGCCTGCCAGAAGGTGCCGGTCTTGAACTCCCGGATCATGGCAATGGTGCCGCCCAGCGCCAGCATGGCATAGACGTAGAGCGTGGAACCGCAATGGAAGATCGGCCCGCAGATCATGCAGACGTCGTCTTGTGCGATGCAGTCGAAGGCATCGGGCCCCATGGTGTAGAGCTGCACGTAGGAGAATACGACACCCTTCGAGGGACCGGTCGTGCCCGAGGTGTACATGATTGCCTGGCTGTCCCAGGGCTCGATCGGCCGCTCCAAGGCCAGGCTCTCGGCGGGCGGCGGTGTTTCAGGGTCCACGAGCGGCGCAAGCGAGAGGCCGGACAATGCGGGCAACTCACCGGCGTCGGTGACCAGAATGCGTTCGACCTTGCCGGTGGCGATGTCGCTCAGCCGCTCGAGAAAATCCGGCTCGGCGATCATCAGGCGGGCATCGGCGTTGTCGAGAATGTGTGCCAGAGGTCGGCCACGGGCCGCGGTATTGATCGGGATGTAGACCGCGCCGAGATAGTTGATGGCAAACCAGGTCGTCAGCAGATCGGGCCCGTTGCCCATCCAGCAGAGCACATGATCGCCCTGCTTCACGCCCTCGCGCTGCAGGGCAGCCGCGCGTCGCTGCACCCGCGCCAGCATCTCGGCGTAGCTCCAGCGCTCACCCGGCCAGAAACGCACGAACTCGGCATCAGGTCGCGCCTGGGCCCAATGCTCCAGCATGTAACGCAGCACGCAACTATCCCGTGCCGGTATGACGGATACGGCATTCTCGGCCATAGAGCGCCCTCGCCTCCTCTGCTTCCTGCCATTCTGGATTGTTCCGGCCTGGCGGCCGGCGCGGTACGATCCGGGAACGCGAAAGTGCAGCAGCACCGCGGGCTTGTCAAAAGCAAGCAGCGGCACGGCACCTGCGGAAAAGAAAAGCCGGAGCAGCCCTTTCGGCCGCCCCGGCTTTCTCCGCTTCGCTCACAAGGATGAGCGGTTTAGTTCGTCTCTCAGCCGACGATCTCGCACTCGGAGAAGAAGTAGGCGATCTCGTTGGCGGCATTCTCGGCGCTGTCGGAGCCGTGCACGGAGTTGGCCTCGATGGACTCGGCAAAGTCCTTGCGGATCGTGCCCGCGTCGGCGTTCTCCGGGTTGGTGGCACCCATCACTTCGCGGTTCTTGGCCACGGCATCCTCGCCTTCCAGCGCCTGCACGACCACCGGGCCGGAGATCATGAAGGACACGAGGTCATTGAAGAAGGGGCGCTCACGATGCACCGCATAGAAGCCTTCGGCCTGGGCCTTGGTGAGCTGGATGCGCTTCTGCGCCACAACCCGCAGACCGGCGGACTCCAGGCGATCGATGATCTTGCCGGTGATGTTGCGGCGGGTGGCGTCGGGCTTGATGATCGACAGGGTGCGTTCGATCGCCATGGTGGTTGTCTCCTGATTTAGGGTCAAATTACTCGCAAAAGCGAAATCGCGCGCCTTATAGCGGCGCCGGCGGCAGGCGGCAACCGCACCATAACTTCAATCCGCGCCCCTCTCGCCACCTCCGGGCTCGGCTGCTATCAAGGCGCCATGCTGCAGATCCAGGATCTCCTCTACCGCGTCGAGGGACGCGTGCTCTTCGAGCGGGCCTCCGCCACCATCAACCGAGGCTGGCGCGTGGGCCTCGTTGGCCGCAATGGCACGGGCAAGTCCACGCTGCTCAAGCTTATCGCCGGAGATCTGAGCCCCGACGGCGGCACCGTGGAGGTGATCGGCCGACAGCGCATCGGCACGGTGGCGCAGGAAGCCCCGGGGGGCGAACGCAGCCTCATCGATACCGTGCTCGCCGCTGACAGCGAGCGCAGCCAGCTCCTCGAGGAAGCCCAGAGCGCCAGCGAGCCCGCCCGCATCGCCGAGATTCACGAGCGGCTGGCCGAGATCCGTGCCGAGAGCGCGCCGGCGCGTGCGGCGCGCATCCTCGCCGGCCTGGGTTTCGACGAGGCGGCCCAGCAACGGCCCTGCTCCGCCTTCTCCGGCGGCTGGCGCATGCGCGTTGCCCTGGCGGCTTTGCTCTTCGTCGAACCGGACTTGCTGCTGCTCGACGAGCCGACCAACCATCTCGACCTGGAGGCGGCGCTCTGGCTCGAAGGGCACCTCGCCACCTACCCCGGCACCCTGCTGCTGGTCAGTCACGACCGTGACCTGCTCAATCGTGCGGTGGACCGCATCCTCCACCTGGAAGGCGGCAAGCTGACCCTCTATTCGGGCGGCTACGACATCTTCGAGCGCACACGGCGCGAACGACTGGAACACGAGGCGGCCCAGAATGCCCGGATCGAGGCCCAGCGCCGGCACATCCAGGCCTTTGTGGACCGCTTCCGCTACAAGGCCAGCAAGGCACGCCAGGCGCAGTCGCGCATCAAGATGCTGGAGAAGCTGCAGCCCAGCGTGACGCTGATCGAGGATGCCTCGATCACACTGAACTTTCCGAACCCCGAGCCCCTGGCGCCACCCATCCTGCAGCTCGAAAAGGCCGCGGTGGGCTATGCACCGGGCAACCCCGTGCTGCGGAACCTCAATCTGCGCCTGGACATGGACGACCGCATCGCGCTGCTCGGCGCCAACGGCAACGGCAAGTCGACCCTCGCGCGCCTGCTGGCCGCGCGCCTCGATCCCCTGGAAGGACGCTGCCACCGGGACCGCAAGCTGCGCGTCGGCTACTTCGCGCAGGACCAGGCCGAGGCCCTCGATCTTTCCCGCTCGGCCATGGACAACCTGGCCCGCCAGATGCCCGAGGCGACAGCCCAGGCCCTGCGCGACCATCTCGCCCGCTTCGGACTCGGCGGTGACCGCGCGGTGACCAAGGCGGGCGACCTTTCCGGCGGCGAGAAAGCGCGGCTGCTCTTTGCCATCATCAGCCGCGAGTCGCCGCACCTGCTGATCCTGGACGAGCCGACCAACCATCTGGACATCGACGCCCGCGACGCCCTGGTCCAGGCCCTGGGAGCCTACGAAGGCGCCGTCGTGCTGGTCAGCCATGACCCCCGACTGGTGGAACTGGTCGCCGACCGGCTTTGGCTGGTGCAGGACGGCAAGGTCCAGAGCTTCGACGGCGACATGAACGACTATCGCCAACTGCTCCTGGAACAGCGCCGGGCTGAGCGACGCGAGGCCCGCAGCGACAAGCCGCGGGACACCACGCCCAACCGCAAGGACCAGCGTCGCGCCGCCGCCGAAGCACGCGCCGCCACCGCAAGCCTGCGCAAGGCTGCCCGCCAGGCTGAGAAGCGCTTGGAAGCGCTCACCGTCGAGCGGCAGGCAGTGGAGGGGCAACTGGCCGACCCGAAGCTCTACGAAAGCCAGCCGCAGGCGGTGCCCGAACTGCAAAAGCGCCTGGGCGAGCTGGACAAGGCCATCGCAACGGCCGAAACGGCCTGGCTGGAGGCGGAAGAAGCCATCGAAGCGGCCATGGCGGAAGCCGGCGCCGCCTGACCGGCGTTCGGCGCGCGCCACCGGCCGGGTGCTGGACCGCCTGCCCGCGAGCCGCTATCACAAAAGCCAAGCCCATCGACACACGAGAGAAAGCGAGAGTCTCGCCCATGCGCGATTTCCAGAAGAACGGTCGCTCAGCCCTTTACGCCGGCAGCGCCGCCGTCGCCACCTCCCACCCGCTGGCTTCCATGGCCGCGGTGGAGATGCTGCGCTCCGGCGGCAATGCGGTCGACGCCGCCCTGACCGCCTGCGCCGTGCTCTGCGTCGTGGAGCCGCACATGACGGGCATCGGCGGTGACTGCTTCGCACTCTATGCCCCGGCGGGCGCCTCCGAGCCCGTCGCGATCAACGGGTCTGGCCGCGCGGCCTCCGGCGCCTCGCTCGACTGGTACCGGCAGGAAGGCTTCACCAAGATTCCGGAAGACGGAGCGCACGGCGTGGTCGTTCCGGGGTCGATTGCGGCCTGGTGCCGTCTGGCCGAAGACCACGGCCGCAAGGACATCGGCGAGATCCTGGCGCCCGCCATCCGCTATGCCGAGGAAGGCTACGTCATCACCCCGCGCGTGGCCTGGGACTGGGAGAAGCTGGTGCCGCGCCTTGCCAACGACTCGGTGGCCCGCGAGCTGCTGCTGGTGGACGGCAAGGCCCCGGCGCTCGGCACCCGCCACGGCCAGCCGAAGCTGGGCGCAACACTGCGCCGGATTTCGCTGGAAGGCGCAAAGGGCTTCTACAGCGGCCCAGTGGCCGAGGATCTGGTCGGCCGCCTGCAGGCCCTGGGCGGCCATCACACCCTGGAGGATTTCGCGGCGGCAAAAGCCGACTACGTGACCCCGGTCTCCACCGACTATCGCGGCTATCGGGTCTATGAGTGCCCGCCCAACGGCCAGGGCATCATCGCGCTGATGATCCTCAACATCCTCTCCGGCTATGACATGGCCGGCCTGGACGAGGTCACCCGCACGCACCTGATTGCCGAAGCCACAAAGCAGGGCTATGCCCAGCGCGATGCCTTCATCAGTGACCCGGCCGCCATGTCCGCCACCTCCGAACAGCTGCTCTCCGAAGCAACGGCAACAGCGTTGCGCGCGCGCATCTCGCCGAAAGAGGCCGCAGACGCGCCGGCCCTGGATATGGGCGGGGCCGAGCACCGCGACACCATCTGCCTGTCCGTGGTCGACGAGGACGGCAACGCCATCTCCTTCATCAACTCCCTGTTCCACGGTTTCGGAAGCTGCGTCATCGGCCCGGAGTCCGGTGTGGTGCTGAACAACCGCGCTTCCTCTTTCCGCCTTGAGCCGGGACACATCAATGCGTTCGCCCCCGGCAAACGGCCGATGCACACGATCATCCCCGGAATGGTCATGCAGAATGGGGAAGCCATGCTGCCCTTCGGGGTGATGGGCGGGCACTACCAGGCCAGCGGCCATGCCGCTTTCCTCACCTCGCTGCTCGACGAGGACATGAACCTGCAGACCGCCATCGACCGTCCGCGCAGTTTCGCCCACGACGGCGTTCTGGCGCTGGAGACCGGGTTCACGGAAGCCCAGGCCGAGGCTCTGCGGGCCCTGGGCCACAAGGTCAACTTTGTCGACAGCCCCCATGGCGGCGCCCAGGCCATCCGCATCGACCGGGAGCGCGGCGCCCTGATCGCTGCATCCGATCCACGCAAGGACGGCTGCGCGCTCGGCTGGTAAGCGCAATTTAGGCTCCTTCACTTACAGCCGCAGGGAGCTGGCGTTCCCTGCGGCTGTTGCTTTACAAGGCTTTGCGTCTTTTTGAGTGATGTCGCGTCTTTGCGTCCCAGGCGTCGCCCCGTGATTGTTGCCGCCGGGTGAAAGTGCCTAGCCTGCACTGCAGTCGGTAAAGCGGATCCAGGGGTGCGCCCGAGTACTCCTCCGCTTCAGCCGGAAGGCAAATCACAGCGGCGCAAGCATGACCCATTATTCCATATTCAGCCTGGTGAAGGGTGCCCTCTGCGGCCCCGGCGCCTGGTCGCCTGTCTGGCGCGAACCGGAGCCGAAAGCCGAGTACGACGTGGTGATCGTCGGCGCCGGCGGACATGGTCTCGCCACCGCCTACTACCTGGCCAAGGAGCACGGCATCACCAATGTCGCCGTGCTGGAGAAGGGCTACCTGGGCGGCGGCAACACCGGCCGCAACACCACCATCGTGCGCTCGAACTATCTCCTGGACGGCAACGCACACCTTTACGAGTGTTCGATGAAGCTCTGGGAGAACCTGAGCCAGGACCTGAACTACAATGTCATGTTCAGCCAGCGCGGCGTGCTCAATCTGGCGCACAACGACGCCCAGATGGATGCCTTCCGCCGCCGCGGCAACTCAATGCGCCTGAACGGCATCGATGCGGAGCTGCTCGACCGCGACGGCGTGCGGGCCATGGTGCCCCACATCAACTTCGAGGATGCGCGCTTTCCCATCTACGGCGGCCTGCTGCAGCCGCGCGGCGGCACCGCACGCCATGACGCCGTTGCCTGGGGCTTCGCCCGGGCCGCCGACACCCGCGGCATCGACATCATCCAGAACTGCGAGGTAACCGGTATCCGCCGCGAGGGCAACCGCGTCACAGGCGTCGAGACCAGCCGCGGCTTCATCGGCGCGAAGAAGATCGGCATCGCGGTGGCGGGAAATTCCTCGCGGCTTGCGGCCATGGCCGGGCTGCGCCTGCCCATGGAGAGTCACCTGCTGCAGGCCTTCGTCTCTGAGGCCCTAAAGCCGGTGATCGACACCGTCGTGACCTACGGCGCCCATCACTTCTATGTCAGCCAGTCCGACAAGGGCAGTCTCGTCTTCGGCGGCGACCTGGACGGCTACAACTCCTATGCCCAGCGCGGCAACCTGCCGGTGGTGGAGGACGTGATCACCGCCGGGCTATCGCTCTTCCCCAACCTGTCGCGCATCAAGCTGCTGCGCCACTGGGGCGGCGTGATGGACATGTCCATGGATGGCAGCCCCATCATCGGGAAGCTGCCGGTCGAAGGACTCTACCTGAACGGCGGCTGGTGCTACGGCGGCTTCAAGGCCACGCCGGGCTCCGGCTGGGTCTTTGCCCACACCATCGCCAACGACCAGCCCCATCCGATCAACGAGCCCCTCAGCCTCGAGCGTTTCGAGACGGGCGCGGTGCTCGACGAAAAAGGCGCCGGCCCGGTGCCGGGCCATCACTGAGGCAAGTATAGCATGCGACTTCCCTGTCCCTGGTGCGGAGACCGCGACCTCAACGAATTCGGCTATGGCGGCGATGCCACGCTGCAGCGCCCTGCCGACGATGCGCCGATGAAGGAATGGGTCGATTACGTCTTCTTCCGCGACAACCCCCGCGGCAGCCACCGCGAGCACTGGCAGCACATCCAGGGTTGCCGTGCCTGGATCGTCGTCGAGCGCGATACCTTGACCCACGAGATCACCGGAAGCTGGCCGGCCAATGAGATGGTCGCCACCGCCCCTGCGAAGGCCGAGGTGACATCATGAGCGCGGCCAAGGCGAACAAGTCACAGCGTCACCGCTCTGCTGACGGCGGGCGCATCGACCGCGGCACGCCGCTCTCCTTCCGCTTCGACGGGCAGTCCTATCAGGGCTATGCCGGCGATACGCTGGCCTCGGCCCTGCTGGCCAACGGCGTCACGCTGGTGGGACGCAGCTTCAAGTACCACCGCCCGCGCGGCATCCTCTCCGCCGGGGTCGAGGAGCCCAACGCCCTGGTCCAGCTGCGCAGCAGCGCCCGCCACGAGCCGAACGTGCGCGCCACCGTGGCCGAGCTCTATGACGGCCTGGAAGCGACCAGCCAGAACCGCTGGCCGTCGCTGACCTTCGATGTCAGCTCGATCAACAACGCCTTCTCCGCCTTCCTGGGTGCCGGCTTCTACTACAAGACCTTCATGGGCCCGACCCGGGGCGCCTGGCATTTTTATGAGCGCATCATCCGCAAGGCCGCCGGCCTCGGCACCGCGCCGACGCTTCCGGACCCGGACCGCTATGAGAAGGCCCATGCCCACTGTGACCTCCTGATCGTAGGCGGCGGTGCCGCCGGTCTCGCCGCCGCACTGGCGGCGGGGCGCAGCGGCGCCCGGGTCTTCCTGGTCGAGCAGGACAACGAGCTGGGCGGCGCCCTGCTGGGCGAGGCGGCCGGCGCAAGGCTCGAATGGGCCACGGCCGCCGCCGGCGAACTGGCCAGCCTGCCAAACGTGCGCATCCTCACCCGCACCACGGCCTTCGGCTTCTACGATCACGGTGTTCTGGGGCTGGTGGAGCGGGTGGCCGACCACCTGCCGCAGCCGGGTGCGCATCAGCCGCGCCAGCGCCTCTGGACCCTGCGGACCAAGCAGGTGGTCATCGCCGCCGGCGCCCATGAGCGCCCGCTGGTGTTCGGCGACAACGATATTCCCGGTGTGATGCTGGCCGGCGCGGTACGGCGCTACCTGCATCGTTGGGCCGTGACGCCCGGGGAGCGGGCCACAGTCTTCGCCAACCACGACGAGGCCTATCGCACGGCCCTGGATCTGGCCGATGCCGGCATTGCGGTGGCTGCCGTGGTGGATCCTCGCCCGGTGCCGGGCGGCGACCTGCTGCGGGCCCTGGCGGAACGGGGCATCGAGCATCTGGGCAATCACGTGGTGGTTCGCGCCCGCGGCGGCCGCCATCTGCTCGGCGCCGAGGTGGCCGCGCTGGATGCCGACGCCAAGCCCAGTGAGCCCACCCGCTTCATTCCGAGCGACCTGCTGGCCATGTCGGGTGGCTGGAACCCGGCGGTGCAGTTGCACGCCCAGTCCGGCGGCAAGCCGCAGTGGGACTCCCGCCTCTTCACCTTCGTTCCCGGCACCTCCAAGCAGGCCGAGCGCTCCGCCGGTGCCGCCGCCGGCCACATGACCCTGGCGTCCGCGCTTGCCGACGGCGTCAGTGCCGCCGGTGCAGCCCTCGAGGCGCTGGGACACACGCCCAAGCCGATCGACCTGCCGGCCGTCGAACCGGAGGCCGAAGCGGTGCCGGCGCCGCTGTGGGAGGTCTACACCCGCAAGGGCAAGCGCTTCGTCGACTTCCAGCACGACGTCACGGCCAAGGACCTGGATCAGGCGGTGCGCGAAGGCTATCGCGCACCCGAGCACGCAAAGCGCTACACCACGCTGGGCATGGCCACCGACCAGGGCAAGACGGCCAACGTCAATGCCCTGGAAGTGCTGGCCCGGGCCCGCGGCGAGGCGCGGGAGAAGCTGGCGCAGACCACCTTCCGTCCGCCCTATACCCCGGTCAGCCTGGGCGCCTTCGGCGGCCGCGATGTGCTGCGCCACTACCACCCGATCCGGCGCACGCCCATGCATGTCTGGCACGAGGCACAGGGTGCCGTGATGGTGGAAACCGGCCTGTGGATGCGGCCGCGTTACTACCCCCGCGGAAACGAGACGCTGTTCGAGGCGATGAACCGCGAAACGAAGCACGTGCGCGAGAAGGTCGGCATGGTCGATGTCTCGACCCTGGGCAAGATCGACGTGCAGGGTCCCGATGCCGGTGAATTCCTCAACCGCATCTATGCCAACGGCTTCAAGAAGCTGCCCGTGGGCAAGGCCCGCTACGGCGTGATGCTGCGTGAGGACGGCATGGTCTTCGATGACGGCACCTGCTCGCGCCTGTCGGAAAACCACTATCTGGTGACCACGACCACGGCCAATGCGGCGCGGATCCTCAGCCACATGGAGTATCACCTCCAGACCAACTGGCCGGACCTGCGGGTACACGTGGCCTCGGTCACCGACCAGATCGCCGCCATGGCGATCGCCGGGCCGCAATCGCGCGCAGTGCTGCAGAAAGCGGTGGAAGGCGCCGACGTCTCCAGCGAGGCCCTGCCCTTCATGGGTGTGGTGCATGCCCGCATCGCCGGCAAGCCGGTGATCATCTTCCGCATCTCCTTCTCCGGCGAACTGGCCTACGAGGTCGCGGCCGGTGCCGATCACGGCTTGGCGGTCTGGGAAGCCCTGATGGAGGCCGGACAGGAATCCGAGATTATTGCCTATGGCACAGAAGCCATGGCGGTGATGCGCATCGAGAAGGGCCATGCCGCCGGACCGGAACTCAGCGGCCAGACCACCGCGGCCGACCTGGGGCTGGGCAAGCTCTGCTCCACCAAGAAGCCCTACATCGGCCACCGCCTGAAGGAACGCCCGGCCACCGCCGATCCACATCGTCCTGCCTTGGTGGGGCTGGTCTCTATCGAGGACAACAAGCGCATTCCCGGCGGCGCCCAACTGGTCGAAGACCCGCAGGCAAAGGCCCCCGTGCCGATGCTGGGCTATGCCACCAGCCCGACCTACTCCATCACGCTTAACAAGAACATCGCGCTGGGCTTGCTGAAGGACGGCGCCGAGCGGATGGGAACGACGCTCTACGCCACCAATCCGCTGAACAACACCACCGTCAAGGTGGAGGTGGTCTCTCCCCACTTCTTCGATCCCGAAGGAAAGCGCCTGCATGCCTGAGCGTTTGTCCGCCCTCGAGGGCGCCTATCACCCCGGCCTTCACGGCACCACCGACCCGGCAGCGGCCCGCCTGTTCCTGAGCGAGCGGCGCGGCCTCTCGGTGGCGCTTGTGTCCTGCTTCCCGGAAGACCGGGAGGCCGTGGCTTCTGCGGTGCAGGAACTGCTGGGCCTGGCGCTGCCGGCTCCCAGCCGCGCGCATGAGAACGAGGCCGGCGCCCTACTCTGGCAGGGGCCCGACCGCTGGCTGGTGGTCATGCCGGAGGAAAAGCAGCCCGATCTGGTCCAGACATTGCGCGACAGCTTGGCCGATCGTCCGGCGGTGGCCGTGGCCGACATCAACCACGCCCGTTGCGTCATCCGCATTGCCGGTGCAGAGGCGCGCAATCTGCTGGCCAAGGGCTGTGGCCTGGACCTGGTTCCAGAGTCCTTCCCCGCGGGGCACTGCGCCCTCACCCGCTTCGGTCATCAGGCTGTGACGCTCCACGCCCGCGGGGCCGAGGAGATCGACCTCTATGTCACGCGCAGCTTCGCGCTGGCGCTCTGGGAAGAGTTGCTGGATCTGGGCGCGGAGTACGGTCTCCGGGTGGAAGAACCGCGTCGCTGAGGTTATAGGCGCCCGCCGCCGGTAATATCAGGCGGCGGCGCCCGGCTGCGCAAGCTCGCGCTCAGCCTGGCAGGCACGCCGGAACAGCCAAACCCCGGACAGAGCCGCCAGCGCCAATGCGATGACGCCGCCGGCCATGGCGAAGCTCTCGGACAGATGTAGAAGCCCTACGATGGCCCAATCGAGGCCGAAACCAAGCGCCAGCACCGCATCGAACATGATGATGCCTGCGCAGAACGCGGCAAACATCGCACTGACAGTCGGGCGGGTGGCAGTCTGGGATGTCGGCAGGGTAGCCTTCACGGTCGTCTCTCCATTCTGGATCGGCTCATTCAGGTTCAACTGAATTCAGTCAGAGCCGAAACGCTAAAAAAGCTAGGATGCCTCCGCGCGGACGTCGGCGGCAATGCGCAGATCGCGCAGCGGCTTCACCTGGCGGATGCACTCCGCATAGATCGGGTGTTCCTTGTAAGCCCGCAAGGCTGCCTCATCCTCGAATTCTCCGTAGACCACCAGATCCACCTCCGAGGAGAATTGGTCGCGGCGGATGTTCTGGCTCACTTCGAAATGTCGCACGCTGGGGATGGTGCCGAGCTGCATAAGCAGCTGCTGAATCCGTTCGATATCCTGCGGGTTCTTGGCAGAGAAGAAGACAATGTGACGCAGCATGACGAGGTGTGAACTCCCGAATGGTCTCAACGGAATACGGGCAAGTGAAGGAAGGCGGGCAGCGCAGCCTCAGCCGAGCGGCGACAGGCGCGTGACGTGACCCATTTTGCGTCCCGCGCGCGCCTCCCCCTTGCCGTAGAGATGCAGGCGCGCGGCGGGGTCGGAAAGGATCTCCCGCCAGCGGCCGGCTTCGTCGCCGAGCAGGTTACGCATCACCGCGTTGGAATGGCGGTCGGGTGCTCCCAGCGGCAGGCCGGCCACGGCGCGCACCAACTGCTCGAACTGCGATGTGACGCAGGCATCCATGGTCCAGTGTCCGGAGTTGTGCGGGCGCGGCGCCAGCTCGTTGACCAGCACTTTGTTGTCGGTGGTCACGAACATCTCGACCGCGACCAGCCCGATCAGGTTCAGGCCTTCCGCAACGTGCCGCGCAATCACCTCGGCCCGCTCGGCAACGTCCGCCGGAATGCGCGCCGGCGCCACTGTCTGATCGAGGATGTGATCGCGATGCCGGTTCTCGACCGGGATATAGGGCGCAATCGCTCCATCCTGGCCGCGGGCGACGATGACGGAAATTTCGGCCCGGAAGTCGACGAAGCTTTCGACGATCGCCGGGCTGTCCGGGGCGTGGCGGCGCATTTCCTGCCAGGCCTGCTCCACCTGCCCCTCGCTGCGCAGCAGGACCTGCCCCTTGCCGTCATAGCCGAACTCGGCGCTTTTCAGGATGACCGGCGCGCCGAAATCCCGCAGCGCCCGTGTCATGGCTTCCGGTCCGGCCACCTCCATGTAGCGGGTGGTCGGCACATTGATCGAGCCGAGGAAATCCTTCTCGCGCAGGCGGTTCTGACAGATGTGCAGCACGTCCGCACCGGGACGCACCGGAACCCGCTCGGCCAACACCCGCGCGGTGTGCGCCGGCACGTTCTCGAACTCGAAGGTGACCACGTCCACCGCATCGGCGAAGGCGCTCAGCGCTGCCTCGTCGTCGTAAGCGGCAATCGTCGAGCGCGCGACCACCTGTGTGGCCGGCTCGTCCGCGCCCGGGCAATAAACGTGGCAGCGAAAGCCCAGTCGCGCGGCCGCCAAGGCAGTCATGCGTCCAAGCTGTCCCCCGCCCAGGATGCCGATGGTCGAGCCCGGCGGCAGGGTGAAACGCGCTTCAGCCATCGTCGCGAGGCTCCTCTGCCACGTTGTCGCTCTGCGCGGCACGATAGGCATCGAGCCGCTTCGCCAGGGCCTCATCGTTCAACGCGAGCACCGAGGCCGCCAGCAGCCCCGCGTTCTTCGCGCCCGCCCGGCCGATGGCCAGCGTGCCCACTGGCACGCCTCCCGGCATCTGGACGATCGACAGAAGCGAATCCATGCCCTTCAGAGCCTGGCTTTCCACGGGCACGCCGAAAACCGGCAAGGGCGTCAGGCTGGCCACCATGCCGGGCAGATGCGCCGCCCCGCCGGCGCCGGCGATGATCACCTGAAGGCCACGGTCCCGGGCGCCGCGCGCATAGTCGTAGAGCCGCTGGGGGGTGCGATGCGCCGAAACGATGCGCGATTCATGCGCAACCCCCAGTTCCGTCAGAGCCACAGCCGCATGGCTGAGTGTGGGCCAATCGGATTGACTGCCCATGATGATACCGACCTGCGGCGCAGACACCGTCATGCCTTCGCTCCAACTGCCAACATCCGGAAAGGCCCCCGATCCGTCCTGTGACGACCCCGTGGAATTGGCCCGGGCAATCCCCGGGCGGGTGCTTTGGCGCATTATCCGTTCGCACCCGCCGCGAAACAAGCTTTGCCGCTCCGCCTGCCGCGGAAAAGCATCGCGGTTCACACCGGGTGGTCGGTCTGCCGCGTTTTCGGGGTTATCCCCTTTGCGTCTATGCACAGCAGCCTGCGTGATGTCCTAATCTGCGACGCATCGGATCCGCGCCGGGCTTCCGTGGGTATCCGGACTGCAAAAAAGAGGGCCACGCCCCAATGCATGTGCTTGCCCGCGCCCGCCAGATCCAGCGCAACCTTTCAGCCGACGGGCTGCGCGCAACGCTCTACAAGAGCTACTATTACGGCCTGGGCTACGTCTTCGATGCCGCTCACAAGCGCATCGACACCACCTCCCCGGCCACGCGCGAAACCCAGACCGAGTACGGCACCCCGCGTGGCGACCGCACGGCCGCATTTCCCTGCCATCCAGGGGTGCTGCGACGTGCGCTCGATGCGCTTGCCGTGTCTGCGAACGATGTCTTCCTGGACATTGGCTGCGGCAAGGGCCGGGCTCTGGTGGTGGCACGACGCTACCCTTTCCAAAGGGTCATCGGCGTGGACCTCATGCCCTCCCACATCCGGGTTTGCCGCCGCAACCTGGAACGCCTGGGCAGCCGCGAGCATCAGCTCATTCTCGGCGATGCGCTCAAGATCGACTATCCGGCCGACGTGACGGTTTGCTTCCTCTTCAAACCTTTCCCCGAGCCCGTGATCCTGGCCTGCCTCGCCCGCCTCCTGCCACGGCCCCGCGCCGTGATCCTGATGGGCAGCGACGCACTGGAACAGCTTCCAGGCTACCGGCTGCAGGAGAGCTACCGCCATGGACCGTCAGAGCGTTTCGACTACCTGCTGTTCACTCGGGAGTCCGAGGCCGAAGCCTGATGTCTCAGGCGATGATGTCCGGGATCAGGCGATCCTCGATGCGCCCCATCATGTCCTTCAGGACGAGTTTGCGCTTCTTCAGACGCTGGATCTGCAACTGGTTGCTCAGCGGTGACTCCGAGAGCTTATCGATCACCTCGTCCAGGTCCCGGTGTTCCAAATGCAGCTGCTCCAGGCGGGCGCGCAGTGACGCCTGCTCCTCCTCGCGGTTCTCGTAATCGTCATTCATAGGCCTGGAGGGCTCGTTCTGTTCATTGGGGACCGGAGACCATCATAGCGCTTCCCGCTGTACCCGGGGAGGGGGTGAAAACGCCGGGGAGAGTTGCAGGGGATGACGCTTTACGACACCTTGTTCTTTCTAACATGGATGCTCGAGCAGCAGAATGACCAACAGGCGCAGAATTGGCGTGCTCACCAGCGGGGGCGACTGCGCCGGCCTCAATGCAATTCTGCGCGCAGTGGTCCAGCGCGCGGTTGAGGGCTACGGCTGGCACGTGGTCGGCATCCACAAGGGTACGGCCGGCCTGCTCTCCCGCCCTGTGGAGGCGGAAACCCTCGACCTCTCCCGCTTCCAGGGCGAGCTGCTGCGCCGGGCCGGCACCATTCTGGGCACCACGAACAAGGGCAATCCCTTCGATTTCCCCCTGCCCGACGGCCGGCGAATCGACCGCTCCGAGGAGATCGTCGAGGGCTTTCGAGAGCTGGAGATCGAGGGGTTGATCGGCATCGGCGGCGACGGCAGTCTCGCCATCCTCTCACGGCTGTGTGAGAAGGCGGACCTGCCGCTGATCGGCATTCCCAAGACCATAGACAATGACGTCGCGGGCACGGAGGTGGCCATCGGCTATGCCACGGCCGTCGGCGTGGCCACCGACGCGCTCGACCACCTGCAGCCCACGGCTGCGAGCCACGACCGCGTCATGATCCTGGAGGTCATGGGGCGCGATGCCGGCCACATCGCTCTTTCGGCGGGGATTGCCGGCGGCGCCGACATCATCCTGGTCCCGGAGATCCCCTACACACTGGACAATCTCAAGCGCAAGATCGACGAGCTGCGACGGCGCGATCGCAACTTCGCGCTCGTGGTGGTGGCCGAGGCCGTGCGCACCGAGGAGGGTGAGGCAGTCACAGCCAGTCCGGGCGCCGCCCAGGCGCGCTACGGCGGCATTGGCCACTACATCGGTCACAAGCTGGCCGAGGCCACCGGGGCCGAAATCCGGGTCACCGTGCTGGGGCATGTGCAGCGCGGCGGCACCCCGGTGCCACGCGACCGGCTCATGGCCTCGATCTTCGGCGTTCACGCCGTGGACCTTCTGGCCGCCGGCAAACGTGACCGCATGGTGGCCTGGTCCGGCCGCACGGTCACCGACCTCGCGCTGGTCGATGTGGTGGACAAGCCCCACCGGGTCGATCCGCAGGGCGCCTTAGTCCACGCTGCCCGCGGCTTGGGCATCTGCCTGGGAGACCGCTAACGTGAAGCACACCGGCCGGCTCTGGAGCTTCTCACTCGCGATCTACGGCCAACCGGGCGTCCCCGAGGCCTGCCTGGCCTTGCAAGACAGCCGCGGCGCGGACGTGAACCGGCTGTTGCATGCGCTCTGGTGCGGCGCGCTGGGCCATCGCATCACCCAGGACGAGCGCCAGAGGCTCGATGAGCAAGCCACCCCCTGGCACGCGCAGGTCGTGCAGCCCCTGCGTGGGGTCCGGCAATGGCTCAAGGGCCGCGAAGCCATGGCGCTGGGCGAGGCGGCCGAACTGCGCCAGCAGATCAAGGCGCAGGAACTGGAATCCGAGCGGCTGGAGCAGCTGCTGCTCGAATCCACACTGGCCCCGCCGGCGGCAACCGGTGGCCCCTCCCACGCCGCCGCCAACCTCCTCGCCCTGATTCCCGCACCCCGCGGCGCGGAGCGTGACCATCTCCTGACCCTGCTCAAAGCCACCTGGCCACAGCTCGACCCCACGCGGCTGTCCGGCCTCTTCCCCAGTGAGCATGAGCAGAACTGACCCGGTCAGCGAGAGGCAGGGTTCCGCCTGGGAGGTCTTTCGCATCTTCCTTGTGCTGGGCCTCACCTCTTTCGGCGGTCCTGTTGCCCACCTCGGCTACTTTCGCGATGCCTTCGTGGCGAAGCACAGGTGGCTCAGCGACCGGGCCTATGCAGACATCGTCGCGTTGTGCCAGTTCCTGCCGGGACCGGCCTCCAGTCAGGTCGGCATGGCGGTCGGGCTGCAGCGGGCTGGCTATGCCGGCATGCTGGCTGCCTGGACCGCCTTCACCCTGCCCTCGGCCCTGCTGCTGGTGGCCTTCGCCTACGGCGCTGAGGCCCTGGGCACGGGCGCGGGCGCCGGATGGATCCAGGGCCTGAAGGCGGCGGCCGTGGCCGTGGTGGCCCACGCCCTGCTCGGCATGGCACGCAGCCTTACTCCCGACCGCGAACGGGCGACCATAGCCGTCACCGGGATGATTCTTGCGCTGTCGATACCGGGTGTGGTGGGCCAGTGGGCTGCTGGACCTGTTGAATGAGGCCCTGGTCGGCGCGGCCCGGGTTCTGTCGGGCCGGGATCCGACCCCGACCGCAGGGATCATCGATAGCCAGTCAGTCCAAACCACCTAAAGCGGCGGGCCGCGTGGCTATGATGCCGGCAAGAAAACCAGGGGGCGAAAAAGGCATGTCCTGACCGATACCGACGGCAATCTGCTCGGTCTCGTCACACATGCTGCCGACCTCCAGGACCGCGACGGCGCCCCGAGCGTGATTGCCCAGGCCTGCGAGAGTTTTCCCAGCGTGACGCATGTCTTCGCCGACGGCGGCTATGCTGGCGACAAGCTGAAAGCGGCGCTTGCCACCGAGGACGGCCCCCAGATCGCGATCGTGAAGCGCCCAGCCGGCGTTCCGGGCTTCATTGTCATCGCCCGCCGCTGGGTGATCGAGCGCACCTTCGCGTGGCTTGGACGCTGTCGGCGCCTGGCAAAGGACTGGAAGGCCTCCATCGCATCCGCCGATGCCTGGGTGCTCATCGCAGCGATCAGAAGATCCGCGCGCTTCATCGCCAAAAAATCCACCGCCGAGTTTTGAGTCGGACTCTAATGTTTAATGCTTCAATATTTTGTTTAAGAAATCTTTCGATCTCTCGGTAGCAGGAGCATTAAAAAACACCTTTGGCTCCGCCTGCTCTACAATTTTTCCTTCATCCATAAAGACGATACGATCTGCCACTTGTTGTGCAAATCCCATTTCATGAGATACAACAATCATCGTCATGCCTTCGCTGGCCAGATCAACCATGGTATCTAAAACTTCTTTCACCATCTCTGGATCAAGGGCAGACGTCGGCTCGTCAAAGAGCATAATTTCTGGTTCCATGCACAGCGCACGTGCGATGGCAACTCGCTGCTGCTGGCCCCCTGAGAGTTGAATCGGATATTTATCAGCTTGATCCCGAATCCGGACTCGTTCCAGGAACTTATAGGCCCGTTCCGTAGCGGCCTCCCTCGACTCTTTTCGTATCCAAACCGGCCCCACCGTGAGATTTTTCAAAACCGTCATATGAGGGAATAGGTTAAACGACTGAAATACCATGCCCACTTTAAGTCGCACTTGCTCAACTGAGCGCGGGTCTACAAGTGCCACTCCGTCCACGCTGATCTTACCTTCCTGGTACGGCTCCAGGCCATTGATACAGCGGATAAGACTTGACTTTCCAGATCCAGAAGGACCGCAGACAACTACCTTTTCGCCACGCGCAATCTGAATATTAACACCATCTAATGCCTGGAATGCACCATACCATTTCCCAACATTCTCAATAGCGATGATCGAACCGTTATTACCGACCATCGCTTTTTCCTTATTAACTTGATCAACTGTCATTACTGACACTCATTCTATAAAACCATGTCCAGAAACGCCTTAGTGCGTTCGGCCTTGGGCGCCGAGAACAACTCGTTGGGTTGCGCCGTTTCAACAATTTTTCCATGGTCCATAAAAATCACTTGATCGGCAACTTCGCGCGCAAAACCCATTTCATGGGTAACCACGACCATAGTCATCCCGCCGCGTGCCAATTCTCTCATAACCTCAAGAACGCCCCCGATCATTTCAGGATCAAGGGCTGAGGTCGGTTCATCGAATAGGATAGCGCCTGGCTGCATGGCGAGGGCGCGCACGATCGCTACTCTTTGTTGCTGACCGCCGGACAACTCAGTGGGATAGGAATCAGCCTTGTGCTGTAGGCCCACGCGATCCAACAGATCCAAGGCCACCGATTTCGCCTCATCCCGCTTATAGATTCCGGCTCTTACCGGTGACAGGCAAATGTTCTGGCTCACCGTGATGTGCGGAAACAGAGCATAGTCCTGGAACACCATGCCAACCCTTTGGCGCACTCGTCGCCAAGCTGAAACAGACGCTCGTTCTACCCTCTGACCTTCTACAACGATCTCCCCGGCATCGACGGTTTCCAACCCATTGAGGCAGCGGATAAGCGTAGATTTTCCAGAACCAGATGGGCCGATAACCACAAGGACCTGTCCCCGGTGCACATCGAGATCAACCCCACCCAGCGCCGCAATGCCCTTGAATCGTTTTTCCAGCCCGCGCGCTGAAATTACCGTTTCTCGACTTTCCGTGGATACGCTCATTATCAATGCCCTTGTGCTAGGCTGCCGATGCGAGGCCACTCAAACGCTTGGTTTCTTTCTCAAGCTCCCCCTCTGCCGCACGCAGACTCGCGACACGTCGACTCAGCAGCTCTGAATCCTCAGCATGCTTACTGTTTGCTGCCTCAACTAAGGCGGCCACGTCATTGGGGGACGGTCCGCCCGTCCCTTCTCGAGAAAGAACTGCCTTCACCGGATCCAATGCGTTTCTTGCAGCTTCATCGCTCATAGAAGCCGCTCTACCGATAGTTTCCACAGCTGCTTGGTCTATCAGGTCCGCACCTACTTCATCGGCCTTCAATCCGCGCTCCATTGCTAGGCGAACCACACGCCCAACCACGTGATGCGCTTCTCGGAATGACAAACCCTTCTCACGGACCAACGCGTCTGCCAGATCGGTAGCGGTAGAGTAGTTCTCCCGAACCAGTTCGAGCATCCGTTCTGGCTTAGGTTTGGCGCCTGAGACAACCACCCTTGCCGCTGGAACAGCCAGAGCCATCTCCTCAAGCGAGTCCCAGACCCACCTCATGCTGTCGCTCGTACCATCCTGGGCATGACTATAGGGGACCGCCTTGTAGGCAGCGAACGCTGAGCTTAGGGCCCCTATAAGGTGGGCTGGCCGCCCTTTCAGGTTCTCCAGGGCCGCCATATTCTTCTTCTGGGGCATGATCGAGGACGTAATAGCGACGCTATCCGGCAGGTCTAATGTGCTAAATTCATATGTTGTCATATTATAGAAATCTTGCGCCATTCTCCCCATGGTCGTCGCCAAAAAGGTGCAAGCAGCAACAAGTTCTATGATTACATCCCGGCAAGCTATTGCGTCTTGCGCATGCCAGGCCGGTCCGTCAAATCCCAGCAAACACGCGGTTCGATCCCGATTGATTGGAAATGACGTACCCGCGAGGGCTCCTGCGCCCAATGGTGAAAGATTAAGACGACTGTATGCTTCCGAGAACCTGTTGAAGTCTCTTTGGAGGCCGCTTTCTACGCCTAGCAAATACCAACCGTACGTAATTGGTTGCGCGGGCTGCAGATGCGTATAGCCGGGCATGACTACATCGGAATACTTCCCCGCCTGATCGATCAGAACCCGTCTAACTTCTTGCACCTCAGACATTATTTTTATGGCCAGGTGGCGCGCACGCATTCGATCTTGAGTCGCTTTTAGATCATTGCGCGACCGGGCAACATGCATTCTTCCGCCTACATCAGCGCCTACCCGCCGAATTACCTCTGCCTCGTAGTTAAAGTAGGGATCTTCTCGGGCCGGATCCAACTCAAAGGCTGATGGCCCTTCCTCGTCGAGATCCAAGATCACCCTTGCCAACTCGGCAGCCACAGCCTGATCCAAGATGCCCTGCTCCTCCAGCATCACAACGTGTGCTTTGTTGATTGCACTCATTAACGGCAAGGCAGGTGCAAACGACCGAAACAGCACCGGCGCCATAAATGCGGCTTGGATTTCAGGTGCCATCACCTCTTTCAAGAAGCCACTAACTTTTGATTCCATCATGTTCTCCATTGGGCTTTAGATCGCCCCGTTTCTTTAGATGCTCTCAGCTGCTTCTTGACGTAAGCGAGCGACCTTCAACCCCTTACGCATCGTGCGTTCAGTTAGATAACGCTCTAACCGTTTCGTCAACATTGCCAGCGAGAAGCAGATGACAAAGTAAACACAAAGAACAAACCCAAATATAGTGAACGCCGGACTGAACCCTGTCATCATGGTAGTACGCTCCACAATAATTTGGGCCGTTCGAAAGAACTCCATGGCGCCAACTAGCGACGCAAGAGACGTGGCCTGAATAAGAATGCTAAATAATCCTGTAAATGGGGGGATAATCGGCAACACAATTTGCGGCAAAAGAACGTATACCATAATTTCCCAAGGGCTTAACCCCAAGGCCATGGCACTCTCTCGTTGGTGCTTAGGTATTGCACTAAAGCCGCCACGAACTATCTCCGCACCGTTTGCGCCGCCCCACGTTGAAAGACTGACAACCGCCGACCAGAACGGCTCCAGTGGAATGCCAATTAACGGGGCACCAAAATAAACAAACAGTAAGTTAACAACTAATGGGATATCGCGAAAAAACTCCACATACGCGATTGATACCCAGCGCAACGGCCTGTGTCGCGACACGCCCATAAGACCGAAAAACAATGAAATAATACTAGCTATTGCTAATGTTGTTAGCGCAAGTTGAAACGTCACGGTTAAACCGCGAATGAACAGCGGAAGGCTTGATTGAATTAATTCCATTTCAAATCTCTCAGCTTGGCCGGAAGGGTTTCTGAAGTACGAATTCCAAACGTCGCACAGCGAACGACAAAACTAAAACAAGGCCAAGATAGATGGTGCCAATAGCTGCAAACATTTCCAGTGTTCTGAAATCCATCGCCACTCGGTCCATAGCCACAAATGTTAGCTCTGCAAGACCAATAGCCTGTAAGTAAGCTGAATTCTTTAGCACTGAAACCGATGTGTTCAGCATTGCTGGAATACTGACTCGCAATCCCACTGGAAGTGCGACGAGCAGCAGGTAGTGCATACGGCCGAATGCGAGCGCGTTTGCCGCCTCGGTTAATCCCTTAGGTATGGCGAGGAATCCACCTCGCACGTTTTCTGTGTTATAAGCTCCGCCCCATAACGTAAGCGCGAGAACACCCGACCAGAAGGCCGACAAGGGTACGCCGACAGATGCTAGACCGTAGTATATGAAGAAGATTTGTACTAAGAGAGGCGTTGATCTAATAAAGTTAACGTATGCCACTGATATTTGTGAGATCACAGGAATGTTAAATATGCGTGCGCTCGCACACACAACACCTATCACAGCGGCCAGTAGGATTGAGAGAACACTAATTCGTATGGTCATTAAAAGACCATAGAATAAATCTGGCCCAGCACCCCAGATATAATCAAATGAAAAATTGTACATAGGAGCCCCTTTGGAGCTGCCGCCCCGCCTTATAACGGCGGGACGGCAAGCTTGACCATGGTCAGTCTTCAGCAGGACGCTGGGACACGTCCCAGAGTGTCTTACGGACCTCTACCATGTCGGGGTCCTCATATTCTTCGATCCACTCTTCAAACTTGCCCTCTGCTTCCATCCGATCGATCGAAGCATCCACATACGCCAACCAATCTTCCTCACCCTTCCTGACCGCAACACCCCTGGAGCCAAGCTGGTAGCGATCTTCCAGCATCCGGATCCGATCATTGTTCATGTCGAGGGATAGTTGAACGGCCAGATCATGAGCGTACGCATCAGCTCGGCCTTGCATCAGACTTTGGATCGAATCTGAAACCGTATCGAGACGCACATCGTTGATATTCGGCATGTTTTCCTCAAACCATGGGATCTGCCAAGCGCCTTTGACAAATGCGACCGTACGACCTTCAAGGTCGTCCATGGTCTGTATGTCGCTGTCGTTCATCACTAGGATGGAAGACGACGACCAAGTGTAGGGCCTCGAAAAATCAACGACCTCAGCTCGCTGCGCGTTGATGCCCATGGTTGCAATGATCGCATCAATCTTGCCACCGACAAGTGCGGGAACCCGATTTGAACTTGTTACGCACGTGATCTCGGCAGCCCCTTCGTCACCAAAAGCGTAAGCAGCGATCTGCTTTCCCATATTGACTTCGAGTCCAATGGGTTCCCCATCCGTATTGAGGTATCCATCGGGTGGGTAGTCACACTTCGTGCCAATTCGCACGACGCCCTGTTCTTCAATTGACTCGGGCAGCGGCGGCATTTCATCTGCTACTGCGATGGCAGTGAGCGATGTTGATGCACACAGTACGCCAACGGCTAGCGAACCTTTTACGAGCTTTGTCACATTCATGAAGCCACTCCTCTGACGCGTTCGCCTGTTATTTTGAGGCTTGCCGATCCCGCCAGGCGAAATAAAGCAAGACGGCAGGCATAAACCACGGCTTGCCCCAGTATCCGGGAACCGTGGGATGGATTGTATCGAATGGGTTACAGGCTTCTTTCCGACCTAGTGCCTTGAGCGCTGCTTGATGGCCAAGGTATGGCTGCATGGCTACACCACTACCGCAGCAGCCTCCGACATAATGGACGCCTTGGTGCGAAGCCATATGCGGTAAAGAATCGAAGGTGTAAGCAATGAACCCTGCCCACGCATGGGAAAGGCCAACCCCCCCTAGATCCGGATAGACGCTCAGCATCTGATTTCGCAATTCGGATGCGCTCCGGCGCCGATCATTCAACTCGGTTGCACCCGCGCGGCCTCCAAATAACAAACGCTTCCCATCCGGGGACAAACGCCAATAGTTATGCAACTTCCTCGTGTCACCCATCTGGCGCGATTCTGGGATTAGTCTCCTGAGGTGGTTCTTGTCGATCTCTTCGGTCGCGATGATTTGGCTTTGGATGGGGATGATTCTTTTTGAAAGCCAGGGTGCTAAGCCACGAACCGAGCGATTGGTATAGCCGTTCGTAGCGACGATGACCTGCTTAGCTTCTATGTCACCTTTAGATGTTTTAACCCGAAAGCCGCGCCCGTCCCGTTCATAAGCCAGTACGCGCGTCTGGTCGAAGATAGTTGCTCCTGCTGTTTGTGCAGCTTGTGCTAGACCACTATGAAGCAGCGCGGGCTGAAGATTTCCATCGGAGTGGATTAGCCGTCCGCCGTGATATGCGTCAGAACCAACGATATCTTGCATTTGGCTTGCGGGTATCATTTCTGCATCAAAGCCTATGCTGGCTTTCCGCGCTTCCAGATCCCGAGCCAACGACTGATAATCTTCCGGTTTGTGCGCACCAATGAAGCGTCCGACCTTTCGATAATGACATTCGATGTCATTATCTTGAATTAAGTGGTCGAGATACTGTCGAGCTTCACGAACCCCTAAATAATAGGATTGAGCTGTTTGCTCTCCCCACTTTTGAACCATGTTGCGGAATGAAATTCGCAGTGTTTCACCCACTGCGCCACCATTCCTGGTGCTTGCACCATAACCGAGCACATCCGCTTCAAAGACTACGACACTCATGCCTCCACGAGATGCCGTAAGGGCGGCGGACAAACCTGAGTACCCGGAACCAATTACAACAACATCCGCAGTCTTGGGAAGCTCTGTTGCATTGGTCCAATGGCGCGGTGCTTCACCCCACCAATACGGTTCAAAGATTGTGTTGGCGAAAACGTCGTTTTCGCTCATGTGAAACTCCCCAATATCGTGGCAGGGCTTATCTTTTCTTTGCCCTTAGATGACAGCGTGCGGGAGTTTTTGATATATGGTCAAGTGATTAAAAGTCGGGTATACATTCCGTGACCTCATATCATGGGTGCAGTAGATGCTAACCATGCGCCAGATTGAAGCCTTCCGCGCTGTCATGCTCACGACAAACATGACCGAAGCCGGGCGCATGCTGTCGGTAACGCAAAGCGCTATCAGCAAAATTATGCGTGAACTTGAGGTAGAGGTTGGGTTTCCGCTGTTTTCTCGCCGAAAGGGCGGCCTAGAACCCACAGCAGATGCTTTCGCGCTCTTCGAAGAGGTCCAGCGGTCCTTTAGCGGATTAGATAAGATTGGCCGAGCAGCAAGGCGCATTAGGCACCGAGAGGGTGGCAGACTTCGCATTGCTGCTATGCCCGCCTTAACCTCCGGTTTCCTCCAGATGGTCGTTAGGTCTTTTGCTGAAAATGGCCATGACGCAGAAGTGTCTGTGGACACTTATAACTCACCAGAAGTTGTCGATCTGGTCGCGGCAGGACATTATGATGTTGGTTTCGCGATGACGCCTGTGGACACCGAGCACGTAATGCACGGGCCGGTAATGAGGGTAAACTGCGTATGCCTTGTACCTGAAGGGCACCCTTTATGCCAAAAATCAGTAGTATCTATTAAGGACTTAGAAGGTGAAGCCTTTATATCTCTAGCGGAGGCAACGACTACTCGGTTAAAAATTGATGGTTTGTTTGCCTCAGAGAACATTATTCGATCAAAATTATATGAAGCACGGTGGTCAGTATCAGTGGCTTCTTTTGTGGCAGAAGGCCTAGGATGTGCCATAATTGAGCCATTTAGTGCCAAATTATTCCGAGCAAACGGAGTTGAAATAGTTCCAATAGAAGAGGAAATTAGCTTTTCTTTTGTCGATGTCACCCCAAAACCGAAGAAACCCAATTTTTTAATAACTGATTTTGTGAAATGTTTCAGAGACCTGCTGTACGAGTTGCACTCAAACGAGCGCAATCGGTCCTGGTATAATAGGAACTCTAGATTGGATACTCTGCATAAGAGGGCCTCGGTTCATAGATAGGCCCGCCAACCGAATGCCGCGGGATTCTGCGACATGAACGGGACAGACTGCGCAATTGCCTCGCGTCAGGACAGCAGATCGATTTTAAGCTAGGTAACGTTGTGGCCGCTACGGGCTGCTTGGGTCGCTGAGCCGGAAAGAATGCGCTCCAAGCGTTCCGCTCTAGATTTTGCGGATTCCCTGTGTCGATCATCGCCCTCGATTATCCGCTGGCCCCATGCTTCGACTCTCGCAATGTCAGGCGTCCCTCCGCACATTAGTTACATTTGCATTTTCTGCCGCATTCTTCGATGATATTCAGCGGCATTGGCTTGATGCCGTCGTCGCCACCATGATCAGGTCCATATGAAAGCGGCACTGCTGGGCGGCGTGAACAGTAGCTTGATCATAAGGTAGCGGATTTCCGAGGTGGTGAGTATATCGGCTACCCGGAAGCTCACGCAGCGGCATTTGGACTCGTTTTGTCCCATTTTCTGAAGGCAGCGCGGCGCTGATCGGCGGAAAGCCAGGCAAGGAAAGCAGCCGCCGCCGCGACGAGGCTGACATGACGGTGCCAGCCATGCCAGGAGCGGGCTTCGCAGTGGTCGAGCCCGAGATCGTCTTTTGCCCGCAGGAAGCACTCCTCGATCGTCCAGCGCAGCCCGGCCGCCCCGGCGAGGTCGGCCAATGAAGTGCCAGCGGGTGCGTAGGCGAAGTAGTAGGCCAGTTTTGTCGGCTCGGCCTGGCTTCGGCGCACCAGAACCCAACGTTCGAAGCCGTCTTCACGAGCCGCCCCGAATGGAATTCTGGCCCAGTCATAGAGCCGCAGCCCCTTCGCCCCCTCGCCAGCAGCCAGGGAGCGCCACCGGTCAGCCTCAAGCTCGTCGGCGAGGGTGGCCGGGTCGCTCTGTACCAGCGTCCAGTCCTCGACGAACCGCAGGGTATGGTTGGAACGGATGGCCAGAACATAGGCTTGCCCATGCGCCTGAAGCGGCGATCGCTGCCGTAAGCCGCGTCCGCCAAGACCCAGGCGCAAGACACGCCTCCATCGAGGGTCCGGGCGACCATCTCACGCGCCATGGCGGGCTTTGTCGCAAACTCGAGATCCTCCGGCACGCCTGCCTTTGCCCGCCACTCAGGGTCGAACGCCCAGCTCTTGGGCAGGTAGAGCTGGCGATCGATCAGGGCCTGGCCGAAGCGACTGGCATAGGACAGGAAGACGCCAATCTGGCAGTTCTCGATGCGGCCTGCCGTCCCAGAGTACTGCCGCGCAACGCCAACCGAATGCGCGCCCTTCTTCACAAAGCCGGTATCGTCAACGACCAGCACACCATCGCGATCACCGAGTGCTTCCCAAACATAGTCTCGCACTATGTCGCGCAGCAAATCAGCCGACCAGCGGCTGCGCCCAAGCAGAGATTGGATGCGGTAGGGTAGAGAAAGCCCTGCCTGCTCAGCCAGCATCCAGCCGGTCTTGCGCTCCGCAGGCGACAGCAACCCCTCGAGAAACGCTGAGGCTGATTTCCGTGTCTCCAAGCGGCCTAAAGCGGGAGCCAGCCGCTCCTTCAATACTTCAAGAGAGCCTTTCCAGTCGACCAGTGCCCAGCCCATTCCGCCACCGCCATCGTTTCGTGCTCCCTGTTCCACGATGGCCCAGGGAATCAGAATGGGTTGATAAGCGGGCATCGACGCGGAAGAGCCGGTTGCTCCCGTTGGCCGCCACCCAGGGCGTGTCGGAAGTATCCAGCTTGATGCCATAGGGCCGGCTGTTGGCTGTGGGCAGGGTGACCAGGTCCACCTCCCCTGACGCGGGATCGAGGCGCCCGATCATGTTGGCGCGCTGGAGCGTGAACCAGACCCGCCCGGCCCCGTCGACAATCGCCGAGTGCGGGTCGCGCGCGTCGGGGTCGGGCATCTCGTACTCGGGGATCGCGCCGGTCTCGGGCTCCAGCACGCCCATGGTGGCGTTTCCATTTCCCGTGTACCAGATGCGACCCTCGGCATCGGCCGCTACCGTGTGCGGCTTGGCCCCGCTGGGCAGGTGGAACTCCTCCATCTCGCCGTTTTCGGGGTCGAGGCGCCCGACGAGATCGGCCCACTGCCCGGCCCACCAGAGGCTGCCAACCGGCGCCTCGACCGGATCGCGCGTGCGCTGGCCCAGGGTCGGGGTCACCCATTCCTCGAAGCGGATGGAATGCTCCCCCTCGACCAGGGTCGGGGCGCGGCGGTCATTGAGCGGGAAGTGTTCGCCCAGATAGCCGGCGATCTCGTCGAGGGTCTCGCTGCCCGAGAGATTCATCATGGTGCCGATGAGATGGCGCCATCCGGCCTCATCGTAGCCGCTGCTGTTGGTGATCAGGCTGGGGCGGTGACAGGCGCCGCAGGTCTCCTCCGTGAGTTGCCGACCGGGCCCTTCGGGCCAGGACTGGGCCTGCACCGCGCCTGTCATGGTGAGGCAGCCACCAATTGCCAGCCAGAGAGCGTTGCGGATCATGTCCGGCCTCCCCATTCCTGTTCCGGCAGCAGCATAACCGCTTTTGCTTGCCTGCCGGAACCGAAACCGGAAGCTCTCAGTCCTTGGCGCCCTTCTTCTCGAGGCGCCCGCGCCGCGCGCGCTGCCCCTCCGGCCCGGTTTCGCCCCAGCGCTGCACGGTCTCGGCCTCCAGGTCGAAGAGGTCGAGCACGCGCCCCACCGACTGGTCCACCACCTGCTCGAGGCTGGTGGGATTGGTGTAGAAGGCGGGCACTGGCGGCGCGATCACCGCCCCCATCTCGGCCAGGGACAAGAGGTTGCGCAGATGGCCGGCATGCAGCGGCGTCTCGCGCACCATGAGCACCAGGCGTCGTCGCTCCTTCAGCACCACGTCGGCCGCCCGGGTCAGCAGGCTGGTGGTCACGCCGTTGGCGATCTCCGCCATGGAGCGCACTGAGCAGGGAGCGACCACCATGCCCAGCGTCCGAAAGGAGCCGCTGGAAACGGCCGCGCCCATGTCGTCACGGCCGTGCACCACGTCGGCGAGGCCCTGCAGATCGCGCAGGCTCAAATCGGTTTCATAGGCCAGCGTCAGCTCGGCCGAGCGGCTGACCACCAGGTGGCTTTCAACCGGGAGCGGTCGCAGCGCCTGCAACAGGCGGATGCCGTAGATCACGCCGCTGGCGCCGCTGATGCCGACAATCAGCCTGGTGGGTTTCGACTCGCTTACAGATTTCATCATTTTGCAATATTGCGCCCCGACCGCTTCGCACCCACACTTAATATCAAGGGGTAGCGCTTCCGTCTCCCCTCACGCCGCACCCCCCCGGAAATCCGGCCCGTGCCGCGTTGGCCTACCATTTCAGAGGAGGTCGTTCATATGATCGAACCCCACATCGAGATGCTCCGCGACAAGCATGCCCGTATTGAGCAGACCATCAGCCAGGAAAGCGCGCGGCCCCATCCCGACGAGGCTCGATTGCATGAACTGAAGAGGGAGAAACTCAAACTCAAGGATACCATTTCCAGCCTCAGCAACGGCCACAGCGCCGCCTGAGTCTGGTCCAGCCTGGTCTGAGCGCACCGCGACGGCCTTGCCTCACAGCTGGCCGGCGCGGTCGCGCAGAGTGAATTTCTGAATCTTGCCGGTCGAGGTCTTGGGCAACTCGCCGAAGACCACATGGCGCGGACATTTGAAGTGCGCGAGCCGCTCGCGGCAGAAGGCGATCAGTTCCTCTGCCTCGGCCGTCGCGCCCGACCTGAGTTCGACGAAGGCGCAAGGGGTCTCGCCCCACCTTTCGTCGGACTTGGCCACCACGGCAACCGCCGCCACAGCGGCATGCTTGTAGAGCACATCCTCCACTTCGATGGAGGAGATGTTTTCCCCGCCCGAAATGATGATGTCCTTGGAGCGGTCCTTGAGCTGCACATAGCAATCGGGGTGCACCACGCCCAGGTCGCCGCTGTGGAACCAGCCGCCAGCGAAGGCCCGCTCGCTGGCCGAAGGATTCTTGAAGTAGCCCTTCATCACGATGTTGCCGCGCATGAAGACCTCGCCCATGGTCTGGCCGTCGGCCGGCACGGGCTCCAGCGTCTCCGGATCGCCGACCATGAGCTGCTCCAGCACGGGATAGGCCACCCCCTGTCGCGCCTTGAGTTCCGCCTGCTCCTCGATGGAGAGCGCGCTCCAGTCGTCGTGCCAGGCGCAGACCACAGCCGGACCATAGACCTCCGTCAGCCCATAGACGTGGGTGATCTCGATCCCCTGCTCCTCCATGGCGGCCAGCACCGAGGCCGGTGGCGGCGCAGCCGCGGTCATCATCTGCACCTTCTGCTCGTAGTCCCGCCGCTCCTGCGGCCCGGCGCCGAGAATGAGCTGCATCACGATGGGCGCACCGCAGAGGTGCGTCACCCCATTGTCGGCAAAGGCATCGTAGATGGCCTTGGTCTCGACCCGCCGCAGGCAGACATGGGTTCCGGCCACGGCCGTGATCGTCCAGGGAAAGCACCAGCCGTTGCAGTGGAACATCGGCAGGGTCCAGAGATAGACCGGGTGCGGCGGCAGGCTCCAGACCATGGCGTTGCCCAGCGCGTTCAGGTAGGCGCCGCGATGGTGATAGACGACGCCCTTGGGGTCGCCGGTGGTGCCGGAGGTGTAGTTGAGGGCGATGGCATTCCACTCGTCCTCGGGCAGGTCCCAGGCAAAGTCGGGATCGCCGCCGACCAGGAAGTCTTCATACTCCACCTGACCCAGCCGCTCCCCACCCGGGCCTTGTGGATCGTCGATGTCGATCACGGGAAGGTCGCGGCCGAGCAGCTTCAGGGTCTCAGATATGGTCGAGTGAAACTCGGTGTCGGTGATCAGGACCTTCGCTTCCCCATGCTCGAGGATGAAGGCGATGGTCCGAGCATCGAGACGCACGTTCAGCGCGTTCAGCACAGCGCCCAGCATCGGCACCGCGTGATGCGCCTCCCACATCGGCGGCGTGTTCGGCGCCATGACGGCCACGGTATCGCCCTTGCCCACGCCGAGGCCGGCGAGCGCCGACGCGAGGCGGCGACAGCGTTCATAGGCCTCCGCCCAGGTGAAGCTGGTGCGCCCATGGACCACCGCCGTGCGTTGGGGATAGATCGCCGCGGTGCGCGGCAGGAAAGACAGCGGCGAAAGGGATACATAGTTGGCTGAATTGCGATCCAGATCCTGTTCGAAAGGGTTCACCGCCCTGCTCCTTCCAGCGTCTTGTGACTGTCTCCCGTATGCGTTTATGTAACAGTGCCTGAGGCGGCTGGCCAAGGTCGGAAGCCGGACCGAAACTTCGATCAAGCTTCCTCTGCTTATGTGGGATGGAAACCCGTGCGCTCCGCCTCGCTCCTTGTGTTCACCCTGCTCCTCGTAACGCTGAGCGCGCCAGTGCAGGCTTTCGATTGCACCAGCGATGCGCCCCGTTGGTCGGAGACCGCACCGCCGGTCAATCTCACCCACCTGTTCTGCGGCGAGATCAACCGCCGCGGCGACGCCGTCGGCTTTCACGCCACCCTTGGGGAAGCAACACCCGGCGAAGCGGAGATCGACAGAGTGTTGCGGCCGCGCGATGGGCACGGCATTTACGTTGCACGGGTCTGCCAGCCGGAAGCGCCCGGCCGGCAATGCAAGCGTTCGACGCTCTTTCCCGACGACCTCGATGCCGAGACGATCCTGGCCGCGGTGCTGGAGGCCTATCACCATCGGCAATGGCTGGACGAACGCGGCAAATGGTGCGGCAATAGCGGGCTGGGTTATGCCATCGAGGGCTGGCTGCTGCCCCACCGCGAAGTGATCAACACTGCCTGGCCGGCGGCCAGAGGCTGTTGATCCGTCAGCACTAGGGTCTCGGCTGCCCCAACTTCACCACAACTTCCGGGTAAGCTGCCGCAATGAACGATAACACCCCCACGACCAAGGCCCCCAAGGCCTACGCTAACACTGAGTTCCTGAACAGCCGGGCCGGCCGACCGCTGCGCATCCTTTCGGAATTTCACGAGCCGCTCGACCGCTTCGACCGCTATGGCATCCTCGACACGATTGTCTTTTTCGGC
This sequence comes from Aquibaculum sediminis, assembly GCF_040712085.1. Classification (NCBI taxonomy): domain Bacteria; kingdom Pseudomonadati; phylum Pseudomonadota; class Alphaproteobacteria; order Rhodospirillales; family Rhodovibrionaceae; genus Aquibaculum; species Aquibaculum sediminis. The sequence goes on from NZ_JBFCVK010000006.1 coordinate 231,815, forward strand.
TCGGCGCGCGTGCCTTCGCAAGCCAGCGTCGAGGACGGCAGCGCGCGCGATCACGAGGGCCTGCGCGACCTGGCGATCTACTACGAGGCCACCCGGGAACTCTCCCGCAAACTGACAGAATGGTCCCTGGCACTGCCCGGCGATCCGGGTCGCTTCGTGGTCTGCACCGGCGGCGGGCCGGGCATCATGGAGGCAGCAAACCGGGGGGCCCACGATGCAGGCGGCCGCTCCATCGGCCTGACGATCTCCATTCCCGTGGAGGAGTTCGAGAACCACTACGTCACGCCGGAACTGTCATTCGAGTTCCACTACTTCTTCATGCGGAAATTCTGGTTCACCTACATGGCCAAGGCTGTGGTGGTCATGCCGGGCGGCTTCGGCACGCTCGACGAGATGTTCGAACTGCTCACCCTGATGCAGACGCTGAAGATGAAGAAGCGCATGCCCATCGTGCTGTTCGGCAAGCAGTTCTGGTCCGAGGTCCTCAACCTTGACGCGCTGGTGCGCCACGGCACCGTGAACGAACAGGATCTCGCCCTCTTCCATCCCACCGACTCGGTGGAGGACGCTTTCGACTACATCACGGGCTTCCTGGTGGATGGGCCGCCGGAACGCGGACCGGTTCTGTAACCGATCACACTTAACCGACTGATATAAAAGCGTCTTTCAGGTTATCCCCGCTATTCACCTGATTCACCGCGTCCTTTTCCGGCTTCCACCTGCTAGTCTCCGGCCATGGAACCCACACAGCGTCTTCAGTTCGTCGCATCCGAGGAGGAAACAGCCCTCCAGCGCCTGCCCCCGCACAATCTGGAGGCGGAACAGGCGCTCCTGGCCGCGATCCTGCACAGCAACCATGCCTATGAGAAGGTGTCCGACTTTCTCCTGCCCGAGCATTTTGCCGATGGCGCGCATGAGCGGATCTACCGGGCCTGCGGCAAGCTGATCGAGCGCGGACAGCTCGCCAATGCCATCACACTCAAGGGCTTCTTCGATCAGGACGGCGGTCTGGCCGATGTGGGAGGCGCCGCCTATCTGGCCGAACTGCAGGCAGCACCGGTCAATCCGGACGTCCGCCATTACGGCCGTCTGATCCACGATCTCTTCCTGCGGCGGGAGCTTATCGCCCTCGCGCAGGACATCGACGAGTCCGCTTACGAACAGGATCCGGACAGCGCGGCCACGGACCAGATCGAGCAAGCGGAGCAGCGCCTCTACAGCCTCGCCGAGACGGGCCTGGCGGAAGGCGGCCTGCAGCCTTTCTCCGGCGCCTTGACCGAAGCCGTCTCACTGATCGAGGCCGCCTACCGCCGCGACGGCGCCTTGGCCGGGTTGGCCACACATTTCGCGGAGATCGACAAGCTCCTGGGCGGCCTGCACCGTTCCGACTTGGTCATCCTCGCCGGCCGCCCATCCATGGGCAAAACGGCACTGGCCACCAACATCGCCTTCAATGTGGCCAAGTCGCGCCGGTTGGAGCGCGGGCCGGATGGCCAGAGCTTCGAGGAGCCCGAGACGGTCGCCTTCTTCTCCCTCGAAATGTCAGCGGAACAGCTGGCCGGACGCATTCTCTCGGAACAATCCGGCGTGCGCTCCGATGCACTGCGCAAGGGCGCGATCACTCAGGAGGACTTCGACAAGGTCTTCGATGCGGCGCGCGAACTGCAGGCGCTGCGCCTGTTCATCGACGACACGCCGGCTGTTTCCGTTCCGGCGCTGCGCACCCGGGCCCGCCGCCTCAAGCGCCAGCACGGGCTCAGCCTGATCGTGGTTGATTACCTCCAGCTCATGTCCGCCCCGGGCGGCGGCAAGAACGACAGCCGCGTGCAGGAGGTTTCGGAGATCACCCGCGGCCTGAAAGCCATCGCCAAGGAACTGGACGTGCCGGTCGTCGCCCTGTCGCAGCTCAGCCGCCAGGTGGAACAGCGCGAGGACAAGCGCCCCCAGCTCTCGGATCTGCGCGAGTCCGGCTCGATCGAGCAGGATGCCGACATGGTGCTCTTCGTCTACCGCGAGCAATACTACCTCGAGCGCGCCGAGCCCATGCGCCGCGAGAACGAGAACGACGAGAAGTATCATGAGCGCTACGAGCGATGGAAACAGCGCTGCGAGGAGGTTTACGGGCTGGCCGAAGTAATCGTCGCCAAGCAGCGTCACGGCCCCATCGGCATCCGAAAGCTGACCTTCGACGGCGACACCACCCGCTTCGGCGACTACATAGCCGACGAGTATCTGCCCGATGCCCATTGACCGTGCTGCGGCCCGCGCCGGGGCGATACTGACCATCGACCTTGGGGCGCTGCGCGCGAACCATCAGCGCCTGCAGCAGGAACTGGGGGACGTGCCCTGCGCGGCGGTGGTGAAGGCGGATGGTTACGGCCTCGGCCTGGAACAGGCCGCACCGGCGCTCTGGCAGGCCGGCGCCCGCAGCTTCTTTGTAGCGTTGCCCGACGAGGGGCTGCGCCTGCGCCGCTGCCTGCCGGGCGCCCGGGTGTACGTGCTCGGCGGCCTCTTCGCTGGAGCAGAGCCCGACTATGTGGAATCCGATCTGATCCCGGTGCTCAATACTCTGGAGGAAATCGAGCGCTGGTCCGCCCATGCGCGCAGTCTGGGCAGAAGCCTGCCCGCCGCCCTGCAGACCGACAGCGGCATGAGCCGGCTGGGGCTTCCGGACAGCGAGGTGGAACGCCTGGCCGCGGAGCCGCAGCGTCTGGCAGGCGTCGAGACCTGCCTGATAATGAGCCATCTCGCCTGCGCCGATGACCCGGCCCATGGCCAGAACGCCGAGCAGCTCGAGCGCTTCCGCTGGGCGCGCGAGCGGCTCCCGGCCGCGCCGGCCAGCCTCGCCAACTCCTCGGGGATCTTCCTCGGCCAGGATTTCCACTTCGATCTCGGGCGGCCCGGGGCGGCGCACTATGGCGTCAATCCGGTTCCCGGCAAGCCCAATCCCATGCGCCAAGTGGTTCGCCTGCAAGCAAAAGTGCTGCAGATCCGCTCGATTGACCCCGGTAGGGCCGTTGGCTACGGTGCCGGCTTCCGGGCCTCGCGCCCCAGCCGCATCGCAACAATCGCCCTGGGTTATGCCGACGGCTTCCTGCGCTGCCTGTCGGGACGCAGTTTCGCGTGGTATGAAGGGCAGCGCCTGCCGCTGGCCGGGCGGGTGTCGATGGACGTGGTGACTGTGGACATCAGCGATCTGCCCGAGGGCCGGCTCTGCCCCGGCGATCTGGTGGACCTGCTGGGTCCCCAACAGGGAGTGGATGATTTGGCGGAACAGGCCGGCACCATCGGCTACGAGATCCTGACGTCCCTCGGCCGGCGCTCTCATCGCATCTACCGGGACGACTAGGCGTGGTTCCTCTTCTGACGCCCCTTGGGCGCGCTTTCCTTTCCTTTCTCGAAACCGCGGGCCGACTGTCGCTCTTTGCCGGGCTGACGCTCTGGCACTGCCTACGTGGCCCCTGGTATCCGCGGTTGATCGGCCGGCAGATGATCGAGATCGGCTACTATTCCCTCCCGGTCGTCGGGCTCACCGCCATCTTCACCGGGATGGTCCTGGCCCTGCAGAGCTATACCGGCTTTGCCCGCTTCTCGGCCGAAAGCGCGATCCCCAATGTCGTGGTGGTCTCGATCACCCGCGAACTGGGGCCGGTGCTGGCCGGCCTGATGGTCGCAGGCCGGATCGGCGCCGCCATGGCAGCAGAGATCGGCACCATGCGGGTGACGGAGCAGATCGACGCCCTCGTCACCCTGGCCACCAACCCCTTCAAGTACCTCATCGTGCCGCGCGTGATCGCGGGCGTGACCATGTTGCCGCTGCTGGTGCTGACCGCTGACATCATCGGTGTGTTGGGCGGCTATCTCGTTTCCACCAGCCAGCTCGGCTTCAACCCCCAGGCCTATCTCCAGAACACCTATGATTTCATGGAACTGGAGGACGTGCTCTCGGGCCTGGTCAAGGCTGCGGCCTTTGGCTTCCTGATCACGCTAATGGGCTGCTACCACGGCTATCATTCGCGCGGCGGCGCACAAGGTGTCGGCACGGCGACCACGAATGCCGTTGTCTCGGCCTCGATCCTCATCCTCTGCTCCAACTACCTGATCACCGGGCTCTTCTTCGGATGACCGCGGCGCGCCAGGACCAGCCCAAAATCCGCATTCGCGGACTGAAGAAGTCCTTCGGCGACAATCACGTGCTCAACGGTGTCGACCTGGACATTGCCGATGGGGAATCGCTGGTCATCATCGGCGGCTCCGGCTCGGGAAAATCCGTGCTCCTGAAGTGCATCCTGGGGCTGCTGCCCCCGGACTCCGGCTCGATCCTGATCGATGGCAAGGAAACCGTGGGGCTGCGCGGCGCGGCACTGGACGAGATGCGCAGCCACATCGGCATGCTGTTCCAGAACGCTGCCCTCTTCGACTCCCTGCCGGTCTGGCAGAACGTGGCCTTCGTGCCCCTGGAACACGAGCGGAAGAGCCGCAAGGAAGCTCGGGATCTAGCCCTGGAGCGCCTCGCCGACGTTGGATTGGACGCGGAGGTGGCCGATCTTTCACCAGCCGAGCTGTCCGGCGGCATGCGCAAGCGCGTCGGGCTCGCGCGCGCGATTGCCGTGCGTCCCGAGATCCTCTTCTTCGATGAACCCACCACCGGCCTCGATCCGATCATGGGGGACATGATCGACCGACTGATCCGCCAGTGCGTCACGGATCTCGGCGCCACCGGGCTGACCATCACTCATGACATGGACAGCGCCCGGCGCATCTCCGATCGCATCGCCATGCTCTACAAGGGCGAGATCGTCTGGCAGGGACCGATGGACGCCATCGAGCGCGAGGGCAACGCCTTCGTCGAGCAGTTCGTGGCCGGAGACATCGACGGCCCGATTCAGGTCACCCAGTGATGGCCCGCGCCCGCAGCAACTATGTCTGTCAATCCTGCGGCGCGGTCTCCGGCCGCTGGGCCGGGCGCTGCGAAGCCTGCGGGGCCTGGAACTCAATCGTCGAGGAAGCCGCTCCCGAAGGCACACCCGGCGGCCTGGCCAAGGGCCCCAAGCGCAGCGGACGAAAGGTCGACTTCGTCGACCTGGAGGGCGAAAGCGAACCGGCACCGCGCCTGGTCTCCGGCATCGGCGAGTTCGACCGCGTGTGCGGCGGCGGCCTGGTCCCCGGCTCGGCCGTGCTGGTGGGCGGGGATCCCGGCATCGGCAAATCCACGCTGCTGCTGCAGGCCGCGGCCGCACTGGCGGCCGGCAATGAGGCGATCTACGTCTCCGGCGAAGAAGCCGTAGAGCAGGTGCGCCTGCGTGCCGCACGCCTGGGCCTGTCCAAGGCGCCGGTGCGCCTGGCGGCCGCCACCTCCGTGCGCGACCTCGTATCCTCGCTCGACCGGCCGGATGCACCGCGGCTGGTGATCATCGATTCCATCCAGACCATGCACGTCGACGCCCTGGAATCCGCGCCGGGCACGGTGGCACAGGTGCGCGCCAGCGCGCAGGAACTGGTCCGGGTCGCCAAGCGCCGGGGCTTCTGCCTGCTCCTGGTCGGCCACGTCACAAAGGACGGCATGATCGCCGGCCCCAAGGTGCTGGAACACATGGTGGACTGCGTGCTGACCTTCGAGGGCGAGCGCGGCCACCAGTTTCGCATCCTGCGCGCCGCGAAGAACCGCTTCGGTCCCACCGACGAGATCGGCGTCTTCGAGATGACCGACGGAGGCCTGATGGAGGTCGCCAATCCGTCCGAGCTTTTCCTGGCCGAGCGGCGCGGCAACGTGGCCGGTGCAGCCGTCTTTGCCGGGCTGGAGGGCACGCGCCCGCTGCTGGTGGAGGTCCAGGCGCTGGTCTCCCCCTCGCCGCTGGGCACCCCGCGGCGCACCGTCGTGGGCTGGGACAGCGGCCGGCTCGCCATGGTACTGGCGGTGCTCGAAGCGCGCTGCGGGCTTGTGATGGCCGGCAAGGACGTATATCTGAACATTGCAGGTGGACTGCGCATCGGAGAGCCGGCAGCGGACCTTGCGGTGGCCGCCGCTCTGGTATCCAGCGCCTGCGACCGGCCCGTACCCGAGGAATGCGTGGTGTTTGGCGAGATCGGCCTGTCGGGCGAGATCCGGGCGGTCAGCCAGAGCGAGGTCCGGCTCAAGGAGGCCGCCAAGCTTGGCTTTGCTAGCGCCCTGCTGCCGCCGCGCCGCGGACGGCGCCTGTCTCCGCCGGAGGGGATCCGGCTGGAGGAGATGAGCCACCTCCAGGATCTGGTGGCGCGCATTGCCGCCGGCGGCGGTGCGGACAAAGCCTGATAGGAGCGACGCCCGGCCATGGACTGGCTGCCGATAAACGTCACCGACTTGATTATTCTGGTGGTGCTGCTGCTTTCTGCGCTGCTCGCCTTCTCCCGCGGCTTCGTGCACGAGGTTCTCGGCATCGGCGCCTGGATCGGAGCTGTTTTTGCGACCCTGTGGTTCTTCACTCCGGTGCAGGAGATTGCCCGGGACATGATCGCGATCGAACTGCTCGCCGATATCGGCGCGGGCGTCGCGATCTTCCTGGTGGCGCTGATCCTTTTGTCGGTCCTCTCCCGCATGATCGGGCGACGGGTCCAGGACAGCAGCCTGGGTTTCCTCGACCGGACGCTCGGCGTCGTCTTCGGCCTGCTGCGTGGCGTGGTGATCGTCTGCCTGCTCTGGCTGGGAGTCTCCTGGCTCATGCCGGCGGAAGAGCATCCGGCCTGGTTGCAGGAGGCCCGCGCCCTGCCCCTGGTCGAAACGGGCGCCGACTACATTCGCACCCTGGTTCCGGCGGAACTGCGGATCGAGGATGCGATGGAACAAACCGACAGCGACGGAGAGGTGGTCGACTTCCGCATACCGCCACTCCAGCCCACCCCCCAGGCGGCCGGCAACGGCGAGGCCACCGAGGGATCAGCCGGCTACGACGACATGCCACGCCGTGAGATGGATCGATTGCTGGATTCGATCCGGGAAGGAAATTGAGGCACATGCCCGCGTCACGCTTTACACCTGAGCCGCAGCCTGGTCTGCCTTTCGACGACGACCGGGTTCACGAGGAATGCGCCGTCTTCGGCATCCACGGCCATCCGGATGCGGCCGCCCACGCCGCGCTGGGCCTGCATGCGCTGCAGCATCGGGGACAGGAAGCCTCGGGCATCGTCACCTTCGACGGTCAGCGCTTCAACGCCCACCGCGAACTGGGCCTGGTGGGAGACATCTTCAGCAGCGAGGCGGTGATGTCCCGCCTGCTGGGCCACGCCGCCATCGGCCACAACCGCTATTCCACCACCGGCGACACCCTGCTGCGCAATGTACAGCCGCTTTTTGCCGATCTGTCGCTCGGCGGTTTCGCGCTCGCCCACAACGGCAACCTGACCAACGCCACCACACTGCGGCGCGAACTGGTCAACCGCGGCGCCATCTTCCAGTCCACCTCCGATACCGAGGTCTTCATCCACCTCATCGCCACCTCGGCGGGGGGCAACCTGATCGACCGCATGCTGGGCGCGCTGGCGCTGGTGGAAGGGGCCTATTCCCTGGTGGCGATGACCGATGATGCCGTCATCGGCGTGCGCGACCCCCTGGGCGTGCGGCCGCTGGTGCTGGGTCGGCTGGGGGATGCCTGGCTCTTCGCTTCGGAAACCTGCGCTTTCGACATCATGGGTGCCGAGTTCGTCCGCGACGTCGAGCCCGGCGAGATGGTCGTGCTGGGCCAGGGCGAGCCCCGCTCGATCCGCGTGACCAGCGGCAACCGGCAGCGCTTCTGTGTTTTCGAGTACATCTACTTCGCCCGCCCGGACTCGGTGATCGAAGGCACGTCGGTCTATGAGGCCCGCAAGGCCATCGGCCGCGAACTGGCGCGCGAAAGCCTGCCCGAGGCCGATCTGGTGGTGCCGGTGCCGGACTCCGGCGTGCCGGCGGCCCTGGGCTTCGCCGAGGAATCGAAGCTGCCCTTCGACCTCGGCATCATCCGTAACCACTACGTCGGCCGGACCTTCATCGAGCCGGGTCAGGAAATCCGTAACCTCGGCGTCAAGCTGAAGCACAACGCCAACCGCCCCATGCTGGAAGGCAAGCGCGTGGTGCTGGTCGATGACTCCATCGTGCGCGGCACCACTTCGCGCAAGATCGTGCAGATGGTCCGCGCCACCGGTGCGACGGAAGTGCACATGCGCATCGCTTCGCCGCCGATCACCGATCCCTGCTTCTATGGCGTGGACACGCCGGAACGCGGGCAGTTGCTCGCCGCGCAGATGTCGGTGGAGGAGATTGCCCGTCACCTCGACGTGGACAGCCTGGCCTTCATCTCCATGGATGGGCTGTACCGCGCCATGGGCCGCCCCGGGCGGGACGCCGCGCAGCCGGCCTTCTGCGACGCCTGCTTCACCGGCGACTATCCCACCCGCCTGACCGACCGGGAGAGCCCAAGTTCGCCGCAGCTCTCCCTGCTCAGCGAACTGAAGCGCGCCTGAGCACGAGCATCGCCTGAGAAGGGCGGAGGAAACCTCGGGCGAGTCCGGTTGACTGGCACAGGGCCGGGCCCATCTTTGCTGGTACCAGCAACGCCCCGGCAGCCCGCCGGGCGCCGGAGCCAACCGGAGATCCCGTGACTGCGACGCTCGGCCTACGCCCATTTCCGTTTTTTCTCGCCCTCCTGCTGCTGCTCGGCGGTTGCAGCGCGCTCTGGCCGAGCGAGGTCGACCGTCAGACACGCCTCGCCAGCTTCCCCACCGAGGATTTGCCGCTGGAAGGCGCCGTCACCATCAATTGGTCGGCCGAGATGGTGCCCTTCATCGAAGCCGAGACGGACCGCGACCTCGCCTTCAGTCTGGGACTGGTGCATGCCCACATGCGCGGCGCCCAACTTGGACTGCTGCGCCGCCTGTCGAGCGGGCGGCTTTCCGAAACGGCCGGACCGCTGACCACCGACATCGACCATGCCCTGCGCATCCTCGACTTCGGCCGGGCGGTGGACGAGATCTGGGCCGAAATGCCGCCGGAGACCCGTGACTGGCTGCAGGCCTTCACTGATGGCCTCAATCACTATCAGGAGCAGCAGGCAGAACGCCCGCCGGAAGCGGGCCTGCTCGCCCTCTCGGACGAGCCTTGGACGCCGCAGGACCTGCTGCGCATCGGCCGCATGGCCGGCACCGACGTCAACTGGCTCGCCTACTTCGCCCTGCTGGGCGCCCGCGGCGATCCGGGCTTCCCCGAGCTCTGGCAACGCACTTTGGAAGCCGGCCTGAACGGCGCCGCCAGCTTCCGGCAGAACCAGCAGACCGCCCTGCTCAGCGACGTCCTGGCGGGCGAGAGCCGCTCCGGCTCCAATACGGTGGTGGTTGCCCCGGAACGCAGCGCCAGCGGCGGCGCACTGCTGGCCGGCGACCCGCACCTGGGGCTGTTCCTGCCCAATCTCTGGCTTCTGGCCGGCATCAAGTCCCCCTCCTACCATGCCGTGGGCATGATGGTGCCGGGCCTGCCTTTCGTCGCGCTTGGGCGCACGCCGGCGATGGCCTGGAGCGGCACGCACATGCGCGCCGCCGGCAGCGACCTCTACGACGTCTCAGAGCTGCCTGAGGAAGAGTTCGAAGTGGAGGAAGTTCGGATCGGCCAGCGTTTCTGGTTTCCGGCAAAGCGCGAGGTCCGGACCACCCCCTTCGGCCCGGTGATCACCGATGCCGAGATGATCCCCAATGGCGCCGGTGAGACCCTGGCGCTGCGCTGGGTCGGACATGAGAACACCGACGAACTGAGCGCCATGCTCCGGGCCATGCGTGCCGAAACGCCGGAAAGCTTCCGCGAGGCTTTCGCCGGCTTCGGGCTTTCACCGCAGAACATGCTGTTCGCCGACACTGAGGGCAACATCGGCCAGATCATGGCCCTGGTTCAGCCCGAGCGGCAGCAGTTCCCGCCGGAGGACCTGGTGCTGGATGCAAGCGACCCGGCCACCCATTGGCAGGGCTTGCTGGACGTGCGCGACCTGCCCTGGTCACTCAACCCGCCGGAAGGCTTCCTCGCCTCCGCCAACAACCGTCCCACCGAGGAAGGTATCGAGGTGGGCTACTTCTTCAGCCCTTCGGAACGGGTCGAACGCCTGCAGCAGGTCCTTGCCAGCACGGAGAGCACCAGCCTCGAAGACCTGGCCACCCTGCAGCGGGACACCCGCTCGCTGTCGGCGGAGCGCCTGGCCGCCACGCTGCTCGAGGCCATCGACGACCTGCCCGAGAGTGCCGAGCACGAGGCCTTCCTGGCCCGCTTGCGCGGCTGGGATGGCGACTATGCCGCCGACTCTCCGGCCCCTGTGGCCTTCGAACTGCTGCTGTACCACCTGCTGCCGCAGATCAACGGCCTGGGCGAGGAGGCGGGCGACGACCTGGCCGAGGTGGTGAACGAATGGAATTTCCTCGTCGTCTTCCTGGAGCGCGATCTTGCAGCCATGCCGGAAGCGGCGCGCAACGACGCACTGAGCCGTGCGCTTGCGGCCGCAGCGGAGGATGCCGAAGGCTTCGCCACCTGGGGCGACATGCATCGCCTGCGCGCCACCCACCCCCTGGCGAACGCGCCGGTGATCGGGCGCTTCTTCACCTACGGCGAATGGCCCGTCGGTGGGTCGCGGGAGACACCGATGAAGACCGCGCACGGACTGACCAACGAGCGCCACACGGCCCGCTACGGCTCGCAATCGCGCTTCCTGACCGACATGTCCGATCCCGATGCCACCTGGGCCGTGCTGTTCGGCGGACAGGACGGCTGGCTGGGCAGTGCGCACTTCGACGACCAGATCCCGCTCTGGCTTGACGGCGAGTACCTGCAGCTTCCCCTGACGCCGGAGGGCGTGGCGGCCGTCACCGTGCACCAACAAGCGCTGGAGCCGGGGCGTTGATCGACGTTACGCCGCTGTTCCGCCTCTACTGCCGTCGGCGCCTGAAGCAGCTGCACGCACTCAACGCAGCAGAAACGCAGCAGAAGATCCTGCGCAGCCTGCTCCGGCTGGGCGCCGGAACGCGCTTCGGGCGCGAGCATGAGCTCACCCCCGACCTCACCGTCAGCGAGTACCAGAAGCGGGTGCCACTGCGCAGCTACGAAGACTTCTGGAAGGAATACTGGGAGCCAGCCTTCCCGGTGGTGGAGAATGCCACCTGGCCCGGACGCATTCCCTACTACGCGGTCACCTCAGGCACCTCCAGCGGACGCACCAAGTACATTCCCCTCACCAAGCCCATCCTCAGCAACAACACGCGCTCGGGGCTGGACGTGATCGCCTTCCACCTCGCGGCGCGGCCCCAATCGCGTCTCTTCGCTGGCAAGTCCTTCATGCTGGGCGGCAGCACCGAACTGGTGGAGGAAGCGCCGGGGGTCCACAGCGGCGATCTCAGCGGCATCATCACCCACACCCTGCCGGTCTGGGGCCGCCCCTTCTCCTTCCCCGGGCGTGAGCTGGCGCTGCTGGCCGACTGGGAAGAGAAACTGGAGCGCCTGGCCCAGGCCTCCCTCCATGAGCAGATCCGAGTGCTCGCCGGCGTACCGAGCTGGCTGCTCATCCTCCTGGAGCGGGTGCGCGCCCTGCGCGGCGACAGCGCGGCCAATCCCTATCCGGAGCTGGAACTCCTGGTGCACGGCGGCGTGAACTTCGGCCCCTACCGCCACCGCTTCGAGGAGATGCTCGCCGGCTCCCACGCCGAGCTGCGCGAGGTCTATGCCGCGAGCGAGGCCTTCATTGCCGTGGCCGACCGCGGCGAGGGTGAGGGCATGCGGCTCAATCTCGATCACGGCATCTTCTACGAGTTCGTGCCCCTGGAAGAGCTGAACGCCGAACAGCCGAGGCGACACTGGGTCGGCAATCTGGAACCGGGCGTCAACTATGCGGTGGTCATGACCACCCCGGCCGGTCTCTGGTCATACATCCTGGGCGACACGGTGCGCTTCATCGAAACCGATCCGCCGCGCCTGCTGATCACCGGGCGCACAGCTTACGGCATGTCGGCCTTCGGCGAACACCTGATCGCCGAGGAAATCGAAACTGCGGTGGCCACAGCAGCAGAGGCTATCGGCGCAGATGTCACCGACCACGCGATGGGCGCAGTTCACCCGCGCAACAACGGCGAAGTGCTGGGCCGCCATCGCTACTTTGTGGAATTTGCCGAGCCACCGGCCGAAAGCGCCCTGCAGCGCTTTGCCGAGGTGCTGGATCAAGAACTCTCACGCCTCAACGATGACTATAGCGCACATCGCAGCGGCGGCGTCGGCATGGCCGCACCGGAGATCGCGCTGGTCAGTCCGGGCGGCTTCGCGGCCTGGATGAAACAACGCGGCAAGCTGGGCGGCCAGAACAAGGTGCCGCGGATCATCAACGACGACGACCTCTTCGCCGACCTGGAAAGTTTCGTTCAGCGGCGCGAGGCGTAGTCGCGACTTCCAGAGGTCAGGGTCCAGTCGATCAGCTCCTGCTGCACCTCAGCGAAAGCAGCATCGAGTTCCCCCGCTATGGCCGAGAGGGAGTCACGCTGCGCTGGCCGGCGGCGTTCGAACACCCGCGCGTCGACGGCAACGCGCTCCGGCAGGCGCACGAGTTGGACGCCGATGGCCACTACGGCATCCGGAGGCACGCCCTGTTGCTTGTAGTGGGCCTGGAAGGCGCGCAGGGAGGACCTGAGCTGATAGTCGGCGCGCAGGGTCAAGGTATCCTCCGCCAAGCCGAGAATCCGCCCACTGTTGGAGAAGGACTGCATAAGCACGAGACGCGCGAGCGACGGCAGCCTGTCGCTCCAGCTCGCATTGGCGAAGTAGTCGAACTGGCCATCGGCCCGCTGCAGCGCCATGCGCCCGCGGTTCAGCATTGCCGGTGTCGCCGGCTCGTCGATGGCCAACTGCCAGGATACTGGTGTGCCGGTCGGAGGGTGAACGTCGTTCAGGGTGAAAACCTGACTATCGCTGTCGCGATCGCGTCCGACTAGGCCGCCGCAGCCCGCCAGCAGGAGCAGCGGGGCGGCGGCCAGGGAGCGGAGGAGGAGGCGGCGCTGGGGTCGTACGGGAAGTCGGTCAGTCATTGCTGGGCCTGTAGCCGTCGGGGGGAACGCCGAGCAGGAAGCCGGCGGGATTGCTCTGCAGGTCGCTGGAAATCTGGTTCAGATTGCCGGCCAGCCGCCGCAACTCGCCAAGCAGGCTTGAGAGCTCGCCGAGCCCCGAATTGGTGAAGTCGGACAGCGGGCGGCGATTTTCCTCCACCAGGCCGTTGAGATCGTTGGCGAGCTGGTCGACCGAGCGGGCGGCCTGCCGGAATTCAGCCAGGGTCGGCTGCGCTTCGCGGCTGGCGGCGTCGATGTTGGTGGCCACACCCTCCACGGCCGTGAAGGTGCTCTCCAGCTTCGGCATCAGCAAGCCAAGTTCGGTACGCAGATCCCGCGCCAGATCGGCGACCACGGCGCTCGTGTCATTGATATTGCCCATGGTGGCAGCGCCTTCCTGCAGGATCACTTCTACGTTGCGCGTGTTCTCCTCGCTGAGAATGGCCTCGGCCCGCAGCAGAATGGAGTTGAGGGCCGTGACGATGTCCGGCGCGCCCGCGAGAACCTGATCGATGGGCGAGGCCCGGGTCTGAAGCTGCGGCAGAGTCTCGCCGTTTTCCGGGCTCGGCAGCGGGGCGTCAGCGCTTCCGCCAGTGAGCTGGACGTAGCGACCACCGGTCAAGCCGGCCAGTTCCAGGGTGGCAACCGTATCCCTGCGCACCGGCGTGTCCGCATCGATCGAGATCGTCACACGCACCCGCCCCGGGTCACGCGCGCTGAGATCGACTGTCGTCACCTGACCGACCGGCACGCCTTCGTAGTTGACGGAACTGCCGGTCGAAAGGCCGGTCACCGCTCCGTCGAAGACCAGCAGGTAACTGTTGACCTGGCGATCCGCCTGCAGAGCCGCGATCCAGATGGCAAAGGCGATGGCGCCAACGCCGAGCAGCAGCACGAAGAGGCCCACAAGCACATGGTTTGCGCGGGTTTCCATAGCTCAGGCTTTCGCCCCATCGGTTACCCGCCGGCGCGCATCGGCGGCGGCACGGCCACGGGGACCACCGAAGTACTCGGCTATCCAAGGGTGGGAGTCTTCCATCAGTTCCGCAATCGTCCCCACTTTGATGTGCCGGTCCAGCAAAACCGCTACTCGGTCACAGACGGTGTAAAGCGAATCCATATCGTGCGTCACCATCAGGATGGTGAGGCCCAGTGCACGCTGCAGTTCCTGTACCAGACTGTCAAAACTGGCCGCCCCGATCGGGTCCAGGCCCGCGGTCGGTTCGTCCAGGAACAGGATGTCCGGATCCAGCGCCAGCGCGCGCGCAAGGCCCGCACGCTTACGCATACCACCGGAGAGCTCGCTGGGATACTTGTGAGCGGCATCGGCCGGCAATCCGGCGAGCCCGATCTTGATCGCAGCCAGTTCGGTGCAGGCGCGCTCGGACAGCGCGGTGTGCGTCTTCAGCGGCACCTCCACATTCTGCCGCACCGTCAGGGAGGAGAATAGCGCACCGTCCTGGAACAGCACGCCCCAACGGCTGCTGAGCCATTTCAGGGTTGCCGCGTTCGCCCGATCCACATTCTGGCCCAGCACCTCGATGCTGCCCGCGTTGGGCCGGCGCAGGCCGATGATGGTGTTCATCAGCACGGACTTGCCACTGCCGGAGCCGCCGACAAGGCCGAGGATCTCGCCTCGGCGCACGCTCAGGGCCAGATCCTGATGGATCACGTTGCTGCCGAACTGGGTCAACAAGCCTTCGATACGGATGGCCGGGCCCTGCTCCACCACTCAGACTCCGATCACCGAGAAGAAGACCGAGAAGAAGGCATCGAGAACGATCACGAGAAAGATCGCCTCCACGACGGCCCGGGTGGTCTGGGTGCCGACGGACTCCGCATTGCCGCCGGTGCGCAGCCCCTCGAAGCAGCCGACGAGCCCGATGACGAAGGCGAAGACCGGCGCCTTGAACATGCCGACCAGCAGTGCTTCCACGTTGAGCGACTGGTGAAGCTGGCGCACGAAGGCGCTCGGATCGATCCCCAGCAGCACCCACACCATCAGGCCACCGCCAAGGATCGCCATGAGATTGGCGTAGAAGGCGAGCAGCGGCATCACCAGCACCAAAGCCAGGACACGCGGCAGCACCAGGACCTCGACGGGATCGAGGCCAATGGTGCGCATGGCGTCGATTTCCTGATTGACCTTCATCGTGCCGATCTGTGCCGTGAAGGCGCTGCCGGAGCGCCCGGCCACGATGATCGCCGTGATGAGGATGCCCATCTCGCGCAGGACCGAGATGCCGAGCAGATTGACGGTGTAGATCTGCGCGCCGAAGCGCGCCAGCTGATCCGCCCCCTGATAGGCCAGCACCACGCCGATCAGGAAGGCCAGCAGGCCGACGATGGGCAGCGAGTCCACGCCGGTCTTCTGCATGTGGTGGATCAGGGAGGTGAAGCGGATGCGCGCTGGCCGCAGCAGCGCGCGCAGAAGCACCAGGGTGATCAGTCCGAGAAAGCCGGTGAGGGCCCGGGCATCAGCGCCCAGCGTCAGGGTGATCTTGCCCAGATTGGCCAGGAAACTGAGCGGAAAGCGCAGGCCGCGCGGTGGCGAAGGCGCGGGCTCGGTCTTCTCCACCGCCTCCAGAAGACGCTGACGATCCGCCCCGGCACCCTCGATGGCAACCTCGACCCCGGCATCGCGCAATCGCCGAGCGGTGCGCACCGTCGCCCAGGCCCCTGCTGTATCGAAGTGGGTGACCTGGTCCAGGGACAAGACGGCGCGCTCGACCCCGGCGAGCGCGCGGCGGTGCAAGGTTCCATCGAGCTCGGCTTCGCGATCAGCGAGATTGGCCGTGGTCCAACTTCCGGCAAGCAGCAGCCGCAACTGCGAACCGTCGCGGTCCGCTGTCAGGCGTGCTGCTGCCTCCCGTGCCGCCGTGGCCAAGTGCCAGTCCCCCGCCCTGCCTCTGGTTCAATCATCGGATCCGCATGGACCGAGACGCTAGGATTGGGCAGGAACCAGGTGGGTCAAGCGAAATCGCCGGCCAAGGCCGCGCGCGTGATCTCGTTCAGCACCACCATGTGCGAATATTGCGGGTGACTGAAGCCGAGAATGACCCGCGTGTCCGCCTTCTTGAAGGCCTCGATCTGCTCGGCAGTGAAGACGAAGTGAATGAACTGCACGGAGGAGGCCTTGCCGTCCGAGGTGGTGCGGTCCACGTCCTCTTCCGGCTTGCCGAGCACGCGATGACCTTCGAACTCGAAGAAGGCCGTCTCCTCGACACCGCCCAGGCGCGAAAGGAAAGCCTTGCGCCGCACCGGATCGTCGATCTCGAACATCACCGTGGCGCAGAGCTCGTTGCCCTTGGGGATCAGGGGGTTGTAGGCCGCCAGCTCGTCGGCGATCTGCTCCTCGCCACCCTTCTCGATGTAGAGCATCTCGTGGATCTGCGCCCACATAGTCTCGAAGCTCTCGAAGTAGAAGGTGCAGACCGGTCCGACCTCACAGCGTCGGTTGCGCTTCTGCTCGACGAGCTGCTTGCGCAGATCCTTGCGCTCCGCCTCGTAGCGCTCCATCGGCCAGATGTCGTCGCGGGTAATCTCAGTCTTCTTTGTCATGGCAGAGCCTCCTTGAGGCAGGTCAGTCGATCAAGCCGTAGGCGCGGGCAAACAGTTCGATGGGATGATGCGCGCGCTGCGGCACGGGCTTCTTGTCTTCCGCCGCGGTGTCGGCATCGATCCGCTCCAGCCCTTGCAGGATGTGTGTCCCGGCCAAGGGGCATTCGGAGGCCACGTACTTGTGGCCAGCCTTGTAGGTATCGCGGGCCACCGGCTTGCCCACCTTGAGCGCGGTTTCGAAGTTGCCCTGCAGTACACCCCAGGAGCCGCCATGACCGGAGCAGCGCGGCAGCTGCTTGATCTCGGCTTCCGGCACCAGCTTCATCATCTCGCGCGCCTTGTTGCCCATGTTCTGGGCGCGAGCGTGACAGGCGATGTGCAAGGCCACGCCGCCATCCAGCGGCTTCAGCCCTTCGGCCAGGCCTTCCTTGTTGGCGATATCGACGATGTACTCCGTCACGTCGAAGGTGGCCTGGGAGACGCGCTTGATGGTCTCGTCCTCGGGCAGCAGCAGGGACCACTCGAATTTCATCATCAGCGCGCAGGACGGCGTCAGGGCCACGATGTCGTAGCCGCGCTCGACCCAGCCGATCAGTTCACCGGCGATCTCGCGCGCCGCGTCGGCGACCTTCTCCACCTCGCCCTGCTCGAACTGCGGCATGCCGCAGCAGCGCGGATAGACCACTTCGGTCTCGACGCCGTTGTGCGCCATCACCCGGCGCGTGGCGACGCCGATGTCGGGATTGTTGTAGTTCACGAAGCAGGTGGCATAGAGCACCGCCTTGCGCCCAGCCGCCGGCGCCGCGCTGTTCACCGTCTCGGGATCGCGCGCCTGCTTGACGAAGGTCTTGCCGTGATACTTCGGCAGGTCGGCCTGGCGGTCCACCTTGGCGACCCGTTCCAGCAGCGGCCGCGTTAGGCCGTTGCTCCGCTCGCTGGCCCAGTTGGCAAGCCAGGGGGCAATCGCCGCGAGCTTGCCGTTGCGGTCGGTCTTGGTCAGTTCGCCTTCCATGCCGAGCTTGTGGCCATGGTGCCGCTCGGCCGCGCGGTAGCGCAGCATGAGGTGCGGGAAGTCGAGGTCGAATTCGTGCGGGGGCACATAGGGGCAGGACACCATGAAGCACATGTCACACAGCGTGCAGGCGTCCACGACCTTCTTGTATTCCGCGCGATCGACGCTATCGAGCTCACCGCTCGGCGAATCGTCGATCAGATCGAACAGCAGGGGAAAGGAATCGCAGAGATTGAAGCAACGGCGGCATCCATGGCAGATGTCGAACACCCGCTCCAACTCGTCGTTGATCTTGTCCCAGTCGTAGAAATCCGGGTCGTTCCACCGAATCGGATGCCGGACCGGGGCATCCAAACTGCCCTCGCGCATCGCCGATCTCCCCTGCACCTTGAGTGAAAATCACCCCACAGCGATTGCTTCTCTCCTGCCTGAACGGGCGGAGAGCATCGCTTTCAATCGGAGTGAAAGCAGAAGGCGGGGCCGGACTGGTCCGACCCCGCCTCGCACGCCAATCAGTCGAGCGTGTCGAGCGCCTTCTGGAAGCGACCGGCATGGCTCTTCTCAGCCTTTGCCAGAGTCTCGAACCAGTCTGCGATTTCGTCAAAACCCTCTTCACGGGCTGAACGGGCCATGCCCGGGTACATGTCCGTGTACTCGTGGGTCTCGCCAGCGATGGCGGACTTGAGGTTCAGCGGAGTGTCGCCGATGGGCTCGCCAGTGGCCGGATCGCCCACTTCCTCAAGGTACTGGAGATGGCCGTGCGCGTGGCCGGTCTCGCCCTCAGCGGTGGAGCGGAACACGGTGGCCACATCATTGTAGCCTTCCACGTCGGCCTTCTGTGCGAAATAGAGGTAGCGACGGTTCGCCTGGGACTCGCCCGCGAAGGCTTCCTTGAGGTTGGCTTCGGTCTTGGAACCCTTTAACGCAGCCATTGATCTCTCCCTTCCTGATCAACTTGCAAAAATGCCGGTTTGGCTTGTTGCGGCGCCGTGCTGCGAAGCCCCGATGAGGGGCCCCGCCGGTGACGCATTTGTGATCATAGATAAGCAGGAACAACGGCCAAGGTCAACACTTTAGAAGTGTTCCAATTCGAATTCCAAGAATCTGGCCGATAAGGATTGAGCGAGAAAGAAGCCCGGTCCAACCGGGGCAAAGAGCTTAGCGTTCGTCGTTCAGACGAATGATGACATCGACCCGCCGCACGCTCGCCCCTTCCGGGGCATCGGGCAGGCGGTCGAGATGCACGCTCTCACCGGGAATGTCGAGCAGGCGCCCGCTTCCCTCGAAGTAGAAGTGATGATGGTCGTCCACATTGGTGTCGTAGTAGGAACGGCCAGGCTCGACCACCACTTCACGCAACAGACCGGCACGCGTGAACTGGTTCAGCGTGTTGTATATCGTGGCCAGAGAAACCCGGATCCCGCTGTCGAGCGCTTCGCCATGAAGCTGCTCGGCGGTGACGTGGCGATGACGCTCCGAACTGCCCTCTTCCTCGAAGAGCAGGCGGCTCAAAGCCAGCCGTTGCCGGGTGGGTCGCAGGCCGACCGCCTTCAGGCGGTCGATCAGGCCACTGTATGGTCGCATGGTGGACATGGCTGAAATATAATCGACACGAGGCGAATTGAAAGAGTTTTTCATGCGCTTGAGGGAAAGATTGGAACTTGTCGAAGGTGCAGCCCACCAGCCGATCATCCGGCTGCGGCGGTTATCCCTTGCATCCAGCGGCCCTTTTGGCCCCAATTCGCACCGCCCGCCGGGTTGGCCGAGCGGGCGTATCGTCATGGATGGAAAGCCACTCGCTTTTCTTCCGCAACCCAGTCGCCTATGGTGAGGCCGTGACCGAAACGAAGCAAAGCTACACCTATCAGGACCTGATGGACTGCGCCCACGGCAAGCTGTTTGGCCCGGGGAATGCGCAGCTTCCCTTGCCGCCGATGTTGATGTTCGACCGCATCACACACATCAGCGACCAGGGCGGCGCTCACGGCAAGGGCGAGATCATTGCCGAGCTGGACGTCCGGCCGGACCTCTGGTTTTTCGGCTGTCATTTCGAGAACGATCCGGTGATGCCCGGGTGCCTGGGCCTCGATGCCCTCTGGCAGCTCGTGGGGTTTTTCCTCGGCCATCTCGGCGCGCCGGGTCGCGGCCGCGCCCTGGGAGTCGGCGAGGTGAAATTCACCGGACAGGTGCTGCCGGACGTCAAGCAGGTGACCTATCATCTGGATCTCAAACGCGTCATCATGCGCAGGCTCGTGCTGGGCATTGCCGACGGGGTATTGAAAGCCGACGGCAACACCATTTACGAAGCCAAGGACCTGAAGGTCGGCCTGTTCCAGGACGCGGAGCAGGCGGCCTGAAGGCGAGCGAGTGCCGCCCGGCGCGGTGGGCACCGGCTGAACGCAAGCTACGGGGTTAGAGTATCATGCGACGAGTCGTCGTCACCGGCCTGGGCATCGTCTCCAGCATCGGAAACAATCGTCAGGAAGTGATCGAATCGCTTAGGGGCGGACGCTCGGGCATCGTCTTTGCCGAAGACTATGCCGAGCGCGGCTTTCGCAGCCACGTCAAGGGCTCGATCGACATCACTCTCGAAGACCATGTGGACCGGCGCCTGCTGCGCTTCATGGGCGCCGGTGCGGCCTACAATTACATCGCCATGCAGGAGGCGATTGCCGACGCCGGCTTGGGCGAGAACGATATCAGCCATGAGCGCACTGGCCTGATCATGGGTTCCGGCGGCCCCTCCACCTCGAACCAGGTGGAAGCGGCCGACATCGCCCGCAGCAAGGGCGTGAAGCGGATCGGGCCCTACATGGTGCCGCGCTGCATGTCCTCGACCAACTCGGCCAACCTGGCCACCGCCTTTAAGATCAAGGGCCACAGCTACTCCATCTCCTCGGCCTGCTCGACCAGCGCGCACTGCATCGGCAACGGCGCGGAGCTGATCCAGTACGGCAAGCAGGACGTGGTCTTCGCCGGCGGCGGAGAGGAACTTCACTGGACGCTGTCGATGCTGTTCGACGCCATGGGCGCACTCTCCTCGAAGCACAACGCCACGCCACAGCTTGCCTCCCGCGCCTATGACATCGACCGTGACGGCTTCGTCATCACCGGTGGTGGCGGTGTCGTGGTGCTGGAAGAGCTGGAGCGGGCCAAGGCACGCGGCGCCACCATCTATGCCGAACTGGTGGGCTATGGCGCCACCTCCGACGGTGCCGATATGGTCGCCCCGTCCGGCGAGGGCGCGGTGCGCTGCATGAAGCTGGCCACGGCGGACCTGCAGGACACGTCGGTCGACTACATCAACGCCCACGGCACCTCGACACCGGTGGGCGACAGCGTGGAATTGCGGGCGATCAAGGAAGTCTTCGGCGCGAAGGCACCCAAGGTCAGCTCGACCAAGTCCATGACCGGCCACGCCCAGGGCGCCGCCGGCGTGACCGAGGCCATCTACACGCTGTTGATGATGAAGGAGGGCTTCATCGCGCCCTCGATCAACATCGCCACTCCCGATCCCGAGGCAGAGGGCGTGCCGATCGTGGCCAACAACGCGGAGGATGCGCGGATCGACTGCGCGCTTTCCAACTCCTTCGGCTTCGGGGGCACCAACTGCAGCCTCGCATTCCGGCGTCTGCAGACCTGAGGATGTCCCTGTCCTCCCCCTCCCCCCGCGCCAGCGCAGACGCAGCGGAAAGGCAAGACTCATGGGTTTGATGACGGGCAAGCGCGGCCTCGTGATGGGCGTTGCCAATGACCACTCCATCGCTTGGGGCATTGCCCGAGCCTTGCATGAAGCAGGGGCAGAACTGGCGTTCACCTTTCAGGGGCAGGCCTTTGCCCGCAGGGTGAGGCCGCTCGCCGAGTCCATCGGCAGCGACCTCGTGCTGGAATGCGACGTGGCCGCACCGGGCGCGGTGGAAGGCACCTTCGAGGAGCTGGCCAAGGTCTGGCCCGAGATCGATTTCGTCGTGCATGCCATCGCTTACTCCGACAAGGAGGAGTTGAAGGGGCGCTATCTCGACACCACCCGCGCCAACTTCGCCCAGACGCTGACCATCTCCTGCTACTCCTTCACGGAAGTGGCGCGCGCGGCTGGGCCGATGCTGCGCGAGGGCGGCAGCCTGCTCACCCTCTCCTACCTCGGCTCCCAACGGGTCACGCCGAACTACAATGTCATGGGCGTGGCCAAGGCGGCCCTGGAAGCCAGCGTGCGCTATCTGGCCACCGACCTGGGCTCGGAAGGCAAGCGCGTGAACGCCCTCTCCGCCGGCCCGATGCGCACCCTGGCCGGCTCCGCCATCACCAACGCGCGCTTCACCTACGGCTGGAGCCGCGATCAGGCGCCGCTCAACCGCGCGGTCGCGCTGGATGAGGTCGGGAAGGCCGGCCTCTACCTGCTCTCGCCGCTGTCTGCCGGCGTTACCGGCGAGGTCCACTTCGTCGACGCCGGCTACAACGTGGTGGGCATTCCCTCGCCCGCGCGCATGACCGAGAGCGAGGTGGACAAGGCGCGCACGAACGGGTGAAGGCGGCGGCGCCACGCGCCGCTGCATTACCATTGCCAGCACCGCTGCGGCGAAGGATGATGCGGCAATCGCAACGTCCTTCCAGGGTATCATGCCGGACAGCAGCTCTGATCTACACCCCGAGGTCGCGGCCTTCCTCGCCGACCATCCTGACACCGTCGCCATCGACCTACTGCTCGCCGATCTTTCCGGCGTCATCCGCGGCAAGCGCTATCCGGTCGAGGACCTGAAGAGCGTCTGGAAGTCGGGCGTGACCTTTCCCGCCTCGGTCTTTCTGCTCGACACCAACGGCCAGAGCCATGATCCGGGCGGCAAGGGCTTTTCCGACGGCGATCCCGACGCCATCGCCCGGCCGATTCCCGGCACGCTCAAACCGGTGCCCTGGTCCAAGCGGCCACTGGGGCAGTTGCTGCTGACCTTTTCCGACAGCAAGGACCAGCCATTGGCCTTCGAGCCGCGCAACGTGCTGGCACGCGCGCTGGGGCGGTTGCGCGAGCTGGGCCTGCGCCCGGTCGTTGCCTTCGAGCTGGAATTCTACCTTCTGGACAAGGAGCGTGCCGAGGGCCGGCAACCGCAGCCACCGCTCTCCCCCCTTACCGGCAAGCGCGAGAGCGGCACCCAGGTCTACGGCATGGACCAGGTGGACGGCTTCGAGGACCTGCTGGAAGACGTCACCGATGCCTGCGACGCCCAAGGCATCCCCACCGGGGCGATCAGCGCCGAGTACGCGCCGGGGCAGTTCGAGATCAATCTGCGCCACGAGACCGACCCGCTCATGGCCGCCGACCATTGCGTGCTCTTCAAGCGGGTCGTGCGCGGGGTTGCCCGCAAGCACGGCTATCAGGCCACCTTCATGGCCAAGCCCTATCCCGAGGAGGCCGGCAGCGGCCTGCACCTGCACGTGAGCCTCTACGACGAGGAGGGCAACAACGTCTTCGACGGCGGCGACGCTCTGGCCAGCGACACCCTGCGCCACGCCATTGGCGGCGTGCTGGAACTGCTGCCCGAATCCATGGCGTTCCTGGCGCCGAACGTGAACTCCTACCGGCGTTTCGAGCCGAACATCTTCGTGCCGATCACCCGCTCCTGGGGCTTCGAGAACCGCTCGGTGGCCATGCGCGTGCCCATCGGCTCGGGCAAGGCCCGGCGCATCGAAAGCCGGGTCGCCGGCGCCGATGCCAACCCCTACCTGGCCCTGGCCAGCATGATCGCCGGCATCCACCACGGCATCGTCAATCGCGTCGACCCCGGCGCGCCCCACGACGGCAATGCCGGAGAGAGCTTCGACAAGGCCCTGCCCATGCGTCCGCGCCGGGCACTGGAGCAACTCCTCGCCTCCGAGATCATCCCCCAGTACCTGGGCCCGGACTACCCCAAGCTCTACGCCGCCTGCAAGGAAGCCGAATACGACGAGTTCGACTGGCTGATCTCGCCGCAAGAGTATGACTGGTACCTGCAGGCCGACTAAATAAGCGCCACCCTCACCGAGGCCCCTCGCAATAATATAAATTCTATAATAATTCTTTAAATGTGAGTTATATAATGAGCAATAAATTAAACAAAACTATCTCAAACAAAATACACACTGAGAAAGAGCCAAACCCTGTTTTTGACTTTCTCTATCATGATGTACGACGAGTCGCATCTTTTCTTTCTCAGTTCAATGATGCAGGACACTTAACCGGGGTAACCGTCGGCGACATAAATGAGGAAGCGAAGCACACTCATGGTTCTATAAAAGCATCTGGCAGCATTCCTGGCTTGGCTAAAGCCAACGGATCATACGGCGAGAACGAAAATTCACGAAACTCACATGAGCATACAAGAGTATACGATCCTATATGGAGTAATGCTCGGTCCTTTCTAAATTATTTGGATTCGCATAATTTAATTGAACGGGACTTTGAAAATGCAAGGATTGGCCAATTTTTTCTGACCTCGGGTAAATTAGAAATTACTGACCTGGATATGATTCGCCGCTCGATGGACCTACCATCGATCAAGAGAATTTTCAAAACAATGCAGCCAAACGCACATAAAAATAGAAGCATGCGGCGCTCTTCCAAGGAAGACGCTTCCGACAACCAAACTGCGCACAATCGCGATATTGCATTTGAGCTTTTAACAATATTACCGCACGCCCTGTTAGGCCGCATATTTGCTAACAATGGTCAGGCTGTATGGTCTACGCTGGACAGACCTTCCCTTTTAACAAATTCAGAATATTTGCTTCTTAAGCACGGATCTTCGATAAGCGGAAAATGGAATATGCTTGGAATAATTGACGCGATTCCTGGCGCCTATGGCGATATCGACAATGATAGCGATAGCCTCTATGGAATGAACAGCGCACACAATCAAGGGCAGGAACTCTTTGTAAGTGTTTTCAATTCTATTATACCTTTATCAAAACGCTTTCTAGGACGACCAGAATCATACCATGGAATGACCCCTTTGCTAATTTACCGAGAGGTCAGTGGATGAGTGCCTCTTAGTCGTCTGCAGCCGAAAACCCTGGCCCGCGTTCCTAAACCAGCGTCGCGAGCTCGGCGGAGATGCGGGCAACGGCGCGCTTGAGGTGGCCGATCTGCGCTTCGGCTGTTTGTGCATCGAAGCGGAAGGTCGGGACGCTGACGCTCACGCAGCCAACCGGTGTGCCCTCGCGGTCTCGGATCGCGGCCCCGAAGCAGCGGATCTCCGGCTCCTGCTCCTCGCGGTCCTCCGAATAGCCCTGCTGTGCCACCCGCTCCACCTCGCGCAGCAGGCCGGGCGCATCTGTGATGGAGTTAGGCGTGCGGCTGCGGAACTCGATTCGCTGCACCAGAGCCTCGCGTGCTTCAGGGGACAGCGCGGCGAGATAGGCCTTGCCGACCGAGGTGGTGTGAAGATCCACATAGGTGCCGATGCGCGAGGTCATGCGCACCGTGTGCGGGCTTTCCAGCTTGTCGATGTAGACCATACCCAGGCCGCTCGGCACCGCCAGGTGCACGGTTTCGCCGGTGAGCCGGCGCAGTTCCTCCAGATGATCGTGCGCAGTGCTGCGCAGGTCCGAGTTCTCCCAGCTGCGCGAGGCCAGGCTGATCAGTCGGTAGCCAAGATGGAGCGTGCCGTCGGCGTGTTCGTTCAGCAGATCCTCTGCCTGCAGGGCCGAGACGAGCCGATAGACCGTGCCGCGCGGATAGGGCATCTGGCGCGCCAGGCCCGCCCGATCCAGCCGCCCCGGCTCGTCGGCCACGGCCTGGAGCACGGCCATGTACTTGGAAAAGGCCGCCGCCCCTTGCACCGCAGTCCCGCGCCGGGCGCCCCGCGCCTGTCCCTTTCCGCTGCCCTCGAACACCTCCATCTGCGCCACCTCGTTTCCTGTCGACCGGGTCGCTTGTTCCTCGCGGTGGCCTTTCGGCCGGAAGCCCGGCAGCCTGGCTTGACGGCGGTCAAGCCTGCGACAATACTTCTCCGCGAAATGTGGGCAAATGTCCATAGTGTGGGCAAACAAAGGTGGGTGAGTCGGTGATACCGTCCAGCCGCCGCCCAAGCAAGATGGTCAGGGAGGAGATCCTGGTGCAGGCCAGCCGCCGAAGGGCGCTTGTTCATTTTCACGCCTTGAGTGCAGGGCAGGACCGCAGCGATGGCCGCTGATCAGGCCGCCGCCTTCCGGCCTGCTCCGTCGCGCGTGCGCCAAGCCCTGCGCTTCCTCTGGCCGCTGTTTGGCATGGTGGTGGTCTGGCAGGTGCTGGTCATGGCGCTGGACGTCAATCCGCGCGTCTTTCCCGATGTCCCCACGGTGCTCAGCGCCGGCTGGAAGACGATCATCGACGGCACCCTCCTGACCCATGTGGGGGCGAGCCTGCTGCGGGTTTCGGTGGGCACGGTGCTGGCCATCGTCACCGCGGTGCCGCTGGGCATCGCCATGGGGGTCAGCCGCGGCGTCTCCACCTTCCTGACGCCGCCATTGCGGTTCTTTTCGGTGCTGGCCGGCATCGCCTGGATCCCCATCGCCACCCTCTGGTTCGGCTACGGCTTCGGGGCGATCACCTTCGTGATCTACAACGCCGTCTTCTTCGTGGTCACCTACAACACGCTGCTGGGCGTCTCGACGATTCCCATGCCTCTGCGTAACGCCGCGGCCTCCTTGGGCGCCGGGCGCTGGCAGATGCTCACCCAGGTGCTGCTGCCCGGCGCACTGCCCAACATCGTCACCGGCATCCGGACCGGCATGGGCTTCGCCTGGCGCGGCCTGATCGCGGCGGAGATGATCGCCACCAACACCGGGCTGGGCTACATGCTCTTCCTGGCGCGGGACTTCTATCGCACCGAGGTGATCGTCTTCGCCATGATCGTCATCGGCATCATTTGGCTCCTGCTCGACCGCCTGCTGCTCGCGCCGCTTGAGCGCGCAACGGTCGAGCGCTGGGGAATGGTGCAACGCTCATGAGGCCGCTGCAGACCCTCTGGGGTTACTACGTCCGCATGACGATCAAGTGGCCGGGCCTGGCCGCCCTGATCCCCTTCATTCCACTGATCGCACTCTGGGCCTTTGTGGTCTGGCTCGAGCTCTTTCCGCGCGTCTTCCTGCCCGGCCCCGGTGATGTGCTCATCAAAGCCTGGGAGCTGCTCTACAAAGGCATCCTGCTGGATTATCTGGGCGACAGTGTGGTCCGGCTCGCCGTGGGTGCGGCCGCCGGCATGGCACTGGCCGTGCCTCTGGGCATCTTCATCGGCCTGAACCGCCGCGCCCATGAGGTCTCCTGGCCGATCCTGCTGTTCTTCCAGGCCATCGGCGATATTGCCTGGCTGCCGATCCTCTTGATCTGGTTCGGCTTCGGGTTGACCACCATGACCTTCGTCATCGTCTACACGGTGCTCTTCCCCGTGGTGCTGAACACCGTGCTGGGCATCCGTTCGGTCAACCCCGAGCTCAGGCGCGCGGCCCAGAGCCTGGGCGCCTCGCGGCCCCGGATCCTCTTCGAGGTCACGCTGCCCGGCGCGCTGCCCAACATCATCACCGGCCTGCGCAACGGCCTGGGCTACGGCTGGCGCGCTCTCATCGCCGCCGAAATCATCGTCGGTACGAGCGGCATCGGTTTCCTCATGTTCGACGCGCGGCGCGCCGGCTCGGTCGAGGAAATCGTCGTCGGCATGATCGTGCTCGGCATCCTCTGGTACATTGTCGATAGCTGGATCCTCGCGCCCATAGAGCGCGCGACCGGCCAACGCTGGGGTTTGGTCTCGTCATGAAAAGTCTGGTCCTCGAACATCTCGCCAAGACCTACTTCGACCCCTACCGCGGCACGCAGGTCGAGGCGATCAAGGACCTCTCCCTCACGGTGGAGGAAGGGGACTTCGTGGCTGTGGTGGGTCCTTCCGGCTGCGGCAAGACCACGGTGCTCAACATGATCGCCGGCTTCGTGCCCA
The DNA here is from genome assembly GCF_040712085.1 of Aquibaculum sediminis. Classification (NCBI taxonomy): domain Bacteria; kingdom Pseudomonadati; phylum Pseudomonadota; class Alphaproteobacteria; order Rhodospirillales; family Rhodovibrionaceae; genus Aquibaculum; species Aquibaculum sediminis. Next base: position 259,394 of record NZ_JBFCVK010000006.1, read on the forward strand.
AGACCGGGGGGCGCATCCTGGTCGACGGCCGGGAGGTCTCCGGCCCGGGGCCCGATCGCGGCGTGGTCTTCCAGTCCTTTGCGCTTTTCCCCTGGAAAACCGTGCGCGAGAACGTGGCTTTCGGTCCGAAGATGCGCGGCGTCGGCAAGGCCGAGCGGGCGCGCATCGCCGACGAGTACCTGGAGATGGCCGGCCTGTCGCACGCCGCCGACCGCTATCCCAATGAGCTCTCCGGCGGCATGCAGCAGCGCGTCGGCGTGGTGCGCGCGCTGGCCAACAATCCCGATGTGCTGTTGATGGACGAGCCCTTCGCCAGCGTCGATGCGCAAACCCGCATGACGCTGCAGGAAGAGCTCACCCGCATCTGGGAGGAGCGGCGGCCGACGGTGGTCTTCATCACCCACGACGTGGGCGAGGCCGTCTTCCTGGCCAACAAGGTGGTCGTCCTCGCCCAAGGCAACCTGCTGGCCGAGGTGGACATCTCCCTGCCGCGTCCACGGGTCTGGGACAGCCTCGTCCACGACAATGACTTCAAGGACCTCTCGAACCAGGTCCTGCAGTTGGTGCGCTCGGCATGAAGCTGCTGCGCGCAGCCCTGGCCACCACCCGCGGCAAGGTCATCCTTGTCGTGCTGGTGGCGACAGCCATCTTTCAAACCTGGCTCTATCTGGCGGCCCCCGGGAAGATCGCCCCTGGCGTTCCCGACGACCGCCGGCGCGTCGACGTACTCGTGACCCTGCCCTTCCCCCCGGAGCGCTTCCACATCGGAAAGCTCCAGGAACACGGCCGGGTCTCGGGTACCAAGGAGAACTCCGTGCAGGTGCGCGGAGTCAATAGAGCGGACCTCACCTCACTCGCACGCCCCTTCTGGGTCGTGGAGGTGGCGCCGCTCGATACGGGAGGATAAGGATGATCAAGAAAATTGCCCTTGCCGCCGGGTTGGCAGTCACCCTGCCACTCGCGGCCAACGCGCAGGATGACGACCTCATCCCGCTCAACGCCGGCATGGTTTCCGGCATTGACCAGCTCGGCCTGCCCATCGCCCTGGAGCAGGGCTTCTTCGAGAAGCACGGCCTCGACGTGCACATCGCCAACCCCTATGCGACCGGCGTCGACTCCCTCAACGCCCTGCAGTCAGGTGAGGTGGACACGGTCCAGGTCGGCGTGCCCATGATCGGCGCCGTGGTGCGCGGCATGGATCTGGTGGCGCTCGGCAACTACAGCGGCAACGCCGCGCAGCTTGGTTCCGACACCACCATGGCCCTCGCCGCGGCCGAAGGCTCCGGCATCGACGGCGACGACCTCTCCACCCTGGAAGGCAAGCGCGTCGCGGCCTCCTTCGGCACCATCAACCATCTCTATGTCCTGGCCCTGATCGAGGCCGGTGGCCTGGAGGTGAGCGACGTCAATCTCGTCAACACCCCGCCGCCCGACATGACGGTGGCTCTGCTCGCCGACGGCATCGATGCCTTCGTGGGCTGGGATCCCTGGCCGATCATGGCGCAGACGGACGTGCCCGGCGCCTATGAGGTCGTACGCGGCGGCAACTACATCTCCTACGTCGGCTTCAATGTCGCCATGCGCGATTGGGTGAGCGAGAACGGCGAGACGGTCGAAAAGTACCTGGCCGCCCTCTCCGAGGCCGATCAGTGGATGCGTGCCAATCCTGAGGATGCCGCCCAGGTGGCGACCCGCTGGATCCCCGGCCTCGACATCGAGGTGGCCGAGGAAGCCATGGGCTACAACATTCAGCAGGCTGACCGCCGGCTCTCCGCCAACAACTACGCGGCGCTGCATGCCGCGGTCGACACCCTGCATCGCCTGGGCTTCATCGACGACACCTTCGACGTCAATGAGCACATCGATTCGACCCACATCGTGAAGGTGATGGAAGAGCAGCCGGACCTCTTCTCCGATCTGCCGGCCATCCCGGAAGACGCTAGAATCACGGACGGCTATCACTTCGAGCCGTGAGTTAGGTCGTGCTTTGCGGTCCCGCCGTCATTGCGACGGCGGGACCCTTCTTTTCCGCACCACCGCCTTCTAAGGGTTTCAGATTGAACGCGTGAATCCGGTCTAACACTAAAGAGATAGTGCAGATTCACGCGTTCCACTTGGATCGCGAAGCGATTCCAGTGGAACGCGATCTGCACTAAAATCCGACGAACGGCAGCACCACAAAGTCGAGGAGCAAGACAAGATGGATCTGGGAATCAAGGGAAAGACGGCAATCGTCTGCGGCGGCTCCAAGGGGCTGGGCCGTGGTTCGGCCGAGAAGCTGGCCGAGGCCGGCGTCAATCTGGTCCTGAACGCCCGCAGCGAAGGGCCACTGAATGAAGCCGCCGAGGCCATCGCATCTCATCACGGCGTGAGCGTCACCCCCGTGGCCGCCGACGTCACCACCCCCGAGGGACGCGGGAAGCTGCTGGAAGCCGCGCCCGCGCCGGACATCGTCATCACCAACGCCGGTGGCCCGCCGCCGGGGATGTGGCACGACTGGGGTGAGGAGGAGTGGCAGAACGCGCTGCGCGCCAACATGCTCTCCCCGATCCACCTGATCACCGCGGTGCTGCCGGGCATGATCGAGCGACGCTGGGGCCGCATCGTCAACATCACCTCCGGCTCGGTGAAAGCCCCGATCCCGGCCCTGGGCCTCTCGGGCGCGGCACGCAGCGGGCTCACCGGCTTTGTCGCCGGCACCGCCCGCCAGGTCGCCCAGTACGGCGTGACGATCAACAACCTGCTGCCAGGCCAGCATGAGACGGCGCGCATCGAAGCCCTCATCAACAACACGGCCAAGTCCAAAAACATCTCGGTCGAGGAAGCCCGGGCCCAGGCCCAGTCGGCCAACCCCACCGGCCGCTTCGGCACCACGGAGGAATTCGGCGCCACCTGTGCCTTCCTCTGCAGCGCCTATGCCGGCTACGTCGTGGGGCAGAACTGGCTCCTGGACGGCGGCGCCTTCAACTCGACGCTGGGCTGAGCCTTCGCGGGCGCGGCCCTTTCACAAACACTCACACACCCATTGCGGGGCGCAGGCCTGGGTCTGCGCCCCGCTTTGCATCGACGAGGACAGGAATGGCAGTCGAAAGCCAGCAGGTACGCTATGACTTCACCGGTCGCACGGCGGTCGTAACCGGCGGAAGCAACGGCATTGGTGCCGCCATCGCGGCCGCATTGTCGCAGAGCGGCGCGGAAGTGGTGGTCTGGGATCGCGCGGCACGCTCCGACGGCCGCAACGCCTTCACCGTGGACGTCACCCAGCCCGGATCGATCACCGAGGCACTCGACGCCACCCTGGCCAGTCATGGCCGGGTGGACATGCTGGTCAACAACGCCGGATACGCCGGCCCGACCATGCCGCTGGAGGACTATCCGCCCCGGGAATGGCGCAACCTCATCGAGGTCAATCTCATCGGCGTGTTCAACGTCTGCCAGGCCGTGGTCCCCCATCTTCGCCGCAGCGACCAGGGTCGTATCGTCAACATCGCCTCCCTGGCGGGCAAGGAAGGCACCCCCAACGCCTCTGCCTACAGCGCGGCCAAGGCCGGTGTCATCGCGCTTACCAAGTCGCTCGGCAAGGAACTGGCGGACAGCGGCGTGCTGGCCAATGTCATCGCCCCGGCCGCCGTCGACACGCCGCTGCTGCAACAGATGTCCGCAGAGCACGTAGAAACGATGATCCGCAAGAGTCCCATGGGTCGGCTGGGCAGCGTCGAGGAGGTCGCCCGCCTCGTGCTCTGGCTGTGCAGCCGGGACTGCAGTTTCAGCACCGGCGGCGTGTTTGACCTCTCCGGGGGGCGTGCCACCTACTGATACTCCCGCAACGATAGGCCCGTTATCGCTTGTGCTGCGTCAAACCATGGCCACATCCTTGGTGGTACATTGACAATCGTCACGAATACCCGGCTTCCGGAAGCCGGACCTCCTATCACAAGTCAGGGGAGCACCGACCATGAGCGATATCGGCAAGAAAAGCGGCACCGGCTCCACCATGAGCACCGGCGCTCCGGCTCCCAGTGATCGCAATTCACTGACGGTTGGGCCAGACGGACCGATCGTGCTGCACGACGTCCATTTCCTGGAGCAGATGGCGCACTTCAATCGAGAGAAGGTGCCCGAGCGCCAGCCACACGCCAAGGGTTCCGGTGCCTTCGGTGTCTTCGAGACGACCGAGGACGTCTCCACCTACACCAAGGCCGCCCTCTTCCAGCCCGGCGCCAAGACGGAGATGCTGGCCCGCTTCTCCACCGTCGCCGGCGAGGCCGGCAGCCCGGATACCTGGCGCGACGTGCGCGGCTTCTCGCTGAAGTTCTACACGGACGAGGGCAACTACGACCTGGTCGGCAACAACACGCCGGTCTTCTTCGTCCGCGATACGATGAAGTTCCCGCACTTCATCCGCAGCCAGAAGCGCTTGCCGGACTCGGGCCTGCGCGACAATCACATGCAGTGGGATTTCTGGACCAACAATCCGGAATCGGCGCACCAGGTCACCTACCTCATGGGCGAGCGCGGGCTGCCGCGCAGCTGGCGCAACATGAACGGCTACGGCTCCCACACCTACATGTGGGTCAATGCGCAGGGCGAGAAGTTCTGGGTGAAGTATCACTTCCACACCCATCAGGGGATGAAACACTTCAGCAACGCGGAAGCCGCCAAGATGGCCGGCGACGACGCCGACTTCCATCGCCGCGACCTCTTCGATGCCATCGCCCGCAGCGAGCATCCGAGCTGGACCCTGTCGGTTCAGGTCATGCCCTACGCCGAAGCCAAGGCCTACCGCATCAATCCCTTCGACCTGACCAAGACCTGGTCCCACAAGGACTATCCGCTGATCAGGGTCGGCACCATGACCTTGAACCGCAATCCGGAGAACTTCTTCGCCCAGATCGAGCAGGCGGCCTTCTCGCCAGGCAACACCGTGCCGGGCATCGGCCTTTCGCCGGACAAGATGCTGCTGGGCCGCGCCTTTGCGTACAACGACGCCCAGCGCAACCGCATCGGCACGAATTTCCACCAGTTGCCGGTGAACCAGCCCAAGGTGCCGGTGAACACCTACATGTTCGACGGCCAGATGGCTTACCACCACAGCGGCAATGCCCCGGTCTATGTCCCCAACAGCGGCGGGCGAACCTGGGCCGACGAGACGGGTGTCATGGACGAAAGCTGGGAAGCCGACGGCGAATTGGTGCGCAGCGCCTACACCCTGCGCCCGGACGACGACGACTTCACCCAGCCGGGCATCCTGGTGCGCGAGGTCTTCAATGACGCCCAGCGCGCGCAGCTGGTCGAGACGCTCACCGGCGCCCTGAAGGGCGTGCGCGAACCCGTACTCAGCCGCGCCTTCCAGTACTGGAAGAACATCGACGCGGATGTCGGCGCACGCATCGAGGACGCCGTCCGCTCCCAGAACGGATAGTGCCTCATCCGGCTCCGCGGCAGCGACGCCGTGGAGCCGGATATTCTACTGATCTGCGTTCCCTCACCATTGCCAACTGAGTCTGGCTCGCGAAGGTGCAAAGGTTGCAAGCCACCGGTCCTGCCACCCGGCCATCGGTGAAACAGGCGGCGAAGCCCCGCTTCCGAACCATACCCTTTTTCACAGTAGTTCCCTTCCGCGAAGCATTTTTCACGTGCTAGGATCAATTTTCAGGGGAACGGTGTCCCGGGGATCCGCTGTTACGGGAAGGGCACGTTTTTCATGGCTGCCTCGACGCAGACTCGCTTTTCAGGGCCGGTGACGGTTTTTCAGGAAAGGCGCCTCCCGGAGACTGCGACGCCAGCCGGCTATGCCGCGCTGATCGACGCCTACAACCTGGCCGCCCCGCTGCCCCGGGCGCTCTCGGCGATTGGCGAGCGCCACCGAATCAGAGAGCAGGACGGATGGCGGATCATGACGCCGCGTCACGCTCCGCATCCAACCCTCGAAGGAAACCTCACCTTCGCCCTCAAGTATGAGGGTCTCGATCTTGCGGTCCTCAAGCGCCTGTTCGCCGCCACCGGCCCGGTCGCCATCGAAGCGCTCGTGCGGGATAAGCCCACTGGCAGCTACGCCCGCCGCATCTGGTTTCTCTATGAATGGCTCACCGGAAGCCGCCTCGATCTGCCGGATGCCGCCGGGGGACGCTACGTGCCTGTGGTCGATCCTAACCAGCAATATGCGTCGGAAGGGGAGAATGCGCCGCGCTACCGGGTAAGGAACAACCTGCCCGGCACGCCGGATTTCTGCCCGCTGGTCTACCGTACCGAAGCGCTGGAACGCTTTGCAGCGCTGAACCTGCCGCAGCGCGCGCAGGATATCGTCGCCGCCGTTCCGCGCGACATCCTCACCCGCACCGCCGCATTCCTACTGCTCAAGGACTCACGGTCGAGCTATGCGATCGAGGGCGAACGCCCGCCAAAGGACCGCATTCAGCGCTGGGGGCGCGCCATCGGCGAGGCTGGCCGGCGACCGCTCGATCCCGAAGAATTGCTGCGCCTGCAACGCATCGTCATAGGCGATGCACGCTTCGTAAAGCTCGGCTTCCGCCAGCAAGGCGGCTTCGTCGGCGCCCATGACCGCGAATCCCGCATGCCACTCCCGGACCATATCAGCGCCCGCCATGAGGACCTGCCGGCACTGATCGACGGCATGGTCGCGTTTGACCGCGGCCCAGCGCAGAGCCTCGATGCGGTGATCGCCGCCGCGATTCTCGCCTTCGGCTTTATCTATACTCACCCGTTTGAGGACGGCAACGGCCGAATTCAACGCTACCTCATCCACCATGTGCTGGCTGAACGCGGCTTCAATCCGCCTGGCGTCATTTTCCCGGTGTCATCGGCGATTCTGGAACGGATCGACGATTATCGCGCTGTGCTCGAGAGCTACTCCGAGCGCCTACAGCCGCTTATCGAATGGGAGCCAACGGACAGCTTCAACGTGCGGGTTCTGAATGACACAGGGGACTTTTACCGCTTCTTCGATGCAACCCCGCACGCGGAATTCCTTTACGCCTGTGTCCACAAGACCATTGAAGAAGATCTGCCACAGGAAACCGACTTCCTGCGCCGCTACGATCAATTCCGCAGCGAGATCGAAGCCTTCCTCGACATGCCCGAGCGCATGATCGACCTGCTCTTTCGCTTCCTTCATCAGAACGAAGGTCGCCTCTCCCGCCGCACCCGTGAAAAGGAGTTCGCAGTCCTTACCGATGAGGAAGCGGTGCGGATCGAGGAGAGCTACCGCACAGCCTTCGGCCCGGAGTGACGCTCGGAAAGCTGTCGCTCATGTCTATGGCACCAAGATCACCAGCAGCAAAAGCCCTGACAGCAGCAACAGCGTGATCGGCAGTCCTTGTGGCCGGACCAGGGCCTGCTCCCATTTCTGCACAGTATCGGCCAGGCCTTGGCTGGTGGCAGTGACAAACCGGGGACGGCGCCGCAAAGGGCGGGCAAGGGTGATGTAGAGCCGATGGCCGCTCTCGCGCACTCTGTCCTGGCTGGGAGCCAAGGCGATCAGGTCACCCTCGGCAACCTCCGGCCTCGGCAAGCCAAGTCGACGCCCGGCAAGGCTCCAGAGGGCGGCCAGAACGAGCGCCAGCAGCAACGGCCAGGCGCTCTCCCACAGGCCATAGGCAGTGACCGCCTTTCCCGCCACCTCGTCGCCTTCGACCAGAACCAGCCCCCAGGCGAAGAGTTGGGCCAGAACTGCCGTGCCGACGAAGGGCAGCCAGAAGAGCCAGCCTGCCCCGGCGGCCTCCTTCTTCTCTCCACCCTGCTTACGCGGTTCGGCCGCCAGAGCCACCAGGAAACGCAGCATCAGCAAGGCCGTACCCGCTGCCGACCAGGAGAGCAGAGCCCCCACCAGGGCGGCGGCCTCGCCCTGGGCCTCCTCCACACCCTGCTTGACCAGCAACTTCGCCAGGCTGCCGCCGGTCAGCGGTGCGCCGGCAATGGCCACGGCTGCCAGGGCCGCCACGCTCAGGGCCAGGAGGCGCCCCGTGCGACCCTGCTGCACCACACCCACGGACAGGAAGAGCGCGCCCTTGGAGAAGCCGTGGTGCAGGGCATAGAAGACCACAGCCGGCAGTAGCAGCGGTGCGGCCTGGGGTGAGGCCTGCACCACGCCCAGGGCCGAGATCAGCACGCCCATCTGGCTGAGACTGGAATAGGCCAGGATGGTCTTGGGGTTGCGCTGCGGCAGGCCGAGCAGCACCCCATAGAAGGCCGTCAGCATGCCCAAAGCAGCCATCAGCAGCCCCGGGCGCGCCAGCGCCGCCTCCCCCAGCGGCAGGAAGAGCAGCATGCCCAACAGGCCAGCCTTGATCATCGCGCCGGACAGCACGGCCGAGGCCGGCGTCGGCGCGGCTGGGTGGGCGAGCGGCAGCCAGACATGCAGCGGGAACTGCCCCGCCTTGATGGCAAAGCCGAAGAACAGCAGCAGCGGCGTGAGGGCCCCACCCTCGGCCAGTGCGACCGGCATATCGGCGATCATCAGGCTGTCGGCTGCGGAAACGGCACGCAGCAGACCCCAGAGCAGCGCCATCTCGCCGATGAGCGAAAGCACCAGATAGACGCGGCCCGCCCGGTAGGCCCGCTCCCCCCGCTCGAAGACCACGAGCATGTAGGAGCAGAGCGTCATCAGGCTGAAGAAGAGGTAGAAGCCCGGCGCATCCAGCGCAACGATGAGGCCCAGATTGCCGCCCATGGAGGCCAGAAAGAAGGCGTTGTAGCGGTGCTGCGCCGCATCGCGCGGGATGTAGCCGCGCCCATACAAGCCAGCCGCCATCCACAGCAGGGCAGTCATCACCAATAGCAGGCGCCGCGGCCCATCGAGCCCCAGGTCCAGCCCGAGCAAGACCGTTTCCAGCAGCAGATCACCACCCGGCTGCACCAGCAGGGCGGCCGCCAGGGCCGGCAGCGGTGCCAGCGGCAGAAGGCGCGCCACCCACTCCCGACTGCGCGGCGGCACCACCGCCAGCGCCATGAGCAGCGGCAGCAGCGGCGTGAGCGCCAGGCTGACAGCGGCAAGAGGGGTCATGGCAGGGTGTACTCCCGCGCGACGATCAGGCGGGCCCACTCCAGCGGGCTGACCGGAAAGGCGGCAAACACGCCCGCACCCAGCGCGGCCATGGCGGTGAAGACGCCCGGCAGCACCAGCCAGAGCGGAGCCTCCCACCGACCCGCCGGCCGCTCGGGCCAGTCCACTCGCGCCGGTCGGAACCAGGCGCGATAGAGCGGCGGCAGGAAGTAGGCGGCGTTCAGCAGGCTGCTGCCCACCAGGACAGGTATCACCCACCCCTGCCCGGCCTGCAGGCTGCCCAGCCCCAGGTACCACTTGGAAATGAAACCCGCCATGGGTGGCAGGCCGATCATGCCCAGCGCCCCGGCACTGAAGGCCAACATCGTCAGAGGCATGCGCGCGCCCAGCCCGTCCATCTCGTCGATGCGGTGGATGCCCAGCTTTTTCTGGAAGAGCCCGGCGCAAAAGAAGAGGGTGATCTTCATGATGCCCTGGTGCACCAGATGCGCCAGGCAGCCGATGAATCCGAGCGGCGTGAGCAGCGAGGCGCCGAGCACGATGTAGGACACCTGGCTGACCGTCGAATAGGCTAGGCGGCGCTTGATCTCCTCCTGCCGCAGGGCGATGAGCGACCCCAGCAGGATCGTGGCCGAGGCCAGGATGGTGAGCGGCAGGCCAAGGTGCAGCGCCTGCATCAGTTCGATGCCGTAGACATCGAAGACCACGCGCACGACGCCGAAAGCCCCCGCCTTGACCACCGCCACCGCGTGCAGCAGCGCACTGACCGGCGCCGGGGCGACCATCGCGGCCGGCAGCCAGCCGTGCAGCGGCATGACGGCTGCCTTCACGCCCAGGCCGCCAATCAACAGGGCGAAGATCACCGTCAGCGTGAGCGGTGACTCCTGGGCCAGCGCGACCATGCCCAGCGGCGGCTCCAGGAAGCTGCCGCTGCCCGCCGCCACTTCCAGCCAGAGAATGCCCAGCAGCAGGACGGCACTGCCGGTCAGGGTATAGCGCAGATAAGTGCGCCCCGCGGCCAGCGACTTGTCATCGCCCTGGTGCGCCACCAGCGGCAGGGTCGAGAGGGTCAGCAGCTCATAGAAGATGAAGAAGGTGAAGAGGTTGCCTGATAGCGCGATGCCGACAGTCGAGGCCACACAGAGGCTGAAAAAACCGAAAAAGCGGCGCTGCTCGCCGTCGTCCTGCAGATAGGCAATGGCGTAGATCGTGGTCACGAACCAGAGCAGGGCCGACAGCGTGATGAACAGCAGTGCCAGTGCGTCGATGTGCATCAGCAGCTCAAGGCCCGCCCCCAGAGGCAGGCGGAAGCTGTAACTCTGCCCCTGATAGACGCCCCAGAGCATCGCCATGACGACGAGCAGCTTCATCCCGGCGCCGGCCAGGTTGACCAGATTGCGCAGTCGCTGCGCGTCGCGCCCGAGAAGGAAGATGGTGACCGCCGGCACCAGCGAGCAGGCGAGCAGCAACAAGGGGTAACTCCACCCGGGCAGGAGCAGAAGGGGCGTCATGGCGAGATCTCCCCTGCGCCCGGATAGCTCAGGCTGAGCAGCTCGATCAGCGGCTGCGCTGCCAGGCCGAGCAGCAGCGAGAGACAGGCGAGGCTCATGGCGGCGGCGCTTTGAAAGCCGCTGCCACCGCGTTCGTGCTGTGCTTCTTCCGCTGGCGGGCGAAAGGCCGGCAGAATGAAGCGCAGCAGATAGCCAGCCGCCAGCAGACCGCCCACCAGCAGCACCGCAACCTGCCACCAACTCCGGGCCTCCAGAGCCGCACCCAGGAGCAGCCACTTGGCCAGGAAGCCGCCGCTGGGCGGCAGCGCCATGATGGACAGTCCCGCCAGAGCCAGCGCGAAGAGCGGCACCGGCGCCAGTCGGCTGGCACCGGCCATGGCTTCGCGCCGGTCACTGCCCAAGCGCAACACCAGGGCACCGGCAGCCAGGAACATCGCCGCCTTGGCGACGCCGTGGGAGAGCAGATGCAAAAGCGCGCCGCTCCAGGCCCGCTCGCCCAGCGCGCCGCCGGCCTGGGCCAGCGGAAAGACGAACAGGAGATAGCCGAGCTGCGCCACCGTGGAGTAGGCGATCATCAGCTTCAGCCGCTCCTGCCTCAGCGCCAAGAGGGAGCCCCAGAGCACGGCCACGGCGCCGAGCACTCCCAGCAGTGTCCAGGCGCCAGGTCCGGGCACCTCCGGGAAGACCTCGAACCAGAGGCGCAGCAGCAGATAGAGCGGTGCCTTGACCGCCAGCGCCGAGAGCACCGCACTGATCGGTGGCAAGGCGCTGGAATGCGCCGGCGGCAGCCAGAAATGCAGTGGCCAGATGGCCGCCTTGAGCAGCAAGCCCAGGGTGATAAGGGTCAGGGCCGCCAGCATGACCGGCGCGGCCGTCGCGCCTTCGGCCACCAGCGTCAGGTCCAGCACCCCCAGTGCCGCGTAGATCAGCGCCACGCCAAGCAGGTAGAACAGCGACCCCAGCGTGGCGAGCAGCAGGTAGCGCATCTGCGCCACCAGCGCCGTGGTCGCTCCGGAGAGCGCCACCAGGGCCACGCCGCCCAGGCCGGCGATCTCCAGCGCGACGTAGAGATTGAAGAGGTCGTGGGAGAGATAGACGGTGTTGAGACCGGACCAGAGAAAGAGCAGCAGAGCCCAGAAGATCCGGCCCTCACGGGCCGGGCTCTGCGCGCGCCACTGATAGAGCAGCACGGCCGCCATGACCGCAGTGGTCATGAGCATGAAGGCCAGCGCCAGGCCGTCGGCGCGCAGGCCGATGCCCAGAGGCGCGTTCCAACCGCCCAGCCAGACCAATAGCCTCTGGTCGTGGCCAATAGCCTGCCCAAGAGCCAGCAACAGCACCAACTGCAGCGCGACCGCCAGGGGAGGAACCACGCGGAGCAGGGCCGCGCCCGGCAGCAGCAGGATTGCCGCAAGCCCGGCGGGCAAAACCACCAGCAGCGGCAGCAGCAAGCCCGGTTCCAGTAGGAAGCCCGCGGCCATCCAGCCTCAGTCCTGCTTCTGCTCGCGCTCGGCAGCCGCCGCGGCGGCTTCCAGCTCGATGCAGCCGGTGGCGCGATAGAGCCGAAGCGTCAGGGCCAGGGCCAGGGCCGTGGTCGCCAGCGAGACGACGATGCCGGTGATCACCAGGGCCTGAGGCACGGGATCGGTGGTTTCGCCGCGGGCCGCCATGGCGCCGAAGAAGAGGAAGATCCCGCCGGCCATGACATTGAGCGCAATGATCCGTCGCACCAGGTGCCGGCGGGTGAGAAAGGCGTGCAGGGCGAGTAGGAAAAGCGCCAGCCCAGCCAGGGCAAAGAGCAGGCTTTGTGTCATTGCGGCTCGCCCTCCTCCCGCGGTAGCCCGCTGGCCAGCAGGAATAGGAGCACCGCCACGGACAGGGCGATGCCCGCCTCGATGGTCAGGATCAGCGGCTTGGCCAGGGCCTCTGGATAGTCGAGGAAGACGCCACTACCCAGCCCCACCGCCAACCCGACCCCGGCGAAGAGCAGGAAGCCGGCCACGGCCGCCGCGCGCAGCCAGGCTGCTCCATGGGGCGGCGCCGGCAGGACCTTGCCCAGCACCAGCAGAATCGTCACGGCGGTCAGAATCGTCCCGGCCTGAAAGGCGCCACCAGCCTCCTCGGCACCGAGCCAGAAGAGGTAGAAGGCGGAGAGCAGTACCAGCGGCGCCAGGGCCTTCAGCAGCAGCAGCAACTGCGGCTCCGCCGCGCCGGGTGTCAGGAAGTTGCCACTGGGGGCCGACCAGGGTGCCTCCGGCATCAAGCCCCAAAGCCCCACCAGCGCCAGCAGCAGCACCGCCTTCTCCAAGAGGGTGTCGAAGGCGCGAAAGTTAATCAGCACGGCGTTGACCGGGTTGTCGAGGCCACTGCGCGGCAGGGCGGCGCGCACAGGCTCGGCAAGGCCGGTCGCCTCACCGGCGAGGGTGACGGCGACATAGGCCAAGCCGGCAAAAGCCACCAGAGCCGCCAGCGCCAGCAGGGTGGCGCTCAGGCCGAAGGGCGGCTCCTGCTCGTCGATGGCGCCGAACACCGCGTCAGTCCTCCTGGGACTTGCGTGACTTCGACGACTGGGCTGACAGCCGAGACAGCGTGGCGATCACCAGCGCGCCGGTGACGCCGGCCCCCACCGCCGCTTCCGCCAGAGCGATGTCCGGTGCCGACAGCCGCAGCCAGGCCAGAGCCAGCAGCAGTCCGAAGACGATAAAGAAGACAGCCGAGGCGAAGATCCGCCGATGCCAGAAGGCAAGCGTCGCCACGCCAAGCAGCAGCAGAACAAGAAGGCCATCGAAAACGGCTTCTGCCAGGCTCATTCCCAGTCTCCCTGCCGTTCGTCACCATGGGCGTGCTGCGCCACGAGCTGTGCTGCCGTGGCAGCGGCGAGCATCGCGACGATCCAGACCAGCAGCAGCTTGATCGCCTGCAGGACGTCGGCGGCCTGAAGCGCCAGCCCCACAACCACGAAGCCCAGGCCCAGGTTGTCGGCCTTGGTCAGGGCATGAAGGCGGGAGAAGACATCCGGCAGGCGCAGCAGCCCCAAGGTGCCGGCAAGAAAGAACAGGGCCCCGACCAGGATCAGCGAGATGGACACAAAGTCGATCATGGCCGCCGCTTCCGTTCAGCCGGCGGAATGCGCCGGGCGCAACGCACAAAGGCAACCGTGCTGAGTGCCGCGAGCAGGGCGAAGGTGAGCGCGATGTCGACGGCGGCCCCCTGGTCGCTGGCCGCACCGAGAAGGAGCACAGTCGCCAGACCGGTGGTGCCAAAGAGCTGCGCGGCCATCATGCGATCCGCCGGTGCCGGTCCGCGGAGCACGCGCCAGAGACCCAACAGAATGGTGAGCAGGAGGAAGGCTGCAACGGCGAGGTAGAAGTCTGTCATCGCGGCGGCTCCCGGCTGAACAGGCGGGCAATCGCCTCTTCTTCCCGCGCGAGCTGCCGTTGCTCCCCGCCAGCGCGACTGAGGAGATGAATCAAGGCGTCACCGCCTTCCAGGCGCGCACCCAGCGTACCGGGCATCAGGCTGAGGCTGTCACAGAAAAGGACGCGCTGGGTCTCTTCGGAAACGCGGCAGCGGTAGTGCAGGAACTCCGGTGAGACCGGTAGGCGCGGGTGAAACACCCGCCAGGCCACATCCACGCCGCCGACGAAGGAGCGCCACAGGAAATGCAGGAGGTAGCGCGGCAGTGCGAGAAGCCGCAGGCGGCGACCGCCTCTCTTCCAGATGGTGAGGCTGACACTTGCCGCCGCCAGCGCAGCGACAACGCCCGGAATAAGGAAGTCCGCCCGGCCGCCGGAGAGCAGCAGCCAGAGCGCGTAGAAGAGGGGAAAATGAACGCAGAGCCGGCGAAACCAGTCCGGTCCCCACCTTTGCTCCGCTTGACGGGGCATCACACCTCCCTTTCGCCGGCCCGCCCCAGCGGACCGGCGTCATCGATGGGGGTGCCAAGAGACGATAGCGCCGTCTCCCCTCACCCGGCGTCGGCGATGGCCTTTGCCTTTTCGACCAGAACCTCGGCCTGCTTGATGGAGGCGATGTCGATCAGACGCCCATCGAGCGTGACCGCGCCCTTGCCTTCCTTCTGGGCCTGAGCCATGGCCTCGATAATGCGGTTGGCCTTCTCTATTTCCTCGTCGCTGGGGGCGAAGAGTTCGTTGGCCAGGTCAATCTGGGTCGGATGGATGGCCCACTTGCCTTCGCAGCCGAGAACCGCTGCGCGGCGCGCCTGGGCCTTGTAGCCTTCCTGGTCCTGGATGTCGCCGAAGGGACCATCCACAGGGCGCAGGCCGGCGGCACGGGCCGCCACCACCATGCGGGCGATGGCATAGTGCCACATGTCGCCCCAGTGATAGTCGCGATTGCCCTGGTCGTCGGCATCGGTCAGCACGCCATAGAGCGGATTGGGACCACCGATGTTGGTCGTGCGCGCGCGGGTGGAGGCGGCATAGTCGGCCACGCCGAAGTGCAGAGACTCATTGCGCTTGGAGGCATGGGCGATGGCATCGACATTGGACATGCCCAGGGCCGTTTCGATGATGTGCTCGAAGCCCAGCCGCTTCTTGCGGCCGACCGCGTCTTCTACCTGCGTGACCAGCATGTCGACCGCATAGACATCCGCCACGGTGCCAACCTTGGGGACCATTATGAGGTCGAGCCGCTCGCCGCCCTGCTCGATCAGGTCGACCACGTCACGATACATGTAGTGGGTGTCGAGGCCGTTGATGCGCACGGACACGGTCTTCTTGCCGAAATCGACTTCGTTGAGCGCGCGGACGATATTCTTGCGCGCCTGCGCCTTGTCATCGGGCGCCACCGCATCTTCCAGGTCGAGGAACACGACGTCGGCCGGAGCCTCGGCCGCCTTCTCGATGAAGCGGTAGTTGCTCCCCGGCACCGCCAACTCACTGCGGTTCAGTCGGGCGCGCGCCTGTTCGACGATCGTGAAACTCATTGCCCTGTCCTTCCTCGTTATCGGGCGCGGCCGGGACGGCCCGCGCTCGTGTTACTTCAGCCCGGCTGTGCGTGCGGCACGGACGACCAACAGAATCGCCGCCCGCGCCGCATCGGCGAACAGGCAAAATTATAGACCGGCCTTGCGGCTTTCAACCGCGATTGGCGACCCGCTTGGCCGGAGGCGGCTCCACCTCGTCGCTCGGATCATTGGCCACGGGCTTGGCAAGGGGATGGTTCTCCCGCACCAGCGACTTCAAGCGCTCATCGACCACATGGGTGTAGATCTGCGTGGTGGCGATGTCGGCGTGTCCCAGCATCTGCTGCACCGCCCGCAGGTCGGCGCCGCGCGCCAGGAGATGGCTGGCAAAGGCATGGCGCAGCACATGGGGCGAAACCTTGCCCGGCTCCACTCCGGCGTCGGAGGCCAATTCCTTGAGCAGCTGCGCCATACGATGGCGGGTCAGATGACCGCCGGCGCTGCGCGAGGGAAAGAGCCAGCGCTCATCCTCGCCACGCTTCAGGAACATGAGTCGCACTGCCTTGTAGTCGGCCAGGGCCTGCCGCGCCGGCTTTCCGAGCGGCACCATCCGCTCACGCCCGCCCTTGCCCCGGATCAGCAGCGTTTCCGTGTCGCGCGCCACCGCCGAATAGGGCAGCCCCACCAGTTCGGAAACGCGCAAGCCGGTGGCATAGAGTACTTCCAGCAAGGCCACCAGGCGCAGTCCCTCAGGCCCGTCCTTGCGCCGGGCCGCATCGAGCAGCCGGTCGACCTCCTGTTCGCTCAGGATCTTGGGCAAACGACGGCCCTGCTGCGGGCTTTCCAGTTGGGCAGTCGGGTCTTCCTGGCGCCAGCCTTCTTCCTGCATGAAACGGAAGAACTGCCGCAGGGCAGACAAGCGCCGGGCGACGGTGCGCGGCGACAGGCCGCTCTCGGAAAGGTGCGCAACATAGGCGCGCAGGTCGTCGGCTTCCGCCGCGCCCAGCTTCACATCCCGGCCGTTCAAGAAAGCCGCAGCATCGTGCAGATCGCGACGATAGGCATCGAGCGTGTTCCGCGCCGCCCCCCGTTCGGCCGCCAACATTTCGAGAAATGCGTCGACGCGCCCGTCAACTTCGGTGACTGGAATCCGTCGAGAAGCCCTGCGCGCAGCGGACATGATCTTTGTGTTCCTCAATAGTCTTGAACTAGTAGTGTTTCGATGGCGATGGCCCGCGCTTCGGTCGTGAGATCGACACGGGTCAGAGCATCCAGAACTTCGATAAGCGCCTGGGGGTGGGCCTCATCGAGCGGCCCCTCACCCAGAAGATGGAGCGCCTGCAGCAGCGTTTCACCCCGAAACCCATCGGTTGCGGCGCCGCGTAGACCGTAGAGGCCGGAGGCCGAGGGTGGCCCCATGCCACCCACCCGCGACACCATGCGCGGCGCGTCTTCGCCGCTGCGACCATCCAGCGCGGCGATCATGCCGCGCAGCTGGCTTTGCATTTCCTCGACCTGCAGCGTGTTGCCATTGCCTTGCACGAGCCGGCGCCAGCCATCGATGTCGAGCACGGCGTCGGTCTCTAGGCCAGCGACACGCGCCAGCGGCCAGATTTCCGCATAGGCGCGGCGCGCGGCATCACTGCTGCCCGCCGCGCTGCGCAGTAGCGAGACCCAGGCCGCGGCACGCTCCAGGCGCCCGGAGACGATCAGCGCCTTAGCAGCCAACGCCGCACCCTCGCGCAGTTCCATGCCGGGATTGACACCGAGCAGAAGCCCGCCGGCGGCTTTCAGCCCGGCCAGGGTCAAGCCGTCGGCGGCCGCAGCGTCCACGTAGGCCTGCAGCAGCGCCACCTGCTCCTGCGGATCATGGCTGCGCCAGGCGCCCTTGTAGAGCAGGGCGCGCGCAAGCGCCGGCTCCAGGCCGGCCGCCGCGCCGCGTGGATCATTCAGTTCCGCACCGGAGAAGCGGGCGCGCTCGTAGGCTTCCGCCAAGCTGCGAGCGGGCAATAGATCGCGGCCCACCGCAGATTCCGTCAGGCGCAAGCGCTCCTCCGCCGGCACCGCGCTCAATCGGCTGACGGCGGCGAGAATGCGCGCATCGCTCGTCTGCAGCAGCGCCGGCGCCGGAGCGGCATCCAGCGCCGCCAAATAGGCAAGGGTCAGGGCATCGGCTTCCCGCGGCTCTGGTGGCTGGCCCCGTCCCAGCGCCGCCTCGGCCAGAGCGATGCGCTGCGCATCCCCTTCATCCAGTTCGCGCAGCAGCGACAGCCCCAGGCTGGCGGCCGCTTCCTCTCCTTCGCTGATCTGGCAATAGATCAGGGCTTCCTGCCAGAAGGCCGTATCGGAAAAGCGTTCGATGGTGCCGCGCGTCACCCGGCAGGCCTCGGCCCGGTTTCGGGTGAGCAAAGCAGCCTCCACGTGCAGCCGGGCAAGACGCTGATTCTGCTCGGCATTGCGCGGCAAGCGCCGCAAGAGCTCGAGCAGCTCTTCCTGGGCACCGAGATTGGCAAGCGCCTCTGCGCGCGCTTCGAGCAGATCGCCCGACCCGCCGAGGGCACTGCGATTTCGCGGCGGCGCGGCCGTGGACAGCAGGAGGCGCACGGCACCGTTGCGCAGCGCCGGTGATTGCAGGGAGGGCAGCGTGCGAATGAGGCGCACGATCTCTTCCCGATCGCTCCCCTGCCAGAGATCGTAGCCCAGGCCGCCGTCCCCCGGATCGAGCGTGCCGGCCGTTTCCGGAATGCCGCTGCTCAGCGGATCGACCTCGATGCCGCCGCGAATGACGTAGGGTCCATCGCCGGGGTCCGCCTGTGGGCGGTCCAGAGCGGGGGGCTGTACCAATCCGGTCCGTGCAGGCTCGCTACCGGGTGCGGGTGCGGCCTCGAAGGAGTCGCCGGGCTGCTCATACGGATCGGGTACCCGCGGGAATCCGCTGCCGGAAGGCTCCTGGACATCGCCGCCCCGGACTCCAGCGCCGCCGGAGCCGGAAGCGCTGTCACCCTGCGGGAAGAGCTGGCGCGGCTGACCGGTGGCATAGCTGCTGGTCTGCGCCTCAGCCTTTGGCGACAGCGTCAGCAGGGCGAGCGCGCCGGCCGTCAGCAGCGCCAGGCGGCCCAGGGCGGCCGCTCTTCCAGCGCTCCGGGCGTCAGTCGTCCATGCGCGCATCGGGAACCACCTTCTCGACGGTCTGGGTTGGCCGCTCTACGTCCACCACCAACAGGGCGGCAGCGGCCCCGACCAGACCGACGATGAGCAGCAGAATGAGAAAGAGTCCGACCCGACGCATCACTGACTTCCGTACCGTAAATTGCAGGCTCCACGCCTCGGAGCAGGCGACCCCGCGGCGACGCTCATGCGACAGGCAATGACCGGGCTTGCCCCAAACCCCAACGATGGTGATAAGGTTCGACCATGGCGAAAACGCGGCATCACCGCCCGAAAGATAAGTGCGCGCCCCCGGTGGCGCAACGACAGTCGGTTACCCAATCGGCGGCCACGACGGCATGCACCACGCCGACGCGGGGAAAGCGCGCGTCATGACGGGGCTGTCGCAAGAGCATAATCCGGTGCCGGTACGCGATATCGACCAACGACGGCACATCGTGCTGATCGGCCTGATGGGGGCAGGCAAGTCCTGCGTCGGACGTCGGCTGGCCACTCGACTTGGCTGGGACTTCGTCGATGCCGACAGCGAGATCGAAACCGCAGCCGGCTGCAGCATTCCCGAGATTTTCGAGCGCCACGGCGAGCGCTACTTTCGCGACGGCGAACGCCGGGTGATCGCCCGTCTGCTGGCTGCCGAGCGCCCCCAGGTGATTGCCACCGGCGGCGGAGCCTACATGGATGCGGAAACCCGTGCCGCCATAGCGCACGCTGGCGTGGCCGTTTGGCTGCGGGCGGACCTCGATGTGCTGGTGCGGCGCACCGCACGCCGCGACAATCGGCCACTGCTGAAAAAGGACAATCCTCGGCGAGTCCTGAAGGACCTGATGGAGGAGCGCTACCCCATCTACGCGCAAGCCGACCTGACGGTGGACAGCGCCGATGGACCACTGGAGGCCAGCGTGGCGCGCGTCCTGCAGACCCTGCAAGACGAAGGATGGCTGCCAGCAGCCGCAAGCAATGGAGAGACGCGTGAGCG
Organism: Aquibaculum sediminis; assembly: GCF_040712085.1. Taxonomy (NCBI): domain Bacteria; kingdom Pseudomonadati; phylum Pseudomonadota; class Alphaproteobacteria; order Rhodospirillales; family Rhodovibrionaceae; genus Aquibaculum; species Aquibaculum sediminis. The sequence goes on from NZ_JBFCVK010000006.1 coordinate 278,998, forward strand.
GTCATGACCGGCTGCTCGTCGGATTGGGCGAGCGCAGCTATGAAATCCTGATCGGCGAAGGCCTGATCGCAAAGGCCGGCGAACTGATCGCGCCGCTTCTGGCCAGCCCGAGGGTGCTGATCGTCACGGACTCCCAGGTGGAGCAGCTGCACCTGCCCATCCTGCAGCGCGCCCTGGACCACGCCGGCATCCGGCACGAAGCCTTCGTGGTACCCGCCGGCGAGGCCAGCAAGAGCTTCGAGCGCTTTGCCCAGCTCTGCGAGGAACTCCTGCGCGCCGGGGTCGACCGCCACAGCACCCTGGTGGCGCTGGGCGGCGGCGTGGTGGGCGACCTTTGCGGCTTTGCGGCTGCCGTGCTGCTGCGCGGCATTGAGTTCATCCAGATTCCAACCACCCTCCTGGCCCAGGTGGACAGCTCCGTCGGTGGCAAGACCGGCATCAACACCGGCATCGGCAAGAACCTGGTGGGCGCCTTCCACCAGCCGAAGCTGGTGCTGGCCGACACGACGGTGCTCTCCACCCTGCCCGAGCGCGACCTGCTCGCCGGCTATGCCGAGGTGGCGAAATGCGGCTTGCTGGGCGATGCCGCTTTCTTCACCTGGCTGGAAGGGCACGGCCACCTGGTAATCGAAGGCGACAGCAAGGCAAGGCGTGAGGCGGTGCGACGCGCTTGCGCCATGAAGGCCGACGTGGTGGCAGCCGACGAGAAGGAAGGCGGTCAGCGCAAGCTGCTGAACCTCGGGCACACCTTCGGCCACGCGCTGGAGGCAGAGTGCGGCTACGACGGCGACCTCTTGCACGGCGAGGCCGTGGCCATCGGCATGGTGCTGGCCTTCGAGCTGTCAGCCCAGCTCGGCCACTGTTCCGCTGACGACGCCGATCGCGTTCGGCGCCACCTGTCGGCGCTGGACCTGCCCACCGGCTTCGAGCGCCTGGCAGCGCGTGCCTGGCATCCCCAGCAGCTGATCGAGCACATGCGCCACGACAAGAAGGCACGCGACGGTCGGCTGACTTTCATCCTTGCCCACGGCATCGGCCAGGCTTTCGTGACCGATACGGTTCCGGAAGCGGAGGTGGAGCATCTCTTGACGGAACGGATCGGCGAGATCATCGCGGATGACTCCTCCGCCCTGCTGACCTGATCGCTCCACACTGAGAACTCCAGAACCGCCTTATGGCCCTTATTGCCCAACAGCCGGACGACTGACGAATGGATAGTGCACTACTCCTCAGCGCCGCGGCGATTCTGACCCTGCTGGTTTTCTCGGCCTTCTTCTCAGGCTCGGAAACGGCGCTGACTGCGGCCTCGCGCGCACGTATGCACACCCTGGAACGCCAAGGCGATGCCAGGGCCGCGGTCGTCAATGTGCTGTGGCAGCGCAAGGAGCGGATGATCGGCGCCATCCTGCTCGGCAACAATCTGGTGAACATCCTCGCTTCCGCGATGGCCACCTCGGTCCTCATCTCGCTCGTTGGCGAAACGGGCGTGGTTTACGCCACTCTGGGTATGACCGCCCTGGTCCTGATCTTCGCCGAGGTACTGCCCAAAACCTTCGCGCTCTATCACGCCGACCGCATGGCGCTGACCGTCTCCAAGCCCATGCGGGTCATCGTTCTCCTGCTCAGCCCGGTGGTGCAGCTCGTCCAGTTCATTGTTACCCGCACGCTGCGCAGCGTCGGTGCCGGTCCCGACTCCCATGCGGCTGCAGAGCGCTGGGAGGAAGAACTGCGTGGCGCCATCGACCTGCACCAGAGCGAGGGCGATGAAGAGATCCGGCATGAGCGGGAGATGCTGCGCTCCATCCTCGATCTCGCCGATGTCGAGGTCGTGGACATCATGGTCCACCGCCGCAACGTGCTCGCCCTGAACATCGATGACGAGCCGGCCAGGTTGGTTCAGATGGTCATGAACAGCCCCTACACTCGCCTGCCATTGTGGAAGGACACGCCGGAGAACATCGTGGGAATCCTGCACGTGAAGGCGCTGTTCCGCGCAGTGCAGGCGGCAGAGGGCCATCTGGACACGCTTGACGTGAAAGCCGTCGCCGGCAAGCCCTGGTTCATACCGGATTCCACCGATCTGCTGTCCCAGCTCCAGGCCTTTCGCACCCGCAAGGAACATATCGCCGTGGTGGTGGACGAGTACGGCGAGATGATGGGCATCGTCACCCTGGAGGATATCCTGGAGGAGATCGTCGGCGACATTTCCGACGAGACCGACGTGGGCATCGAGGGCGTCGACCTGCTGCAGGACGGGACCGCCATCGTCGCCGGCACGGTGACGATCCGCGACCTCAACCGGCGCTGCGACTGGCGCCTGCCGGATGAGGAGGCCTCCACCGTCGCCGGCCTGGTTCTGCACGAGGCACGGCTCATTCCGGAAGTCGGCCAGAACTTCTCCTTCCACGGCTTCCGTTTCGAGATTCTCGGTCGTCAACGCAACCAGATCACCCTGCTGAAGATCACACCCCTGGCCAACGAGGAACCGGACGGCGAACAGTCGCCCTCTTGACCTCCTCTGCCATCGCCCCTCATCTTATGGTTAATGGCCACGGCCGCAGGCCCCCGCCTGCGGTGAGGGCGCCGGGAGTAGTGAGCATGCAACACCGCATCGTTCCCGACATTGTCAGCAATCAGGAACTCAGCATTCTTTCGCCAGAAACCACGGTGCGCGAGGCGACCGCGGTCATGGCCGAACGGGGCATCAGCGCCGTCATGGTCGGCGAACCACAGAACCTGCTTGGAATCTTTACCGAACGCGATCTGGTGCGCCGTGTGGTCGCGACGGAAAGGGATCCCGCCGCCACCCGGCTCTCGGAAGTGATGACCGCGCAACCCTACACGCTACGCCCAGGCGATACGGCCGCCGAAGCGCTGCAGCGCATGCGAGCGAATGGCTTTCGCCATCTTCCGGTCCTCGATGGCAGCCAAATCGTGGGCATGGTCTCGATCCGCGACCTTTTCTCCGTGGTGCTCGAAGAGGTGGAGGACGACCTGCGCCAGCGCGATATGCTGCTGTTCGATACGGGCTATGGCCACGGCTGAGGCTGCTTGACCCCCGGCCGAGAGCGCCTAATCTGCCGCGGGAACGCATAACCCGCGCACAGCCCACGTGCAGAACGCCTGCGCTTGTCAGAACAATTGAGCCCTCCCCTCGCGCGCCTGCCCGGCACGCCCGAACCCTGGGGACGGCTCGAGAGAGGATGGTCCATGCCCTTGTCGCCGCCGAGCGAACGTGAAGCCCTGCACAATCGGCAGTATGACTTTCACGGCTATCGACGCGCCGATGGCCTATGGGACATCGAGGGGCGGATTGTCGATACCAAGACCTACGGCTTCGACAATGAGCATCGCGGCCGGGTCGAGGCCGGTACACCGGTGCACGACATGCAGGTGCGCCTGACGCTGGACGATTCCTTCACCGTCCGCGCCGTGGAGGCCGTCACCGACTCTTCGCCCTTTGAGATCTGCCCCGGCGCCACCCCGAACTACGAGCGGCTGGTTGGCATGCGCATCGCGCCGGGCTGGCGGGAGAAGCTGCGCCAGGAATTCGGCAGCACCGGCGGCTGCACCCACATCACGGAAATGCTCATGGCCATCGGCACGGTAGCCTTCCAGACAATCATGCCCATCAAGAGTCGCGAAAGCGATCCCAGCAAGGCCCGGTCCGACAAAAAGCCGCGCCTGCTCAACAGTTGCCACGCCTTCGCCGCGGACGGCCCGGTTGTCGCGCGCCTCTGGCCCGAGCACTGGACGGGCAGCGAGAAGAAGAGCGCATCGTGATACCTTTCTGGCACCACGGACCGTGGACGCTGCAGCAACTGCCTGAACACTGTTGACCCCCCGGATGCCCAACACCGATCCCCGCCGTCTCGCCCTGGATGTGATCCAGCCCGTCATTCACCAGGGTGCCGGCCTGGAGGAGAGTTTCGCCGGCCATCCGCGCCTTGCGGCACTCAGCTCGCGGGACCGGGCTTTTGCCCGACATTTGGTCGCCACCACGCTGCGACGCCTGGGCGAGATCGATGCCGTGCTCGACGCCTTTCTCGAACGCCCGCTCACCGGCAAGCGCGCACGCGGGCAGGATCTGCTCCGCCTGGGCGCCGCTCAGCTGCTCTTCCTCGATACGCCGCCCCACGCGGCGGTGGCCACAAGTGTCACCCTGGCCCGCGCCGTGGGCCTGGAAGGCTTGGCGGGGCTGGTCAATGCTGTGCTCCGCCGGGTGGCTCAGGAGGGCAAAGCCCGCCTGGCCGCACTGGATGTCGACCGCCTGACTCTGCCAGCCTGGCTCTGGGACCGGCTGGTCGCCGCCTGCGGCGAACCCGCAGTGCGTGCGCTGGCCGCCGTCCAACGCCAGGAACCGCCACTCGATCTCAGCCTGCGCCGTCCGGAGGAGGCCGCCGAATGGGCCGAACGCCTGGGCGCCACGGTGTTGCCGGGCAACAGCCTGCGCCTGCAGGCAGGCAGCGGCGAGATCCGACGATTGGCGGGATACGACGAGGGCGCCTGGTGGGTTCAGGACGTGGCCGCCGCCCTGCCCGTCCGCCTGCTGGCGCCTCAGGCCGGAGAGACCATTGCCGACCTCTGCGCCGCGCCAGGCGGAAAGACGTTGCAGCTCGCCGCAGCCGGGGCGGAGACCTTTGCCATCGAACTGCACGCCCGCCGTCTGGCATTGATCCAGGACAACCTGAGGCGCACCGGCCTCTCGGCCGCCTGTGTTCAGGGCGACGCCGCGACCTGGAAGCCGCCCCAGCCGCTGGACGCGGTGCTGCTCGACGCCCCCTGCAGTGCCACCGGCACCCTGCGCCGGCATCCCGACGTGGCTTTGCACCGCAACGAGCGGGAGCTGAATGCCCTCACCAAGCTACAGTCGCGGCTCTTGGCCCACGCCGTCAAACAGCTCCGTCCGGGCGGTCGCCTTATCTATGCCGTCTGCTCGCTGCTGCCCGAAGAGGGGCCGGAGCGCATCGCCGCACTTCTGTCCTCCGGAGCCCCCCTGGCCGTGGAGCCGGCCGCGCCGCAAGACTTCGGCCTGCCTGCCGAAGCCGCCAGCCCGGAAGGAGGCCTGCGCACGCTTCCCGGCTTCTGGGCCGAGCGCGGCGGCATGGACGGCTTCTACACCTGCCGACTGCGGCGGCTTTGACCTGCCGCAGACCTGCTGATAGGTAACGCTTCATGCCCCAGTCATTGAAAATCTCTCCCTCCATCCTCTCCGCCGACTTTGCCCGGCTGGGGGAGGAGGTCGCTGCCGTCAGCCAGGCCGGCGCGGACTATATCCACGTGGACGTCATGGACGGGCACTTCGTGCCCAACATTACCATCGGCCCGCAGGTGGTTAAGGCACTGCGCCCGCACAGCGCTCTCCCCTTCGACGTGCATCTGATGATTGCGCCCGTGGACCTCTATATTGCCGACTTCGCGGAGGCCGGTGCCGACATCATTACCGTGCATCCCGAAGCCGGACCGCACCTGCACCGTACGATCCAGCTCATCAAGGCGCAGGGCAAGAAGGCCGGTGTGTCGCTCAACCCCGGGACACCGGTGGAGGTTCTCGATCCCATCCTCGAGGACCTGGACCTGGTGCTGATCATGAGCGTCAATCCAGGCTTCGGTGGCCAATCCTTCATCCCCTCGGCGCTGCGCAAGATCGAAGCGGTACGCAAGCGCATCGACAGCCTGGGCAAGACCATCGACCTGGAGGTCGACGGTGGGATCAACGAGGAAACGGCGCGCCAGGCCATAGCCGCCGGGGCCGACGTCCTCGTCGCCGGCACTGCGACCTTCCGCGGCGGGCCCGAGGCCTATGCAGCCAACATTCGTCGCCTGCGCGGCGAGGCCTGAGCCGAGGTGACTGCGGTGGCCGAGGAGCCCCGGACCGCTGCGCCGCCTCAATCCGTGCGCCCACCACCGGCGCGCAGCAAGCGGGGTTCAGACGCCGTTCGGCCCGACCCCGGCTTTCTCGACCATCTCAGGGCGCTGCGCGCCATGCCGCGCGGGCTGCTTCTCGGCCGGATCGCCTATCGGCTGCGACGGCCCTTCATGGCTCTGCCCTTCTATGTCGCGCTGTTGCCCGGCTCGCGCGCCGCGCAGCCGCTGGCCCTGCCGCCTGATCCCTGGCCCGGCGATGCCGCCCAGGGCGCGGCGCTGGTGGAGGGGCGCTTTCGCTTTGCCGGCCTGGCCCTGCGCGAGCCGAAGCCCTTGTGGAAGCCGCGCGGCGCCACCAGCGAGTGGCAGGCGGAAATGCACGCCTTTGCCTGGCTGCGCGACCTGCGCGCGTGCAATGGCGACGCCGCCCGCCGCCTGGCCCGCAGCATGACGGCGGAGTGGATCGAGACCTTCGGGAGCCGCTGGAGCGAGCCCGCCTGGGAGCCTCTGGTGGTCGGCCGCCGCCTGTCGCACTGGATGGGCCAGTACGACTTCTTCGCCAGTTCCGGGGAGATCGAGTTCCGCAAGGCATTGCTGAACAGTGCCGCGCGGCAAGCGAACCATCTCGCGCGCGTGCTTCCGGCCGGCCTGGCCGGTGCCGATCTCATCCTTGCCGTGCGCGGCCTGGCCCTGGCCGGCACCTGTCTGCCGGGGGGCGAGAAGTGGCTGCACCGGGCGCTCGACCTTCTGGTTAACGAGCTGCCTGAGCAGATTCTGCCCGACGGCGGACACTGCGAGCGCAGCCCCGCCCGGCACCTGGGCGTGCTGCGCGACCTGGTCGACATCAAGTCCACCCTGCATGCCGCCGGCGTCGAACCGCCGGGGGAACTGCAGCTTGCCATCGAGTCCATGGGGCCGACGCTACGCCTCTATCAGCATGGCGACGGCGGCCTGGGGCTGTTCAACGGCTCGCAGGCTGAACAGGGCTTCAAGGTGGACATGGTGCTGCGCCGCGCCGATGCCCGCCGGCGTCCGCGCCTTTCCGCCCCACAGACCGGCTTCCAACGCATCCAGGCCGGCCGCACCCTGGTGATGGTCGATGCCGGTGTCCCGGCGCCGCCGGGCCTCGACCGCTATGCCCACGCCGGCACGCTGGCCATGGAGGTGAGCGTCGGGCGTGAACGGCTGGTGGTAAACTGCGGTGCTCCCGGGGCTGGCGCTGCGGGCCGGCACTGGCGTCAGGCGGTGCGGGCCACCGCGGCGCACTCGACCCTCACACTGGCGGAAACCAATTCCGCGGCCCTGGCCACCCGCAAGCACTTCCTCGGGCCCAGCCTGCTGCAACGGCCCGAGACGGTACACTGCCGCCGCGAGGAGCAGGAAGGCGCCGCCCTGCTCGAAATGCAGCACGACGGCTACCGCCTGCCCTATGGCGCCATTCATCACCGGCGGCTCTATCTGGGGCCCGGCGGCGATGACCTGCGCGGCGAGGACCGCGTCGAGGTGCTGGATCCCGACAAGGCGGTCGGACTGCCCTATGCCATCCGCTTTCATCTCCATCCGGACGTGCAGGCCGCGCTTCTGACTGGCGGCGGCGTGCTGCTGCGCCTGCCCAAGGGCGGCGGCTGGCGTCTGCGCGCCGCCGGCGCCGAGGAATTGACCCTGGAGGAGAGCATCTACTTCGGTGACGGTGAAGCCCGGCGCACCACCCAACTCGTCCTCTTCGGGCATCTCGACACCAAGGGGGCCCAGGTGAAATGGGCCCTGCATCGAGAAACCACGCCGCGTTAACCTCATTCTGCCTGAAGGCACCATGAGCCGTTCCGGTGCCGCAAACCAAATGTGGAGCAACCCATGACCAGCGAAGCCCCTGTCAAGATCGAGCGCGCCCTACTCTCCGTCAGTGACAAGAGCGGTCTGGCGAATCTCGGGCGCGGCCTGGCGGCGCGTGGCGTGGAGGTGCTGTCGACCGGGGGGTCGGCCAAGGCGCTGCGCGATGTGGGCATTCCGGTGATCGAGGTTGCCGACTACACCGGCTTCCCGGAGATCATGGACGGGCGGGTCAAGACCCTGCATCCCAAGATCCATGGCGGCCTGCTCGGACGCCGCGATCTCGAAAGCCACCGCCAGGCCATGACCGAGCACGGCATCGGCCGTATCGACCTCTTGGCCGTCAACCTCTATCCCTTCCGCGAAACGCTGGCCAGTGGGGCCGATCGCGCCACCTGCATCGAAAACATCGACATCGGCGGACCGGCCATGATCCGCGCGGCAGCCAAGAACCACAGTGGCGTGGTCGTTCTTACCGATCCGGCCGACTACGAGGCCGTCATGGATGAAATACGGACCAACGACGGCAAGGTCAGCGCCGCTACCTGCCGACGGCTTGCGGCAAAGGCCTATGCCTGCACCGCGGCCTACGACGCGGCAATCGCCGCCTGGATGAGCGAGCAGAAAGAAGCCGCCCTGCCGGCCAACCTGACCCTGGCGGCCGAGCGGGTGCAGACACTGCGCTACGGCGAGAACCCGCACCAACAGGCGGCCTTCTATCGCTACGGCACGGCACGGCCCGGCGTCGCCACCGCCGAGCAGCTTCAGGGCAAGGAGCTCAGCTACAACAACCTCAACGACACCGACGCTGCCTTCGAGGCGGTCTGCGAGTTCGAGAAGCCGGCTGTGGTGATCGTCAAGCACGCCAACCCCTGCGGTGTCGCCGAAGGCACGACCTCGGCCGAAGCCTATCGGCGGGCGCTGGCCTGCGATCCGATCAGCGCCTATGGCGGCATCGTCGCACTCAATCGCCCGCTGGACGCGGAGACTGCGAGCCTGATCGTGCAGGTCTTTGCCGAAGTGGTGATCGCGCCGGAGATCGAGCCCGCCGCCCAGGAAGTGCTCGCCGGCAAGAAGAACCTGCGCCTCCTGCGCACCGGCAGCCTACCCGACCCGGCCGCGCCCGGCTTGGCCATGAAGTCCCTGGCCGGCGGGCTGCTGCTCCAGGAGCGCGACCACGGCCGCATTGCGCCCGGCGACCTCAAGGTGGTGACGCAGCGCACACCAAGCGATGCCGAACTGGCCGATCTGCTGTTTGCCTTCCGCGTGGCGAAGCACGTCAAATCCAACGCCATCGTCTACGCCAAGGACGGACGCACCATCGGCATCGGCGCCGGCCAGATGAGCCGGGTCGATTCCAGCCGCATTGCCGCCTGGAAGGCCCGCGAAGCCGGCGGCGAGGAGGCCACCAAAGGCAGCGTCGTCGCCTCGGACGCCTTCTTCCCCTTTGCCGACGGGCTGCAGGCGGCCATCGATGCCGGCGCGACCGCGGTGATCCAGCCCGGCGGCTCCATGCGCGACGAAGAGGTGATCGCCGCCGCCGACGCCGCCGGCCTGGCCATGGTCTTCACCGGAATGCGCCACTTCCGGCATTGATCGCGCCCCATCCGGAGCAGCCCCTGGATCAGCGGTTCACTCGGACGCGGTAGGTCAGGGTGGTTTCGCCCTCTGCCGGCACGCTCAGGGTCCAGACCGGGCGTTGAACGCTTTCGGCTTCGTGGGGGGCGCTTTCTTCGAGGATGCGCGCGCCCTGGGGCAGCTGGCCAGCCACCTCGACGGTCACCTCTTCTGTCTTGGCATTGCGGATCGTGACCTCGCCTGCGGTCTCGTAGCTGCTGTCCGACAGGCGTTCGAATGCGGTCTGGCGCGTCGTGGCGGTGACGTCGAAGGCCTCGCCCAGGCGCAGTGCCAGTTCACCGCCGACGGGGGTGTGGCTGATCCGGGTCTCGCCGGCAAAGAGGCTCGGGCCCTCAGCGACCGGCTCATAGACGCGTAGCGTGCCGGCCGGCAGCGGCCGCGCCGGCTCGCCCTCGTTCGTGAAGGTCAGGTGCAGTCCTGCGCTCACCGGCCCGCGGCGCTCCTGCCCGCCGGCGGTGACCAGGCCCTCGAAGCGATAGCTGCGCTCCACCGCAACGCCCTCCTGGCGGAAGAGGCCGACGCGCTTGCGCTCGCCCGGCAGCAGGTCGACCTCCCGCCCGGTATCGAAAAGATAGCGATCGGAAACGGCTTCCGGGGCCGGCATGCTGTCGAAGGCCACGGCCGACTCGGCTCTTGCCTGAAGCATCATGCTCCTGGGCGCCACCTCCGGGCCACTCTGGGCCACCGACCCGGCCACCAGGCGCAGGTGCGCGCGCCGATAGGGTGCCTGGGTGTCGTTCGCGAGCGTCGCCCAGCCCTCGAGCATCAGGCGATCCTCCTCCGCGTGCAGGGTGGCCACGTAGTCGGCCTCCCAGCTCAGGCCGCGGGTGAGATAGGCGAAGGCCAGTTCCTGCGGTCCGTCGCTTTCGGTCTGTACGGCCATGCCAAGCTGCGGCTCGGCGTGCAGGCCTTCCGGCAGGTCGAGCAGCACGATGCGCCCCGGCGGATCGATCTCGATGCGCTCGCCCACACGCAGCACCGGGCCGGCGGCCATGGACAGCAGCGTGGCCGCTTCGCTGCGCTCCCCGCCTTCCTCGTCCTGGGTCACCAGCCGCACCTGCTGCCCCACCGCCCGGCGGAGCAGTTCATGCGGGGTCAGGTCGGCGGGAAGCAGGGACTGCTCCAGTATGCGCAATCCCTCTTCCTCCGCCTGCAAGGCGAGGCTGCCGCCGATGAGCCTGTCGCTCACCCCGGCGATGGCAAGGCGGTTTTCGCCCTGAACCAAAGGAACCCAGCGGTTGTCGTGCACCAGGGCCAGATCGTCCTGGTACAGAGTGATGGAAAGGCCCTGCTGCGCCTGCAGCGCCACGGCTCGTTCCTGTGCCGCCAATGGTGCAGCGGCCAGCAGGCTGGCAGCCAGCGTGCCGCAGAGGAGCTTCGCGCCCTTGGTCATTCCGGCGTCTCCGATTGCTTTTGAACTGCCCGGCACGTTCCGCCCGGAATGCGGCGTCAGTTTGGCCCGATCATGCCGGCTTGCGGGCGGAAAAGGCGGCGAGCAGCGTTCCGTCGTCCAGATAGTCCAGGTCCCCGCCCACCGGGACACCCTGCCCCAGCCGGGTCACCTGGACCGGCAGGCCAGCCAGGCGTTCGGCGAGATAGTGCGCGGTGGTCTGGCCATCGACCGTGGCACTCAACGCCAGCACGATCTCCTTGACCGCCGGATCGCGCGCCCGTCGCCACAGGCTGTCGAGATTGAGCTGTTCCGGCCCGCGACCATCCAGGGCGGAAAGGCAGCCACCAAGCACGTGATAGCGCCCCTTGAAGGCACCGCTGCGTTCCAGGGCCCAGAGATCGCCCACCTCTTCCACGACGCACAAGGCGCTCAGGTCCCGCACCGGATCACGGCAGATGCGGCAGGGATCGCTGTCGTCGAGGTTGCCGCAGACATGACAGGGGCGGATGCGCTCCGCCGCACGCGAAAGTGCTTCGGCCAGCGGCAGCAGGCTCTGCTCGCGACGCTGCAGCAGATAAAGCGCGGTGCGGCGGGCCGAACGCGGTCCCAGCCCCGGCAGGCGCGCGAGCTGTTGAATCAGTCGATCGATTTCTGAAGGCGCCATGACGGCCGGCGACAAGACCTCAGAACGGCAGCTTGAAGCCCGGGGGCAGGTTCATTCCGCCGGTGAGCTTCTCCATCTCGTCCTGCATGTAGGTCTCGACCTTGCCGCGCGCGTCGTTCACCGCCGCGGCAATCAGGTCTTCCAGGACCTCCACGTCCTCGGGGTCGACGAGGCTGGGATCGATCTTGACCGCCCGCACCTCGTGCTTGCCGTTGATGGTGACCTGGATCATGCCGCCGCCGGACTGGCCGACCACCTCGGTCTCCTGCAGGCGCTGCTGCATCTCCGCCATGCGGGACTGCATCTCCTGGGCCTGCTTCATCATCTGGCCGAGATTCTTCATCCCTCTTCCTCCATATCGCTGCCCGCTTCGTCCGGCACGGTCGTGCCGGTCTCGGCGTCGCTGTCCATCGGCCCCGATACCCGGGCCAACTCGGCCCCGGGAAAGGCCTCCAATACCGCCTGCACCAGGGGGTGTTCCAGCACCTGGTTGCGCAGGCGCAATTCCGCGGCGGCTTCCTGCTGCGCCAGGCTCGGCTGCCCGGGTGCATCACTCACACTGACGACCCAGCGGCTGCCGGTCCAGTCGGTCAGCAACTTGCCGAGCGTACCCGTCAGATCGCGCGGCGCATGCTCGCCCGGATTCAGTTCGATCCGGCCCGCCTCGAAGCGGACCAGATGCACGTCATTGCGGAGATGACCGGCCAGGCGCAGCTCGCCGTGCTTGCGTGCCAGATCGACCACCGCTTTGAGGGACTGCGGCTGAGGACCGCTCGCCTGGGCCTGTGGTTGAGGCACTGAGGGCGTTTCGGGCGCTGCCTGAGCCAGCGCCTGCCCGCCCTGCTCGACACGCAGGGAGGCACTTGCACCGCCACTCGCGCCACCACCGCCAGAGCCGCCGCTCATCGGAACACCGCCACCGCCGGGCGCTGCCGCAGCGTCGCTCAGGCGGCGCACCAGATCGCCCGGTGTGGGCAGTTCTGCGGCAAAAGCAAGGCGAATCAGCACCATCTCCGCCGCCTGGAGCGGCTGCGGCGCCTGCTGGGCCTCGCTGATGCCTTTGAGCAGCATCTGCCAGTTTCGCGTCAGGGCCGGCACCGAAAGCTTCTCCGCCATGGCGCCGCCCTGCACCCGATCGGTTTCCGGCAGTTCGGCCGCCGCCTGCTGGGGCAGGAGTTTCAGCCGGGTGAGCGTGTGGGTGATCTCCAGCATGTCTTGCAGCACCACCACGGGGTCGGCGCCCACGTCATAGAGGCTGCGCAGGCTCTCCAGGGCGGCGGGCACCTCGCCACGCATGACCGCATCGTAGAGCTCCAGGATGCGACTGCGGTCCGCCAGACCCAGCATCTCCTTGACCACCGCGGTCTGCACCTGCTCCTCACCAACCGCCATGGCCTGATCCAGCAGGGACAGGCCATCACGCACCGAGCCGTCGGCGGCACGCGCGATCAGGTTGAGGGCCTCAGGCTCCGCCGTGACGGCCTCCCGCTCACAGATGCGGGCGAAATGTTGGGCCAAGGTTGTCTGATCCACCCGGCGCAGATCGAAGCGCATGCAGCGCGAGAGCACCGTCACCGGCACCTTGCGTATCTCGGTCGTGGCGAAGATGAAAACGACGTGCGGCGGCGGCTCTTCCAGCGTCTTCAGCAGCGCGTTGAACGCGGCCGTGGAGAGCATGTGCACTTCGTCGATGATGTAAACCTTGTAACGCGCCCGGGTCGGGCGGTAGCGCACGCCCTCGATCAATTCGCGGATATCGTTGACCCCGGTGCGGCTGGCGGCATCCATCTCCAGCACATCTGTCAGGCGATCCTCGGCGATGGCCTGGCAGATCGGGCAGTCGTCGGTGGGTCCCGTGGTGGGGCCGGCGCTGCCATCGGGGCCGGCATAGTTGATCGCCTTGGCGATGATCCGCGCCGTCGTCGTCTTGCCCACGCCGCGCACACCGGTCAGCACGATGGCGTGCGGCAAACGTCCGGTTTCAATGGCATTGCTGAGTGTGCGGACCAGTGCATCCTGGCCGATCAGGTCGGCGAAGGTCTGGGGGCGGTACTTTCGCGCCAGTACACGGTAGGGGGCTGTGCCGCCGGCGGGCGCTGGACCGGTCCCTTCGCTCATGACCTCGCTCGGACGCTTGCAGGAAAAAGACGTTCCACGACAGCCCGCCCTGGCGCCGTCCCTCCCATGAAGCCTCGGCGGGTATAAGGCGGGAGGCTGGACCGGCGACCCGGACCTCACTCGTTACGGCTGCTTCCTTCCGGATCTGACCGGGTTGGCGAGCGGCCCGTCCGCAGCCAACCTCCCGAGGCGGTTATATCAGCATCGGGGGGCGGGTCGGCAAGGCCCCTTTCACGCTTCGGCCAAAGCCGGGTTTTGCCGGAGCGCAAGGCACCTTGTCGCTCCCGGGGCCGCGTGGCAGTTTTTCGCCTATGAGCAACACCTTGAACTTCTACACCTGCAACGACCTGAACCGTGCCGACGACCATCGCAACGATGCGCAGTGGCTTGCGGCCAGGTTGGCGGATTCCAAGACTCGGGTACTGCCGCTCTGGCAGCACCGGTCGCTGTTCAACAACATCGAGGGCGAGGCTCCGCGCGCCGTCGCCCTGGAGATCGATGCGATGGAGCGGCTCGCACGCTACGGCGGCGAACCGATTTTCCTCGGCATGCGTGGCGAGACGGCCTACTTCGCGCTCGATCTGGTTGACCTCTCCGAGCCGGATCACGAACCGGCGCTCGCCGGCCGCGGCAGCTTTGCCGACCTGCGCGCCGTGGGCATGCTCCTGCCGCGCGAGGAAGGGTCACTCCTGGCCTATGCCCGCGCCATGACCTTCTGGCACGCCCGGCACCGCTTCTGTGGCGTCTGCGGCAGCCCGACGGAAATCCGCCGCGCGGGCCATCAGCGGCAATGCGGCAACGAGGCCTGCAAGGCGCCGCAATTCCCCCGCATGGACCCGGCCGTGATCATGCTGGTGCACGACGGCAAGGACCACTGCGTGCTGGGCCGACAGAAGATCTGGCGGCCGGGCATGCATTCGACGCTGGCCGGCTTCGTCGAGCCGGGCGAAGCCCTGGAACAGGCAGTGGCGCGCGAAGTGTTCGAAGAGGTGGGACTGCACATCGAGGAGGCGCGCTATCACTCCTCCCAGCCCTGGCCCTTTCCCTCCTCGCTCATGCTTGGCTTCCACGCCATTGCCGAACACGGGCCCCTGCGCGTTCAGCTGGAGGAACTGGAAAGCGCGCGCTGGTTCAGCCGGGAGGAACTGCTGAACTTGCCGGAAGACGAGAGCTTCAACTTCCCCCGACGCGACGCCATCTCCTTCCGCCTGATCCAGGACTGGCTCGAGCAGGACTGAAGCCTGGGCTCGCCGAAACTCGTCACCGCTCCGGCGGGTGCTGCTTGGCGCGCCTTGAACCTGCCTCGCTCACCTCTGACGCAGGCGCCTGCCCCAGCAACTGCGTCAGCCACTGCGTGCTCTCGAAACGCCCGCAGGCCGTTGCCAGGCCGATCGTCAGCGGCACCCCGATGAAGGCGCCGGGTACGCCCCAGACCAGGCCCCAGAAGAAAATCGAGATCACCACCACGAGCGGTGAAAGAGACAGCGCCCGCCCCTCCAGGCGCGGGTCCACATAGTTGCCCATGGTGACCTGAATCGCCGCCATACCGATGAAGGTGACGATCGGCAGCGACCAGTCCCCCGCCTGCACGGCAGCGAAGAGCACCGGCGGAACGATCGCCAGAATCGAGCCGACGAAGGGGATGTAGTTGAGCACGAAGGCGATCAATCCCCAGGTCACGGCCAGTTCCAGCCCGACGATGAGCGCGAACAGCCAGGTGAGCACGCCGGTCACCACGCTGACGAAGGTGCGCACCAGCATGTAGCGCCGGAACTTGCGCCCGATCTCGTCGGCGGCGGCGCGAAACTCCGCGCCCGCCGGCAGTCGGCGCAGCTTCGCGCCAAAACTGCGCGCTTCCAGCAGACCCAGCAGCATAAAGACCAGGGTGAGGCCCAGCAGGCCCACGGCGCTATAGAGCTCTTCGAGGGTGACCCGCAGCACACTCAACAGCGGCGCGATATCCACATCCTCGAGCTGGGTGTTCGGCAGCGCAACGCCATTGCGCCGCGCCCAGCGCAAGAGATCGCCCCAGCTCTGATCCAGGGAGTCCCGATACTGCACCACGCCCTGGCCCACCAGGCCGACACCGGCCCAAAGCAGCCAAACGAAGGCGGTCAGCAAAGTCAGCACGCAGAGAAGGGTCCCGACATAGGCCAGCCAGCGTGGCAAACGCCGCTCCAGCCACAGCTGCACGGGCCAAGCCAAAGCGATCAGGAAGACCGCCAGGGCAAGCGGCAGGCTGACCGGCCGAGTCCATTGGAGGGTGAGCACGACCAGCACCGACCCCAACAGGACCAAAGGCCAGCGCAAGGGCGGCAAGGCGCCGCGCGGCAGCATCATTCATCCTCCAGTTCATTCACCCACCACTCTAGGATACCGACTCATAAGAACGCAGCCAGATTCTGATGGCAGCGAGATTGACGAGGTCGAGGTCGCTCCCGGCTGTAGATTCCGTAGCGCGGGGCGACACGCGGAAGTGTTTGAACTTGTTGAAGAAGCGCTCGACGGGGTTGCGCTGGCGATATAGCCTCAACCCACACGCCCAGGATGGCCTTGGGCATGTCCAGCACACAGGGACCCAAGCCCAAGCCGAGTCGCGATCTCCATGGTATCTACGCGCGGAGGATCAACCTGAACTCTGCTTACGGGCCATCTGCAGACCTGCGTTTTCCGCACGGATGCGGATCGTGAGGATCGCGGCGTTGAGCAGCGTGAACACAAACGCCAACCACGGCAGCCCCAGGCAAAGCGGCAAGATCGCAATCTCGCCAATCACAACGATGTAGTTGGGGTGCTTTACGTAGCGATACGGTCCTGTGGCGACCAGCCGCTCGCCCGGCACAATGATGATGCGCGTTGTCCAACGGGGACCAAGCGTTGCCAGAACCCAGACCCGTGCCACCTGCAGGCAAAGGAAGGCCGCGAGCCAGAAGGGGTTGACGGGCTGGTCCATCCCAAACAGCCAAAGTGTGCCAAGCCATAGCGCGTGCAGCAGTACGATGGCCGGATAGTGGCCCGGCGCCACCTCGACCGCGCCCTGCGCAAGCAACCTTCGCGTGTTCGAGCGCGCCAGCCACAGCTCGCCCAAGCGCCCGACGGTGACGAGAGCAAGCAAGAGCGAGGCGACCGTCATGCGGCAGCCCGCAGGGAAACGCAGCTTGCGGTGAACCCCGGGCCCATCGCGGTAAGCAGCGTTCGTGGCGGCAATCCGGCTTTCACCAAGCGGTCAAGCACGAACAGTGCGGTTGGGGCGGACATGTTGCCATAGTCGGCAAGCACCGAGCGTTCATGATCCAGCGTGCCTTGATCCAGAGACAAGGCACGTTCCAACGCCGTGATCACCTTGGCGCCACCCGGATGACAGGCGACCCTGTCCACATCCTCAAGACCAAGGCCATGCCGGGCCAGAATTCCCTTCACAGCAAGCCCGAGATTCGCTTCGGCAAAGGGAGGGATGGCGCGGTCGAAAATGACACCAAGGCCGGTGTCATCAACGCTCCACCCCATGATGTCGAGCGTATTGGGCCAGGTGTGCTGGCCTGACAGTTCCACGCTTGCCAGCCCTTCTTTATGTGTCCGCAGAACGCAGGCAGCCGCGCCATCACCAAACAGCGCGGTCGCGACGATGTTTTCCTTGGTCAGCTTGTCGGGGCGAAAGGCTACTGAACACAGTTCAACTGCGACCACCAGCACGCTGCTTCCCGGCCGCGACTGCGCAAGCCGCGCGCCAATCCCCATCCCAGTGACCCCGCCCGCGCACCCCAAGCCAAAGACCGGCACCGATTCAATTCCAGTACGAAAACCGAGCTGTTCCGCCACCCGAGCATCAATACTGGGCGTCGCAATCCCGGTGGAGGATACTGTGACGACGGTATCAACTTCGGCCCCGGAAAGGCCCGCGTCCGCAAGGGCCCGTGATGCGGCATCGACAAAGAGGGAACAGGCACCATCGAGGTAGGCTGCATTGCGTTCCCCCCATCCAAGCGGCTTCAGATACCAGTCAAGTGGCCGCACAAGGTAGCGCCGCAGTATGCCCGAACTTTCGAAGACCTTCGCGAGACGTTCGAAATCCTCGTATCGAGCTGAAAACAACTCGCGGGCAGTTGCTGCCGCGTCGCACTGGGTAACGAGGTAGGGCGGCACCGCCGAGTTGACAGAGAGCAGATTGGCCTGATGCGACATCAAAATCTCCAACATCAAGGCCTTGTTGCAGGGAAGTGCCGGGGCGCGCTTTTAGCTACTAGAACGAGATGCGACGTGCGTTGTTCCTTTATTATCACTCGATCGCTAAACTGTGATCGAGCAGGGAAAGCGGCAACCCTGCGCTCCAGGATACCGACTCACAAGTACGCAGCCGGAGTCCGATGGCGGCGAGTTTGCCGTGCGGCTTCTCCGGCAACAACGACTGAATCTTCGACCATTTGACGTCAGCGATCTCACAGCGGGGTCGCTTGCTTGGCGCAGGCGGTCGTGCGTGCTATCAGCGGAAACCCTGGCCGATCCGGGGCACCTTCAGGGGATCTTAGATGCAGGAAATCCTTCAGGAACTCGAAGAACGCCGCCAGCAGGCGCGTCAAGGCGGCGGGGAGCGGCGCATCGAGGCGCAGCACCGCAAGGGCAAGCTGACTGCGCGCGAGCGTATCGCCGTGCTCCTCGACGAAAGCTCCTTCGAGGAGTGGGACATGTTCGTCGAGCATCGCTGCGTCGACTTCGGCATGGACGAGCAGAAGATCGCCGGCGACGGCGTGGTCACCGGCCATGGCACCGTGGACGGCCGCCCGGTGCTAGTGTTCAGCCAGGATTTCACGGTCTTTGGCGGCTCCCTGTCGGAGACCCACGCCGAGAAGATCTGCAAGGTCATGGACCAGGCCATGAATCTTGGCGTGCCCGTGATCGGGATCAACGATTCCGGCGGCGCGCGCATCCAGGAGGGCGTGGCCTCGCTCGGCGGCTATGCCGACGTCTTCCTGCGCAACGTCCAGGCCTCCGGCGTCATTCCGCAGATCTCCATGATCATGGGGCCCTGCGCCGGCGGCGCGGTCTACTCCCCGGCCATGACCGACTTCATCTTCATGGTCCAGGACACCTCCTACATGTTCGTGACCGGTCCGGATGTCGTGAAAACGGTCACGCACGAGACCGTCACCCAGGAGGAACTGGGCGGCGGCATCACCCACACCACGAAGTCAGGCGTGGCCGACCGCGCCTTCGAGAACGACGTGGAAGCGCTGCTGGAACTGCGCCGCTTCCTGTCCTTCGTGCCGCTGAACAACCGCGAGAAACCGCCGCTGCGGCCCACGCGCGACCCGGCCGACCGCGACGACTTTTCGCTCGACACCCTGGTGCCGCCCCACCCGAACAAGCCCTACGACATGAAGGAGCTGATCCATAAGGTCGTGGACGAGGGCGAGTTCTTCGAGTTGCAGCCTAACTATGCCGCCAACATCATCACCGGGTTCGGGCGCATGGACGGCCGGCCGGTGGGCATTGTCGCCAATCAGCCGATGGTCCTGGCCGGCTGCCTCGACATCGCCAGCGCCACCAAGGCGGCGCGCTTCGTGCGCTTCTGCGACTGTTTCAACATCCCCATCGTCACATTTGTGGACGTCCCCGGCTTCCTGCCCGGCACCTATCAGGAGTTCAACGGCATCATCAAGCATGGCGCCAAGCTGCTCTTCGCCTTTGCCCAGGCGACCGTGCCCAAGGTGACGGTCATCACCCGCAAGGCCTACGGCGGCGCCTATGACGTGATGAGCTCCAAGCACCTGCGCGGCGACGCCAACTATGCCTGGCCCACGGCCGAAATCGCGGTGATGGGGCCCAAGGGCGCGGTGGAGATCATCTTCCGGCAGGACGCCAACGACCCGGAAAAGGTCGAGGCGCGCACCGAAGAATACCGCAAGCGCTTCGCCAATCCCTTCGTGGCCGCCAGCCGCGGCTTCATCGATGACGTGATCATGCCCCACGGGACGCGCCGGCGCATTTGCGGCGCCCTCAAGCTCTTGGAGAACAAGAAGCTCGAGGATCCCTGGCGCAAGCACGACAACATGCCGTTGTAAGAGGTCTGAAAGGAGCGCTGGTCATGGACACGAGTCTCGAGAACCTGGACACCCCGGCCCTCCTTCTGGATCAGGAGATCCTGTCCCGCAACTGCGCCCGGATGGGCAAGCGGCTGCGCGCTGGCGGCATCGACCTGCGGCCACATCTTAAGACCGCGAAGTCCCGGGCGGTTGCCAAGCTGGCGACCGAGGGACACAGCGGCGCGGTGACCGTCTCCACCCTGGCGGAAGCCCGCTATTTCCTTGAAGGCGGCTTCACCGACATCCTCTACGCCGTGGGCATGGTTGCCGGCAAGGCCGCAGCCGCAGCCGCGCTCCAGCGCGACGGGGCCAGGCTGACCCTGGTGCTCGACAGCGTTGCGGCCGCGAAGTCAGTGGGTGAAGCGGCGGAAAAGCTGGACAGTCGCTTCCGCGTGCTGGTGGAACTGGACACCGGTGGCGGCCGGGCCGGTGTGGCACCGGACTCCGATGACCTGCTCGCGGTGGCGCGGGCCATCGAGGCACAGCCGGCCTTGGAGCTGGCCGGGGTCATGACCCATGCCGGCCACTCTTACCACTGCCGCGGCGCCGAGGAGATCGCAGCCGTGGCCGAGGAAGAGCGCCAAGGGCTGATTCAAGCCGCGCAGCGCCTGCGCGAGGCGGGCCTCCCCTGCCCCATCGTCAGCGCCGGCTCGACCCCGACAGCGGCACACGCCCGCAGCTTCGAAGGCCTGACGGAAATGCGTCCCGGCGTCTATGTCTTCAATGACGTGGACCAGGTGGGCATCGGCTCTTGCGCGCCCGAGGACATCGCCCTGACCGTGCTGGCCACGGTCATCGGTCATAACCACCGTGCCGGTCGCATCCTGATCGACGCCGGCGCCCTGGCGCTTTCAAAGGACGTCAGCGCGCAGGAGTTCTTTCCCGATGTTGGCTATGGCCGGGTCTGCGACCTCTCGGGCCGCCCGCTGCCCGGGCTCTACGTGGAATCGGTTCACCAGGAGCATGGACTGATCGCGGCCGCCGAAGGCGCCCTGCCCTACGACAGTCTGCCGATCGGCAGCCGCGTTCGCATCCAGCCGAATCACGCCTGCATCACCGCCGCCGCCTACCCGCACTATCAGGTGATCAGCGACGGCCGCGTCATCGAGCAGTGGGACCGGGTGAACGGCTGGTAGGCCTCGCTTAGGCCTACTTGTCACCCTGCGGGTGCTTGGGCGGGATGGTGGCTGCGGGCGGGTCGCTGGCGGGGAAGCTCTCATCCAGCGCTTCGTCGAGCGCGTCCTCTTGGTGCTTGTCTTCCTCGCTCTGAGGCTTCTTGGGATCGTTCTTGCCGGGATCTTTCGCCGTCATGTCCGTCTCCTTGAAACGTTCCCCATCCACCTAGCAGATGGGTCGCGGCTACTGCCCCGGCAAGGGTGGAGAGTTGCCGCCGCCCGAGCCCAGCATGTCCTCGCACATGGGCGGCACCCGGGCGAGCAGCGTCTCGCGCCGGCCGGCCATCGAGGGGTTCTCCTCGATCATCGCCTCGATGTCGGCGCTGCGCTCGGCAATGCAGCGGGCGACCGGATCATCAGCCGCCACCTCGGCAGGGTCGGGGCCGAACAGGTCCTCCCAGTGGATCGCCGTCAGGCTGGCGATGACCAGCAGCAGCACGATGGCCGCGCCGATCCGCCCTGCCGCTCCATCCAGAGCGCTGCGTCTTGCACTCACTATCTTCCTCCCAGCAGATCATCGACCACCTTGCGTAGCGACCACCTTGCGTAACGTTGGGCCGCTTCGATGAGTCAGCCGTTCTCCGCCAACACCTTGCCGGCCAGATAGAGCGAGCCGCAGATCAGAACTCGGCCTTCCGGCCCACTGTCGGCAAGCGCTGCCGCCATGGCGGCGTCGAGGTTGGGCCGGGCGGTCGCGGCGATCCCGCAGGCCCGGGCGTGTTCGGCCGCGGCCTCGGGGCTGAGGCTGTTCGGCTCTCCCGGAATGGCGATGGCCTCGAGTCGCTCCGTGAGCGGCGCCAGGGGGCGCAGGAAATCGGCGGCCGCCTTGGTGTTGAGCATGCCGTAGATCAGGCGCAGAGGCTTGCGGTCGCGCCCGAGCCAGGCGGCCAGGGCCTCGGCGGCGGCCGCATTGTGTCCGCCGTCGAGCCAAAGGCTCCAGTTGGCAGGCAGTTGTGCCACCAGAGGTCCGCGCGTGAGCTGCTGCAGGCGCGCCGGCCAGCGTGCTTGCGTCAACCCCTGTCGGCAGGCCTCCAGACTTGGCCCCAGATCGCCCAGGCGCCGGGCGGCGGCCATGGCGAGAATGGCGTTCTGCCGCTGATGGTCGCCGGGCAGCGCGGGGAAGGGCAGGTCCATTTCTCCCGCCTCGTCGCGATAGGTGAGTGCATCCGCGCCGGCCGCGCCCTCGAAATCGCGACCCTGAACCCAAAGGGGTGCCTCGATCTCGCGCGCCCGCGCCTCGATCACTGCCAGGGCTCTTGGCGACTGCAGACCCACGACCGCGGGCACGCCGGGCTTCAGGATGCCCGCCTTCTCGAACGCGATGGCCTCCAGGCTGTCGCCCAGGTACTGGGTGTGGTCCATGGAGACGGGGGTGATCACGCTCAAGGCCGGGCGGTCGATGACGTTGGTGGCATCGAGGCGGCCGCCCAGCCCCACTTCCAACAGCAGCAGGTCCGCCGGCTCGCGCGCGAAGGCGAGAAAGGCAGCCACCGTGGTGATCTCGAAAAAGGTAATCGGGGCGCCGCCGTTGGCGGCCTCGCACTCCTCGAGCAGCGCGAGCAGGGCCGGCTCCTCGATCAGTCCGTCGCTCAGACGAATGCGCTCGTGGAAGCGCACAAGGTGCGGCGAGGTATAGGCCTGCACACGCCGCCCCTCGGCCTCGTGCATTGCCCGCAGGTAGGCCAGAACGGAGCCCTTGCCGTTGGTGCCGGCAATATGGACCACCGGCGCCAGGCGCCGCTCCGGATGCCCGAGCGTGGCCAGGAGCGTTTCGACCCGCCCGAGTGACAGGTCGATGATCTTGGGATGCAGCGCGTTGAGACGGGCGAGAACGGCGTCGCTGCACGACACCTCAGCCGTCTGAGGCACGCTCCGCCTCTTTCTCTTTCTTGCCCGCCGCTTTTTTGCCCGCAACTGCGGCTTCGGGCTGTTCGGGCTCCTCGGCCTTGGCATCGGTCTTGACCGGCTCGGCCGGCGTCGCGGCTGCGACCGGCTGCGTGGCCATGCCACGAACGGCCGGGCTGTTCATCAAGTGTCCCAGGAGGCGCCCCATGGTCTCGCGCAGTTCGGTGCGCGGCACCACCATGTCGATCATGCCGTGTTCCAGCAGGTATTCGGCACGCTGGAAGCCCGGCGGCAGGGTCTCGCGAATGGTTTCCTCGATCACTCGCGCCCCGGCAAAACCGATCACTGCGCCGGGCTCGGCAATCTGCACGTCGCCCAGCATGGCGAAGGACGCCGAAACGCCGCCGGTGGTCGGGTCGGTCAGGAGCACGATGTAGGGCAGCCCCTCGTCACGCACCATCTGCACCGCGATCACGCTGCGCGGCATCTGCATGAGGGAAAGAATGCCCTCCTGCATGCGCGCGCCGCCCGAGGCCGGCACAGCGATAAGCGCCGCACGGCGGCGCACCGCTTCGCGCGCAGCCGTCACCAGCCCCTCGCCCACGGCCAGCCCCATGGAGCCGCCCATGAAGGAGAAGTCGAAGGCCGCGACCACCGCCGGCTGGCCGCCGATATGGCCATGGCCAACGCGGATGGCGTCCTGCTGGCCGGTCTTGGTGCGCGCCTTCTTCAGCCGCTCACTGTAGCGCTCGCGATCGCGGAACTTCAGCGGGTCGGCCAGCGCTTGCGGCAACTCGACCTTCTCGTAGGCGCCGTCATCGAACAGCACTTCCATACGCCGCTCGGGCCCGATGCGCATGTGGTGGCCGCAGTTCGGGCAGACGCGCAGCAGCTCCTCGAGTTCGCGGTGGAAGATCATGTGACCGCAGGAGGTGCACTTGTCCCAGAGATTGTCAGGGATGTCCTCACGCGGGGCCACAAGCGCCCGGATTTTCGGGCGCACATAGTTGGTGATCCAGTTCATGCGGGAACCTTACCTCGCATTCCTCCGGCCAGCGCGCTGACGAGATTCAGCGCCGCCGGCACTGTTTCAGCCGTTGCCTTGCCGTCCTGGTCCAGGGAGTCCTCGATCCGGCCCACGATGGCCGAGCCGACCACCGCGGCATCGGCAACCTTGCCGATGGCGGCGGCCTGTTCCGGCGTCTTGATCCCGAAGCCGACGGCCACGGGAATGTCGGTATGGCGGCGGAAGCGCGCAACCGCCGCGGCGACCTGATCCGCCAGGGCCGAGCGCGTGCCGGTGATGCCGAGCACGGAGACGTAATAGAGGAAGCCGCCGGTGTTCTCGAGCACCTTGGGCAGGCGCTTGTCATCGGTCGTCGGCGTGGCCAGACGGATCCAGTGCAGCCCTGCGGCAACGGCCGGGTCGCAGAGTTCGTCATCCTCTTCGGGCGGCAGGTCGACGATGATCAGGCCGTCCACGCCCGCAGCCACGGCCTCCTCGATGAAGCGCTGCGGCCCCATGGAGTAGATCGGGTTGTAGTAGCCCATCAGGATGATCGGGGTTACCGCATCTTCCTGCCGGAAGCGGCGCACCAGACCCAGGGTCTTGGCAAGCGTCGCCCCGGCCTTCAGCGCGCGCTGCGAAGCGGCCTGGATTGCCGGGCCGTCAGCCATGGGGTCGGAGAAGGGCATGCCGATCTCGATGATGTCGGCGCCGGCCGCGGGGAGCCCCTTCAGGATCTCCCAGCTGGTGTCCATGTCCGGGTCCCCGGCGGTGACGAAGGTCACGAGACCGGCGCGGCCTTCCTGCTTCAGCGCGGCGAAGCGCGTCTCCACTCGGCTGGGTGTGGTACGGGTGGCAGCCATCACAAAGACACTCCCAAACGCTCGGCCACAGCAAAGACATCCTTGTCGCCGCGCCCGCAGAGATTCATCACCAGCAGGTGATCGCGGGGCAGGTCCGGCGCCATCTTCATCACTTGCGCCAGTGCATGTGCCGGCTCCAGCGCCGGGATGATCCCTTCCGTACGCGTACAGAGCTTAAAGGCCTCCATGGCCTCGTCATCGGTCACCGAGACATAGTCGACCCGGCCCGACTCGTGCAGCCAGGAGTGCTCCGGGCCGATGCCGGGATAGTCGAGACCGGCGGAAATCGAGTAGGCGTCGAGGATCTGACCATCGTCGGTCTGGAGCAGATAGGTGCGGTTTCCGTGCAGCACGCCCGGGCGCCCGCCATTGAGGGACGCTGCATGCTCGCCGCTGGCGATGCCGTGCCCGGCAGCCTCCACACCCACCATGCGCACGTCCGGCTCATCCAGGAAGGGATGGAACAGGCCGATGGCGTTGGAGCCGCCGCCGATGCAGGCCACCAACGTGTCCGGCAGTCGCCCTTCAGCCTCATGGAGCTGCTGGCGGGTTTCCTCCCCGATCACGCACTGGAAATCGCGCACCATGGCGGGATAGGGATGCGGGCCGGCGGCGGTGCCGATGATGTAGAAGGTGCTTTCCACATTGGCGACCCAGTCGCGCAGCGCCTCGTTCATCGCGTCCTTGAGGGTGCCGGTGCCGCTGGTGACCGGAATCACCTCGGCGCCCAGCATCTTCATGCGGAAGACGTTGGGCTTCTGCCGCTCGATGTCCGTGGCGCCCATGTAGACCACGCAGGGCAGGCCGAATCGGGCGCAGACCGTGGCCGTCGCCACGCCATGCTGGCCGGCGCCGGTCTCGGCAATGATCCGGGTCTTGCCCATCCGCCGGGCCAGCAGAATCTGGCCCAGGGTGTTGTTGATCTTGTGCGCGCCGGTGTGGTTCAGCTCGTCGCGCTTGAAGTAGATCTTGGCGCCGCCGAGTTCATCGGTGAGCCGTTCGGCAAAATAGAGCGGGCTGGGCCGGCCGACGTAGTGGGTCAGGAAGTAGTCCTGCTCCCGCTTGAAGTCCTCCGAGTGCCGGGCCTCCTCGTAGGCCTGTTCGACCTCGAGGATGAGCGGCATCAGGGTCTCAGCCACGAAACGACCGCCGAATATGCCGAAATGGCCGCG
Organism: Aquibaculum sediminis; assembly: GCF_040712085.1. Lineage (NCBI taxonomy): Bacteria > Pseudomonadati > Pseudomonadota > Alphaproteobacteria > Rhodospirillales > Rhodovibrionaceae > Aquibaculum > Aquibaculum sediminis. Next base: position 304,647 of record NZ_JBFCVK010000006.1, read on the forward strand.
TTCGTCCGGGCCGGAACGATAGGTGTTGAGCGCGTCTGTCATGGGTTCCGGAACCTGCTGTGCATTGCGACGCACTCTGCCGCAAGCGGGCCCGCCGCGCAACGCAGGCGCTGCGCGGCTGACAGCGACGTCTTGGAGTGCAGCGCCAAGCATCAAGAATGCTTCGGATCAGACCTCAGAAATCTGTTGGCGCCTTCACTGCAGGTGGTACGCTAAAGTGGCACTAGAAGACGATAATCCATCCAGTGCTCGCAGCTGCACAAGAGGCGAACGGGGGAAGCCATGCAAAACAACAAGAAGCTGTCTCTGTGGACGAAAAGCGCGCTGCGCGGACTGGCGCTCGCCGCCGCCTGCAGTCTGTCGCTGCCCGCTGCAGCCCAGATGCCGGGCCTGGAAATGCCGCCCCCGGCGGTTGTGGTCGAGCCGATCGAGGTGCAGGTGATCGACCACCCGGAAGAATTCCTGGGTCAGGTGGAAGCCATCGAGGCCGTCGACCTGCGCGCGCGGGTGCAGGGTTTCCTGCAGGAGGTCTCCTTCGCGCCGGGTCAAAGGGTCGAAACGGGGGACCTGCTCTTCATCATCGAACCCGATCAGTACGACGCGCAGCTCTCCTCGGCCCAGGCGCAGCTCTCCCGCGCCGAAGCAGGAGCGGATGAGGCGCAGCGCAGCCTGGCCCGCACCCAGGAACTGGCGAATCGCGGCACCTCGCCCCAGGCGTCCCTGGACCAGGCACGCGCGGCGGCAGCCATGGCCGATGCCGATGTTGAGGCTGCCAAGGCCGCGGTAAGCGCAGCGGAACTTGACCTCTCCTACACCCAGATCCATGCGCCGATTGGCGGCCAGATCGGCCAGTCGCAGTTCAGCCACGGCAACCTGGTGGGTCCTGACTCCGGTTCGCTCGCGCGCATCGTCCAGCTCGACCCGATCCGCGTGGCCTTCTCGGTCACCGACGACCGCTATGCCACACTGCGCCAGCAGGTGGTCGATGCGGGCGGTGTTCTCGAAACCGATGCCCTGCTGTTGCGGCTGCGCCTCCCCAACGGCGTCGACTACCCGTCACAAGGGCGGCTCGAATATGTCTCCAGCGAAATGGACACCCGCACCGGCACGGTGCCGGTGCGCCTGATCTTCCCCAACCCCGACGGGCTGCTGTTGCCCGGTCAGAACGTGACGCTCTACATCCAGGAGAGCGCGCAGCGCGAACTGCCGGTAGTGCCGCAGTCCGCGGTACTGCAGGACCGCAGCGGCCGCTATGTCTACACCCTGCAGGACGACGACACGGTCACCCAGCAGCGCATCGAGACCGGCGCCCGCGTGCCCAATGGCTGGGCGGTGGTCGAAGGGCTGGAGGGCGGCGAACTTGTCGTCACCCAAGGCATCCAGCGACTGAGCGAAGGGGCTTCCGTACAAGCCAGCCAGGGCCGCCCGGTCGGGGATGACGGCTGATGGGCCGCAACATCTTCATCTCCCGCAACCGACTGGCGATAGTGATCTCGCTGGTCATTGCGATTGCCGGCCTGATTTCCATCCGGGCGCTGCCGGTGCAGCAGTATCCCGACATCACACCGCCGACCATCAACGTCTCGGCAACCTATCCCGGCGCCAGCGCCGAGGTGATCGCGGACGTCGTCGGCGGGCCGCTGGAAACGGCAATCAACGGCGTGGAGGACATGATCTACATGTCGTCCACCAGCACCAATGCCGGCCAGTACTCGCTCTCCGTCACCTTCGAGGTGGGCACCGATCCGGATATTGCCCAGGTCAACGTGCAGAACCGCTCGCAGTTGGCCATGTCGCAACTGCCCCAGGAGGTGACCGAGCAGGGCGTGACGGTCCAGGCGAGTTCGCCCGACTTCCTCTTCGCGCTCGGCTTCTATTCGCCGGACGGCAGCATATCCGCGCTCGACATCACCAATTTCGTCTCCTCCCAGGTGATCGACGCCCTCAAGCGCATCGACGGCGTGGGCGACGTCTCCCTGGTCGGCGCCTCCGACTACTCCATGCGGGTCTGGTTCAATCCGGCGCGCATGAACGCGCTGGGCATCACGACAGATGACGTAACCGACGCCATTCGCGCCCAAAGCATCCAGGCTTCCCTGGGCCGGGTCGGAGCACAGCCGGCGCCGGCCAACACCGCCGTTGAGTACAGCCTGGTTGCGGAGGGTCGCCTGCGCACTGCCGAGGAGTTCGAGCGCATCGTCATCCGCACCGGCGATCAAGGCTCCGTGGTGCGCCTGGGCGACATCGCGCGCCTGGAATTGGGGGCGCAGGACTACTCCTCCACCGCCCAGTTGAACGGGCAGGAAACGGCGATGCTGATGATCTCGCAATCGCCGGGCGCCAATGCGATCGCCACCGCGGACGCGACGCTGGCCGAGTTGGAACAGCTGTCGACAAGCTTCCCGGAGGGCCTGGAGTACAGGGTCGTCTACGACGCCACCCAGTTCGTGCGCACCAGCGTCGACCAGATCGTCGAGGTGCTGATCGAGGCCTTCATCATCGTCCTCATCATTACCTTCCTCTTCCTGCAGGACTGGCGCGCCACGCTGATCTCCGCCCTGGCGATTCCGGTTTCGCTGCTGGGCGCCATGGCGATCCTGCTGGTGCTGGGCTACTCGGCCAACACGGTGACGCTGCTGGCGCTGGTGCTCGCCATCGGACTGGTGGTCGACGATGCGATTCTGGTGGTGGAGAACGTGCAACACGTGCTCGAGGAACACCCCGGTATCGGTGTCGCCGAGGCCACCGGCCGAGCCATGAGCCAGATCACCGGCCCGATCATCGCCACCACCTTCGTACTGCTGGCCGTGGTGTTGCCCACGGCGTTCCTTCCGGGGATCACCGGGCAGCTTTACCGGCAGTTCGCCATCACCCTGTCTTCGTCCCTTGTGGTCTCGGCCCTGGTCGCCCTGACCCTCAGCCCGGCGCTTGCGGCCACGCTGTTGCGGCCGGCCAAGCAGGGCTACCGCCGCGGGCCGCTGGGCTGGTTCGCGCGCGGCATCGACATCACCCGGTCCGGCTACGGCCGCGTGGTGGGATGGCTGCTGCGCGCACCCTATATCGCGCTCGGCGTGCTGGCGGCCGCCTTCGTCGGCGCCTACCTGATGTTCACCAGCCTGCCCTCGACCTTCCTGCCCAATGAGGACCAGGGCGCGATCTTCGTCGAGATTCAGCTTCCCGACGCCGCTTCCCTAAATCGCACGCAGGAGGTGGTGCATCACGTCGAAACCCTCCTGGGCGTGACGGAAGGCGTGGCGAACGTCATCTCGGTGGCCGGCTACAGCATGCTGCAAAGCACCGTCACACCCAACAGCGGCATGGCCATCGCCTCGCTCGACTCCTGGGATGAACGGGGCGAGGCCGGCATCAATCTACGCGACATGATCATGGGCCTGCAGAGCCAGTTCTTCACCATGCCGGGCGCCAACATCATGGCCTTCGTGCCGCCGCCGATCCCGGGCGTAGGCACCGTGGGCGGCCTGGACTTCCGGCTGCAGGCCCTGCGCGGCCAGCCTCCGGAGGAAGTGGCACAGGTCGCCCGCTCCTTCCTGGGCGCGGCCAACCAGGCGCCGGAAATCGGCGGGGCTTCCACCACCTTCAATGCCGACGTGCCGCAGCTCTTCGTCAACGTCGACCGCGACCGCGCGCAGCTTCTGGGCCTCAGCGTAGGGCAGATCTACTCCACCCTGGGCGCGCACTTCGGCTCGCGCTACGTCAACGACTTCACGCTGGATGGCCGCGTCTATCAGGTGAAGCTGCAGGCGGAAGCCGACTACCGCAACGACGCCGAGGACATCATGGGGCTCTATGCCCGCAGCACCAATGGCGACATGGTGCCGCTGCGCAGCGTGGTGTCCGTGACGACGGTGCTGGGCCCCTACATCATCCCGCGCTACAACCTCATGGTCTCGCCCTCGATCAACGGGCAGACCGCACCCGGCGCCAGCACCGGCGACGCCATGGCCGCCTTCGAGCGCACAGCCGCCGAGGTCCTGCCGGAAGGCTACGGTTTCGAGTGGTCGGGCATGTCGCTGCAGGAGACCCAGACCGCCGGCACGGAGGTCTTCATCTTCGCCCTGGCGCTGATCTTCGCCTACCTCTTCCTGGTGGCGCAGTACGAAAGCTGGATGCTGCCGCTCTCGATCATCTTCTCGCTGGGCATAGCGCTTTTCGGCGCGGTGGGCGCGCTGACGCTGGTGGGGCTGCAGAACAGCCTCTACGCCCAAGTGGGCATGGTGCTTCTCATAGGACTTGCGTCCAAGAACGCCATCCTGATCGTCGAGTTCGCCAAGAGTCAGCGCGAGGCCGGCCATTCGATCCTGGAAGCGGCCCGTAACGGTGCCGAGCAGCGCTTTCGGGCCGTGTTGATGACGGCCCTGGCTTTCATCTTCGGCGTCCTGCCGCTGGTACTCTCCACGGGTGCCGGCGCCGGTGCGCGCGTGCCGGTGGGCATCACGGTGCTCGGTGGCATGCTGGCGGCAACTCTGGTTGGCCTCTTCATCATCCCCAACCTCTACGCCGTGGCGGCGCGTCTGGCTGAATGGCGCCCGGGCCGCAAAAAGCGCGTGACGGAGCAGGAGGCAACCCAGGCAGCAGGCGAGTCATCATCGAGCGAGGGGTGACGCCGGCCGGCCGGCGCTGTATGCGGGCAGCAAGCAAGGTGTCTGCAGTCCGGCGTCATGCCTGACGTCGTGCAGCACCTCCCGACAACGAAGACTGGACTTGCGAACGGCATGAGCCTCTCCGACGGCTTCCATGACATTCCCGCCGGCAAGATCGCGGCGGTCGTGACCTATCTCGAGATGCGCGCCCGGCCCGAGCCGCGCCCCGAGCCGACGCCGGCGCCCTGGCACCTGAGACGTGTGGCCCAGCCCGATGGCGACTGGTACCGCGCGCTCTACCGGCGCGTGGGGGAGGACTGGCTCTGGTTTTCCCGCCTGGTCATTCCCGAGTCGGAGCTGGACGCCGTGCTGCGCGATCCGGGCGTTGCCTTCTATGCGCTGGAAGCCGATGGCCGGGACATGGGACTGCTGGAGTTGGACTTTCGCCAGGACGGCGAATGCGAACTCGCCTTCTTCGGCCTGGCCGGCAGCCTGCACGGTCAGGGCGCCGGGCGCTGGCTGATGAACCGGGCGCTGGAACTGGCATGGGAGCGGCCGATCCAGCGGCTCTGGCTGCACACCTGCACACTGGATCACCCGCAAGCGATCGCCTTCTACTCCCGCAGCGGCTTTCGCCCCTACGCTCGCCAGGTGGAAGTGGCGGACGACCCGCGCCTGATCGGCAAGGCGCCGCGCGACTCGGCGCCGCACATCCCGATCATTTGACGCCAATCATCTGACGCAGGGGCCGATCAACCGCCGAGCAGCTCGGCCTTTGGATCCTGGGCCGCATGCTTGGCCTTGGCCTGTTGCGGCGCGCGCACCGCGTAGCAGTAAACGCAGCCATGCGGGCAGGTGTCGTAAGCACCGATGTCGCGGCTTTCGGCACAGAGGCAGCCCGGCCGGTTACCTTTCTTGCGCGCCGCGATCCGACGCCCGGCCACGGCAGACAGGCGGCCGGCGTCGATGCAGCGCGCCGACTCCAGGCCCGCACCCAGCAGGTCCGGCTGACTGCAGAGCGTGGGACGAAGACCGCGGTCGTGGGCGATGTGCGCCAGTTCGCCCAGCAGCGCCTGCTTTTCCGCCACCGGCGGATCGCTCCAGTCAAAGCCGTGCCGCCGGGCAGCGGCATCGCTGTTGCGCCGGGTCTTGGCGTAGATCTGGGCAAAGGACAGGACCACCTCGTCGCTCAACCCGCCAAACCGATCCGCCAACTCAGCAAGCTGCGTGCGGTGGAAGTCCGGCGGCGTCAGGTCGCTGAGGAACACCGGATCATAGCGCCAGACCAGGCAGTGCGGGCCGTAGCGCCGCCGGATCTCCTGCAGCGCCGGCAGCACGCGCTCCGGCGCCGGTACCGAGGCTTCCAGGGCCCGTGGGTAGCCGGTCATGGTGACCTGCAGCACGAAGGGCCAGCCGGCCTCGGCCAGTTGCTCCAGGACCGGCAGGAAGGGCGCCGGGTTGCGCGTCCAGAAGACGAAGCCCTCGACCGCCTCGCGGGTGAGCGGCAGGCGGTACACCGCGCCGCTGTAGGGATTGCGCCAGGACACCTCTCCGGCGCGCAGGCGCTCCAGGAACCACTGGCCGTAGAAGGCGGGAATGTCGCTGCGATAGCTGGCCGAGACGATCATTGCCCGGCGCTGTCGCCCCCCTCCCCGTCCTGCTGCCGGCGCTGCGCTTCGCGCCGCTGGAACCAGCGGAAGAAAATGTAGAACCCGGCACTGAGCAGCGCCAACCAGGAGCCGAAGCGGCTCACCCCGGGATCGTCCCAGACCTCTCCGCCCAACAGCATCAAGGCGACTCCGAGCACCACGTTGAAGCCGAGCAGCACCATGATGGCCAGATGGATGCCATCGCGTGGCAGCGGTTCTCTGTCGCGACGATAGAACATGGCCGGGAATGTGGCCGACGCAATTCTCCGGTGCAAGCAGCGCGTAAACCTCACGGCTTGTAGGTGATCGCTTGCTTCTTATATACCCATTCGACGCCGACGCTGGCAGGACCGATGCGTCCCGCCGGCGCTCAGGCTGGCAAAGATCGCGAGCGCGGTGTGCCGCGCCGACCTTACGACGAAGTGTGATGATGGGGACCGCAGAACGGTGCTCAGTTGAGGCCGTCAAAGACGGTTCTGCCGAACGAAGAGGAAGCACATGAGCAAAGTCATCGGTATCGACCTTGGCACGACAAACTCCTGCGTCGCGGTAATGGACGGGAAGAATGCCCGCGTTATCGAGAACGCAGAAGGCACGCGCACAACCCCGTCCATGGTGGGCTTCACCGACGATGGCATCGTGGTTGGCCAGCCGGCGAAGCGCCAGAGCGTGACCAACCCGGAGAACACGCTGTTCGCCATCAAGCGCCTGGTTGGACGGCGCTACGGCGATCCCACGGTGGAGAAGGACAAGAAGCTCGTCTCCTACGAGATCGTCGAAGGCTCGAACGGCGATGCCTGGGTGCAGGTGAAGGACAAGTCCTACAGCCCGAGCCAGATTTCCGCCTACATCCTTCAGAAGATGAAGGAAACGGCCGAGAGCTATCTTGGCGAGACGGTGGAGCAGGCGGTCATCACCGTTCCGGCCTACTTCAACGACGCTCAGCGCCAGGCCACCAAGGACGCCGGCAAGATCGCCGGACTCGAGGTGCTGCGCATCATCAACGAGCCGACGGCAGCAGCGCTCGCCTACGGTCTGGAGAAGAAGAAGACCGGCACCATTGCGGTCTATGACCTGGGTGGCGGCACCTTCGACGTCTCCATCCTCGAGATCGGCGACGGTGTCTTCGAGGTGAAGTCGACCAACGGCGACACCTTCCTGGGCGGTGAGGACTTCGACAACAAGATCATCACTTACCTGGCCGACGAGTTCCACAAGGAGCAGGGCATCGACCTGCGCCAGGACAAGCTGGCACTGCAGCGCCTCAAGGAGGCCGCCGAGAAGGCGAAGATCGAGCTGTCGTCCAGCCAGTCGACCGAGGTGAACCTGCCCTTCATCACGGCCGATCAGAGCGGCCCGAAGCATCTCAATATTAAGTTGACCCGCGCCAAGCTGGAAGCCCTGGTGGGCGAGCTGGTCGAGCGCACCCTGGGCCCCTGCAAGGCGGCGCTGAAGGATGCCGGCGTATCGGCCGGTGAGATCGACGACGTGATCCTGGTCGGCGGCATGACCCGCATGCCGAAGGTCTTCGAGACAGTGAAGAACTTCTTCGGCAAGGAGCCGCATCGTGGCGTGAACCCGGACGAGGTGGTGGCCATCGGCGCTGCCATTCAGGCCGGCGTGCTCAAGGGTGAGGTCAAGGACGTCCTGCTCCTCGACGTGACCCCGCTGTCGCTCGGCATTGAAACGCTCGGCGGCGTCATGACCAAGCTGATCGAGCGCAACACGACGATCCCGACCAAGAAGAGCCAAGTCTTCTCGACGGCCGAGGACAACCAGACCGCCGTGACCATTCGCGTGTTCCAGGGCGAACGGGAAATGGCGGCCGACAACAAGCTGCTGGGTCAGTTCGACCTGGTCGGCATCCCTTCGGCGCCACGCGGCGTGCCGCAGGTCGAGGTCACCTTCGACATCGACGCCAACGGCATCGTCAACGTCTCGGCCAAGGACAAGGCCACCGGCAAGGAGCAGGCCATTCGCATCCAGGCCTCTGGCGGTCTGTCGGATGACGACATCGAGCACATGGTCAAGGAAGCCGAGTCCCACGCCGAGGAAGACAAGCGCAAGCGTGAGCTCGTGGAGGCGCGCAACCAGGCAGACAGCCTCGTGCACGCCACCGAGAAGACCCTGGCCGATGCCGGTGACAAGGTGTCCCCGGAAGACAAGGCCGAGGTCGAGACCGCGCTCAACGACCTGAAGGGCGTCAAGGACGGGGACGACCTCGAGGCCATCAAGGCCAAGACCGAAACCCTGGCCCAGGCCTCCATGAAGCTGGGCGCCGCCATGTACCAGCAGGGTGAAGAGAGTGGCGCCGAAGCTGCCGATGGCGGCGAAGGCACCAGCGGTTCGTCCCAGGCCGATGAAGGTGTCGTCGATGCCGACTTCGAAGAGGTCGACGACGACAAGAAGGGCAAGTCTGCCTGACGCCGAGCAATCGGTGCGGTAACCGGCCCACGCAGCGGAAAACTGCGTGGGCCGTTGCCCGTTAGGGCAGTCGTGTTCGGGTCGGTCCAGGGCAGGACTCCCGAAAAGGACAGGATGAGAACAACGCCGTTCTCATCCCACAAGGCGAGGCCGGGAGAGCGGCCTCCTGGGGAAGCACAGTCGACGGCGAGGTCATGGCCAAAAGAGATTATTACGAAACGCTGGGGGTCGCGCGAGGAGCCAGCGACGACGAACTCAAGAAGGCCTATCGCAAGCTGGCCATGCAGTATCACCCGGACCGCAATCCGGGCGATGCCGAGGCAGAGAAGAAGTTCAAGGAACTCAACGAGGCTTACGGAGTCCTGAAGGAGTCCAAGACCCGAGCGGCCTACGACCGCTTCGGCCACGCTGGCGTCGACGGCGCCGCGGCCGGGGGCGGAGCGGGGCCGGGCGGCTTCGACTTCACCGGGTTTGCCGACATCTTCGACGAGATGTTCGGCGACATCATGGGCGGTGGCGGCCGACGCGGCGGCGCGCCTTCCGGTGCCGATCTCCGCTACAACATGGAAATCACCCTGGAAGAAGCCTACCAGGGCAAGGAAGCGCAGATCCGCGTGCCCACTTGGGTGGGCTGCGAGTCCTGCGACGGCAGCGGCGCAGAACCCGGTTCCAAGCCTATCACCTGCAACACCTGCAACGGCCGCGGCCGAGTGCGCATGCAGCAGGGCATCTTCTCCATTGAGCGGGCCTGCCCCGCCTGCGGCGGCCAGGGCCAGGTGATCGAAACGCCCTGCAAGGCCTGTGAGGGGGCCGGGCGGATCCATCGCGAGAAGACGCTGCAGGTGAACATTCCTGCCGGTGTCGAGGATGGAACGCGCATCCGGCTCTCCGGCGAGGGCGAAGCCGGTCGTCGCGGCGGCCCGCCGGGCGATCTCTACATCTTTCTTTCCGTCGCCCCGCACCGCTTCTTTCAGCGCGAAGGGCCCAATCTCTTCTGCCGCGTGCCGGTGCCCATGACCACGGCCGCCCTGGGCGGCGCGATCGAGGTGCCCACTCTCGAAGGCGGCCGGGCCAAGGTCACCATTCCCGAAGGCACCCAGGCCGGCACGCAGTTCCGCCTGCGCGGCAAGGGCATGCCGGTGCTGCGCTCCAAGGCCTTGGGCGATCTCTACATCCAGGTGAACGTCGAGGTGCCGGTGGAGATCACCAAGCGTCAGCGCGAACTGCTGGAAGAGTTCCAGCACGAATGCGGCGAGGACGGCGGCAGCCATCACCCGGAAAGTCGCGGGTTCTTCTCGCGCGTGAAAGAGTTCTTCGATGATCTCCGCGATTAAGGCGCTGCACGAGCATGACTGAGAGTGAGATCGGCGCGAAAAAGCGCGACCCCGTGGGCGCCACCATCCTGGAGATGCTGGCCGTGGCCGGTCCGGGCGCGGCCATCAGCCCGGATGAGGTCGCACGCAGCTTCGCCGAGACCAAGCGCAAGGCCGGCGATCCGCCGGACCTCTGGCGCCGCTACATGAACGCCGTGCGCCAGCAGGCAATCCATCTGGCCCGCCAGGGCGAGATCGTCATCCTGCGCAAGGGCGAGCCGGTCGATCCCGAGGCACCCTTCCGCGGGCTGGTGAAGCTGGCGCTGCCGCCGGAGCAGTAGCGCTCCGCATCGGGGACGCTCTGACTCATCAGGCAGGCCTGATCCACACGGCCGTGTCGTGGAAGACGGCGCCGCCGCGGGGCGCGCCGGCGTCTGCGCTGGTCAGAACATTGATGCCCACGCCCTCCTCGAAGGCGGCGTTCGGCCAGATCGATTCCACCACCAGAACCTCCGGCTGCACCCCGTCGAAGGGCTCGACCGCGATGAGCAGCGAGCCACGCTCGTTGCCCAGCCGCACGCGCTCCCCAGCCCCCAGTCCCAGCCGTTCCACCGTGGCCGGGTGCATCAGCACCGTCGGCCGCCCTTCGCGCTTTTGCGAACCGGGCGTCTCGGTGAAGGTCGTGTTGAGGTAGCTGCGCGCCGGCGCCGCCACGAGGCGGAAGGGCTTGTCCTCCGTCACTTGATCGTGCGCCGGCCAATAATCCGGCAGCCGCGGCATCTCCGCATGCGCCGCCCCGATGGCCGCCCAGTCGGCATGAAAGTGGAAGCGCTTGTCCGGGTGGGCAAAGCCCTCCAGGAAGTGCTGGCGCTCGAAACTCTCCGCACAGTCATGCCAGCCGGCGTCATAGACCTCTTGCGCCCCCGGGTGGCCCGAGGCCCGGAAGGTGGCATCGATCATCTCCCAGGCCGTCATCTGGAAGCCGGGATGCTGCACGCCGAGCCGCTGGGCCAGGCCGCAGAGCACCTCGTGGTTGGAGCGGCAGGCACCGGGCGGCTCCACAAGCTTGCGGGTCACCTGCAGGGTGGTATGGCCGCTGGCGGTGTAGAAATCGTCATGCTCCAGGAACATCGTGGCCGGCAGCACGAGATCCGCCATGGCCGCCGTTTCGGTCATGAACTGCTCGTGCACGCAGACGAAGAGGTCGTCGCGGGCCAGACCCTCCAGGCACTTGCGGGTTTCCGGGCAGACCACCGCCGGGTTGGTGTTCTGGATGAAGAGCCCCGTCACCGGCGGCCCCGCGCCCAGGTCCTGCGGATCGCCGGTCATCACCGGTCCGAAGCGCGACTGGTCCAGCACCCGCACAGACGGATCATGCACGTCCAGCCCTTCGATCAAACGCTTGTCGAGGTTGTAGATGGCCCCGTTGCCCCAGAGCGCACCGCCGCCACGATGCTGCCAGGCGCCCGACAGGCCGGGCAGGCAGGAAACGGCATGCACCGAGACCGCCCCGTTGCGCGTGCGTGCGAAACCGTAGCCCACCCGAATGTAGCTGCGCGGCGTTGCGCCATAGAGCGCAGCGAAGGCCTCGATCTGCGCCGCCGGCACGCCGGTGATGGCCTCCGCCCAGGCCGGTGAGCGCTCGGCATAGAAGGCCTCTGCCGCCGCATCGAAATCGGTTAAACGCGCGAGATAGGCGCGATCGGCCAGGCCGTCGCGCAGCAGCACATGCCCCACTGCCGCCGCCAGTGCCGCGTCGGTGCCGGGCCGGACCATCAGGTGCATGTTCGCCTGTGCCGCGGAGCCGGTACGATAGGGATCGACCACCACGAGCTTCGCCCCGCGCGCCTTCCGGGCCTTGGCGATGTGGGTCATGACATTGACCTGGGTGTTGACGGGATTGCCGCCCCAGACCACCACCAGATCGCTCTCGGCAATCTCGCGTGCGTCCACGCCGGCCTTCACGCCGGTGCCCGCCAGCCAGCCGGATTCGGCCAGCGTGGTGCAGATCGTCGACTGCTGGCCTGAATAGCGCTTGGCGTGCCGCAGGCGGTGGATCCCATCGCGCTGCACATGCCCCATGGTGCCGGCATAGAAGTAGGGCCAGATGGTCTCGCTGCCGTAGCGCTCCTCGGCGCGCAGGAAGCGCTCGGCCGCCAGATCGAGTGCTGCGTCCCAGCCGATGGGCTCAAAGGCGCTGATGCCCACACCCTTCTCGCCGCGCCGCACGAGCGGCTGCGTCAGGCGTGCCGGGTGGTGCAGGCGCTCGGCGTAGCGGGCCACCTTGGCGCAAACCACGCCATCGGTGTAGGGGTGCGCCGGATTGCCCCGCACCTTGCCGATGCGGTCTTCGGCCAACACCTCCACCTCCAGGGCGCAGGTGGAGGGGCAGTCGTGCGGGCAGGTGCTGCGGGCCCACCGGGGGTCCTCCGTTGCATCCAGGGGCATGGGCGTCACTCTCTCCTGCTGCCGATAGCGGCCGACGTCAGTCTCTCTCAGCCCCAGTCATTGGAGCAAGGCTTTCGCCGCGACGCAGACCGCCTCCGGCCCGCGACCGGCATCCAGCCGCGGCCAGTCGATCGCGCCGAGATCATAGGCGAGTTGACGTTCGACCACGGCTCCGGTGGCGTCCGACGCATCGCCGACGCGCCGCTCCACCCGCTCCTTCAGGGACTCGCCTGGCGCGTCGAGCCAGATGCCCTGAAAGGCCGCGCCAGCCTCCCCTGCGATCGCTTCCACCGCACTGCGCTCGTGAGGACGCGCGAAGACCGCATCCAGCACCACGCACTGCCCGGCCGCCAGGGCGCTGCGGGCTTCGGCGAAGAGCGTGTCGTAGACCGCCCGGTTGCTTGCCTTGGTGTAGGCCTCAGGCGGCAGGCGCTCCTCGGGCGCGATGCCGGCCAGGCGCTTGCGCATCACGTCGCTGCGCAGATGCAGCGCTCCCGGTGCCCGGCCCAAGTCCGGAGCCAGGGCTTTGGCCAACGTGGTCTTGCCGCTGCCGGACAGGCCGCTCACGGCCAAAAGCCGCGGCGGCGCGGCGTCGGCAAGGAACGCTTCGGCAGCGGCAAAGAAGCGCTCGGCCATCTCCCGCAGATGCTGCGCCTTGGGCCCCTCCTCCATGCCGGACAGGGCCAGTCCGCTGACCTTTGCCCGCACGCCGGCGCGCAGGGCCAGCATGAGCGGCAGGGCCCCCAACACCTCGACCCCACCCTGGCGCCCGAAGTAGCGATTCATGGCGCGGTTGGCGTGTTCGCGTAGTCCGCGCACCTCCAGATCCATCAGCAGGAAGGCCAGATCATAGGCCACGTCGATCGACCCGATGTTCTCGGAGAACTCGATGCAGTCGAAAGGGGTCGGTCGCCCCTGCCAGAGCACCACATTGCCCAGGTGCAGGTCGCCGTGGCAGCGCCGCACCCAGCCCTGGTCACGCCGCGTATCCAGCAGGGCGGCGTTGCGCTCCAGCGCCTGGCGCTTGGCCGCGATGAGCCGCTCAACCCGGTCCGGCGCAAAGAGATCGGGAAGACGCGCCATGTCCTCGGCATTGTCGTCGATGATGGCGTCCAGCCCTTCGGCCCCGCCATAAGGCGGCCCCCGCCGCTCCGCCTCGCCGTGAAAGGCCACCACGGCATCGACCAGCTCGTCGATCCACTCCGGGCGCAAGGTGCCACGGTCGGCGAGGTGATCCAGCGTCTGGTTTTCATCGAAGCGGCGCATCTTCACCGCCCACTCCACCGGCTCCCCCTCGCCCGCGAGGTTGAGACTGCCATCGTCCGCGCGGCAGATCGGCACCGCATCGAGGTAGATGTCCGGCGCGGTGCGGACATTGAGCCGCAGTTCCGCCTCGCAGGCCGCCCGGCGCGCCTCAAGGTCGGAAAAGTCCAGAAAGGCAAAGCGCACGGCCCGCTTGACCTTGTAGACCGTGTCGCCGGCCAGGAAGACCTCGGCCACGTGCGTGTGGATGCGCCCAACCTCCCCGGCCGCAAGCCCGTGAGTGGCCGGATCGGCCAGGAAGGCGAAGACCCGCTCCTGGTCGCTGTTCCCGGTCACGAGGGGATAAGGACCTGTCGCACCGTCTCGCCGCTGGCGAGCCGGTCGAAGGCCGCATTGATGTCGTCGAGCGCCACCCGCTCGCTCAGCAGGCGGTCCACCGGCAGCTTGCCGCGCTGGAACAGCCCGACGTAGCGCGGAATGTCGCGCAGTGGCACGCAGGAACCGATGTAGCTGCCTTTGAGCGTGCGTTCCTCGGCCACCAGCGTCACGGGGAAGAGCGACATGGCCTTGCCCGGGTTGGCCAAACCCGCGGTGACGGTCGTGCCGCCGCGGCGGGTCACCTTGTAGGCCAGTTCCAGGGCCGGAACGGAGCCGGCCATCTCGAAAGCGAAGTCCACGCCGCCCTGGGTGGCTTCGCGCACCTGCTCTGCCACATCGGCATCACGCGCATCGAAGACGTCGGTTGCGCCAAGCTGCTTTGCCATATCCAGCTTCGAGGGCAGGATGTCGATGGCCACCACGCGCTCGGCCCCCACCAGCAGCGCGCCCAGCAAGGAGTTGAGTCCCACGCCCCCCAGGCCGATCACCGCAACGCTGCAGCCGGCACTGACCTTGGCGGTGTTCACCACGGCCCCCAGGCCGGTCATCACCGCGCAGCCGAACAGCGCGGCCTGCTCCAGGGGAAGGCTCGGGTCGACCTTCACCAGCGAGCGGCGCGAGACCACCGCCGCCTCGGCAAAGGCGGAAACGCCCAGATGGTGATGCACCGGTGCGCCGTTCAGCGACAGGCGGCGCGCACCGCTCAGCAGGTGGCCCGCGTTGTTGGCCTTGGCCGCCGGCTCACAGAGCGCCGGCCGCCCTTCGGAGCAGGGCAGGCAATGGCCGCAGGAGGGCACGAAGACCATGACCACGTGATCGCCGGGCTGCAGATCGTCCACGCCCTCACCGACCTCGGCCACCACGCCGGCTGCCTCGTGGCCCAGGGCCATGGGCACGGGGCGCGGGCGATCGCCGCTGATCACCGAAAGATCGGAGTGGCAAAGGCCGGCCGCCTTGATCTCGACCAGCACCTCGCCAGGGCCGGGCCCTTCCAGGTCGAGCGTCTCCACGGTGAGCGGGCGGGATTCGGCGTAGGGCCCAGCCCGCCCGATCTCGTTCAAAACCGCGGCCTTGATCTTCATGCAGTTCTCCCTTGCGTCCTGCGCGCTCGCTTCGCGCGCTTCCTGACGGTATCCATAGCAAAGGGAGTCTTGCGCCGCGAGGGGCGTACAACAAGCGAGAAGTCGATTGCATGAGTGAAGCCGCCGGCAGCCAATCGGGCCTGGCTCAGATGGCTGCAAATCGCCGCGGCATCCTTTGGATGCTGCTCGCGGTCATGCTCTTCGTGGTACTCGACACCTTCGCCAAGCTACTCAGCGAAACCTATCCGGTCTGGCAGATCGTCTGGGCCCGTTACACCTTTCACCTGGTCCTCATCGCGCTGTTCCTGCGCGGCGCCCTGCCCCGCACCCTGCGCACCCGCCGCCTGCCGCTGCAGCTGCTGCGCTCGCTCCTGCTGGTCATTACCACGGGACTGTTCTTCATGGGCCTGAGCATGCTGCAGTTGGCGGAAGCCGCCGCCGTCATGCTGCTGGGCCCGCTGTTCATCACTGCGCTCTCGGTGCCCTTTCTGGGCGAGAAGGTGGGTATGCGGCGCTGGGCCGGCGTCTTTGCCGGACTGGTGGGCGCGCTCATCGTCATCCGACCGGGCACGGACGTCTTCGTGCTGGCCTCGCTCTTCCCCCTGGCTGCGGCCCTGGTGAACGCCTTCTATCACATCACCACGCGGCTGCTCAGCCACAGCGACTCCTCCATGACCACGCTGACCTACAGCTCCCTGGTGGGCGCGGTGGTGATGACGCTGGGCGTGCCCTTCTTCTGGGTCCAGCCCGACCTGATCGGCTGGATCATGATGGTGGGCGTGGGCCTGATCGGCGGCAGCAGCCATTTCTGCCTGATCAAATCCTACAGCGAGGCTCCCGCCGCGGTGGTCGCCCCCTTCGGATATTCCAACATCGTCTGGGCCGTGCTGTTCGGCTTCGTGGTCTGGGGTGACCTGCCCGATGCCTGGACCCTGCTCGGCGCCGGAATCCTCGTGGTTTCAGGACTTTACGTCTTCCACCGCGAACAGGTCCGCAAGCACCAGAAGCGCTGAAATCCGCCAGCGCATTTTCCGGCATTTCTGCCTCTTGAAAAGCGCCGCGACCCGCCGTAGATAGCGCTTCGGCAGCGCTTGGCACTCGCCAATCGGGAGTGCTAACAGACCTGCCATCATTGGCAATCATCCGTCAGTCTCTATTGGGAGGACGATATATGACCTTCAGGCCGTTGCACGACCGCGTGGTGGTCCGTCGCATCGACGAGGACCAGAAGACCGCGGGCGGCATCATCATTCCGGACACCGCCAAGGAGAAACCCCAGCAGGGCGAAGTCATCGCCGTTGGCCCGGGCGCCCGGAACGAAAAGGGTGACATCGTGGCACTGAACGTTCAGGTCGGTGACCGCGTGATCTTCGGCAAGTGGTCCGGCACCGAGGTGAAGATCGACGGCGAAGAGCTGTTGATCATGAAGGAGTCGGACATCATGGGCGTGCTCGAGGCCGGTGCGGCTTCGGCCAAGGCCGCCTGATTTCGGAGGTTTGAGAAAAGATGGCAGCCAAAGACGTCAAGTTTTCCCAGGATGCCCGCCAGCGCATGCTGCGCGGCGTCGATATCCTGGCCGATGCAGTGAAGGTGACCTTGGGCCCCAAGGGCCGCAACGTGGTGCTCGACAAGTCCTTCGGCGCCCCGCGCATCACCAAGGACGGTGTGACGGTCGCCAAGGAGATCGAACTCACCGACAAGTTCGAAAACATGGGCGCCCAGATGGTGCGCGAGGTTGCGTCCAAGACCAATGATCTGGCCGGCGACGGCACGACGACCGCGACCGTGCTGGCCCAGGCCATCGTGCGCGAAGGCTCCAAGTCGGTGGCCGCGGGCATGAACCCCATGGACCTGAAGCGCGGCATCGACGCCGCCGTGGCCGCCGTGGTCGAGGACCTGCGCAGCCGTTCGCGCAAGATCTCCAACCCGGGGGAAGTCGCCCAGGTCGGCACCATCTCCGCCAACGGTGACCGCACCATCGGCGAAATGATCTCCGAGGCCATGCAGAAGGTCGGCAACGAGGGTGTCATCACCGTCGAGGAGGCCAAGAGCCTTGAGACCGAACTCGAGGTCGTCGAGGGCATGCAGTTCGACCGCGGCTACCTCTCGCCCTACTTCTGCACCGACACCGACAAGATGCGTGTCGAACTGGAAGACCCTTATATCCTGATCCACGAGAAGAAGCTCTCGAACCTCCAGGCGCTGCTGCCCGTGCTCGAGGCGGTGGTTCAGTCCTCGCGCCCGCTGCTGATCATCGCCGAGGACGTCGAGGGCGAGGCCCTGGCCACCCTGGTGGTCAACCGCCTGCGCGGTGGCCTGAAGGTCGCAGCCGTGAAGGCGCCGGGCTTCGGCGATCGCCGCAAGGCCATGCTGCAGGACATCGCCATCCTGACCGGCGGCACCGCGATCAGCGAAGACCTGGGCATCAACCTCGAGAATGTCACCCTCGACATGCTCGGCACCGCCAAGAAGGTCTCGATCACCAAGGAAGACACCACCGTCGTCGATGGCGCTGGTGAGAAGAAGGAAATCGAGGCCCGGGTTGCCCAGATCAAGGCGCAGATCGAGGAGACCACCTCCGACTACGACCGTGAGAAGCTGCAGGAGCGGCTGGCGAAGCTCGCCGGCGGCGTTGCGGTGATCCGCGTCGGCGGCGCCTCCGAGATCGAAGTGAAGGAGAAGAAGGACCGTGTCGACGACGCCCTGCACGCGACCCGTGCGGCGGTCGAGGAAGGCATCGTCCCGGGCGGCGGCACCGCGCTGCTTTACGCGCTGAAGGCACTGGACAAGGTCTCCGTCGCCAACGCCGATCAGAAGGTGGGTGTGGAGATCGTGCGCCGTGCCATCCAGGCCCCGGTGCGTCAGATCGCCCAGAACGCCGGCTTCGACGGCTCGGTGGTCGCGGGCAAGTTGCTGGAGAGCACTGACGTCGAGTGGGGCTTCGACGCCCAGGCAGGCGACTACACCAACCTGGTGAAGGCTGGCATCATCGACCCGACCAAGGTCGTGCGCACGGCCCTGCAGGACGCTTCCTCCGTGGCCGGCCTGCTCATCACCACCGAGGCCATGGTCGCCGAGAAGCCGGAGCCAAAGAAGGCCGCCGGCGGCGCCCCGGGCATGGGCGACATGGACTTCTAAGTCTCAAGTCTAACCAACCCGATATATCAAAGGGCCGCGGGGCATCCCCCGCGGCCCTTTCTCTGTTCTCAATGCCCCACGGTCTTCGAGAAGAGGTTCACCACCAGGACGCCGGTGATGATGAGGGCGATGCCGATGACGGCGGGGAGGTCGAGGGTTTGGCGGAAGACCAGCCAGCCGATGGCGGTGATGAAGACGATGCCAAGGCCGCTCCACACGGCATAGGCCACGCCCACCGGCATGACCTTCAGCACCAGCGATAGCAGGTAGAAGGAGGCGGCGTAGAAGAGGATGACGAAGATCGTCGGCACGAGGCGCGAGAACTGCTGCGAGGCTTGCAGGAAGGTGGTTCCGATGGTCTCGAACAGGATCGCGAACGCGAGATAGACGTAGACCATGGATTCCCTTCCTCACCCGCCTTACGCTCGTGCTGATCGCGCTCAATTGGAAGCGGGACGCGATGCGATCAAAACCTCCGCTCTGTAGCAACATTGCACCGGGCGGCCAAGGCGCCTCGCTCTCGGCGCCGGCCGCGCAAGGGAGGAAGGCACAGGCGATGAACATCGGTGCTGCAGCCGGGGCCTCCGGGGTCTCCGCGAAAATGATCCGCTATTACGAGTCCATTGGGCTGATTGCCCCCGCCACGCGCAGCGCTGCGGGCTATCGTCTCTATGGCGACACGGAGGTGCACAGCCTGCGTTTCATCCGCAGGGCACGGGACCTTGGCTTTTCCCTGGATCAGATCGGTACGCTGCTGGCGCTGTGGCAGGACCGCTCACGCGCCAGCGCCGACGTCAAGCGACTGGCGCTGGAGCATGTCGACGAACTGGAGCGCAAGGCCAAGGATCTGCAGGAGATGGCCGAGACCCTCAAGCACCTGGCGCACACCTGCCACGGCGACGGGCGGCCGGACTGCCCGATCATCGAGTCTCTGGCTGCCAGCGGCCCCACTTCGAAAGGCTGATTGAAAGGCTGGCTGCCGGCCGGGGCGCGGGGTCTCAGCCCCGCACCGCGGCCAGACAGCTACACCTTACTCGGCAGCGGCCTTCTTTCGTTCCACCGCGCTGGGCTTGGTCGCCTCGTTGCGGGTGTGCACCGCTTGGTGATAGGGGGCAAAGCAGGGCCGCCCCACATAGCGGCCACGCCCCTTCTCCACCCGCAGGTCGCCGTCCTGATAGACCAGATCGCCGCGGCTGAGCGTCACCCGGTTCAGACCCTGCACCTCCATGCCCTCGAAGATGTTGAAGTCGATGT
This sequence comes from Aquibaculum sediminis, assembly GCF_040712085.1. Classification (NCBI taxonomy): domain Bacteria; kingdom Pseudomonadati; phylum Pseudomonadota; class Alphaproteobacteria; order Rhodospirillales; family Rhodovibrionaceae; genus Aquibaculum; species Aquibaculum sediminis. The sequence goes on from NZ_JBFCVK010000006.1 coordinate 324,197, forward strand.
TCTGGTGGTGGGTCTTGACCGAGATGGTGCGCGTCGCCTTGGGATCCCAGACCACGACATCGGCATCCGCCCCGACCGAGAGCGAGCCCTTGCGCGGATAGATGTTGAAGATCTTGGCGGCATTGGCCGAGGTGACGGCCACGAACTCGCTGGGGGTCAGGCGGCCGCTGTTGACGCCGGCATGCCAGAGCACGCCCATGCGGTCCTCGACCCCGCCGGTGCCGTTGGGAATGCGGGAGAAGTCCTCCAGACCGGCGCGCTTCTGGTCGGTGCAGAAGCAGCAGTGATCGGTGGCGGTGGTCTGCAGGCTGCCGCCCTGCAGGCCGCGCCAGAGCGCCTCCTGGTTCTCCTTCGGGCGGAAGGGCGGGCTCATGACGTGGTGCGCCGCATAGTCCCAGTCGGGATGGCGGTAGACACTGTCGTCGATCAAGAGATGCCCCGCCAGCACCTCGCCGTAGACCCGCTGGCCGTTGGCCCGGGCGTGAGTGATGCAGTCCATCGCCTCCTTGGCCGAGACATGAACCACGTAGAGCGAAGAACCCAGGACCTGGGCGATGCGGATGGCCCGCTGCGCCGCCTCGGCTTCCACCTCGGGCGGGCGTGAGATCGGATGGCCCTCGGGCCCGGTGATCCCCATGTCCCTCAGCTTCTGCTGCAGGCGGAAGACCAGTTCGCCGTTCTCCGCATGCACGGTGGGAATGGCGCCGAGTTCCAGCGAGCGCATGAAGGAATTGGCCAGGATCTCGTCGTCGGCCATGATGGCGTTCTTGTAGGCCATGAAGTGCTTGAAGGAGTTGACGCCGTGCTCCTTCGCCAGCGTGCCCATATCTGCGTGCACGCTCTCGTCCCACCAGGTGATCGCCACGTGGAAGGCATAGTCGGCGCAGGCCTTTTCCGCCCACTCGCGCCACTGCTTCCAGGCCTCCATCAGGCGCTGTTGCGGGCTGGGGATGACGAAGTCGATGATCATCGTCGTGCCGCCGGCCAGCGCCGCCCGGGTGCCGGTGAAGAAGTCCTCGCTTGCGACGGTGCCCATGAAGGGCAGCTGCATGTGGGTGTGCGGATCGATGCCGCCGGGCATCACGTAGCAGCCCCCGGCGTCGATGGTTTCCGCGCCGGCCGGCACATCCAGCTTCTCACCCACGGCGACGATCGTCTCGCCTTCGATCAAGAGATCGCCCCGGACCTCGTTCTCCGCCGTCACGAGGGTGCCGCCCTTGATATGGATGGCCATGCTATCCTCCCAGTCGTCAGATGTTGAAGGCTCCCCGGCGGCCGATCCGCCGGGGAGCGGTCTATGTCTCGGCCCTTACTCGCCGAAGGCCGCGTCGGTCACCACATGGGTCCAGGCGCCGTCCGGCCGCTCGGTGATCACCGGGTCGGAGCCGCCGGCCAGCAGGATGTCGACCGTGCGCTCATAGTCGGCCGGGTCCAGCGTACCGTTGGAGCCCTCGGTCAGCTTGGCGACCTCGGTCATCATCCGGATCTGATGATGCTCCTGCTGCGCGCCGGTCTCATCATACTCCAGCACGATCATCGCCGCTTCCTCGGAGTTCTCCTTGGCCCATTCCCAGCCCTTCATGGAGGCGCGCACGAAGCGGGCCATGCGATCGACGAACTCCGGATCCTCGAGGTTTTCTTCCATGACGTAGAGGCCGTCTTCCAGCAGGGCCACGCCCTGATCCTCGTACCTGAAGACCACCAGCTCATCCTCGGTGATGCCGGCGTCGAGCACCTGGCCGTACTCATTGTAGGTCATGGTGGAGATGCAATCGGCCTGGCGCTGCAGGAGGGGATCGACATTGAAACCCTGCTTGAGGACGTTCACGCCCTCGTCACCGCCCTGGGTGGGAATGTCTAGATGAGACATCCAGGCCAGGAAGGGATACTCATTGCCGAAGAACCAGACGCCCAGCGTGCGCCCGCGGAAATCCTCCGGCCCCTCGATGCCCGTGTCCTTGAGGCAGGTGAGCATCATGCCCGACTGCTTGAAAGGCTGGGCGATGTTCACCAGGGGCACGCCGCGCTCGCGCGATGCCAGTGCCGAGGGCATCCAGTCGACAATCACATCGGCACCGCCACCGGCGATCACCTGCGGCGGGCCGATGTCCGGGCCGCCGGGATTGATGGTGACGTCGAGGCCTTCCTCCTCATAGAAGCCATTCTCCAGCGCCGCGTAGTAGCCGCCGAACTGCGCCTGGGTCACCCACTTGAGCTGCAGGGTCACCTCATCATTGGCCAGCGCCACCCCCGACAATGCGGTGAGGCCTACGGCCATGCCGCTCAACAAACCAATGCTCTTCTTCATTGCCAATCTCCCTGTTTGAAGCCCTAACTTATCCCTGGTCACTTCCGAGCCTTGTTGTTGCGTTCCTTCTCAACTTCTTTGGCGATAGGAGGGATGCCAGGACGTGAGGCCGCGCTCGATCAGCGCGACCAGCCCGTAGAAGGCGGAACCGGCCACCGCAGCGACTGCAATTTCCGCCCAGACGGTGTCGAGGTTCATGCGCCCGACCTCAGTCGAGATGCGAAAGCCCATGCCCACGATCGGCGTGCCGAAGAACTCGGCCACGATGGCGCCGATCAGCGCCAGGGTGGAATTGATCTTCAGCGCATTGAAGATGAAGGGCAAGGCCATCGGCAACCGCAGCTTGATGAGCGTCTGCCAGTAACCGGCCGCGTAGGAGCGCATGAGATCGCGTTCCAGATGGCCGCTGGCCGACAGCCCCATGACGGTGTTCACCAGCATGGGGAAGAAGGTCATGATCACCACGACGGCGGCCTTGGAATGCCAGTCGAAACCGAACCACATGACCATGATCGGCGCCGTGCCGACGATGGGCAGCGCGGAGATCAGGTTGCCCATGGGCAGCAGGCCGCGGCGCAGGAAGGGCACGCGGTCCACCAGGATCGCGGTGAGGAAGGCGCTGCCACAGCCGATGGCATAGCCTATCAGGACTGCCTTGAGGAAGGTCTGCTGGAAGTCGGCCCAGAGCATGGACGAGGAGTTGCCGATGCGCTCGCCGATCACGCTGGGCGCGGGCAGCAGCACCTGCGGGATGCCGAAACCACGGCAGAGCAGCTCCCAGACCACCAGCAACCAGATACCGAACAAGGTCGGCACCAGGAGATCGCGCCCGCGCCGCCAGCCAGCGGCCGCCAGCTCGGCCTTGGAGAGGCAGTCGACGCCGTGCCAGACCGCGGCCCAGACCCCCAGGCCATAGAGCCAGAAGCCGAGCCCCGCTGCGCCAGCGGCACCGGCCTGCAGCAGGCTGAGCAGACCGAAGACGGCAAGACCGCCCGCGATGACATAGACGAGGCCGCGCCGCGCCTTGCCCCCACTCCGCCAGAAGGCCAGCAGCAGGAAGACCGGCACCAGGGCGAGCAGCAGGCTGCCGGCGCCGCCGTCGAACCAGCGCGCCTCCCCACCGGGCGCAAAGGCAAGTGCCACCAGAGTGAAAAGACCGGCGAGCAACGGGAGGAGGCGACCGGCCATCATGGCTTAACCCCCATGCGCTTGAGCACCAGGCGCTCGACCAGGCTCACCAGCGCAACCAGCAACGCGGCGATGAACGCGGCGGTGAAGAGTGCCGACCAGATCTGCACCGTCTGCCCGTAGTAGGAGCCGGCCAGCAGGCGCGCCCCCAGTCCGGCCTGCGCCCCGGTGGGCAGTTCGCCCACGATGGCGCCCACCAGCGAGATCGCGATGCCGACCTTGAGACTGGTGAAGAGGAAGGGCACGGACGAGGGCCAGCGCAGCTTCCAGAAGGTCTGCCAGCGGCTGGCGCTGTAGGTGCGCATCAGGTCGAGCTGCAGCGGATCGGGCGAACGCAGGCCCTTCACCATGCCGATGGTCACGGGGAAGAAGGAGAGATAGGTGGAGATGATCGCCTTGGGGATCAGGCCGCGCAGCCCGATGGAGCCCAGCACCACCACGACCATGGGCGCGATCGCCAGGATCGGGATGGTCTGGGAGGCGATGACCCAGGGCATGAGCGACTTTTCCAGCGCCTTCACATAGACGATGCCCACTGCCAGCAGGATGCCGAGCAGCGACCCCGTGACGAAGCCCAACAGCGTCGAGGAAAGCGTAACCCAGGAGTGGTAGACGAGGCTGCGTCGGGAGTCCGGCGCCACCTCGAGGATGGTTTTCCGCATCTCCGCCAGCACCTGATGCGGCGCCGGCAGGACGGGGCGATCCTGATTGAGGGTCTCGCGCACCAGATCGGTCGTGGTCCACTCCACGTCCTGGCGCTGGAAGACGTCGTACTGCCAGGGCGAATTGAGCCAGACCGCGCCCGCGTACCAGAGCGCCACCATGGCCAGCGCCACCACCAGCACCGGGCCGGTACGCCCCTGCCAGAAGGCGCTCAGCAGGCCCGGCCGGGCGGCGGCGGGCAGCGGCTCGATGTGCGCCACCTCACTCGTCATAGCTGTGCCCTGCCCGCAGCCCCTCTCGCACGCGCTGAGCCACCTCCAGGAACTCCGGCGATTCCCGGATGTCCAGCGGCCGTTCGCGCGGCAAGGGGCTTTCGATGATGTCGATGATCCGGCCCGGGCGCGGCGACATGACCACGATGTGGGTGGAGAGGAACACCGCCTCGGGAATGGAGTGGGTGACGAAGACGACCGTCTTGCCGGTCTTGTCCCAGAGCTGCAGCAGCTGTTCGTTGAGGTGATCGCGGACGATCTCGTCAAGCGCCCCGAAGGGCTCGTCCATCAGCAGCAGGTCGGGGTCGAAGCAGAGCGCGCGCGCAATCGAGGCGCGCTGCTGCATCCCGCCGGAGAGCTGCCAGGGGTACTTCTTGTCGAAGCCGGTGAGGTTGACCAGTTCGAGGTACTTGCGCGCCCGCTGGCGGCGCTCCTCGCGCCCCAGCCCCATGATCTCCAGCGGCAAGGCGACGTTGCGCTCGATGCTGCGCCAGGGGTAGAGCGCTGGCGCCTGGAAGACATAGCCGTAGGCGCGCGCCAGGCGGGCCTCCTGCGGCGAGACGCCGTTGACCGCGATGCTGCCGCCCGTGGGCTGTTCCAGGTCGGCGATGACACGCATCAGGGTGGTCTTGCCGCAGCCCGACGGGCCGATGAAGGAGACGAAATCGCCGGCCTCCACCTCCAGATTGACTTGCGACAAGGCGTAGACCGGGCCATCCGCCGTTTGAAAGGTCAGTGAAAGATCGCGGACATCAACTGCCCGCTCCACCCCGTTACGCGCCATTACCACCCTGCTTCGTCGCTATGCATTCTTGCTTGTTGTTTGCCCGGCGGACCGCACTTGCGGCCGCCCGCCGGCACCCCGGTTCCGCCTCCCGCGGGTCTTAGTCCGCCTTGCCGGCGCGCTGCATCATGGCGCGCAGGAGGACGTCGGTTCCGGCACTCACCCATTCGGGCTTGGCGTCCTCCACCTCGTTGTGGCTGATGCCGTCGATGCAGGGCACGAAGACCATGGAGGTCGGCGCCACCTTCGACATGTAGCAGGCGTCGTGGCCGGCGCCGGAGACCATGTCGCGGTGGCTGTAGCCCAGTTCCTCGGTGGCGGCGCGCACGGCGGCAATGCAGTCCTCGTCGAAGTGGATCGGCTTGTAGTAGAAGATCTCCTCGACCGCTTGCTCCAGGCCGATCTTGCCGGTGATCTCGTCGATGCCGGCGCGCAGCTTGCGATCCATCTCGGTGAGCACATCGTCCTCGGGGTGACGGAAATCGATGGTCAGGAAGACCCGCCCCGGAATGACGTTCCGGGAGTTGGGATAGACGTCCATCATGCCCACCGTGGCGCAGGCATAGGGCGCATGCTCCAGGCCGATGCGGTTGACCAGGTCGACGATGCGCGAGGCGCCGAGCAGCGCGTCGCGGCGGCGGTTCATCGGCGTCGGGCCGGCGTGGGATTCCTGGCCGGTGATGGTGACTTCGTACCAGCGCTGGCCCTGGGCGTCGGTGACCACGCCGATGGTCTTCTCCTCGGCCTCCAGGATCGGCCCCTGCTCGATGTGCAACTCGAAGAAGGCGTGCACCTCCTTGCCCACCGGATCCTCGCCGGCGTAGCCGATGCGCTGCAGCTCCTCGCCGATGGTCTTGCCCTCCTGGTCCTTGCGGCTCAGGCCGAACTCCAGATCGTAGGCGCCGGCGAAGACGCCCGACGAGATCATGGCCGGGGCGAAGCGCGAGCCCTCCTCATTGGTCCAGACCAGCACCTCGACGGGGCGCTCGGTCTCGTAGTTGAGGTCGTTCAGGGTGCGGACCACCTCGAGGCCCGCCAGCACGCCCAGCACGCCGTCGAAGCGCCCGCCCGTGGGCTGGGTGTCCAGGTGGCTGCCGGTCATCACCGGGGCCAGGGAGTCGTTGCGCCCGGCGCGGCGGGCATAGATGTTGCCCATCTTGTCGACGCGGATGGTGCAGCCGGCCTCCTTACACCAGCGCACGAAGAGATCGCGGCCGTCCTTGTCGAGATCGGTCAGCGCCAGGCGGCAGTTGCCGCCCTTCTCCGTCGCGCCGATCTTGGCCATCTCCATCAGGCTCTCCCAGAGCCGGTCGCCGTTGATCCGTAGATTGCTGCCCGCGAGGTTGCCGTCCATCGTCATCCCTTCCTTCTGCCTGTCGCCCTTTTTGGCGCCGAGCCCGGCGCCGTTCCCGTCAGCGTCCCACGTCCGCCAGCGGGCCGTAGGTCTCCGGCCGGCGGTCGCGGAAGAACTGCCATTTGTTGCGGATTTCCTTGAGCAGCGCGAGGTCCATTTCGTGCACCAGCAGTTCGTCCTGGTCGCGGCTGGCCTCGGCCTCGATCTCGCCGCGCGGATTGACGAAGTAGGACTGGCCGTAGAACTCGCCGATGTCCCAGGGCGCCTCGCGCCCCACGCGGTTGATCGCCCCGATGAAGACGCCGTTGGCCGCCGCCGCGGCCGGCTGTTCCAGCTTCCAGAGATACTCCGACACGCCCGCGACCGTGGCCGAGGGATTGACGATGTACTCCGCGCCGTTGAGCGCCAGCGCGCGCCAGCCCTCGGGAAAGTGCCGATCGTAGCAGATATAGACGCCCAGGCGGCAGTAGGCGGTGTCGAAGACCGGCCAGCCCGAGGCGCCGGGCTTGAAGAAGTACTTCTCCCAGAAGCCGGCGACCTGGGGAATGTGGGTCTTGCGGTACTTGCCGAGATAGCGCCCGTCGGCGTCGATCACCGCGGCGGTGTTGTAGTAGACGCCGGTGATGTCCTCCTCATAGATCGGAACGACGATCACCATCCGGTGCCTGGCCGCCAGCTCCTGCATCAGGGTAACGGTCGGGCCGTCGGGAATGCGCTCGGCGGCGGCGTACCACTTCTCCGACTGGCTCGGGCAGAAGTAGGGCTGGGTGAAGACTTCCTGGAAGCAGAGCACCTGCACACCCTGGCGCCCCGCCTCTTCGATCAGCGGCAGATGCGCGTCCAGCATCGCCTGGCGAATCGCCTCCGGCGTGGAGTCGGTGCTCGCCTTCAGGCCCATTTGAATCAGGCCACCCTTGAGCTTGGCCATAAGCCCTCCCTCGTCTTCCCACGGCGGCCGTGACACGGCCAACCCTTGTACCACCCTGTCGCTCCAGCGCCGCCTTATATTGCTGCAGCCCGCCTTGCTTTTTCTTCGGCCTCTGCATTACGACGCTGCCCCCTCCGACGCCGGTTCCGGCGCGCGGGGCCAATTCGTTCTTTGGTCAGGGGCCCGCTTGCGTGTAGGCTCATGATCCTGACCAATCGGTCAAAATTAGCCTAGGACGACAGCGCGCGAGCGGTCAAGGAGCCAGTGGCGAAATCGACAGCGCCCGCGCATTAGGGGAAGGTATCAGGCAGCGGAGGGGCTTGTGAGAGTGGTAGGGGAATTGCAGGTGCCGATGGGGAAGCCAGAGGGGCCCGGGGTCGCGTGAGCGTGACGAAGCAGGCGCCGCTGCCGACGGCGGCGCGCATCACAGGGCGGGCGGCGCGCACCAAGAAGCGCACCCGCATCCAGGTCGGCAACGAGGAGCGCATTCTGGACGCCGCACTCGCGGTCTTTTCGCGCTACGGCTACCGCGGCGGCACCATCGACCAAATCGCCGCGCGCGCCGGCATGTCAAAGCCCAACCTGCTCTACTACTACCGGCGCAAGAAGGACATCTACGTGGCGGTGCTGGAGCGCACGCTGACCATGTGGCTGGCGCCGCTGGAGTCCCTGGACGCCGCCGGCGACCCGCAGGAGGAGGTGCGCCGCTATGTCCGGCGCAAGCTGGCGCTCTCGCGCAGCCACCCCGAGGCCAGCCGGCTCTTCCTCTCGGAGATCCTGCAGGGCGCGCCGCTGCTGCGCCCCAAGCTGGAGCAGGAGCTGCGCGCCCAGGTGCGGCGCAAGGCGGCGGTGCTGCAAGGCTGGATGGACCAGGGCCGCCTCACGCCCCTGGACCCGGTCCACCTCCTCTTCACCATCTGGGCAACCACCCAGCACTACGCCGACTTCGACAGCCAAATCCGCGCCGTCCTCGGCCGCGAAGCCATGACCGAGGCCATGTTCGAAACGGCGGAGGCGACGATCTTGAAGCTGTTCTTTGAGGGCTTGGGGGTGGAGGGGCAGGTGGACCTCCAGAGGGGAAGCCGATGACGGCTGAGAAGAAGAAAAGAAGCCATGCAAACCTGGATGCGCTGAGCAAGCTTTCCCTTCCCGCCAAGCGGGCCTCATTCACCTACAAGATTCGCGAGTCCATAACCTCCGCGCGTTACCTGAAATCACAGGGTGTCGAAAATGCGGTTCGGCTCATCAGCAACAAGCGTGCGCATCGCCAGATTGCCCGACAAACGGGGGTTCGCCCGCCAAAGCTCTATGCGGGGCCTGCGACCAAAGGCGACCTGAAAGAGCCACGCCAGAGCAAGTTCGTGATCAAGCCCATACATGGCGCGAACGGAAAGGGCGTCCAGTTGATTCGTCGCACAGAGACCGGGTTCAGAAATATCAGGACCAAGGAAACTCTTCCCGACTGGCCGTCGATCCTGGCAGCCTATCCGTCGAAGACGCAGCTCTTGCAGGTCGAAGAGCTGATACGAAGCGATGACTACAAGCTCTACTCCTTCTATGGTGAAGTCGCTCTGATCCTCCAGAAGCGCATGGTCGACAACAAGCCGCGATATCGTTGGTACGATGCCGCGTGGCGACCCATTCGGACCGGCAAGTACAGGATAAGCCCGGGCCGTAAGCGGCCAAGCCAGGAGGGCCAGACAGCGCTGATGGAAGCAGCACGGCAAGTCTCCCTCGCCATACCCCTGCCCTTTGTACGGGTCGACTTCTATCTGACGCGCAAGAACGGTGTCCGACTTGGAGAGGTGCCCCCCCACCCGGGCAGCTACTTCAAGTTCAACCAAAAGTGGGATGAGCGTCTGGGCCGGCTCTATGAGGAGGCCACTGCACGATTGCACACCGACCTGCTCAACGGGCGGGGGCCGCGCAACTTCCCTGAGAGACTGTCGATTGGCAGTGTGATCCGGGCGCTTCTTTCTCGCTGATTCTTCGCCCCGCGCTCAAGCAGCGCCATAGCGAAGTGGATAACGACGTTGTTAAACCGAATTGTGACCAATCTGAATTGCAAGATCTGTCCTAAGAGTAACCTTCCTCTATGCACGCCCAATGAGCTTTTCGTTCTTCGACGCAGAGGGTGACTGCTGCCGAAGGGAACAGTTCGTTAATTTTCTTCATATTAAATCTCTGCTTGTGATATTTTGGTAAGGGCTTCTTTTCGCAATATGGTACGGTAATTATAGTCCCGTACCTTCCGACTCTTCTTATTTCTTTCAGGACGCGTAGCATAGCGTTGTTACCAAGATGCTCAATAATCTCCATCGCCAATACGTAGTCGAAGGCGTCATCCTTGAACGGCATATTCTCAGCATTGGCATAGGTTACATTGACCGGTTTCGGTTCTGGAGCCAGGAACCGGGAATGCCTCGCTATATCCAATCCTTCTACAGTTCCGAACCGTCCGGAACGGCTAGCAGCACTGATGAACTGCCCAGCCCCCACTCCAACATCGAGAACCGAAACACCCTCGGGCAGCCGCTCCAGCACATAGCTCCAACGCGCATAGTCCTTGCGGTTCAAAAGGTTCGGTGCGGACGCGTGATAGACTGAAGCAAATCGGAGGTACTCCGTTTCCACAGCGGGATGGAGAGGCATGCCGTCAAGCACAACTGCTGAACATCTCGTCATGAACAGAGCACTCCAGGCGGCTCGAGAATCGACCCAGGCGCGCCGCATGGCACTGAGTCGTCATTTTATATCAATAATAATGATCAAATACTAAATCTCTGCTCATCAATTTCTTATTTGATCCCGCGTATTCACGCAAAATACTATTCTTTATTTTATCGTGCAATGTTATGTACACGCTTGACTCTAATTTAAGCTTCCATGTATCCTCGTTTACTGAAAGGGAGTATTTTTCAGTACCCTTGCTTGTTTCCTTTTCAACAACCTCGAGAGACTCTTTCGTTCCCAGAAACGCATCCAGTTTCCGCGCCCATGCGACAGGATCATGCTCCAGTTCCTCCTGCATCAGGACCAGTACGCCGTTCGGGCAGGCCTTCTCCAGTGTCTCGATGACATGGGCGTAGTCGATCCAAACCCCTCTGGTGCTGAAGTGGCGCGTGATCGCCTTCTGCACCCGGCGCTCGAAATCCTGCTGACCCGGTTCGGCGAACTTGCTGGCGGACTGGGCGTAGCGGGAGGCGACCCAGCGGTCCTGACGCCTTATGGACAGAATTGCCCTGACGGCATCGGGGCGCCCGAACAGCAGGTTGGACAGCCGCCTGAGATTGTTTGCCAGGATCGCAGGCGTGCAGGCCCCGCGATTCGACCAGAACGACATGTCGGTCAGAGATATGTTCTCGTTCGTAAGAACATTAACTCGATCGCCATCCAGATAACGTCCCAAATCAGAAATGTCGCCGGAGCCTTTTCTCAAGAAACTCTGGGCTTTCTTTATCAGTTCCGGAGAATTCTTCTTGTGGAACATCCTGACGCTCGGATTTTTCCGCAGCACCTTCCGCTGCAAGAACGTGGTCGCCGTCTTCGGCAGCCCGATATGCACAACCAACTCTGTCATAAGATCACATACTCAAACTGCGCAGAAACACAGGATACCGCAATTTCCGGCCCGTTTACCCCTTATGCACCACCTGCCCGCCGTCCGAAGCGCGCAGGCTTTCCAGGCCCTCGGCCATCTGCTGCGCCGTGACGTCCCAGCGGCGGTTCTCGATCACCCACTGCCTGCCCGCCGCCCCAAGCCGCCGCATCTCTTCCGGATTGTCCAAGAGGTATTCAAGCTTGGTGGCCAGGTCCTGCGCGTCTTCCTTCTGAAACAGCAGACCCGTTCGCCCGTGATCGATCATCTCTGCGAGCGCCCTCACGTTCGAAGCCACGACGGCCTTTTCCATGCTGAGCGCCTCGAGCGGCTTCATGGGCGAGACCATCTCCGTCACCGGCCAGGCGCGCCTGGGGAAAGCGACTATATCCACCAGCGAGTAGTATTTCTCCACCATCTCGTGCGGTACGCGGCCGGGCATGAGCACCTTGTCGGCAATGCCTGCCTCTGCCACGGTCTCCTGGATCTCCTGGGTGATCCTGCCCACATCGGTGCCCGAGGTGTTCTCGTTGCCCACCAGCATCAGCCGGAAATCGCGGCCGCGCTCATGCAGTTGCGCGCAGGCCTGGGCAAGGTATTCGAGGCCCTCGTAGTCGACGAAGGTGCCGATGTAACCGATGACCGGCACCTCGTCCGGGATGCCGAGCTGCTGGGCCAGTTCGCGGTCGCGCGCCAGCGGCTGGAAGCGCGACGGGTCGCAGGAGTTGGGCAGCAGCCGGATCTCGGTCGTGACGCCCCTGGCCAACAGTTCGTCCTTCATGGCCTCGGTGAGCGTGAAGACCAGGTCCGCCTCCTCGGCCACGAAGGCTTCGAGAAAGCATTCCACCTTGTGATAGATGGTGCCTTCCCGGCTGGGCTTGCGGGAAAGACGAGTGATCTCCCAGAAGCCGCGCACCTCGTAGACGAAGGGGATCCCCAGACGGCGTGCCGCAATCAAGGCCGGCAGGGCGCTGAGGTGCGCCGAGGCGGCGACAACCATTTCCGGCCGCAGTTCCTCGAGGCTGCGCTGAATCCGATCGGCCGCGAGCAGCATGTATTCCTGCTTGGGATAGTGGGTGCGCGCCGGGCTCGCCGCGAAACAGTAGCGGATATCATCGACGCTCTTCACATAGCTGTCATCCAGCTCATCGGGGGTTACGTCGAGGTCATTCGGAAAGCCGGGGCGCAGCACGCCCACCACCTCCCAGCCTTGCTCCTGCAGGCCTGTGGCCAGCCCATGGGCGCGGGTGGCATAACCCCCGGAGGAATAGGGCAGGCTGTTGTGCAGCACGTAGGCCACCCGCTTGTCGACATAGTCAGTGTGCGCCGGTGCGGAAACCAGCGCCTCCCCGACCACTCGGGTGTTATAGACCGGCTTCTCCCGCAGTTGATTGAGCCAGCCCACCAGCGACGATGTGGGGTGCTCCTCGGCGAAGCTCTCCATTTCGCGGATCAGGGCGCCGACGGCGCGAAAATCCTCGGCACGCGTGCAGGCCCAGTACATCGCCCGCAGGGTGACGCTGCTCTTTTCGGCGCGATAGGCAGCGCGGATCAGTTCGTCGGCAGCCTGCCCGTCGCGCGGACGCAGCACCCCGGCATAGGCGATCAGCAGCTCGGCAGCAGTGCCTTTGCCCTTCTCCGCCTCGCGTTCCGCAAGGGCCAGGGCCTGCGCCACCCCGCCCTTGTCAAAGACGCGGCCGACCTGCCAGCGCATCTTGGCTTCAGCCACCGCCGAGCGGCCCGAAGCGCCTTGCGGCCCCCCGGCCTCCTTCTTGTCGCGACGAAACTGGCTGTAGGCCCGCCCGAGCCTGTAGGGCAGATGCAGCCAGCGCAGAGGGGAGGCGCCCGAGTTGACGATCTCCTGCCCCAGGCGATAGGAGAGATGCCCCTTGGTGCGCGCCTCGGCGCGGCCGATCTCCTGCACGAACCGGGCCTCGATCGCCTGACGCGCCTCGCTCTCCTGCTGCAGCCGCTGCCTCAGGAGGTGGAGTTCCTCGCGGAGCGCTTCCCGCTCTTCCTGCGCGCGGGCTGCCTCTTCCGGCTCTGGATGGGAATGCTCGACCTCTCGGATTGATGACGACACGGGTTAGCCTTCCACGGGACTATCCGATCCGATCGACCTTCGCTCTATGATAAACATCAAGGAGATAGGATCGGCACTCGGCTGCCTTAATAAGTTGGGTATGCGCGGAATGTTCCGTGTCTGAGCAAGCTGAATCATTAGCGCAAATCATTCCGCCTGCAAATTCACCGAAAAGTAGAAACACTACCTTACATTGCTGTTCATCACACTCATCTGGCCATCCCTCAGCGAGATTCACTCGAAACTCGCACTGCTATATATTTTTGCTCATCATAGTTTTTTTAGCCATGATTTTAGATCTTTAATTAGATTATTAGAGATATCCGCGTGCCTTTTATCCAATTGTACATTCAATTTTTTTCTATCTCCTCATACCAGAAACCTAAAACATTTCTTCATATGATATCTTTACAACTGGCTCCGAGTGCAATTAGGCAAATTTATGCGAGAAACTTTCGATGGTGGTGTGACTGCAAGGACAGTGACGCTCCAGGATGAACCACGATCCGCTTTACCTGAAAGCGTTCGCTTTGGGCCAGGGGCTCATACCAGCCCCAGGGACGATGCTCGCGCGGAAACTCCGTCGCCTGCCGCGTGGATAGACGCACCACCGCCTCCTTGACCGCCTGGCTGTCGTGCGTGACGCCACCAGAACGGCATCGGGCATGGCTACGGCTATGACGCCTTCCAGGCCTATGCCGACAACTCCAGATGGGGATCCTCGGAGCGTAACAGGCTGTTCTTGCATTCAATCGCGGTGGCATGGGCACTGCAGACGTTACCATCGGGATCCTGTCGACCCTGCTGCCAGACTGCTGGCCAGCCTCCCAGGTCCGACCACTCGCCGCTGTGGGGCATGACCCAAAGATTGTCGGCATGTTCCATGATCGCATAGTCGATGGACACGCTTCTGGCCTCGCGCCAGGCCTCGGCTGAAAGGCGGGTAAAACCAAGATCGAACTGCGCGCCTTCCAATGCCTTTTGCACCGGTTCCAGCAAGTCCGAAATGTGGCGTTCGAAGCTTGCGCGCCCAGGTGCGGCGCAAGGCAGCGGTGCTGCAAGGCTGGATGGACCAGGGCCGCCTCACGCCCCTGGACCCGATCCACCTCCTCTTCACCATCTGGGCCACCACCCAGCACTACGCCGACTTCGACAGCCAAATCCGCGCCGTCCTCGGCCGCGAGGCCATGTTCGAAACGGCGGAGGCAACGATCTTGAAGCTGTTCTTTGAGGGCTTGGGGGTGGAGGGGTGACCGCCAGACACGGGGAGGTCACACACGCAGTTTTCGAGGCCCCCGAGCAAGAGTTCATCTGCTATAGAACGGTTGTCGCCATATCAAGGACCATGCGAACGACCAAATCGTGACCAAAAAGCATTCAGATCGAATCTGCAGTGAACGAGGTCAATCTGCAGACGCGCTGATGCCGCTTCGTACAAAGATCCAAGCTTGATATCCCATTTTTCTGAAAAGGTATCAAACCCACCAGGATGGGGGGTGAATTCACCAAAAACCGCACCCTCATCATCAGCGTAGAGATCAATGCGCAAAAACGGTACAGGAACAGAGGAAGACAATCGTTCTGCTGCCAGTAACAACTTTCCTTTGTTCTCAGGTGTTGGCAGATTTGAATCGACCCTATTAACATATCTCCCTGTATTTACTACCTCCCAGGAAGAATTTAACCATCTGTATAATGATTTTTTATTATTTATCCGTTTTTTTTGTAAAATCACCCCCACAACACCATAAAAGCAATAGAACTTAAAATCATCGGGGCAACTTTCGGACACCGAGTTATTACATACTAGTTCTTCAATATAGAATTCTTCATTGTGGTTAACAGAACGTTGCGAAGCTGCGCAAGCAGATGACCAAGTAGGATAAAGGGCTTTAGACAGCAAATCTCGAAAACCGCTCTTCTCGCGCTTCAGCAGCAAGACACCCTTTCCAGAGGTCCCTCGCAGCGGCTTGAGCGTGAAGCTAGCGCACTCTGGAGGTGTTAATTCTGCGAGAGAGGCCGGCCCCCCAAGAATTTTGGGTGGCCGAACCCCTAGCGCATCAGCGAATCGTGCCCCATCGAGCTTGTGATCGACAGCCTGAAGCGGCGTTACGACCCTCATCTGCCGAGCAAGTCTCCAGGCATCCTGTGATTCTCGAATTTTATATGCGAAGGATGGCTGCCTAGTATCAATCGGGCGGCCGCGGCGATCATTGAGATTGTCCCTAAGTGCTGGCACAGGAGCTGACAACGCGTTCAAGGGGCGCATTTATAACTGCCCACAAAGATTAAGCACTTCTCCGGCGCTAATGATACTGGCAGCACCTCTTGCACGCTTACTTAAGCTATTTTTTGTATCAAGTTTCTTAATCGATTCTGCGGCTATCTTTCTTACAACTAAATTGCTTTTCACCACTGGCTCATAAAAACGATCAAGATCCTCACGTAAAAATGAAATAAAATCAACATCATCACCTTGTTCAAAAGTCGATCTCGCTACATTTTTTCCAGAATATACAGTATATTCATCAAGTTTATCGTATCTAATTTGGTTTTCTTTGTGGAAAACGGAGTTTTCCTTTGCTGTTTTTGTGAATTCTTTACTTTTGCTATCAAATTCTATTTCTGCAAGTTTCGGGTTTGTTAAAAGAAAAATATCTAACGCCAATTGATTGTTGTTTCGCTCTTCATCAGATAGATAGCGCGTTGCAAACATTAGATCCGGCGAAGAGAGCGGCGTTATAAGAACACTAGAAAAAGATCGATATGCGTTTCGTCCAAAGTGAAAACGTGACCGGAAAAAGCGATAATGAAGCATCATAGCATCATCCGATAACATACTATGCTGCATGTCATTAAATGCTTCTCTCAATAGTATAGAAAAAGAATTCCCCATTCCACCTGCGCTGCATCTACTTTTTATAGAATCAATTATTTCTTCTGGTTTCTTTTGATAGACTTGACGAAAACATCCTCCTCCAGCACCGTGCAAATGAAGAAAATTATCCGCATCCGCACGAGAATTGCCATAAACAGGAGAATAGATTCCTAAATTTCCCAGCTTCCACAAATTGTATCTTTTACTCCCAGGAAGCATCGCAGATGGCAGCTTTTTATTCTGGATTCTTGCACCCACTGCCTTTACCACCTTCTGAGCAACTTCGTAATCCCGAACCTGAGCAGCGTTCGAGCAAATATTAATTTCGCTCACATCATAACCGGAGGCTGATAATAGTGAAAGATTCAGGCGAGAATCTACTCCGCCACTCAAATCCACAGACTCCATATTTTTATAATGGCTTACTAAACAATGAAGCCTTGATGCCCATTTTATGCAGTAATTCTGCACGCAATGACGGTACAATTCTACATCAATGGCTGGTGCGTTAGTAACATTATAACATCGAACGAGTGTTGCACATTCGCCACCTCCAATCGAGTTCAATCGAATGTTTATTGCATGGTCCAATGGCAAAACTCTAATTTCACGCACCATCGTGCGATGACTTACAAGTTGCTGTCCCAGATTGTGGTCTATAAAGAACGATCTAACAGAATCTTCATCTACGTTAAGACTAACGCCATGCCGGACAAGGTGCGAGGCTAGCATATAGAATGAGTTAGATACTGCCCAATTTGACCCTGATGCATAGTAATATAGTATATCCTGCCCTGTATTATCACATTTTGCCCAAAATACCCTTTCATCTCTAACAAATAACGAAAACCTACCCTCATTAATTGAGTTAATTTCTATATTGTGCTTATATTTATACTCGTTAAAACCATTCGGCCCCACAATAATTTGCTGATCAGTATAAGCGATTCCCCGGAAGGCGGTAATCGCCGATTCCGGAATAAATGACGAGGCTAACATAAAGCCTTTAGATGCTTCGTTTGAAAGCATTGTCTCCTCTTACGTTCTTGGAATAACGTCCAAATAGTCACATGGCATGATAGTCAATACTGTCAGTAATTGCTTTCTGCATCTGCTGCGCAGCAGCCGACCAGGATCGTTCCGCCTGTACCCAACGTCGACCCTCTTGCCCCAGTCTCTGTCGATATTCAGTATCGCCTAGCAAACGCTGCAACTTGTCAGCAAGGTCGGTCACCTCCCCTTTCTGGAAATGTACTCCTGTTTCCTCATCCCTTATCATCTCTGCCAGGGCCCGCACATTTGACACCACCACTGCCTTTTCCATTGCAAGCGCTTCCAACGGCTTGATAGGCGATACCATCTCGCAAACCGGGAGGGGCTTGCGCGGAAACGGCGTTATATCGATCAAAGAGTAATAGCTCGGCACTAACTCGTGCGGCACACGGCCGGGCATTATCAACCAGTCCAGGAAGCCTTCCTGGCGCGCGCATTTCTCTATTGCCTGCGTGATTTCTCCGCGCCCCTTTCCGCTCGCATCCTCATTTCCGACAAGCAAAAGCCTAAAGTGCACACCCCTGCGTCTGAGCAGACCCGCCGCCTGTGCTAAATCATCAAGCCCTTCATAGCCCACAAAGGTGCCAATGTAGCCTATGACGGGAACATCATGGGGAATACCAAGCTGCTCCTGCAGAACCTGGTCCTTGTCGCGAGGTGAGAACAGTTCGGCATTGCACGAGTTGGGAAGAAGCGTGATTTTCTCTCCGGGAACGCCCCGGTTCTGAAGCTCCTCACGCATTGCATAAGTGAGGGTGAAAACGCCGCTTGCATGACTGGAAACAGCGGCCTCTAGCGACTTTTGAATCCAGAAGTTAATGTTCTTAGCAAAGCCTGGCTCGCGCGACATGCGCGTGATCTCCCAGAGGCCACGCACCTCGTAGAAGAACGGAATTCCCAATCGTCTCGCTGCAATCAGCGTCGGGAGACCTGTGAGATGATTGGAGGCGGCCACCACCACCTCAGGACGCTGACGACGCAGTTCGCCTTCAATCGCGTCAGCGGCCAAACTGATGTACTGAGCGGGGGCCAACTCACGCCGAGAAGGCTCGAATAGCCGAACGTACTTGATGCCGTCGACCCGATCTTCCCTGCTCACCTGGTCCATTGTGAGGTCAGAGGTGACATCAAATGGAAAGCCCGGCCGCGTTACGGCCACAACGTCCCATCCTGAATGCTTTAGGGCCGAGGCAAGCCCATGCGAGCGCGTTGCATATCCACCTGAAGAGTGAGGCAGGCTGTTATGCAACACGTAGCACACCCGGCGCTGGACAGGCTCAATGACATGGTCCGGCGTATCACGCACCAAGTCTAAGATAGCAAGCTGGCGAACGGGATGGCGAAAGACCGGTTCCAGTTTCTTTCGCTCATCTGGATGAAGATCCTGCTCCCCTGCAATCTTCCATAGCCGTTCCGCCACTTCATTTGCTGAGGCATAATCTGCAGACCGATGGCATGCCCAGAAGCGTGCGCGAAGTATGCGAGGTGAGGGATCAACCTGAACTGCTTCTGCTGAGAGAGTCATTTCCGCTCCCTCAACACCCGCTCGTGCCAATGCTTGGCCGGCACGCACCGCCTCCCAAGCCAATTCCGCCTGTGTAAGCGAACGTTGACCCTTACTTAGGTGGCCGACAACTGCAGGAGCTCCCCCCGCTTCGTAGATTGCAACAAGTTCACGAGATGCGGGTTTTGCGCGCGGTTGAGCCTGTTCGCTCATCCTGCGCTTAAAGTCGCCGTATGTGCGAATCAGTCGAGACGGCAATCGAAGCCAAGCAATCGGCGAGCGGCCACTCGCAATAATCTCTCTGCCAAGTCGGTACGAGAGATGTGCCTTGATCCGCTTTTCAGTGAACGCAACTTCTCGTGCCAGGCGATGCTCCAAAGAGGCGCGCGCCATACGTTCCTTCTTCAACTGCTGCTGCAATCTCTCTATCTTGAGCAACAGATCCTCTCGATCAAACGTTGAAATGATAGTTTGATCTCCTGGTGGCGCCGTTATTACGGAAGGGTCTTGTAAATTCGCCCCTCCATTCTCTGCGACTGCGTTTCCCAATGCTCCTTCTTTTGCCCCGTTTGTTTCATGTTCGGAGCTAGAAAAGTCCTTTGTTCGATCGCGCATCACACCTGCCAATTCAGTTCTCCAAACTCTCGCCAATCAGAGTCTGAGATCGACAAACCATGGTGCCAAAAGAAAGCTGGTTGAAAAACTCGGACAAACAAGGTCGACACTGCATCAACAAAAAGCGCCCTTCCTAGTTATTAGGAACACCAACAGTAAATCACGCGTTCTTTTACATAAATAATACTTAAGAAGCGTTTCGAAGCGCAGGCTGTACTTCAATATCGTCGGTCGAAACTCTCGGCCAAATCCCCCTGGTATCCACCACCCGCTTGCCCTGCAGGACCTCCTTGCTCACCGCCTTGAACTGCCGGTGGTCCACGAGCAGGACAACCGTCTGCGCCGCGCTCAGCGCTGCGCTCAAGTCCGCCTGGGCCACGCCGCGGTCCTCCAGTGACGGGGGCAAGGTGCCGACATTGGGCTCCACCGCGAGCACGCGTCCCTCATGCCGCTCCGCCAGGGCTTCGATGATCTCCACGGCCGGGCTCTCGCGCAGGTCGTCGGTGTCGGCCTTGTAGGCGAGGCCGAGGCAGGCAATGGTGTCGCCCGGCTGCGCCATCTCCAGCACGCGCTCGACCACATAGCCGGGCTTGCTGTCGTTCACCTGGCGCGCGGCGTGCATCAGGGGCGCCAGGCCCTCGGCGGCGTGGATTATGAACCAGGGATCAACGGCGATGCAGTGGCCGCCGACACCGGGGCCGGGCTTGAGTATGTTCACGCGCGGATGGTGATTGGCGAGCTCGATCAGCTCCCAGACATCGATGCCGAACGTGTCGCAGAGCTTGGAGAGCTCATTGGCGAAAGCGATGCTGACATCGCGCGAAGCGTTTTCGGTCAGCTTTACCATCTCGGCCGTGCGACTGGTGGTCGGCACGAGCTGCCCCTGAACGAAGGTCTGGTAGAGCGCCGTGGCCGCCTCGGTGGAGGCCGGAGAGAGGCCGCCGATGATGCGGTCGTTCTCCAGCAGCTCCACGACCATGTGCCCGGGGATGATCCGCTCGGGACAGTAGGCGAGCAGAACATCGGACTCCTGCTGCTGCGCACAGGCGAAGGTGAGATCCCGGCGCAGGCCGGCGAGCTTCTCCGACAGCATCTCCGTGGTGCCCACGGGCGAGGTGGACTCCAGGATGATCAGATTGCCCTTCTGCAGCACCGGCGCAATCGAGGCGGCGGCCGCCTCCACATAGCTGAGGTCCGGCGCATGGTCCTTGCCCACTGGGGTCGGCACGGCAATGACGAAGGCCTCGGCCGGCTCAGGCTGGGTGACGGCGCGCAGGCGGCCCTCGTCCACGGCCTTCTTGACCAGGGCGTCGAGCTCGGGCTCGAAGAAGTGCGCGCGGCCGGAATTGATGGCGCTGACCGCTCTGGAACTGATGTCCACGCCTATGACGTTCAGGCCGCGGCTCGCCATGACGGCGGCGGTGGGCAGCCCGATGTAGCCCAGGCCAACGACGCTGACGGTCTCGAAGACTCGCATCAATCTATCCTATTCGCAGGTCAAACAGTTGTATAGCGCTCCAACAATCAGCCGGAGAAGCCCTTGGGGAAGCGGGCAAGCGCCTCCACGATGCGCTGGCTCGCCTTGCCGTCCCCGTAGGGGTTCTGGGCCCGGGACATGCGCTCGTAAAGCGCCGTGTCGTCGAGCAGGGCAGACACGCGCTGCCTGATTCTCTCGGCCGAGGAGCCGACCAGCTCAGCGCAACCCGCGGCAATGCCTTCCGGGCGCTCCGTGACGTCGCGCATCACCAGAACCGGCTTGCCCAGGCTGGGCGCCTCCTCCTGCACGCCACCGGAATCGGACAGTAACAGGTGGGCATGGTCCATCAAATGGACAAAACTGCGATATTCCTGGGGGTCGGTCAGCAGGACGTTCTCCCGCCCCTTGATGATCTCGAACACCGGCCCGCGCACCTGCGGATTGAGGTGAACCGGGTAGAGGAAGCCCACTTGCGGATAGGTGTCGGCCAGGCCGGAAATCGCCTGACAAATGTTACGGAAGCCCTCGCCGAAGTTCTCCCGCCGGTGACCGGTGATCAGGACAAAACGATCGTGGCGGGCCAGAAACTGCGTGATCTCCTCGGGCAGGGCCGGCGGACGCTCCCTCACCTCCGCCGCAATCTGCAGCAGAGCGTCGATGCCGGTGTTGCCGGTGACGTGCACCTGCGCCTCGGCGACCCCTTCCGCAGCAAGATTGTCGACGGCACCCCGGGTGGGGGCGAAGTGCAGGTCGGCCACCAGGCCGGCAATGCGACGGTTCAATTCCTCAGGAAAGGGCGCGAGCATGTCATGGCTGCGCAGACCGGCCTCGACGTGGCCGACGGGGATGCGACGATAGAAGGCAGAGAGGGCGGCGACCTGCACGGTCGTCGTGTCACCCTGCACCAGCACCCAGTCGGGCTTCAGTTCCTCAAGGGTGTTGTCGATCACCGCAAAAAGCCGACTGCTGAGCGAGGCCAGCGTCTGGTTCGGCTGCATCACCGCCAGATCAACGTCGGCCTCCAGCCCAAAATCCTGGAGCGCGCGCTGCAGCATCTCGCGATGCTGCCCCGTGGACACCAGGGTGCAACGAAAATCCCCGCTTTGGCGAAGTGCCTTCACAACAGGCGCCATCTTGACGCCTTCGGGACGCGTCCCTACGAACACTGCAACATGTATCAAAGGCTGCGCCTCGCTCTATTGTCGCTAGTTATCATCGGTTGAACATCGCACCCAGAGCGCCAACTTTTTCTAGATCCAGTTGACGGCGTTTGTCTAGCGTGTGCTTCCATAAACCACAAGAGCGTGGACGGCGACATGGAGTGGCTGAACTCCACCCCAAGGACACACCACGCTCTGGTCCGGGACATGCCTGTCCAGTCAAAACGTGGCGGAGCATAGAGACATAGCGTGCGATGACAAGCAGGGCTGCAAACAATGAAGTAATGCCCGTTATCATCATTGCCGTCTGCCCGCACCCAGTCACAGGAATGCCCCATGAAGGCTCTCACAGCAACGCTCGGCTTCCACCGCGCGATGCGCAAGCACCGCTTCAGCGAGGCCCTGGCGCTGCACCGCCACCACGCGCTTTTCGCTCATGCCCCCTCCTACTGGGCGCAGTACAAGCTTGGGCTCTATCGC
This sequence comes from Aquibaculum sediminis, assembly GCF_040712085.1. NCBI lineage: Bacteria > Pseudomonadati > Pseudomonadota > Alphaproteobacteria > Rhodospirillales > Rhodovibrionaceae > Aquibaculum > Aquibaculum sediminis. The sequence continues at coordinate 346,542 of NZ_JBFCVK010000006.1, forward strand.
ACGGTCTACCAGCGCACACAGCGGGAAGGCGTGCCGGAGCGATGGCGCGCGCGCCTGGCCGCTGCGGTCTGTGCGGCGGCGCTTGGAAACCTCGACGAAGCTCGAGCCTGGCTGCAGGGGCTGCCGGCCGACAAGCTGCGCCAGATCACCACTGCGCTGGCGCCGCACGCGCCCGAGTTGGCCCTCCAGCACCTGCGGGAGGCGGAGGCTTCCGCAGCCGCCGAGTGTCGCGACCTGCACGTCGCGTTGCTGACCGGGCTCGGACACCTGCCGGAGGCCGCCGCGGTGATGGGTGGGCTTTCGAGCGACGAGGAGGCGCGTTGGCCCGAGCTTGCGCTGCATCGCGCAACTCTGCTGCTCTCCGGCCAACTCCCGGCCAGCCCGACCCCCGAGGCAGCAGCGCTGGCGCAGATCAATCGCTACTTCGCGTATCACCAGCTGGAAGCGCTCGAGCGCAGGAATGACACGAAAGCGCTCAACGCTCGCAACGCCACGGCACGGGTGTCGGCGCTGCCCGGCGAGCGCCCGCTGGTCTCCGTCATCATGACGGCCTTCCGCACCGCAGAGCGTATCGGCCCGGCCATCGAATCCCTCCTGGCACAAAGCCATCGCAACCTGGAAATCATCGTCATGGACGATGCCAGCGACGACGGACTGGGCGCGGTGGTCTCGGCGCTGCGCGAGCGTGACCCCCGGGTGCTCTATCACCGTCTGCCGCGCAATGTCGGCACCTATGTGGCCAAGAACCTTGCCCTGCGACACCTGGCGCACGGCGCCTTCGTGACCTGTCATGACTCGGACGACTGGTCGCATCCGCGCAAGATCGAACAGCAGCTCGACTGGATCCAGCGGGATCCTGCGCGGGTGTTCAGCTGGTCCTACTGGCTGCGCATTCGCGATGACGGGCCCGTGGTGGCGCGGCAGTGCCACCCGCTGCTCCGCGCCAACCTCTCCTCGATCCTCTTCCGGCGCGACGCCGTCCTGAACCGCGCGGGCGCTTTCGACGAGGTGCGCACCGGCGCCGACAGCGAGTTTCTCGCCCGCCTCGCTCTCGTCTTCGGACGGGAAGCCGGCGCGCCACTGCGCAAGCCCCTGGCGCTGGGCGCCGAACGCCCGGGGTCGCTGATGACCGACCACAGCACCGGTATTCAGGGCAGCGGCACCACGCCCTTCCGCCTGGAGTATTGGGAGGCCTGGCGGGCCTGGCACTGCCAATGCCTGGCCGCCGGCCGACGCCCCTTCATGCCGCAGGGCCCCGGCGAGCGCCCCTTCCCCATCTCCGCCGAACAGGCGGTGCCCGAAGCGCACGACCTGGCCGCGCTTCTGACCTGAGCCGGCTGCGCTGTCCCTTCTTCCTTCGGCAGTCCGTGCGATCCGCCCCTATTTCTGCCGTTATTGCGAGCGACCAGCCCTTTCCCCACCGTCATTGCGAGCGACCGGAGGGAGCGCGGCAATCCAGGGCGGCCGCTCGTGGCCCTAGATTGCCGCGTCAGCTTCGCTTCCTCGCAATGACGAGGTGGGGGGCCTATCGGCCTCCACGGGCAAGGCTCGCGGGGGCAGGGCTCGCAATGGCGCGGGAAGGGGCATAGACTGCGGCATCCTGCCACCATCCCTTCTCCATCCTGCCTCCCGGCTACATGTCCTCCTCCCGCCCCCGTTCTTCCGTCGTCGTCATGCTGGGCTCGGCGCAGACGCTGGCCTGGGGGTCGAGCTATTACCTGCCGGCGATCCTCGCGGTGCCCATGGCCGAGGGGCTGGGGCTGACGGCGGGGTGGGTCTTTGGCGCCTTTTCCGCGGCGCTGGTGCTCTCCGCGCTGCTCGGGCCGCTGGCCGGGGCGCGGATCGACCGCTTCGGCGGGCGCGGGGTGTTGATCGGCTCCAGCCTGGTCTTCGCCGCCGGCCTGGGGCTCCTGGGCCTGGCGCAGGGGCCGGTCTCGATGTTCGCCGGCTGGCTGCTGCTGGGCGTGGGCATGGCCATGGGGCTCTACGAGGCGGGCTTCGCGACCCTGGCCGGGCTCTACGGGCGCGAGGCGCGCGGCGCCATCACCGGCATCACGCTCATCGCCGGCTTCGCCAGCACCATCTGCTGGCCGGTCACAGCCTGGGTGGAGGCCGAGGCCGGCTGGCGCGCCGCCTGCTTCTTTTGGGCGGGCGCGCACCTGCTGCTGGGCCTGCCGCTCAACGCCCTGCTGCCGCGGCGCAAGGGGGCGCCCGAAAGCCGGCCGGCTGCGCAGCCGAAGTCAAAGGCAACGCCGCAAGAGGCGAAGGAAACCGCCAAGCAGCGGCGCGCCCTGCTGCTGCTCGCCTTCGTCTTCACCGCTACCTGGTTCACCAGCACCGCCATGGCCGCCCACCTGCCCCGCCTGCTGCAGGAGGCCGGCGCCACGCCCGCCGCCGCCGTGGCCGCGGCGGCGCTAACCGGCCCGGCACAGGTGGGGGCACGGCTGTTCGAGTACACGCTGCTGCGCCGCTTCCACCCCCTGCTCTCGGCCCGGCTGGCGGCGGCGGCACACCCGCTGGGGGCGCTGCTGCTCGTGCTGCTGGGCCCGGCGGGGGCGGCGGTCTTCACCCTGCTGCACGGGGCGGGCAACGGCATCCTCACCATCGCCAAGGGGACCCTGCCGCTGTCGCTCTTCGGGCCGGGCGGCTACGGCCTGCGCCAGGGGCTGCTGATGGCCCCCGCGCGCTTCGGCCAGGCCGCGGCGCCCTTCCTCTTCGCACTGGCCATCGACCACTGGGGCCTGGGCGCACTCGGCCTCACCAGCCTCCTCGCGCTGGCCAGCCTCGCCGCCTTGCTGGCCCTGCGGCAGGGGTAGGACGGTGGGCCAGCGTCAGCGTGAAAAGGCGCGCTCCTCTGTTGCTCGGGCGAGCACCTCTTCGGCCCACTGGTTCAAGCTCTTACCCGACAGCTCCGCCGCCAGCGCCGCCTTGCGATGCACCTCGGGATCGACGCGGAACATGACCCTGCCGGAATAGGGCTTCTGCGGCGGCTTGCCGACCTTGGCGCAGGTTTCCAGGTAATCCTCCACAGCCTCGTGAAAGGCCGCCCTGAGATCGGCGACATTATCGGCGTGAAAGCCCACGCCGTCGGCGATTCCAGCAATCTTGCCGAAGAAAATACCGTCCTCGTCGTCATACTCGATGCGGGCGCTATAGCCCTTGTATGCCATCGTGTTCATGGCTCAACTCCCAGGCGGATCAGATAGGCGCGAACGGCGCGGACCTGATAGCGCTTTGCTTCTTTAGAGCCGGTCGTCTCTGATCGGCTTCGCGAAGCGAACCGAACAGAGGCGTGAATCGGCTCTATCTCTTTGATGTAGACCGGATTCACGCATTTTATCAGAACCCGGAGTGGTTCAGATTAAATGCGATCCGGTCTAGTGTCCTGGTTCAGAAGTTCTAATCATTGATTGGCTTGCTCTGGGCAGTTTCGCAGGCAGAAGCGCTCGATGGAAGCGAGGATGTCGTCGGCGGAC